>JAXJUN010000026.1:0-100046 GCA_036309065.1 Paludibacteraceae bacterium | reverse complement strand
TAAAATCGGTCGTATCAAGTCGGTCGTGCGTATACGTTCATCTTCTGTTTGACAATTAGTAAGTATTTCCTCTCTTTTGGCAGAATCAATAATGAAAGCGTCATTATAACCGGTAAGGACACCTCGATAGATGTTTATATCCCAATCACGCAATGGGGTTCCTACGGCTTCAATCTTGTCCTTAATACTTTGCTCTATTGAAGAGAGAATAACCCAACTATCATTCGACGGGAAGCGACATTCTATTCGACGCGACTGAACATAATCGCTCAAATTCTTTATGTCATCTATCTTGGCATCTTGACAAGATACAGCCGTACACTTCCGTTGTGCATTAACTGCTTTGGTAACCAATAAAATATTGGTATCAACCGTTGCATTCTCAAACACTTTAATACCGGCAAAATCAATTAGTATGTCCGGTGTCATTTGACTGCTTAAGAACTCACGTGTTTTCTCTCCATATCCAGCACGCATCCACTTATTGGATGTAATGAAGCAAAGAATGCCGTTCGGTTTGAGCAATTGGTAACCTCGTTCATAGAACAAGCAGTAGATGTCGCCTGTCCGTGCGTAGGTCTTGTAATTATTACGAGAGTCACCTTTCTTGGTGGTGTTAGGCGCGTATAACGTAGCAAGTTTACCTCCATCTGCTTGTAATTGAATATACGGAGGATTGCCGATGATAATATCAAAACCTGCAAATTTACCTGAATCATACAAAACTTCGGGATACTCAATCATCCATTCCAAAGAATGTGCAAAAAGAGAATCGTTTTGAGCAGTTTGGTTAGCTTCTGTATCAAAGATATTCAACTGTGAACCATCGTGTAGCATGTGGTACTTTATCTGCTCAATACTTTTTCTAACTTCTTGCTTCTGCGCTTTGTCACATGTTTGCTTATAGTCAAGAACTGCCTTTTTGTATGAGGCTACATACTTTTGTAAGAAAATGTCGTTGATAGATTCTCCTACGGCAACAGGATATTTGTTTTTGAGTGAATCACCACATTTGATGTTAATGTCAATGTTCGGCAAAGTCTCCAGCTCGTGTGTGTCGTCTCGATAGTAAGCATTTTTAAGCAATTCTATCCACAATCGCAAACGACAAATATTGACGGAGTTATTATTGATGTCAGCTCCAAATAAGTTGTTTTCAATAATACGTCGTTTGAGTTCAAAAAGCGTCTTTTGTACGCGCAGGCTTTCAGCACTATTCGGATTATAGTGGAAGATTTCGCCATCCTCATCCAACACTATCAGTTCATCGTTGTCGATCGAAAAGGTGTAGTCCTTTAAACGTTTTCCGTTTTCATCTTGAAGCAGCCCTAATTCAGCACGTATTGCAATAAGACAATTAAGTGCTGATACGAGGAAGTGCCCTGATCCGACTGCGGGGTCACAAAGTGTAATACTATCCAAGATAGCAATAGCTTCTGCTTTGTCAAAGTCCTGATTGTGAATATCGGTTAATGTTTTACAAGAATAACCGTAGTGGGCATTGAACTTTTGTATTACTATACGTTCAATCGCTTCGCGACACATATATTGTGTGATAAATGCCGGTGTGAAGAACGAACCATCTTTATATCCATTGATTTTCTCGAAGATAAGACCCAATACAGACGCGTTGATAAGTGTTTTATTCTCGGCTTTAGTAATATCGTCTGATTGTTCACTACCGAAGTCATACGCATCCAAGAAACGGAACAAGTACTCCAACGTATCCATTTCCATCTTCATATGATGACCGTTTTTGTCTTTGATAACGGTCTGAGAGAACAAGGGCATCTGACCAAGTTTTAGCCCAGTGATTCGGAAATACTTATCCTCGTTTTCTGTGAGTTCAAAGAGAGAACTATTAAGATATGGAATATTGTGAAACTTCTCCTTGACTTGTGCCGGACGGTTTTGCATCGGAATAGCAAGCACTTTGAAGAAGAGTTCGTTGAGTTCATCGTAATCTTTGATGAATTGTGGGGCGAGAAAGCGATATTCATCTGAATGTTGATTGCCGTGGTAACTGATGAGTTGGCTTTCCAAGAGCTTAAGGAATAACACACGGTTTATCCATGTGATTACGAGATTGAGAGCGAGGTCGAATTGTTCTTCTTCAGATGTGATGCCATAATCTTCTAATTGGTATATTGTGCTTTCTAAAAGCGAATACGTATTCCTGCGTGCGGCTGGTTTACGCTCGATGACATTCTTTCCATCCACTTTGTGCTCTTCCAGACCAATGATATGCAGCAATTCATTATAGAATGCCGTATTTAGTTTGTTGGAGTCGGTAAACTTCATCGCTTTCAGCAAATGAGCAGGTTGTAATATACGATAGAACCATAACTTTGCCGCATCGCTTTTCAATGTGCGAATATCACGATAAGCAAAATCAATGTTCTGCTTCACCTTATCTATTTGAGGCTTCGCTATTTCGGTATAGAAATCCTTCGTGCCACTAAATAGCAACTCGTTGTTGTTGAACTCTTTATATAGTTTAACAAATTTCTTATCGTCGGCAAAATACTTCTCAAATTCGGAAGCGTCAATTATAAACCATTCGTAGCCGTTAGTAATGATGAGATGTTTGAGGCTGATATTGTTGCTTTTGAACCGCTCGCGCATAAAATACAGGACGAGTTCCTGCATCGCCTTGCAATTTAGATTGTGAATTGAAGGAAATTCGGATTGATTAGTAGGGGACTTAGCCTCAATTATCACCTCAATAGGACTATTTGCATCTTTTGTTTGGTATATTGCACAATCTATCTTGTCGGCTGTATTCACCAGATTTGTCTTGCCGTAAAAAGCATCCTTCAAGAATGTCTCAATATAACTCTTGTTGTGCTCTTCCGTCTCGTTAGGTTGAATGCTTTCTTTTAGATTCCGTAAAGCTTCCGTATAAGCGGTGAATTGCTCATTAGTTGGTTTTTGACGCAACAACTGCTTGTTGAGAATATCCTTAATTTCCTTTAGCATGATATATGAGTCTTTTTTATATTCCTAATTTATTTTTTCATCTGCTCGCGCAAGTCGGTCAATTTGACTCCATTATATGTAAACCATAGTGTACCTTGAACAGCATGGTTAAAATGTTTGAGTTATTGTGCCAATGCAGACAAATAGGTTGTTTGGTTATTTCTCCTGTAGTTTTTTAATCTCTTTGTCGAAGTCAGAAAGAATCTTTTGAGTTTTGTTATACACCTCATACTCTGCTTCTGCTTTCTTATCTGCTAAAGAACGTGAGATATGCCCCTTATTTGGTAGTATCTGATATTTTCTAAACGATAGAAACTCATTTACGCTATTAGCAAATTCTGCCATATTAAAAGTGTTTTCTTGCTCAATGAGATCTTCTATATAATCAAAATAACCTGTTACTGCACGCTCTAAACGGCGAATTTGTTTCTCGTCTAAATAGTTCTTAGCAATGGTCACATCCGATTTTAAAATTCTACCATCTGGCGCATGCTTCCATGTAGTCAATCCCATATGTTCCTTGGTATGATCTGCACCTGAGTGAACTATCTCAGCAGCTGTTTTACCAGTAATAGCGTAATGAAACTTATTTTGCACCATCGCATAGAACTCTTGTGTAATAGGAGAATTACGGTCGTAGTCTATACTACACTCTGCAAAAATATCCGTAATCTGTTGCCAAATACGACGCTCGCTTGCTCGAATAGAACGAACACGCTCAAGCAACTCGAGGAAATAATCCTGTCCAAAAGCTGCCTTGCCCTGCTTCAGTCGCTCATCGTCCAAGACAAATCCCTTCTGAATAAACTCCTTGAGTACCTTGGTTGCCCATATGCGAAAATGCGTTGCTTTTGCAGAATTGACACGATAACCCACTGAAATAATTACATCGAGGTTGTAGAAGTTAGCTTCTTTCTGCTGCGTCTTGCCCTCTATTGCTCCGTGTTGAGTGGTTATTTCCATTTTGGAAACAACCATACTTTCCGCCAACTCGCCCTCCTCAAAAATATTCTTCAAATGCTTGCTAATGGCAGGGACTTGCACACCAAACAACTCTGCCATCGCCTTTTGCGTTAGCCAAAGCGTTTCGTCTTTCACAACCGCCTCAATATTTACATTGCCTTGAGGAGTCTGGTATATTATAAAATTTATTTCGTTCATTTATTGGTCTTGTATTTTATTCATAATCTGTTTATTCGGTTGCAAAGGTACTACTTTTTTTGCATAAATGCAAATAAATGGCGATTTTTTCGCCATTTATAGTTTAGAGAACGGTACAAAGTGCCTACAGATTACAAATAAGACGATGGGATATGGAAAAAAGAAAAACCAAGGACGGGTGGTTCGTCCTTGGTTTATAAGAGAAATATTCTAGACAGACTAGATATTAATGAATAATGAATATTTTACATTATTTCTTTTTACTTGCCCAGGCGAAGTAGGCGATCAGAGCGATATATGCAGCTACGCCGACAAGGGCTGCGCCGTTGCTTGATGCCCAAGCGCCCAGATACCAGTCCACGCCGCAGAACTTAACAATAGCACTCACAACACCCATCAACGCACCTCCTGCTATAAAGCCAGACGCAACAAGTGTTCCCTTCTCCTGACGAGCCTGAGCCAACTCTTCTGCTTGTTCCCCATCACTTGCTTTCTTACGACTTACAAACCAAGAAATAACACCACCTACCAATAATGGGGTATTCAGACTCAATGGAATAAACATACCCAAAGCGAAAGGTAAAACAGGTACATTCAGTAAGGCTAAGATAAGCGCCAAGACCGCACCCGCAAGATACAACATCCATGGTGCGCCTTGCCCCGACATGAGCGGTTCGATAACCGCCGCCATCGCATTCGCTTGAGGTGCTACAAGTGCATTTTCTCCCGTGAAACCATAGGTTTTATTGAGGACAATCATCACACCGCCAACCGTGGCCGCAGAGACAAGTGTACCGAGGAACTTCCATGTCTGCTGTTTGTATGGCGACGAACCAATCCAATAACCTATCTTGAGGTCTGTTATAAATCCGCCAGCCATAGAGAGCGCCGTACACACAACGCCACCTATCACCATCGCTCCTACCATACCACTTGCACCTTTCATACCCACTGCTACAAAAATAACAGAAGCTATAATAAGGGTCATCAGCGTCATGCCAGAAACAGGGTTGCTACCCACAATAGCAATAGCATTCGCCGCTACTGTAGTAAAGAGAAAAGCAATAACTGTCACTACCAAGAATGCCACTAAAGCTTGCCAGAAATTACCAAGCACTCCTACCCAGAAGAAAACAAAAGTACAAACGAGTGCAACAGCTATAGCCAATACCAAGAATTTCATTGATAAATCACGATCTGTGCGGAGTATATTCGCCTTCGGTGCTTGTTCGCCTTTCCCTTTGCCGCCTAACTCTTTACCTGCTAACGAAACAGCACTCTTGATGACTCCCCACGAACGGACGATACCTATGAGTCCAGCCATCGCTATCGCACCAATACCTATGTTACGACCATAATCGCGGAAGAGTGTTTCGGCAGTCATCGACTCCATACCAGGCATCGTACCTATCATAGGCAGTAAGACCCACCATACAAAGAACGAACCCGCGCAGATAATAGCCGCGTACTTCAAACCAATAATATATCCCAAACCAAGGACTGCCGCAGAGGTATTGATAGAGAAAACAAGTTTGCATTTCTCAGCCAAAGTGGCGCCCCATGTAGTCATCTGCGTAGATAACTGCTCGGTCCATAAACCGAAAGTAGATACTACAAAATCGTATAATCCACCTATTCCAGCTGCCCAGATGAGGGGTTTGGCAGAAGAAGTGGCGGTTGTTGCTGCTGAAGGTTGCTCTTCGCTCTGCTCGTTTGAGATAAGCACTTGTGTAGTGGCAGTCGCCTCTGGGAATGGATACTCACCATGTTTCTCCTTCACGAAATAACGGCGGAAGGGGATTAGGAAGAGTATGCCTAAGCAGCCACCGAGTAGCGAAGAAAGGAAGATCTGCGTGAAAGTGACAGTCATCTCAGGATATTTGGCTTGCAAGATATACAGCGCTGGAAGTGTGAAGATAGCTCCTGCTACAATCACACCCGAACTGGCACCTATAGACTGAATCATCACATTCTCACCCAAGGCGTTCTTGCGCTTGAGGATAGATGATAAACTCACCGCTATGATAGCAATAGGAATAGCTGCTTCGAAGACTTGTCCCACTTTGAGACCCAAATAGGCAGCCGCAGCGGAGAAAATAACTGCCATCAGCACACCCATACTGACGCTATATAAACTGACCTCAGGATAATCTTTCGTGGGTTTCAAAATAGGCTCGTATTGCTCTCCATTCTGCAATGGGCGAGCCGCATTTTCAGGTAATTTACTCATAATAAATTAGAAATGTTTAATTATTTACTTATTCTAAAAGAATAGTATTTCTGTCCGAAATAGGAAATGGCGATAGTGATGAGCGTGATAAACATCTTGCTCGGCGTAGGATACCAACCGAAACACTCCACGCATAGTTTTAATCCAAAATAATTGACTGCAAGATTAAGCGCTACAATAGCTATATAACGCATTAACTGCTTACTACCGCGCAAGTTAGATTGCGTGAAAGTAACATACTTATTCAACCAAAAACCTGTCAAAAGGGTAATAGGAAAAACAATACATAGCGTGGCTATGTGGGGAGTGATACAGAAGCCTACCCCCAGCCCCTCCCTAAAGGGAAGGGTAATATATAGTAATTGATGACCAATGACGAAGTTATAAATCAAGAAATAGAGCACCCAATCCAACACCATGTTTCCACCTCCACAAGCTGCATAACGGAAGAGTTGCGGAGAGAACCATCGGCTGAAAGGACGATAGAAAAAGTCAATAATTTTCGTTATTATTTGTGCTAAACGAGGCATTTTTAATTATAAATTCAAGTAAATATGCATTTTTATCGCTAAAAACCTTGTATATTTCAAATATTTGTTGTACTTTTGCAGTCGCAAAAGCGTTGGACGGATGTACAACACTATTGTAATTTGCGTGCAAAGGTACTAATTTTTTTTTACGCACGCAAACTTTTTAATTAAAAACACACCTATATGGACGATTATCACGCGGAGAATGCAACAAGTACATGCCAAGAAACAATCGTGCGACACAGTACGAGCAAAGAAATTTCTAGGGCAACACTTCTTGACGGACTTAAGTGTCGCCCAAAAGATTGCTGAAACAATCTCCACCGGCCGAACCATAGAGATCGGACCGGGAATGGGTGTGCTTACCCAATTCCTTCTTAAAAATCCTGCTATCACACTCACGGCCATCGAAATAGACCGCGAGTCGGTGGCATATCTCAAAGAGTGGTATCCCGAGTTGAACCTTGTGGAAGGAGACTTTCTGAAGATTGACTTAGACCAACTCATATCCGAGGGCGAATTTAATGTCATTGGTAATTATCCCTATAACATAAGTAGCCAAATTTTCTTCAAAGTACTTGATTATAAGGATCGTATTCCTGTTTGCTCAGGTATGATACAGAAAGAAGTGGCTGAACGAATTGCTTCGCAACCAGGCAAGAAAGCATATGGAATATTATCCGTACTGCTACAAGCCTATTACGATATAGAATATTTATTCACTGTACACGAACATGTATTCAATCCTCCGCCTAAAGTGAAATCAGCAGTCATACGAATGACTCGTAACAAACGACGACGGTTGGATTGCGACGAAAAACTATTTAAGACAGTAGTTAAAACAGCTTTTAACCAGCGACGAAAACAGATGCGCAATTCTCTTCAACAGCTGGTAGGAAAGGGAAATCCCATCTTAGAAGAGAAAATATTTACAATGCGCCCAGAACAGCTGTCAGTAGAACAATTTATTGAATTAACCAATCTAATTGCTAAGTATCATGTCTGAAATCAAAATATTCTATAAAGATAAGGAGAAAATCAAAGTAGCACGCACTATCTCCGCACTAAAAGAACTGGATAAGAAAGATATCATTTGGATTGACCTTCTCGATGTATCAGATAAAACAGAGGACACATTAGAGGGATTCCTTAAGATAGATATTCAGGAAGATGAAGAAATGGAGGAGATTGAGCTCTCCAGCCGTTATATCCAAACGGACGATAGTATCGTGGCGAATAGTAACTTCCTTAAGAATAACTACGAAGTAGAGCCTGTTAACTTTATCCTCAAAAACTCAATCCTCGTCACTATCCGTGATGTGGAATTGGATAGTTTTAATGAGACTATAAAGAAGATGTTTGTTAATACTCGCAATTTCCCAAGCGGATACCATGTATTAGTGGCGCTCTTTGAGACTCGTGTGGAAAAGGATGCCGATATGATTGAGGATACAACCGACATGATTACCACACTCTCTCAACAAATCAATGCTAAGAGTGATCATGTGGACGAAGACTTGCTTGTGCAAATCAAGGACTTACAGGAAAAAGTGACTATCATTCGACAGAATATAATGGATAAACAGCGCGTGATTAGTAATTTCCTTAAGTGCGATTTCTTCCCCGAAGAATTAGGTCCACGCCTCACGATGATTATTAAGGATATTAACTCACTCTTTGATTACACGCGATTTGGTTTTGACCGTCTTGACTACCTCCAGGATACTTTCCTCGGTTTGGTAAACATCGAGCAGAATAAGATAATCAAGATATTCACAGTGATCAATATTATCTTTCTGCCACCTACACTTATTGCATCTATGTATGGTATGAACTTTGATTTTATGCCTGAATTGCATTTCAAATACGGATACTTATTGGCAATAGGATTAATGCTATCCTCTGTAGCAATTATCATGGGTGTATTTAAATGGAAAAAATGGTTGTGATTTAATCCGTTGAAATCGAAGTATTTAATTAACTTATTAACATATTGTTTATAATTTCAGAATAGATATGTTTATAATATCTTAGGCATTACACTTATCAAAAGTCTTTACTTTTAATTAACTTCTTTTGGGTGCTATAATATATTGAACTTCAATCGATTTCAACGATTATTTACATTATCAACAGCTAATAATAACCAATAGATTTTTAAAAATAAATATATAATATTTTATATCTTCTTTTAGAAGCTTGTGGGCAGTAGTTATGGAAAAGGAAAAATTAATGCAATCTATCCGCGAATTGGCTAAACAGAAAAATGCAGTTATCTTCGCGCATTATTATACGAGACCGGAGATACAAGAAATAGCTGATTTCATTGGAGATAGTCTCGCGCTCGCACAACAGGCAACGCGCGTGCAAGCAGATATATTAATAATGTGCGGTGTGCATTTTATGGGCGAGACGATGAAGATTCTTTGTCCTGATAAGAAAGTACTGGTTCCTGATATGAATGCAGGCTGCTCATTGGCTGATAGTTGTAAAGCACAAGATTTATCTGCTTTTATTCAATCACAAAAAGAGTTGAATAAGGGACAAAAACCTTTGGTAGTAAGTTATGTAAATACTACTGCAGAAGTAAAAGCAGTGACAGATATAGTAGTTACTTCCTCCAATGCCAAGCATATAGTGGACCAATTACCAACTGATCAACCTATTATTTTCGGTCCAGATAAGAATCTTGGCGCATATATTAATTCCGTTACAGGAAGAGAGATGATTCTTTGGGATGGAGGTTGCCATGTACATGGTAGATTTGATAAAAATGCTTTAGAGCAGCTCAAAAAAGAAAATCCTGGTGTAGAAGTTTTAGCTCATCCAGAGTGTAAGGCTGAAATTCTCGCGCTGAGCGATGTAATTGGTTCTACCAAGGCATTGCTCGACCATGTAATAAAATCGTCTTCTACGCGCTTTATAATAGCCACAGAAAGCGGAATAATACATGAGATGGAGAAGGCATGCCCTAATAAAGAATTTATTCCTCTGCCTTCGAAGAATGAAAATGGTATTGCGTGTGCATGTAATGAGTGTGAGTATATGCGTATGAATACATTAGAAAATGTATATGCATGTTTACGCGATGAGCAACCTGAGATGTATGTAGAAAAAGAGACAGCCGAAAAAGCCGTCTCTTCTATCCGCAAAATGCTCGAAATGAGTTAAAGTTTCATTTCTTTTCGTTTACGTTCATAGTACTCGTGGCGTTTTGGATTTTCAGGAAACCAACCCTTGAGTACGCGTTTTTCTTGTTTAAACACTTCACCTATACCCCAAAAACACGAAAAAGCGAAAGCCGCTGCGATAGTAGAGGCAATATAGTTATCGAGTAAAAGCGAAATAACTGTGCATATAATACCCGGAATAAAAAATCCCCACCAGCCTTTTCTGCCGAAATAATATTCTAATTTGGTAGTGATAGGATGACAGATGCCGATACTCAAAAAGACCGCTGCTCCTATGATAATTCCTGTGAAATTCATATAGTTTATAATTTAATTAATGGCAAAACATAAATCCAAAATATAATCTTGGACCAGTAGGCATTACTAATTCATTTTGCTTGAAAGCGAGCATCCAATCAAATCGGAAAGTGATATGAATACGCTTTGTCATACAATAATCAAATCCTACATATGGTGTAAAAAAGAAGTAACTATTTTTATGAAAATAAGTATTTTCTTCTGCTATCCAATCTTCTTGATTACCTTCTAATATATATAATCCTTTGATAGTTCCTCCGCCTATCGTTCCTCCTATATATGGCCATATTTTTTCCAATCGCCAGCATGCGTCTGCTAATACACCGCCGTATCCCATGCGCACATAACTGCCATTTTGTAATATAGTACTGCAGTCAGTCATATTACTATTCATAGTAGAAACGGCGCCTTCGAAACCTGTTCTAAGGTATTTCCATAGATGAACGCGCAGACTACCACCAATACCAAATAATGCGCCTTGTGGACTACACGAACGGCCATCTGATGCGATAGGTGCGTTTTTATCTTGACCAAATAAATAGCCTGTATGAAGCATCATACCACCTGAATAACCTTGAAAAACTTTGGTAGAGTCGTTAGCCCAAATACTCATTCCAGTAATAATAAAAAATAATAATGTAACTATTTTCTTCATAAATTTTTATAATTAATATCCATTACAATAGGTAGGTGGTCAGAAAATCCGTTTTGATAATGAAACCCAATATATGTTCTTTTGGGTTTTAGTCCAAGGTATTTATCATCGTTTTCCATTATCCATTCTGTATTATATACAGATACTTCAGATATACTATCCACTGCTGGTGAACAATAAAACTGATCTAAGCAAGTCCATTGACCTTGGTGCTTATGCGTACCTTGGTTATCTGCTTGCAGCGTCATCATTTTATTTATAAGTCCTTTTATATCTTGTATGGCTTTCGTATTCATATCACCCATGATGATAATATGGGCGTTGGTGTTAGTATATAGTATAGAATCCACTTCTTTTTGGAGTATTTCTTTGGCTGCGATACGCTTCCATTCACTTTTTGCTTTACCACCTAACTGAGATGGTAGATGGCAAATAAATAAGTGCAATGTATCTTTTTTATCCACTTGCGCGGATACATATAGTATATCCCGCGTAGGAAAAGGCATTCGAATAGCTTTGGTACTGATAGTATCAATGCGTTCTCTCTTATATAATAGTGCCACATCTATACCGCGTGGATCGGGACTCTCATAGTGCACAAAATCGTATTTGTCTCGCCTCATTACTTGAGATAATCTCCGCAAACATTCAGCGTTTTCAATTTCACAAAGACCTATTATATCTACCCCACTCCATTGACCTATATTTGTAATCACTCGCGCAATATTCTCTGTTTTCCTATTATATCGTGTGAATGACCATCTTCGTTCACCCTCTAATGTCCATTCTGTATCGTTTTGCGCTTGTCCATTAATACTATCTTTAGCAGGATGAAACAAGTTTTCTACATTATAACTCACCACTCGTATAGGTTCAGAATATGCTATTCCTCCAAGTAGTATAACTATAATGAGTAATAATTGTCTCATGTTATATATTATTTTGATTATTTAGGCTTGTTTTTTATGAAAAGTTATACGACTCGCCTACGGGACACCTATGGGACACCTATGGGACACCTATGGGAATAACTTTATAGTTAAACTCGACCGCAAAGATACAAAAATCACACTAACATACTTATTGCTCTTTTGAGTGCGTTAATAAATATATCAATATCTTCTTTATCATTGTATAATCCGAATGAAACGCGTGCAGTACCAGGTACACCTAACTCTTCTATTAGAGGTTCAGCACAATGATGTCCCGTACGGATAGCAACTCCTTGCTGGTCTAATAAGGTGCCTATATCAAATGGATGAATAAGTTTGCCGCTTATATAGACATTAAAACTCACAGCGCCAGCTTTTAGTTGGTTAGCTGCATAGATGTGCACACCTTCTATTTGCTTTAACTGTTCTTCACAATAGGTAGTCAATTGCATTTCATGTTTCATTATGGATGACATACCAATTGATTGAATATAGTCAATAGCTTTACTCAAAGCGTAACTGCCTACATAATTAGGTGTGCCTGCTTCGAACTTATAAGGTAATTCGTTGTAGGTAGTACCACTCCAGCGTACATGATTAATCATTTCTCCCCCACCCTGGTATGGTGGTATTTTATTAAGCCATTCTTTCTTACCATATAGTACACCTATGCCTGTAGGTCCGTACATTTTATGACCAGAGAAAACCAAGAAGTCACAGTTTAATTTCTGCACATCTATTGGCATATGTGGCACACTTTGTGCGCCATCCACCACTACTATAGCGCCGTACTGATGTGCCAAACGGATAATTTCTTCTATAGGATTGATAATACCCAACACATTACTCACATGTGCAATACTGACTACTTTTGTTTTACTGCTTAAAAGGGTCTTAAAAGCGTCTAAGTCGATAGTTAAATCATCGCGAAGAGGTATATGGTGCAACACGGCTTTCTTGCGCTCACAGAGCATTTGCCAAGGCACTATATTTGAATGGTGTTCCAGTGCGCTTACGATGATTTCATCCCCTTCGCTAATAAATGATTGTAGTTCACCTTCTTTGGTGGTGTTAGGTAGTTCTCCTAAGCAGAAAGCGATAGTATTGATACTATCGGTAGTACCCTTGGTGAAAATAACCTCTTCGCTACTCTGTGCGTGGATGAATTGTGCTATTTTATCTCGTGCTTCCTCGTGGTGTTTGGTGGCTACTTGACTCAAATAATGTACGCCGCGGTGTATATTACTATTCCACTGACTATATGCTTCTACCAGCGCATCGATTACCACTTGTGGTTTCTGACTTGTAGCCGCGTTATCGAGGTACACAAGTGGTTGTTTATGCACAATTTGTTTCAATATAGGAAAATCTGTTTTATTCATATCTATGTATTTAATTAGTCCTTTATCTGAATGGTAAATGCTTAATGTCCTCTCACGAACTGTCCTTCGGGCTGATTGCTCACAAAGCAACAGTCGTCTTGTTGTTCCTCCTCAAATGCTTTTTGTTCTTGCGCTATATATTCCTCGTATGTCATAGTTCATTCTTTGTTAATTTCATCGTTATTATATTTAGGCTTGTTTATTTAAGATGATTAACGCGCCAATCACTCCCGGCACCCATCCAAGACAGGTGAGGAGGAAAACAATCAGTACCGAGCCGCATCCGCGGTCAATCACCGCCAGCGGCGGAAAGATAATAGCTAATAGAACTTGTAAACAGGACATAGTTTTATAAAGTTTTTATATACTTCTCTATATATAAGTAAAAAAGAGCCTGTACACGCAGTAATCATTAAAAGTTTATAAGTAAAAAGACAATTTTTTAGTGGATAGTAGTGATTTACTATAAAAATTATGCAGACAGGGCATGGTTAATCCAATTTTTGGATTGCGCCTAATTCGGGCTTTTTGTGTTTGGGTTTACCGAAAATGTCTCTTACTAATTTCTCGATTGCTTCGTCGCCTTGCTGTGTATATGTGCCATGCAGCGGTGGCGTTGCGCGGTTATCAGGATAAATTACCTGTATTTTGGACAATTTTTGGACATTTTTAATTCGCTGATAATGAGTTAGATATAGAAAAAATAGACGCGTTTTTAGTGTGTTTCGAGGAATTCTTTGGACAATTTTTGGACATTTAGTTTAATCAATCTCACCTCGTTCTTTCAAAACCTCTAATCCTATCCCTAATGCTTTGGTAAGAAGTTCAGTGTTTTTAATATATTCTTCACTAATGGAATAAGATGTTCCTGAGCCACTTCCATTTTTCTCAAGAATATTCTCTACAACCATTTGGTCTATTAATACGCGAACTTGTCTTCTAGTCAAGTGTCCGAAAAGTAAATCCACAAAGTCTTTCATCTTTGCCTTTTGAAATTTAATTAGATGAGGAATAATCACAGAAGCCGCTTGATTTGTATTCCATTCAGTTTTCTTTGCATAATCAGAGATATTCCCAGTTATTTCGTAATAATTTCTTGACAAAATATAGTATGTACCGCGGGTCTTACCACGTTTTTCTATTAACCCACGATTTAGAAGGGACTGGATTATTTCTTTTTTTATATCGTTTCCATTACCATTCAAAATCGAACTCAGTGCCATAATTTCAAATACGGATAACTTCTGTTCCTCAGGCAAACGTTGTTGCTCAGAATCTATAAATAAAGCAAATGCTCTATTAGTGATAGTCGCAGATAAAGCCAATTCAACATGAAAATTGTCACTCTGCGAGTAATCCGGTTGCTGTTTGCCTTCTGAAATGGTATTCTTAAATATTTTATCAATTCCTTGTCCAGAACGTTCCACAATGCCCGTTTTTGAAAGCACATCAGCCAGCAGACGGTTCCGTGGTGTACTTGGTACCGTAAGTAGATTTTCTATTGTAACCCCAATAGGAAAGCCACCTGCATTGGTAATTACCAGTTTTTGTGGATATTGTTTTATAACAGTTTCGCTGTTACGCCTATAATCTCTATGCGCGATGGCATTATTTATGGCTTCTCGAATAACTTCTTCATTAAAATACTGAATATCAAATATATACGGTCCTTCTGCCACTTGGAATTTTCCATTTCTCAAATCTATATCATGCCATAGTTTTTCTATCATTATGTAGAATGGATCATCATACTTCGTCCGGTTGTCAAATATTATCTGACTTTCCGTATTTCGATATTCCAACATTACTGCGGTCTGAGGGAACACCCGTTTGAGAACTTCTTTTTTTCCTAATAGAATAATAGCGGCATTAGTCACTCCGTCTTTAGTGATAAGATCCAAATCACTAAGGATTTGCTCTTTAGGAAGCGTCAAAAAAGAGGGATTATTTTGTTTGGCATAGTATTTATGACGCAGTATATTGATAGCTTCATCATCTAAGTCATCTAATGTGGCCTCTTTACAAATCTTTTGTGAAAAATCAGGTTCTTTCTCTTCTATAATTTTCAGATACACTTCGTCTGACATAGGTTTTAATTCTTCGCCTACACGCATTAAAGCCACATCTTCAAATTTGAAAACTACGCCTGTTGGACGTGATGGAACATCTATTACAAGCACACGTCCTTGTTTAGTCTCTGGTTTCTCATATAACTCGTAAATGGTTGGACGGATATTGGTATCTCGGTAAATATTAGATTCCAATTCTCCTATTTTCCCTTCACTTTGTTTGGTTCCTATTACTTTATGAGGGTAGGAATCGTGCATGCCGATAACTAGACTTCCTCCGCCTTCATTACATAATGCTATGACATAACCAAGAATACATCTTCGCCGTTCGGATGGTTTTATTTTGGAACCTCCGTCATAAGAAATATTACCATTCTCTCCTTTTTTGAACTCAATTCGGTCTTCGGATTCTTTTTTGTATTTTAATTCTTCTATGGTCCACATAGTATAATATTTTTTTTAGTTCAATTATTTTTTTTGGCGAAGTATCATGCCAAAATAGTTTTCCCCTTTCAACTCCATCAGTTGTTTTTATATACCCCTCTATATATAAGTCAAAAAAGACCTAAAATCTATCACCTCAAAAGCAACTTTTTTTCATTTTTTTTGCAAGAGCAAGTAAATTGCGGTTGAGGGTGACGGCTACCTGCTGCATGGTGGGTTCTGTTTTGTCTTTGGTGAGGTTGCATGCCCAGATGACAATTACCTGCCATCTAGCGTCAAGCAGCAACTGGTAGTTCCGTCGGTCTCGCTCGCGGTTGCGGTTGATCTTCGCCTGCCAGAAGGCGGTGTTGGTTTTGGGCAGTACGAACTGTCTGCATCCCTCATGCCCGTGCCAGAAACAACCGTTGACGAAGATAGCCGTTCTGTATCTGCGCATCACTATATCCGGCTTGCCCGGCACGCTCTTCACATTCAGCCTGTAACGGTATCCGTGCGCCCACAGCCATTTCCGGACCGTTATCTCCGGCTTGGTCGCCTTGCTGCGGATATGCGACATACAGTGGTGGCGTTGTGCAGGTGTTAGAATGTCGGGCATGAATTATTATTTAATTGTATATCCTTCTTTTAACCAGCAATCGTGGCACAATGGATGGGCGGCATCTATAAAGTCATTACCGGAAATTTTCTTTCCGCATATATGACAATATGTTTCTTTATATCTGTTATTTCCATATCTCGCCCAACTTTGATAATCAGCTTCGCAATATAAATAGCTGTATAATTTAGATGAAGAGCGTGGTATTTGTTTTCCGCAACGGATACAATGTCCCATTAATGGCGAATCTGTATCAAATGCGATACAATTTACAAATTCGGACATGGTAATAGCGATGGAGTATTTATCAAATCCAAGATGCATCTTCCCTTTCTCCCGCAAGAGATTTTCCACTTTCTTCACATCAATTTGCATCTTGGCAATATCCCCATTAACCAATGCTTCCTCTATCTGGAATATGAAGTAGAATTCATGATGCGGATTGATATAGCCTTGTTTAATCATATCATCTTTACTCCAGATAACAGGATTTTCACTCGCTAACCGATATTTATATTGACCTTGTGGACCATACAGGAAAAGATATTTAGCACCTACCAGTTCAGCAGAAATATCTATAGAACCTCTTGTTTTACCTATCCGTAGATTATAACGCTGCTTGTCACGAATCCATTTGAGTTGATTTTCGTCTCGGTAATAACCGATAATGATGGTGTCTTGAACTCCAAATCGCATATCTACCGGTTGCGGTAGTTCTGGTGTCTCTCCTAACTTATAGTTACGCTCAATATAAAAATCCTTTTCCAGCATAGCAAGCAATCCTGCTTGTGTTTCCTTTAGTACTGGGTCGGTAGTGTTTTGTAGTGCGAGAGAAAGTATGGTTCTATCTTCAAAAGGCGTAAATACTTTTCCGATTAGTTCACGGAAATGAGCAGTCATATATTCGTTCAAGTCCACACCTTTGGAGCGCATAGGATAGAAATGGTAGTTGTCCTCTAAGACATTACGAATCTCTTCTCGGAACTGCTGCCGTACTTCCTCTTTCCAAGCCGCTTTTTCTGATTGCCTATTACGTGCGTACAAAGCTATTACAAATAAGAAGTTGACATTATACCGCGAAAGCAACATGGTATCACGGTCAAAGAGTCGGTCCTTGAATTGGAACTTAATCTCTGGATTGTTCTTTCCTATCAGTTCGGTTAACTCAATCTTCCTATGATTATAATTATAATCGCCTTTTGTCATGGCCGCGCTGATGAAGAAGTTAGGAATGACATTGTATCCTTCCGTAACATCATCGCGCAAGCGCACTTCGGGGTGTTCTCCATTCATCCATAAATCAATATTATACTGCACGATATTACGCGCGTACGTGTATTGCTTATAAATGGAGTTGTCTCCGAGTTTGGCGCCTAATTTATAGTACTTGCTATCGCCAATGTAGTATGTCATTTGTTCCTCATCGGCTTCAATCAGTCCGGGATAAGTGTAAAGGTGGTCAATAATCTTACCATCTTTTTGTTCCTTGAAATCAGCTGGTAAGTCTTCCTTACTATCTCCGATTAATTCATCTATGATTGCTTCAAATACCATATAGAAATTCTTAACCAGCAGATATTCTTTTAGTTCCGCGGAAGTGGTAATCTCTGTGCGATGGGCAAAGAAGGCATAGCATAGCTGCCACAACTCCAACGCTTTGTCGGAGAAATACTTGTATTTGATTTGGCGCATACGGATTACTCCGCGGCCTTTGAGATAACTCTCAAACTTAGCTCCGGTGATCAACGGGAAACCAACATTGATAGAAACTGCGAAACCATATTCTTCATGAATATAATTGAGAATGCTATAGAAGATGATTAGGAGTTCTTCATCAAAGTTTATCTTCCGTTTCTTATTAACCGGATCAAGGTAGATAGGCACCTCGTTTTGGATAACTGCTTCGGAATGACTAATCGTCTTTGTCCAGTTAATCTTATTAAAACCGGAGTGTATATTCTTGAGGAGAAAGGTGATATAGCTTTGATTATCCTTATTGAACTGAATAAGCGAAAGCAGAATATCCAAAAGCGTGTTGGTGCGTTTACGCATTCCACGCCCCACTTGGGAAATCTTACGATGATAAATGATTTCGCTCTCTTTGTGTGTGCGTTGGTACACATATACAGCGCGATAAATCCACACCGCAAACTCATATAAGAATTTGCGTTCCTTATCCAATAGAGGAGAATTTTTATCGTCCATATTGAGCAAAACGCTTGGGTCATATTTCCCAAATACTTTTCCGCTCTCATCCATCAGTACTTTGGGGAGGATGAAGACGCAATCACGCAGTTGAGGGTTGTAGAAATACCCCACATAGCTGAGGGATACATCGCCTTCGATATCTTGCAATGCATCCGACCCAACGCCATGTAGCACCTCACGAACGAGCTCTACAGGGTATTTATATTCCTCAAGAAGTAGTTTCATTCAGAGATTTTTCCAAAATACTCATTGAATACACCATACATACGAATCAGTCTATCAACAATGTGGATAAATAGCTGTTGTCTTTCTATCGGGTCTTCAAAGTTAGTTACATGTAAAACTTCTCTGATATTGCTTTTTGTAGTACTTTTTTGCAAGTCTTGTACCCATTTGAGGTCCATTCTCTGCAATTTTTGCTCTATCTCATTTTTGTAAAGTTCAGCTAATTTTGCAAAGGATGGTTTATCCATACTTATAGACACAACTAACTCATTGCGGCGGCGGAATTGATCTACACACAAATAAGTTAGAGGACGACCAAACACATTGTATGTATACCAATGATCTGTTGTTGGAGTTTTGCGTCCACTAAAGATACTCATATAGGTAGAGTTATTCTGGGCATATTGGAGGAAATCAGTCCAAAACTCTTTACACTTTTGTTTTCGTAGAGCAACGACAGGACTAGTACTATCTTCTAGCTCGTTTTCATCTTCTTCACTTTCGGGTTCATGGTTAATCTCTTTCAGCTCTACTCCCATATTCTCCATCAATGTCTTGATGGTTGCTTCATTGGCATCACCTGATGGAGTATAAAATTTATTGAACGTGAGTTTGTCGTCTCCATCTTGGAATGCTTTGTCAGAGAGTTCGTAATCTTTGAATACATCGTTCCAAAGATAGAAAACTACTTTGTTCACAAATTTTTCTGCATCAATCTTTCCGTTGCAAGCTTTACAGAAGAAGTATCCAAGTTTTTTATCTTCGGAACTTGTCATGTAGCCAATCACATTGTTGATCTTCTCCACAAAATCCCACCAATCGTATTCTACATCTGAAAGGGCGATTGTCCAATTCTCGCCTGCATCATGGATTGGCATATATTTCCAATCCCAACGGCGTTTGAAGGCGCTATCAATAGGGAAGAGTGATTGGTCGGAGGTGTTCATGGTTGCCCAAATGTGGAGATTAGCTGGGAGTACGAGTTCCTCACCCGATAGGATATTTGCTTCCAAGTCATATCCAGCAAACTCTTTTGCGAGATAGTCACGGATATCTTGATCTGCCTTGATTGGGTATTCCGATACGTCATCTTTGCGGTCGAGGAGTTGGAATATATCGCCAAATATTTGTGCACAATTACCACGGTTGATTTCCTCAATCACAAGGAATATAGGCTGCTCAGGATTCTGCCATGCAGCCACATATGCTTTGAGGAAAGCTTGAGGAACAAAGGAGTAAACGATTTTGTCGTTTTGTACATGCTTTGCCATTTCTTCGCCAATAGCGATGCCTTTTCCTACTTCTACAGTCATTGATTCAGGGAAATCGCAAGCGACAACAATACGTTTAATATCAGCTGCTGAAAGTCCTTTCAATGAATACCAATATTTTGCAGCAAACTTATGACAAGGATAGGTGTGTCCTAATGTTTTGATTTCAGAAAGCTTGTCTATCAACTCATCTGCCGAATATAGTCTATCTGCACTCTTCATAGTTGGTTTGTATGCACCTACGAATGTGGAGTAGTCACTATCAGGGTGGAAAGTCGTGCGGAAAACGAGTGCATTAGCAGTATTTTGAATCTCCTTGTTCACCTTATGACTCTTTCCTGTACCAGGTGCTCCATAGAAAATTTGTTGGAGAGGGAGAGAAGGCTGGATTTCTTGCTCTACAGCATCTACAGTTTCTCCGTCCTTTATATCAGATAATATTCGTAACGCAATTTTTCCATTCGATTCTTCTTTAAACAAAAGAGCTGAATTGTTTTCAACAAGGACGTCACGAATAGAAAATCCATCAACTTTAAGACGGTTAAGGTATATACGACCATCTGTGCGGTAGTATAAATTTACTGTATAATCAACTATTTCATTTTCTCCAAAAAAATAGTTGATTTTTCCAATGAGATTTTGGAAAACTACAAGATTATCTACAACCTTTGTACTAGCATTAGATGAAGATTGATATAATGGCAGTTTTAAAATAATAAAACACACTGCTTTAATACAATCTTCCTTGTAAAGTTTAAAAGTAACATTTCTTTCCTCGCCTAATTTCATTGAACCTTTGGTTATCAAATCAAAGATTTCATTTGATAGGTTGAGACTGGTTTCGCCAGAGTTACCTGCGCTCAGTTTAAAACCACTATCTTGGCGATGGACATACTTAATTTTTTCCATATCTCTTAAAGTTTGATTATTTTCTTAACTATACAATAGTGCATAATAGCATAGACGACATTGACACTAACTGCATTACCTGCTTGCTTATACAGCGCACCATTCGAAACTTGTGAATTGCGTGCATTCAAGCTCCATGTTTCAGGAAATCCTTGAAGCATCATTGCCTCTCTAGGCGTGAGCTTGCGAATTTCCAATCGGCATAACTCTTCTTTAGATAATATAGTTGCAGGATTTTCTTTTCCCATTGAATGTATGTAGCCAATAGAATAATAATTATCTTGACAAGCCCTATGCATTTTATGCATTGTAGCTGTTAAGGGACGTGCAGGGTCTTGATTGATTTCTGAATTAGATTTAAATGAAGCACTTCCATCACTCAATATTGTTGGCTTTATTCGTTCTGAAAGTATATATATCGGGGATACATTTTGCTCCAAAATATCGAGTACAGAATTTTGTTTTTCCACACTAGTCTGTTGAAATATTTCGTCAAAATATACTTTTATTGCTTTTGCCGAAAAATCAATATTGTTTTTTTGCTTCCCTCTAATTCCTAAGATATATACTCGATTTCTATTTTGTGCTAGGTGGAAATCTGATGAGTTAAAAATATCATAATAGATTGTATATCCCAACTGCTCTAGACTACTCTTTACTACTTTAAATGTGTTCCCTTTATCGTGAGTATATAAATTTTTAACATTTTCAAGTAGTATATATTTAGGTCTTTTTAATGATACGATATCTAGAATTCTAAAAAACATCTGTCCCCTATCCTCATCTTTAAAACCTAATTTATTTCCCATCATACTAAATGTCTGACAAGGGAAACCACCCGTTAATAGGTCAAAATCTGGCAATGCTTTGATGTTTGCCTTATTAGATGTAAACGAGACAATATCACCAATATTAATTTCATCATCTGTAGGATGAAAATTAGCGTAATAAGTCTTCATTGCATTTGAGTCTATTTCAGAGAACCCAATACAATCCATAGACACATTAAAATCATGTCCTATTAAATCTAAGGCTCTTCGAAAACCTCCTATGCCAGCAAATAACTCTAAATGCTTCATTTAATAAATTTCATTATTGCTTCACCTATTACTTTTGCCAGTTTTACTGGAACAGCATTACCAATTTGTGCATACCATTGATTTTGAGCGCCAGTAAAGATATAATCATCAGGGAAGGTTTGTATTCTTGCAGCTTCTCTTGGGCTCAACCCTCTCGCCTCCCATGGATGTATATACATATTGCAATCAAACTTCATATGTGCAGTTATTGTCTTACAAATTTGATCTTCTGCCAACTTGAAGTATTTATCTTTAAAGACATTATTGCGTCTTTTGTATGGCATAATATCAGCAATAGATTCATGCAAGGAATTAGCTCCCTGTGGTAAGCGTCGAAAAATTTCTATATCCCTTTGATTGTTATACCGATTCTTATGATTATATAATGTTGTTATCACTTTGTCACCATTTATGAAATGATAAAACTCCGTTTGCGGATAGGTAAAGTCACATTCAGTAAAACCAGATACTTCGGACTCGATATCAGCTTTCCCCTTTTGTATCTTAGCGCCTAATTTAGGCAATCCCAATAGAGCATCTCTCAAAATAAATGCTGGACGCTTTTGTTTATGAATTTCTTCAAAAATCAAGTTAGGTTCGATACCAACTCTATTCCCAATAAATATTAAACGCTCTCTATTTTGAGGAACTCCATAATCTTGAGCTCTTACTAATTCATAGTCGAATTTATACTCATTACCTAAGTACTCACGAAAATCTTGTTTTATTTCATCTATCTTAGTAGCCATCCCCTTTACATTCTCCATGATGAAAAATTGCGGACGAACTTTGCTTAAAAAAGTAAGATATGCTTTATAGAGTTGATTACGAGGGTCGTCAATAATGCGCTGGCGATTAGCCATGGAGAATCCTTGACATGGAGGACCGCCACATACAAGCAAAGCACCTTGAAATAAGTGCGCATATTGATTAAACTGCTCGTTTAAATCGTTAATATCACCTACATAGTACCTTTCATTAGGTAACTTACGATTTGATTTATAGGTCGCACAATATTGAGGGACTATTTCATTTACAAAACATGGTTCAAAGCCAGCTTGTTCTAGTCCTAGGCTTAATCCTCCAGCACCAGCAAATAAATCAATAAAATTGTATTTCTTCATTTATGAATATCAGGTATTTTCCGCTTGTTTAATTGTATGACGTGTACCCAAAAAGTTAGACACAAAACCAAGTGTCGCTTATGGAATATTCATTCTTAGAATAACATACTATAGTAAACCTAATATATAATCGCAATCAATATCTGGAAATCCTATCCTATTGTAGTATCGAGTATATGTTGCTGACATTGATTGAGCATATGGATTATCTAATTTAGCTATTCGTTCAAAATTTGCACATAATTGCTCATAAGATACAATCTCTTTATTTTGGAAATCAATAACTCTATTTTCAATAAATGGAGTTTGAGGTAAAAAGAAATACCTATCTCCCTTACTAGAATTAATAAATTGTTTGAGGCTTTCAGTATATTTATCTTTGTCCTTATTATATTTCTTGTATTCTTTTGTTTCTGTCAATAAGATTGTTTTCAAGAGTAAAATATGGTCAACTTTTCTTTCAGATGTTCCACGTTTAATAAAATCACAAGATGGCGTAAGAATAACAAAAATTTCATCAGTTTCTTTATTCTTAATTATCTCTCCCGTCTGATATTCTGTAGTTGTGTCTGTTGGATATATATAAAATTCCATTGGATGAACTTTATCTTCTTTTATCGTATCATCTCCCAGCAATTGTCGAATATTATCTCGAGAAAGTGTATCTGCCATATTTCTTAACAACATATAGCCTAGAGATAGATCGTCTGCTTCTGGTTTGAATATGTTGTTTTTAGGTTGTATTGTCCCCCAAAAATATTTTTTGAATTCATCTTCAATAAAGGCATGCACTTTCCCTTTTAAAAGAGGCAGATTATGTTTTGTTAGTCGTTCTATTTCCGAAAGCAGGGATTCAATATCATCTAATTTGTTTGTAACACCAACAACTTGGGAGCGTAAATGCGCCACACTTGCAGGATTTGCAGAGTAAAAGATTATTGGTACAAAGATAGAAGAACGGATACTATCATAGATTGCACTACCTTTGTCCACACCTCCAGACATAGCATTTCCTTTGAATAAATCTAATATTATTAAATTGTATTCTAAACTTTTTTCTACAGCATGCTCGAAATAGGTTTCACTATCAATAGTTATTTCATATCCATTAATAGTTTTTCCATTCAAGACATCCTTTAAATCATTAAAGTTTTCTATGTCATCATCGACGTATAATATTTTAATTGTGTCACTCATATTCGTTTTTTAAATAAAAGTTTAAATGAAGCGCCTCCTAGCAGCCCTTCTTTAATCAATGATAATTCGCCATTATACTCAGCCATTATTTCTCCAACAATTGCTAACCCAAGTCCTATTCCATCAGGCTTGGTGCTAAAATATGGGTTAAATATTTCATCCTCTGTGCCCTCTTTTACACCAGGACCGTTATCTGAAACTATTATATAAAGCCCGTCTGCTTCATCCCCAACTGCTATTTCCAGCTTTCTCTTATTGTCAGTAGTAGATAGCCAATATATCGCATTTTGAATTAAATTCATTAACATTACAGATAATTCGCTTTCATCAATTGTTACCTTATGCTGAGTATGGGAAACAATGTGCTCAATATTGTATTTGCTAAATTCTTCTTCGCAGAGGACATATTGATTTTTAATAACATCTTCTATAACAATAGTTTTTGGACGCCCCCTTCTTCTTCCTCCAAAAGGTTCTAATCTTTTAAACAACAGAGAAAAATCTTTTTTTATTGCTTGAATTTCAGATGCTTTGTTGCTGATTTTTTGTATATCTACACTCGTTTTTTGAGACTCATCAAATATAAAACGTGACTTTAAATCTATTTTATGTAAATATTGTCCTCCATCATGAATAATAGGATCTATTAATTGTCCCAATGCGGATAAGCGCCTATATCTTGAGATGATTTCTTGTAGTTTGTTAGCCGTTTCTTTAAGAGCAATATCTTTTTGATGAATCAGATTTAATATTTCTTCCGCACTCGGTTTCTCTTCTTTAATTTTAAATGTTATAGACGATAAGGATAGTTGCTCAAAGAGACTCAATGCAACTTGAGATTTCTCATTTTCACGAGGTCGCTCTCCATATCGACGTTGCTCAACTTCATTTAACAAGCATTTAATATACTCTTTTAAATCTTCAAACGCTTGGCTTTCAACAAGTCCCTCTCGGTTACTTTGATCTTGTAAATGAGGATTCGTTTCAAGACCGATGGAAACATATCCTACGATTTGATTATTGCTCAATCTTAATGTGGGATTATTTACACGGCGTATATCAAGGCGAACCCAATCGTTATTACGGTTACCGTAGGGTAAGACTCGTATATTGTCTCTATATATACTTATTCCGCACAATTCATCCAAATCTTTTTTTATGTCATTTACAAGAGCATTTGTTTCTTGTGCTAAATTGTTTAAATTTTCACTATCTCTATCCCATATTTTGAATTCAAAAGAGAATGGGCCTGCTGTATAATCTTTTGGGAAAACACTTTTGGGGAGATTCAATACCTCCTCTTTTCCTTTCAGTTTACTATAGAAAATTACATTACAAGGTTCTCCATTTTTTGACACATCACCCTTTATATAGTAATTAGGTTTATTTAGAGTTTCTGGGCGTTCAATTACACCAGATAAAGTGTCACTAAAGTTTTTCGGGAGATTAATACTAATTAGAAAATCTTCTGCAGGAACGATTGGATTCATTAATCTTGATAATGCAACCCGCAACGAACGAATGTCATCCTCTGTCCAATCAGCATTTAACTCATTTAATTTCAAGATTGTCCCGCATTCACGAATTTCTTTAGCTGGACGAGTGAACCAATTAATCTTAACATCTTCCAGATAATTTTCTTCTTCAGAAAAGGCTTCCCAATCAAATGAGACAACGATTTCTTCCTTCCCAATTTGCTTGGATACTAACTCTAATTTCTTAGATATTTTAGCAGAAGCAAATCGTCCAATCCCTTTTTCTCCAGAAAATTTTCTACTAGGGTTTTGGTTGTCTTTCTTCTTTTTATAGTTGGTAGCTGGTTCCATCCAAGCATGCAGGATTGTATTAAAATCCATACCGCAACCTTGGTCATATATAGTAATGAAGGCACCTTCTTTTTTGATATATTTTATTTTTTCTGTAGTTTCTTTGCGTCCTTTCCCTCGGACACTCTCTTTCTCTGCAACTTCTCCATAAAAAGTAATATCTACAATAGGAGAACCTGCATCATAACTGTTTTTTACCAATTCAGTAATGGCAACATTATCATTGCTGATTAATTCTTCACCTATAGTTTTAATCAGCCGCGCGCGTGGCTTAAACACGAATTGTCCACGGTCAATTATTTCTTCACTCATGATAACATATTTTTAATTTCAGAAGCTATTTTATACGCCAATATAACAGGCACTGCATTACCTATTTGCTTAAAAGCCGCAGTTCTTGAACCTTCAAAGAAGTAATCATCTGGGAAAGACTGTAAACGTGCCGCTTCTCTGATGGTGATTGAACGAACATTATCAACAGTAGGGTACAAAGTTGGATAGATATAGTAATGCCCATCCATAGCAATATGCGCTACTACCGTATGGCTACATCCATACGGATCAACAACCGAAAATCTGTTGAGGAAACTCTGTTTGTTTTTATGTTTTTGATGATCTTCTGGAATTTCCGTATAAGAAAGTTGTTTTTTTGTCTCTAGAAATTTCTTCAATGCCATTACATATATTTCACGATCGTTCAAATTATTCGGTCGTGCAATGTGTTGGGTGGTAAAATTCAAAACTCCTCTAATACGGGAAAATCGGAGATAATCCATTGTTGATAGTGGTTTAATATAATCAACAACTCCACACAACTCTCCTTCTCCGGCTCGTCGCATTGGCAAATCAGAAAAAACATCCCGTAAAACTTGATATGGATTCTCTTCCTTCTGTAATAAAGGATAATGACAGCGTCTACGATTATTTTGCCAACCGATAATAATTACTCTTTGACGATTCTGCAGCACTCCATGGTCCGAAGCTAATTGCACTTTATATTGTATCTCATAATCCAACTCCCGTACTAATCTCTGCAAATCTGCAAAAGGTTGTCCTCCTTTCGCAGTTAGTATACCTAAGACATTCTCAAAAACAAACATTTTAGGTTTATAGCGTTCTATAAATTCTACATAATACTTATATAATTCATTACGTGGATCTTGTTCTATTTTCTCTTTTCCGAGACGCGCTCTACCTGCTATAGAATACGCTTGACATGGAGGACCTCCTACTATTACATCTACGCTGCGTTTACCTTTGAGTTTATCTATTTTTTTAAAAATGCCATTTATGGTACTTTCTCCAATTGTGGCTTGAATCACAGAATGTGTTATGGATGCTGGCACTTGATTCCACAACCACTGACCATTTTCTCGTTCTTTTTTATTCTTTAAATAAGTTTCATATATTTCTAGTTGATCGTTTGCTTTCAAGTAATGAAAAGCAGCACGCGTTCTCAATGTATCACATGCATAGTGATCCATTTCGATGTGTGCAATTGGGTTGAAACCAGCTTGAACAAAGCCTTCTGACAAGCCTCCTGCTCCTGCAAAAAGGTCTATAATATTATATTTTCTCTTCTTTGGCATAAGGACAAAATCCCTCATTATACAATTTTGAGTGCAAAGGTACTACTTTTTTCGGATATATGCAATGAAAATCATAGATTTTCGATTCGGACGGCTGTTTTTTGTGTCTCGGTCATCTCTCGGTCTTCTCCCGCTCATCGGTCGGTGGAGGGATGGGCGGTTGGAGTTGTTCTTATTCGCGATAGTCGGGCGTATAATCCCCATTATATAATTTTGGTCGCAAAGGTACAACTTTTTTTTTACATATGCAAGCGAAGAAGTTTAGCGAGTGAACTTTTTCATCACATGGATGTATGTTAGTGATTTTTATTCCCAGAAATATTTCCTTTGCCAATAATGAAGGGTATATATCTATTTATTAGAAATGCTACACCTATAGAAAGAATAATGGTAATTAAGGTGATAAGTATGTTAATGGAATAATAAGAAGTAGTTAAAAGGTTAATACCTAAAACTATACTTCCTGCAATTTTAATAAATCCAATAATATAATTTTGAAGTGCAAGCGTGACTATATTGTATTCACCTATGTATGTAATAAGTCCCGCTATTTTAGACGATTCTAATTTATATGCAATCATTTTACAAATAGCTATATATAAGGGCATTATACAAAATCCAGCCATGATATATAGAATATGATTTATATAGGGTGAAATAGTATATTGGTTCTGAATGATTAAAATGAAGAAAGTAATAATACTTAATAGAGGTATAACAATATATTTATGATTAAATTTAGTATGATTATATGTTCTTAAGGTATTTGCGCAAGCATAAAAAGGCATGTAAAGCAGTGCTTTATCTATACACCAAGGTATATTTTTAATGTCCCAAATTAGGCATGCTAAATAACCAAGAATGGAAATGAGAATGATAATTAAATTCGAGTGGATATATTTCTTTAAGAAATAAAATATTATCTGCATACTGAATAAACAGGTAATAAACCAATAGGGACCAAGAATTATATTAGGTCGGCCCCAAATAAATTCTTTTATTGGTAAAAGAGGGTTAATTGCTAATTCCTCTGCACCTACCATTTTGCGCCCAATTAATAACCACAGCGCATAAAAGATAATATAAAACCAAAAATAAGGAATGAGTAGTCGTTTAACTCGATGTATGAAAAAATCAGAGAATTTATTCCATTTATCCATATTAAACAACAACCCAGCAATCAAGAAAAATGCGGGCATTCGCAGTAATTGCAAAAAGTCAAAAAGATATCCATCTAAATTTGGATTTGTGTGAAATAATACGACTAAGAATATAGAAAAAAACTTAGCCAAATCAATCCAAATCTCTCTATATGATGAATGAAAGGTCATATATTTTTACTTCACCATGCTTATGGTTTATAATAACTCTCTTCTAATATCTTCTGTGCGTCGGGTTCAGCCATTAATTGTTGTAGCGTAACGGCCTCGTTATGCTGCATATAACTCTCCACAATACGCCAACCCAACCATATACCTAAGCGGCCAGGAGCATCCTGAGAAACCTCTGATGTAAAAGGCCCATCATTCAAATAACTGGTTAACACCAAACTCTCAGTCTTGAATAAATCACGCTTATCCATCACCAAATGCCAGATAGCTTGTTCGTGCTCGATACACCAGTCCCATTGTTCTTCACTATATCCCATCACCTCATAATCAGCTACTTGTGGAAAGAGTAGGGAAGTGAGATACATTACTTTACCACGATAGATCATTTGGTCAAGCAAGCGAATCTTTGTAGCTGTATATGGAATATTTCTAAATAAATAAGCACTCACTATATCCACAGGAATACACTCAGGACGCATGGTTTGCTTTTGATAATCATACACCACGCGATTATAGTATTCATAATCACTACCCAAGTACATATCAGCACCAATACCAATAATATCTTCATAAAAATAGATAGGTGCATTAAAACCTGAAACAAACATATAGATAGTAGGAATCTCCATCTCAGGGTATAACCAATGAATACGAGTAAAAGCCTGATTAATAGATGATTGTAAAAGACTTATATCAGCAAAAACTTCTTGCTCACGGGCATTTGTTTTTTCAAATCCATACAATGTATCGGATAAGAATTGGGGTAGTACTTGCGCTAAATAAGTAGTATCGGCAGCAGGAATACCTAATATATCTTCCACCCACAAAGGCATAAAAATAGGGTACTTATCGTATAAGATTCGAATATCGTCTGTAATGGATGTAGGATTTACATTAAATAGGTCGTTATCAAAGCGAACGAACTCAATCGTCTGCTCCTCCATTTCGCTATCTTTGGGAAAGTACTTACGACCCTTATCGCAGGCAGTCATTGCCACGAGACAAACTAATATAAATAGGTATTTTTTCATGATTCAATAACTCCATCTTTGATTTCAATCACTCGGTCTGCCATAGTAGCCAAATCTTTATCGTGCGTCACAAGGAGTATCGTCTGGCCATATTGCTCACGCAAATGGAGTAGTAACTCACTCAACTCGCGTTTATTTTTCTCATCCAAACTACCTGTAGGTTCGTCCGCTAAGATGATAGATGGTTTCATCATCAATGCTCTCGCGGCAGCCACACGTTGTTTCTCACCTCCTGATAACTCATTAGGTTTATGTTCCATACGATCGGCTAAGCCTAAATCAGTCAATAACTGCTTTGCACGAGGCTGATAATCAGCCACTTTCTCACGAGCAATCATAGCTGGAATACACACATTCTCCAGCGCTGTGAACTCAGGTAATAATTGGTGAAATTGGAAGATAAACCCAATATGCTTATTTCTAAAAGCTGCTAATTGCGTATCATTAAGTGTGAAGACATCTGTACCATCAATGAGTACTTGGCCATTGGTAGGGCGATCTAAGGTGCCTATGAGTTGGAGTAGGGTAGTCTTACCCGCTCCAGACTTACCCACTATAGCCACAATTTCACCTTGCTTCACACGCAGGTTAACACCCTTCAGTACTTCTAAGGTACCAAACGATTTATGAATATCCTTTACTTCTATCATATCATATATATAGTATATAGGCGCTGTGCGCGTTATGAGATTAAATACAACTTTATTCTAATGATTGGTAATAGTAAGTTTTCTATCGCCGTTTTCAAGTGGTGTAATATTTATCCAAATAGTATTATCGGGTAGGAGGGCTTCCATCATTCTTGGCCATTCGATGAAACAATAGTTGTCTGAATACAAATATTCTTCCGCACCGAAATCCATCGCCTCGCGGATATCCTTTAAGCGATAACAATCAAAATGATACACTTCCCCATGATAAGGTTGTTCCACATCATAGACATTCACAATCGCAAAAGTGGGACTATTTACTATATCCATTGTGCCCATCGCTTCACAGAGCGATTTGATGAAAGTGGTCTTACCCGCACCCATTTGTCCCTCGAAAGCATATACCCGATGAGGTTCCGTCTTATGGAGAATTTCAAGTGGGCTAACTTCCTTTCCTTCTTCATTTAGCAAAATTAGTGCCTTTGAGTCAGAAAAAACACCCTTTTTTATTGTATAAGTTATCATATTCGTGAAAAATATTTAATTCTCAGAGACTTGTTTTAAGCTTTATTTGTTCGTAAATAGCTGATCCTCTGTGAGTTCCGAGTAATTCAATCCACTCAGACTTTTCAGCGCTTCTAGCGCGCTTCACAGAACCAAAATGTTGTAGTATTTTTTGTTTCGTAATCTCTCCAACTCCCTGAATATCATCTAGTTGACTATGAATTTGCGCCTTGCTACGTTTCTTTTTATGGAATGTGATAGCAAATCTGTGCACCTCATCTTGTATATTAGTTAGTAAACGGAATACTTCGCTCGTCACTTTCATCCCAATCTCTACAGGAGGGAAGCCATAGAGGAGTGTTTGTGTTCGGTGTTTATCGTTTTTCTTTAATCCTGCAATAGGTATCTGTAGTCCTAATATCTGCTCGACGGCTTCGCGTATGGCATTCATTTGACCTATGCCGCCATCGGCAATAATGAGGTCAGGTAATCCTTTTCCTTCATCTATCAATCGTTGGTATCGCCTCCTTACAATCTCGCGCATGCTCGCGTAATCATCAGGTCCGTCCACCGATTGGATGTTAAATCGTATATACTCGCTCTTACATGCTTTTCCCATTCGATACACAACGCATCCTGCCACAGAATGCGCACCTTGTATATTCGAGTTATCAAAGCAATCAATCCACGCAGGGATGTTATCTAAAGATAACATATGTTGTAATTCGCTCAATACGCGCGTTGCTCGTTGCTGTGGATTGAGTTTATCTTCTTGCTTAAGTCTATCTAATTTATACTGCCGTACATTTTGCATTGCCAAATCGAGCAGTTTTTTCTTATCACCACTTAGGGCAATATGTACATGCAGAGAAGCATCAAAAACATCCGGTATGAACGGAACAATCACCTCTTTTGTATTACTATTGAGCTGCTCGCGTAATTCAATCATACCCAATCCCAATAGTTCTTCTTTAGCTTCCTCAATTTTCCGCCTGTATTCGATAGTTAATCCTTGGGTAATACTACCATTATGCACATGCAGCATGGAGATATACACTCGTTCGTCTTGTTCGTCATACCCAAATACATCCACATCTCCCACATGGGTATTGGTTATAACTGTTTTACTCTTGAACTGCTCAAGTAAATCAATCTTATGCTTTATCTCTGCTGCCTCTTCATAGCGCATTTCTTCTGCTTTCTGCAGCATTTCTGCTTCTAACTGAGTACTAATCTCGTGTGCGTCACCTTTGATAATTTTTCTCGCTTGATCAATCCATTCATTATACTGCTCGCTGCCAGGTTTAAATTCACATATACCACAGCAGTTTTTGAGGTGATATTTGAGACAGACACGCACTTTATTATTACTATTATTGGGTGTAATAGTTAATGCGCAAGTACGGATAGGAAATAGTTTGTGGATTAGATCAATCACTAAATCTACTGTATGACCGTAACTATATGGACCATAGTACTCACCTTTACCTTTTATAATATTGCGCGTTTTAAAAATACGAGGGTAGGGTTCTTTGCTGATACAAATACTAGGGTAGGATTTACCGTCCTTGAGTAAAATATTATAATGAGGTTGGTGTTCTTTGATGAGATTATTTTCTAATAAGAATGCGTCTTGCTCGTTATTTACCACTATGTAGTGAATATCCGCTATATGTGCTACTAACTGTCTTGTCTTTGCATTCGTATGTGCTTTTGAGAAATAACTATTTACTCTCCTTTGTAGGTTCTTTGCCTTTCCTATATAGATAATCTGACCTTCTTTATTAAGGTATTGATACACTCCAGGACTATTAGGAATACGCCGAAGTAATAAGTTAATATGTTTTTCTCTTTCTGTCAATTACTCGTCCACTTCCATATCAAATAGGCAATTCAATTCATCTGCTTTGCCTTCCAATAATGCACGACCATTCAGTCCTACAAGTTCTAAGATAAAATCAACATAGATGGTTTTCACCCCCATTTTTTTAACGAGTTGGATGGCAGCGTCCATGGTACCACCTGTTGCTAAGATATCATCATGGATGAGCACAACATCGTTTTCATTGAGCGCATCTTTATGGATTTGAATAACATCCATGCCATATTCTTTGGCGTAGCTCACTTCCACTGTTTCAGCAGGTAATTTACCAGGTTTGCGTACGGGAACAAAACCAGCGCCAATCTCCATAGCTACAGCAGGAGCGAGAATAAAACCACGTGATTCAATACCCACCACTTTGGTAATACCTTTGTTTTTATAGGTTTCCACCATTTTATCACGCATCCAGCATAGACACTCTGGTTTGTCTAAAGCGGTAGTGATGTCTTTGAATTGAATACCCTTTACAGGGAAATCGGGTACATTGCGGATAGCATCTTTTACTTCTTGAGCAGTCATAATTTGATTATTTATTTGTTTGTATTATTCAATGTTTCACGTGGAACGTGTGGTAGTTAGTTTTAAACTAAAATTAATCATCTTCCTAATAGAACAAGCAGAACACTTATATCGTTTGGACTAACGCCAGGAATACGATTGGCATCTCCGATAGATTTTGGGCGTATGCGTGTTAGTTTCTGTCGTGCCTCAGTGCTTAAACTTTGTACTTCGTTGTAATTAAAATGATCAGGTATGCGTATTTGGTCTAAGCGTTGTAGTTTTTGTGCTTCTAATTTTTCGCGACGAATATATCCCTCATATTTGATTTGTATTTCGCAACTCTCCACGATTTCATCGCGATTATATTCTATTTTATCAATGTATTGTTTGAGAGTTGGTACCACTTCGGCTAGTGCTGTGATAGTTACTTGTGGGCGCAAGATAATATCGCTTATTTTACTTCCTTCACGCAGAGCAGTACTACCAATACTTTCCAACCAACTATCAATTTGCTTCATTGGGATGGTAGTATGGCGCATAAACTCGATGAAATCGGTGCATGTTTGTTTTTTCGTTATCCACTGTTGGTGGCGTTCGTGAGTGGCAATCCCTAATTGGAATCCACATTCTGTGAGTCGCTCGTCCGCGTTATCTTGGCGTAGTAGAATGCGATATTCAGCGCGAGAAGTGAACATGCGATAAGGTTCGTCCACTCCTTTATTTACCAAATCATCAATCAATACACCTATATAGCTCTCATCTCTACCAAGGGTAAAGGGGTTGCCACCATGTACATTCTGGTGTGCGTTTATACCAGCCACTAACCCTTGTCCTGCAGCTTCTTCATAACCCGTAGTACCATTGATTTGTCCGGCAAAAAACAGATTTTTAATCTGTTTTGTCTCTAAAGTGTGGTGTAATTGGGTGGGGTCGAAGAAGTCGTATTCGATGGCATAACCAGGACGATACATGACCACATTTTCTAATCCTTTGATAGTTCGCAATCCTGCCAATTGTACTTGCCATGGAAGACTGCTTGAGAAACCATTCACATAATACTCGTTGCTATCAACTCCTTCGGGTTCTAAGAATAACTGATGCGCATCTTTGTCTGCAAAGGTAACGATTTTGGTTTCTATACTTGGACAATAGCGTGGACCAATACTGGTTATTTGTCCGTTGAAAAGGGGAGAATCTGCTAATCCTTGGCGCAATGCTTCGTGTGTGGCATTATTTGTATATGTAATCCAGCAAGGCATTTGCTTTAATCCGCGTTGGACGCCATTAAGATAGGAGAATTGATGCCAATCTTGATCTCCATCTTGGCGTAGTAGTTCCTCAAAATCTATAGAGCGAGCATCGATACGGGCAGGAGTACCTGTTTTCATTCTATCTGTGCGGAACCCTAAAGCTGATAATTGTTCGGTCAAACCGTAAGAACTTGGTTCTGAAATGCGCCCACCAGCAATCTGTGTTTTTCCACAATGCATAAGTCCATTAAGGAAGGTACCATTGGTGAGAATAACTGCTTTGGCTTGCATTTCTATGCCGAGAATTGTCTTTACGCCATATACTTGATTATCGCGTACGATGAGTTCGCAAACTGTATCTTGCCAAATAGAGAGGTTAGGTGTATTGGATAGTATTTGTACCCACTCTTCGATAAATCGTTTACGGTCGCTTTGACTGCGTGGGCTCCACATGGCAGGTCCTTTGCTTCTATTGAGTAGTCTGAACTGTATAGCGCTGCGATCGGTGACGATACCCATTTGTCCTCCTAAAGCGTCTATCTCACGCACAATCTGCCCTTTAGCAATCCCTCCAACGGCAGGATTGCAGCTCATTTGACCAATCTTATTCATATCCATGGTGATGAGTAGCGTTTTGCTTCCCATCCTGGCGGCTGCATGAGCTGCTTCACACCCAGCGTGTCCTGCGCCTACTATGATGATATCGTATATAAAATTCATTCGATTAAATCGATTATAATTGCTCTTTATTTGATTGTCTTATTACGGTGTTTCCATTTCCATCTGCCGCTATAACTATTGCTATTAATAGTGCGCACTTTGGGTTGGAAAGCATTTTCTAAATGATTGCTATATGTAATATTTTTTGTTTGTGCGTCAACGAGTATACCAATAATATCAAATCGTGGGTTTTTCTCTATCTGTCTATATTTGATATATGCATTTGCGGCGGCAATGATGCGTTTTCTTTTGAGTAGGTCCACATATTCTTCTGGCATTTTATCGCCAAATGTGGTAGTTCGTGCTTTTACTTCTACAAAGATAATATCTTTCTTGTTTTCAGCTATTAGGTCAACCTCCAAATGGCCCATTCGCCAGTTTGTTTCAATTATTCGGTAGCCTTTTTTGTTTAATATCTTAGCAGCTTCTTGTTCTCCGATGATACCTATAGGGTTCGTAACAAACATATATATGGTATTATAATTGTTCCATTCTTGCAGCGTCCAAGCGCAGTAAGATAAATAATAGTAGTGTGAATCCCCAAAGTGAACTACCTCCGTAGCTAAAGAAAGGGAGTGGGATTCCAATAACAGGCATTAGTCCCAGTACCATACCGACATTAATTGTTAGATGGAAGAGGAAAATGCTTGTTACTGCATAGGCATATATCTGTGTAAAAGTAGAGCGTTGTCGTTCTGCGATAGAGATAAGTCGTAGGATGAAGTAAAGGTATAGGAGTAATACTCCTATTGATCCTATAAATCCCCATTCTTCTCCTACGGTGCAGAAGATAAAGTCAGTATCTTGTTCGGGTACAAATTGTAGTTTTGTTTGTGTTCCATTACGGAACCCTTTGCCAAAGAATTGTCCAGAACCGATAGCTATTCGTGCTTGATTAACATTATATCCAGCTCCTTTAGGATCTTCTTTCATTCCTAATAGGACTTCTATTCTGACGCGTTGGTGAGGCTGAAGTACTTTGGTGAATGCAAAATCGCACAAGTGTGTATAGGCGATACATCCAATACTGAATGCAGCCACAAAAAGAAGTGCATATTTACGCCATACTATTCCAATAAAAAGTGAGTATAGAATGAGTGCGATTACGATACCGATAGATAACCAATCAAACGGAACAGGAACCCATATATTGATGATTAATCCAATGCAATAAATAAGTGTTACAGATCCAATAAGAATGATGGATTGAAAGCGAATCTTATGTTCTTTGCAGATAAAGAAAATCTCGATGGCTGTAACAAGAAGCATGCAGCATAGAATACCCATGCTACCTGTTCCGAAGGGTAGGGGTACAGAACCTAATCGAATGCTTAGGATGAATAAAGCGACAGCTGCCACCCCTGTCCATAGTACATATCCGCTCATTCCTTGGCGATAAAAAACAAAGAGAAAAGCTGCAAAAACGAGTGCGGAACCTGTTTCTTTTTGCATGATCATGATAATCAAGCAAGGGATTCCTATGAGCAAGAAAGGTACAATCAAATCGCGCCAAGAGCGTAGTTTGTAATCATACCTTCCCATGTATTTAGCGATGGTTAATGCAACGATACACTTGGCAAACTCTGCGGGTTGTAGGCTCACTGGACCTAAGTTAATCCAAGATAGCGAACCTTTAATATCGCGTGCTAAAAATGGCGTGGCGATAAGTAGGAGTAGCATAATTCCGTATGCAATATAGGCCAATAAGTCATAGGTTCGGTAGTCAATCATCAATAGGATACTTCCTAATGCGAGTGAACCTAGTATCCAATAGAATTGTTTACCTGCGCGGTTATCAAAATCAAAGATGCTTGTTTGATCAAAGTTATAACTAGCGCCATAGATATTGAGCCAGCCAAAGAAGACCAGCACAAGAAAAACGCCGATAGTTGTCCAATCGACATGTTTCCACACACTATTACCAGATCTTGACGCTCTCATTGATTACTGCATTTGCTATTCTATTTTTCAAATCTTTTCGTTTTATTTCTCCCGTTAGGTATTGCTCAATCATTAGGCTAGCGATAGGTGCTGCCCAAGTGGCACCAAATCCTGCGTTTTCAACCACTACAGCGACAGCTATTTGTGGGTTTTCTAATGGTGCATAGCCGATGAAAACAGCATGATCTTTGCCATGTGGGTTTTCTGCAGTACCTGTTTTACCAGCTACTTCAATTCCATCTATGAGGTAATAGCGTCCCGTACCATTAGTCATTACGCGATGCATTCCTTTTTTAACAACATCAAAATATTTAGCGTCTATATCTATTTGATGTTTATGAAGTTGCATAGAGTCGTGCTTATTGATGTGGGGTGTGATATAATACCCCCCATTAGCGATTGCTGCCATTTGATTGGCTAATTGTAATGGTGTGACGCCTATTTCTCCTTGTCCAATACTGAGTGAGCGTATGGTGAGGGCTCTCCATCCTTTTTTGCCATATATTCTATCGAAGAATTTTTGCTCAGGTACACCTCCAGATACTTGAGTGCCGATATCTGTATTTTGGAATTTTTGTGCGAAACCAAACTGCAATACATAATTTCTCCATTCATTATATTTCTGCTTGAATAGATCGGTGTTATTGTTTTTGCTTGGGTGTAGCATGTCTCGATACAAGCACCAAAAATAGGGGTTACAACTCTGCTCTATGGCTTCTTCAAGTGCAACGGGAGATCCGTGGCTATGGGTACATTTGATAGGTGTACTTCGTTGTCCCGAACAAGCATATTGTGTGTGTGGAGTGATAACACCCATTTGTAATCCGATAAGAGCTTGCACTGTTTTGAATGTAGAACCAGGCGGGTAGGAGGATTGTGTGGCACGGTTCAGCATGGGTTTGGTGGGGTCTTTGAGTAGAATGTTATAGTTCCTACCTCTCTCTTTTCCCACCAATAGTTTAGGATTCCATGTGGGATTAGAGGCGAGGGTTAGAATCTCACCTGTCTGCGGTTCAATAGCTACGATAGCTCCTATTTTGCCTGCGAGTAGTTGTTCTGCTACTATCTGTAATTGTATATCTAATGTGGTATGTAGGTCTGTTCCTGCTTGTACGCTAATATCTTTTTCTCCATCCAAGTATCGTCCTTTGACGCGTCCTTTAACATCCCGCATGTATATTTCCATGCCCTTCGTGCCTCGTAATTGTTTCTCGTATGTTCGTTCCAAGCCATCTCTTCCAGAGTAGTCGCCTCGTGCATAATAGGTATCGTTATCAATATCTTTCTGATTTACTTCTCCTACTGATCCCAGTACATGTGCTGCTGCGTTATATGTATAATCTCTCAGGGTACGCTTTTGTATTTGTACACCAGGGAACATAAATAAAGCTTCCTGTAGTGTAGCAATATCCTCTTTTTTTAGTTGGTTTATAAATACTTGTGGTGTCCATCGTGAATAACCACGGTTTTTACGCCTATCTTTTATATCTGATATTCGTTCATCAAATTCTTCGCGTGTGATATGCAAGCATTGACAGAAATAGGTTGTGTCCCAGTCTTCTTTCATTTCCCGCATGGTTATAGTCACTTCATATATAGGTTGGTTAAAGACCAATAGTTCTCCATTTCGGTCGTATATAAGTCCGCGTGAAGGATATATAGTTTGTTTGACCAAAGCATTATTATCGGCTTGTCCTGCGGTGGATTGGTCTATAACCTGTAGGTAGAATAATCGAATGATATACACCAATACGATACCAATAGCTATACCACTGATAACATACCTTCGTCTATAGTATTGGTCGTTAATCATTTGTATTTCAGGATGTTAAATCCAAATATAAAGATGAATGTGATGATAGCACTCACGATAGTTTCAACTAATACAAAACCAATATGCGCCCAACTCCAAGCAGATAATATAAATACCATAAAATGGTGTAAAATGATTAGAATGGCGAGGTATTTACCCATTGCGGCCAATCCCATCACGCGTGTGCTTATTTGTTCGTTAAGGCGGTCTTTGTCATTGATGATTGTTCCGAGTAGGTACGGTCTAAAGAACATGAGCAGTACGCATGCGCTGGTGTGTACGCCGAGCGAATTGCTAAATATATCCATGATAAGTCCCACGATTGCACCGATAAACATGTCCACACTATGCGGCAATGTGATGGGCATCATTAGGAGGAAGAGAATATAGATGAATGGATGGCATACACCCAATAACTGCAGTTGATCAAATAAGAACACCTGTAGCATCATCAATAGAATATACTGCCCTATGTATTTAGTCCATGCCATTTGTTAATTCTTCTAATTCCAATTGATCTTCATTGCAGACCACTTCCACATATTTGATTCGTTTAAAATTAGTGCTCAATCTTACGCTGATAGTATAGTAGGATGCTCCCTCTTCTAAGGTACTATTTTCAACGATTCCAACGGGAATACCTTCGGGAAAGATAGGACTTAGTCCACTAGTGACTATAGTGTCGCCTTTATTGACCACTAAGTGTGATGCAACATCTGTGAGTGTAGCAAAGCAATAATCGTCTCCATCCCATTGTAGTGTGGCGATGTAATCGTTTTTGGTAAATCGGCAACTCACATTGGTGTGTGTGTTGATGATAGGCATTACTACACTATATTTTGTTCCTACAGTCTGCACGATACCTACTACACCTTCGTCGTTAATAACGCCTTGTCCTTTGTGAATACCATCTCTTTTACCCACATTGATGGTGATAAAATTATTAATATTCCGTGTGGTTATTTGTACCACTTTCGCAGGTAGATAGGATGGTGCGGTGTAATTAGAGAGGCGCATTGTTTCTCGCATGATTGAGTCGTCTATGGATTGTTGTATCTGACTCAATTGGCTGCGTAGGTAGGTATTGTCAATTGCTAATATCTCGTTTTGCTCTTTTAGATTGAAATAACTTTTTATTTCGCTTAGTTTTTCATTTTGCCATGCTATAACTTGGTTAGAGGTACTCAAAATGCTACTTCTTGGGTAAGTATTGTTGTAGGAAAATAACAAAAAGGCAGCAACTTCCAGGAGTATAAAAACCAGGAAGTTGCCATACCTTAGCAGTATTTTGAGTAGGTTTTGCATGGTATAACTCTACTACGATGAAGTGATTAGCGAATTAAGAATCCAAAGTTATTTACATTCTTCAGCGCTACTCCTGTACCGCGAGCCACGGAGTGTAGAGGGTCTTCAGCAACATGGAAGGTGATAGTTATCTTGTCTGTCAATCGCTTTGCTAATCCGTGTAGTAATGCACCACCACCTGTGAGGTAAATACCGCGCTTTACGATATCAGAGTATAACTCAGGAGGTGTAGTTTCTAAGGCTTGTAAAACAGCATGCTCTATTTTAGAAACACTCTTCTCTAAGCAGTGAGAAATTTCTTGATAACTAACAGGGACGGACATAGGTAACGCAGTTACTTTGTTTGGTCCCACCACTACGAAATCTTCTGGTGCGTCTTCTAATTCTGGTAATGCAGAACCTACTTGTATCTTAATACGCTCTGCTGTAGGTTCGTCAATACGCAGGTTGTGCATACGGCCCATATACTCAATGATATCTTGGTTGAAATCATCACCTGCTATCTTGATAGATTTATTGCTAACAATTCCACCGAGTGAGATGACTGCGATTTCTGTTGTACCACCACCTATATCCACAATCATACATCCTTCAGGGCTCTCTACGTCCAATCCGATACCGATAGCTGCAGCCATTGGTTCGAAGAGCATATAGATATCTCTACCGCCTGCGTGCTCTGAAGAGTCGCGTACGGCACGAATCTCTACTTCGGTAGAACCAGAAGGAATACATACCACCATACGAATAGATGGAGTGAAGAGTCGTGCTTGCTTAGGAATCATCTTAATCATACCACGAATCATCATTTCGCAAGCATAGAAATCCGCAATAACACCATTTCGTAGTGGACGAACGGTACGAATCATCGTTCCTCCCTTACCAATCATCATTTGCGCCTTGCGTCCGACAGCAACCATTTTGTTGTCAGCCATAGAAATTGCCACAACAGATGGTTCGTCTACCACCACTTTATCATCACACATAATAATGGTGTTGGCTGTACCTAAGTCAATAGCAATTTCTTGTGTAAAAGAAAAAAGTCCCATATATTTAATAAATTTAATGATTCAAAGTTCTATTGTTTCCCACAATTCTTTCTTAAAAGGGTGTTAATTGGGAAAATCGTGCAAAATTACAACTTTTTTTTCATATATGCAAGCGCGCGCGTTTTTTTATTAAAGAAAAAAGAGTGACGACTATTTGTCATCACTCTCGCGCTCCCTCAAGGACTTGAACCTTGGACCCCCTGATTAACAGTCAGATGCTCTAACCGACTGAGCTAAGGAAGCATTAAAAAAATGAACTTAAATTTGCTTCATTTTCAAAAGCGAGTGCAAAAGTACTGCTTTTTTTTTATATACGCAAGTTTTTTTCAAAAAAAATTCGTATCTTTGCAAAGTTTTTTGATAAATAACCCTATTTTTGGGAAAAAATGGTGCAAAAATGAAAAAAGTACTAGGTTTAGGTAATGCTTTAACAGATGTTTTACTTCAGGTGACTGAGGAGGATTTGCGTGAGTTAGGATTTCAGAAGGGAAGTATGAATCTTATCTCAATGGAGCAAGCAGAGCAGATTCAGTTTCGCTTTGCGTCTGTTCGTAAGCGTATGGTGGCTGGTGGTTCGGCAAGTAATACGATTAATTGTATAGCGTCTTTGGGTGGAAAAGCTGCATTTATTGGTAAAATAGGAAATGACGAAGTGGGTGATTTCTACCGAGAGGATATGCTTAAGAATGGTGTAAAACCTATTCTATTGCTTTCTAATAAATCGATGTCAGGTTGTTCAATAGTGCTGATTACTCCTGATGGAGAGCGCACTTTTGCTACTTATCTTGGTGCTGCGGCGGATTTGTGTGCTGATGATATACAGCGTTCAGCGTTTGATGGGTATGATATTTTTCACATAGAGGGTTATTTAGTTCAAAACCATGAATTGATAGAGAAATCAATTCGTTTGGCAAAAGCGGCTGGATGTATGGTTTCGTTGGATTTGGCTTCGTATAATGTGATTAACGAGAATCATGATTTTTTGACTCGATTGGTAAAAGATTATGTGGATATTGTGTTTGCTAATGAAGATGAGTCTTATGCGTTTACTCATTTGAATCCAGAGGAATCTGTTCGAGCTATTTCGGAGCAATGCCAAATAGCGGTAGTGAAAGTAGGTAAGAATGGCTCGTATGTTAAGTCGGGAGAGAAGCAGTACCATATTGGTGCAATCACTACCAGTTGTACGGATTCAACGGGTGCGGGAGACCTTTTTGCAGGTGGATTCTTGCATGCACTTAGCGATGGATTTGATATCCGTCGTTGTGCCGAGATCGGTACGATAGCTGCTGGGCGCGTGGTGGAGATTGTGGGCACGAAATTGAGTGATGAGACGTGGGATGAGATTCGCCGCATATGTGCATTATATCGCGGATTTATGCAGAAATATACTAATGACTAAATAAAAGATACAATATGAAATCAGTCCTTTATTTTTTATATGGCTTATACCAATATATCATTGTATGGCCTATTATGGTAGTGCTTACGCTTTTTACGGCGGTGTTTACAATGATTTTTGTTCCATTCCGCAATGCGGAGTTTGTGCATAGGGTACAGCAGTTTTGGTCTCGTTCATTTTATCGACTAATGTTTTTACCCGTGACGGTGGAGGGATTGGAACATATACAACCAGGTCAGAGTTATGTATTTGTGAGTAACCATCAGTCGATGTTTGATGTGTGGCTTATATATGGTTGGTTGCCTGTGATTTTTAAATGGTTGATGAAAGCAGAATTGCGTAAAGTGCCTTTTGTGGGTATAGCATGTAAAGCAGCAGGGCATATTTTCGTAGATAGAAAAAATCCCAAAGCAGCCATGGAGAGTATGGAGAATATAAAGAAGCAATTGAAGGATGGTGTATGTACCGTTATTTTCCCAGAGGGAACTCGTACTAAGGATGGTCAAGTGGGTCGTTTTAAGCGTGGTGCCTTCCAGATAGCATTAGATTTAAAGTTGCCAATTATTCCTATTTCATTGTCTGGTTGCTACGATGTACTACCCAAAGGGAAGCCATTTGTTTATCGCCGTCCAGTGCGCATGTATGTGGGAGAACCGATAGATATTACGCAGTTTGAGAATAATAACGACGCAATTGATTTTGTGCGCGGTAAGGTGATAGAGAATATGTGTCGATAATAAATATAATTTTTAATTTAGATATTATGTATTCAGATCCAAAAGAGTGTCTTTATTGTCAGAATAATGAGACACTACACAATTTGATGATTGAGATTTGCCATTTGCGTGTTTCTCGTGCATTCCTTTTTAAAGAGCAAACTTACCATGGTCGCTGTTTAGTGTCATACGATGGTCATGTGAATGATTTGAATGAGTTGTCTGATGAGCAACGTAATCTATTTATGGCTGATGTGGCGCAAGTGACGAAAGCGATGCAGAAATTATTCAATCCAGAGAAGATTAATTACGGAGCATATTCAGACAAGTTGAGTCACTTACATTTCCATTTAGCACCAAAGTATGTGGATGGACCTGATTATGGTGGAATATTCCAGATGAATCCTGGTAAGGTGTATCTTACGGAAGAAGAGTACGCAGCCATGGTGACATCACTTCGTCAGGAATTGACTAAATAATACATATTACTAAGTCTGTTTGTAAAGTAGGTAAAAGAACACCCTATGTTATTTCGTGATATAATAGGTCAATCGGATATCAAGCAGCGTTTACGCAAAGCGGTGCAAGAGGGGCGTATACCCCATGCGCAATTATTTACGGGCGTGAGTGGAATAGGTAAGCTGCAGTTAGCGCTCGCGTATGCGCAGTATTTGAATTGTCCTCATCGTTCAGACGAGGATAGTTGTGGTGTATGTCCTACCTGTTTGCAATTTCAAAAACTCCAACATCCAGACCTTCATTTTGCTTTTCCTATTGTAAAGACGGACGCAGCAGATACTTGCGATGGATTCATGAATAAATGGCGTGATATAATATTAGAGCGCCGTTATTTCAACCTCGATGATTGGTATCAATATTTAGGCGTGGAGACCAAACAGGGAATTATTTACGAGAAGGAGAGTGGGGAGATTATGCGTAAGTTGGCTCTCAAACCCTATGGCAATGGATATAAGGTGATGATTATTTGGCAGCCAGAGAAAATGAATATCACCTGTGCTAATAAATTGCTCAAGTTGTTAGAAGAGCCCTATGAGCAAACCCTTTTCATTCTTGTGAGCGAACATCCTGAGCAATTATTATCTACAATCCAATCGCGTGTTCAGATGATTACTATTCCCCGTTTGGAGAGCGAGACTATAGTACACGCACTACGGGAAAGTCACGATTTATCCTATGAGGAGGCAGCAGATATATCTCGGATAGCCAATGGAAGTTATCTGATGGCAATGAAAAAAGCCGATGAAACCGAAGAGAACCAACAAGAATTAAATGATTTTATCTCTCTCTTCCGTGATGCCTATACAGTAGGAGTACTCAAGGATCCTCAAGCGAAATATACATCTCTTAAACGCCTTAAGCAATGGAGTTTATCTATTGCAGATAGTAAGGTGGGAAGAGAAAAACAGAAACATTTCCTTCAATATGCTCAGCAACAAGTGCGCGAGAACTATATACGCAATTTTGCGCAACCAGCACTCAATTACCAATTGCCGGGTGAGCGTGAGTTTTCTACTCGTTTTGCACCATTTATACACGATGGAAATGTGGAGCAGATAATGAAGCAATTAGAGTTAGCAGAGAGACAGATAGAGCAGAATGGTAATGCTAAAGTCATATTTTTTGACCTCTGTTTACAAATGATAGTACTTATTAAGAAACCAAGAAATTGATATATATGGATAAAAATACAGTAGGAAAACCCCATTTGGAGTTGTCGGCTGCAGCGACAAAAGGAAACTCTATGCAGATGTTGCCTGTTTGTGATTGGTTGAATGACTTGCCAGATAATACAACTGTGACCGATTTGGTGGAGGTTGTTTTTAAGAATACGCACAAAGGTTATTTCCATAATACGAACCATCTTCCTTTAGAGAAAGGAGTGCGTGTGGTAGTAGGAGCTAATCCTGGTTATGACTTGGGTGAGGTTTCTTTGACGGGCAGGTTAGTGGCTTTGCAGATGAAGAAGAATCGTTTGGATGCGACTCGTTATGAGGTGCGTGAAGTGCTTCGTATAGCAACGGATGAGGATCTCAATCGAGCAGAACAAGCGCATGCGCGCGAGCAAGAGACGATGATTCAAGCGCGCCAATTAGCCAAATCGCTTGGATTGGAGATGAAGATTGGTGATGTGGAGTATCAAGCGGATGGAACGAAGGCTATTTTTTATTATATTGCAGATGGCCGCGTAGATTTCCGTCAACTTATTAAAGTGTATGCGGAAACATTCCGTATTCGTGTAGAGATGAAGCAGATTGGTGCTCGCCAAGAGGCGGGTCGTATAGGTGGAACAGGACCATGTGGTAGGGAGTTGTGTTGCTCGACATGGATGACTAATTTCTCGTCTGTAGGTACTGGAGCCGCGCGATTACAGAATATATCGCCTAATCCACAGAAATTGGCAGGTATGTGCGCTAAACTCAAATGTTGTTTGAATTATGAGATGCCTGTCTATGAGGATGCCACAAAGGATATGCCATCACGCCACACACCTATTGAGACGCAAGACGGCACTTATTACTTCTTCTCTTCTGACCCATTAGCGGGTAAGATTACTTACTCTTCTGATGCACATGTGCCAGCTAATTTACAGACGATTAGTGTCGCGCGCGCAAAAGAGATGATAGCGATGAATAAGCGTGGTGAGAAGCCCATTGCCTTTGAAGGTAATCGTGCTGTGAATCATAATGAGATAGGATTCAAAACAGTAGAGCATGATGATGTGACGCGTTTTGATAAGAAGAAACAACATCATAATCACGGTAATCAACACCGTGATAAGAAAGATAAACATCATCACTCAAATCGTGATAAGAAATGAAAAAGGGAATTATGATTTTAGGTTGTGTAATATGCTTACTATCTGAATGCACAACAGATATAATCTATAGTAATTTTCGTCCTATTGTGTACGATGATAGTACTATCACGCACACGGGGCAATGGCATAAGGACTCAATAATATCTTTTGATTACCAAATAGCAGACACAAGTGCAGATTATTCGGTGCTTATCTATGTGCGTCATACAGAGCGCTACCCATACCAAAATATGTGGTTATTTGTTTCTAATGGAACTCATAGTGATACGATTGAGTTTTATCTTGCGGATGATAGAGGTCAATGGTTGGGAGATGATAAGAATGGTTTGATAGAAATGCCTATTCTCTTTGATGCTTATCATCATTATACGGATACGGGTTCTTATCAATTGAGTATTCAGCATGGTATGCGTGATACACTTTTGCGCGGCGTGATGGATGTGGGATTAGAAATAGCAGTTAGCGATAAGGAATAGAAATGGGAAAGAATAAGTTAAAGAAATTCATGGAGATGGAGACATTTGATAATGTTTTCCAATGTGGTGCGCGTGAGTTGTTACCTGATACGCAGGTTTATCCGATGGCTGGTCATTGGCGTGAGCAGTATTTCCATAATGATAATCCAATTGTATTAGAGTTGGGGTGTGGTAGAGGAGAATACACAGTAGGTCTTGCTCAGAAATACCCAGATAAGAATTTTATAGGTGTGGATATAAAAGGTGCTCGTATGTGGGCGGGTGCTAAGGAGGCAATTCAAAAAGGATTGAAGAATGTGGCATTTTTGAGAACGAATATAGAGATTATTGGTTCTTTCTTTTCTTCCGATGAAATCGACGAAATATGGATTACATTCTGTGATCCTCAGATGAAGAAATCCACAAAGCGTCTTACTTCTACCTATTTCATGCAGCGCTACCAGCAGATAGTGAAGCCCAATGGTATTATTCATCTAAAGACGGATAGTCCATTTCTCTATGCTTACACTACAGAGATGCTGAGGCTAAATCCTTATCCTATTCTTTATACAACGGATGACCTATATGCTCAAGCAACTGATGGGAAGACGGATAAGCATGCCTTGGATGCATCTGCGTTGCAAACGCACTATGAGAAGCAATGGTTGGATCGTGGATTAACAATTAAGTATATAAAATGGCAACTCACCCCATTAAAAGAATGGAGTGAGCCTACTATTGAAATAGAGAAGGATAGTTACCGCTCCAATGGCCGTAATTATACTTGTTCCTCTACCACAGAATCTTGAGTGTATTCTTCTGCGGGTTTGTTTTTCTCAAGATTTACCACTTCACCTCTAATCCAGTGAGGGTGTATGTATGTCCATTGTGTAGGATGTATATCCGCTGATTATGTAGCACCTTGTATGCTTTTGCATCGGGTGCTATTTGTGTATCAAAATCCGTTGGAGTGGATGGTTTATCTTCTTCACCAATATACTCATCTGGTCCTTCGATAATATACCTTTCTTCGTGGTTGGCGGGCATAGGGAGTGTGAAGATGGAGCCATTCATAATGCGTCTGCGTTGTCCCGTAACTTTATCGAATAGATAGCATGTGCGTGTCCAGTTGGGTGAGAGATAGAAAGCGAGTTCAAAAGTGTCTGCTTTCTTATTTTTGGCCATTAGGAAACCGAGTGGTATTTGGCTTATACCTTGTCGTACATCCACCATCATCGGTGTTTTTTCCGCAGCGGTGTACATGTTGACAGGTGTTTCTACCACAGAGGTGCTATTTCCTTCCACTCCAGAGGAAATAAAGAGCATGTCTTCTCCTTGCACATAGTAGTCATTTGCTTGGTTATCCACTACGAGTATAGTGCGTGCGTGGTTGCCTTTTGCGAAAGCATAGACTGTTAGCATTTCAGGTATTTCTTCTACTTCGTTCAGTGAAGGTGCTTGTCTTTGTATGTGTTTGTTATTCTTTTGCTGTTGGATGGTTTCACTGAGTGGATTGTATTGGTTATTGAGTGTGAGATGAGTTGTTTTGAGTGTGATGGTCAATTTCTTAGTATTCTCTTTAGCAACTAATTTTACTGCACTCATCGGTGCCAAGAAGCGCTCTGATGAACTCATTGTGCTAGCATTAACGGCAGTCCATGTACTTTCGCTGAGGCGATAGAACTCGTGACTTAACACACTTTCATTATCGTGCAAGAAATCATGCATATTGATGAATGCCATAGTGGGGTTACCAAAGATGAATGAGTTGCCGTCTATTGCATTTGTGAGTGTGATAGTCATATTTCCATTTGTGTCTGGTGTGAACGCCAATCGTTTGGCATTCGTTTTATCCACATTTACTTCTCTACCACTTGAAGAAATGTATTGTGTATCTTGTTTTGGCAATCTAATGGTGAGTGTTTCGGATGATTTTGCGTCTGGACCAAATCCTAATAATTGGAATCCTCCACCTGGCGGTAGAAGATTTCCTAATCCATTGGATTGCTGGAACTCTGCGGAAGTGGACTCTTTGGCACTACCATCTTCGTACCATGTTTTGACTGTTTGGTTATAGAAAGCAGTCCAGAATGCGTATGCTGCAATGTTATCGCGTGTTCCTTGGAAGGATGATACTTCAAAAGGATTAGGTTCTGCGATAATAGAGCCGTTTGTGTATGTGCCAGTATGTGGTATAAACATATCTCCAGATACCATGTTTTGTAATGGTGCGGACATCATATACCATTCTCCTTGCTGTGGCAGTTTCATATCCACAAAAGCCGCTTCATATTCTAAGAGGTGTTGGTTATTCATATGTGCTCCTTCTGCGAAATATATCTTGTCGCATGTGTGCTGGTCGTGATAATGGGTCATTGGGTAGTGATCATGTTCGTCTTCGGGCACGATATATGGGTAGATAAGTGGGTTTTGTAGGTTAGGAATAATCACATTTGTTCCTCTCATAGGTACGAATCCTTCCACCAATTCGGTGTTATAATCTATTTTATGGTCTCCGTTGGCGTCTATCCATCCTTTCCAGTTCTCATTCTTTCCCCATCCGTTCATAGAAGTGCCCGTAGGTGTCCAAACGAGAGTATTGGGTACCACTTCGATATTGAAGAATACAAATCCTATTCGACAAGTATTTTCTGCTTCAGAGTTGTTACCTGGGTAGTTGTGTCCATTTTCTTCTTGGAATGCAACACGCATGGTGTATATTTGGCCAGGCAACAATTCAGATGGCGCGTCGTCAATCACCTCACTTTGCTCAATATCGTAGAATTTAAAACCTTCAGGTAGCGATGCGAGATTAATAGTGATAGTGGCGTCTTCAGCGTATGTAGTTTCATTTATTTTGACTTTACCATTTGCAATCTCTTTGACAGGTATGATAATTTGATTACTATTTTTAGCCACTACTTTGACAGTAGGTATCTGTGTGCGTTGGTGGAGTGTTTTTTCTGTTTTATCCAATGGTGTTATATTCAGGAAATAATTTGATGATTGTGAACTGACAGTTACCCATCTTGGTTCATTACAATCTTTGAGTACGATTGTTTTTTCATCACTTACCACTTTTGCTGTCTCAGCGATAGGGAAAGCCCAATAGCGTGCTGTGTCCTGCGATGCCAAATAGAAATGTACGGTAGGTGTATACATCTGCAGCAGTTCATGGTCATGCAGATACTTAACGATGGTGTAGTTTTGCGGGGATAGGAAGGCATTTGGGTCTAACTCCTCAAATGTCTTGGCGTAGTAGTTGGGGTTGGGGTTATCATCCGAAGGGATGCGTCGCATATCGTACATGATAGCGGTAGTTACTTGTCCGTGCGTGTATCCTCCGTGTTTAAGCTTAAAGATAGAATCGGCAGCATATGCTTTTTTGAGGTATTTCTTCAATTCTTCTGCATCGGTAGGTCTAACTTGCCCGTATATATCATCGATAGAATCGCCTATAAGCCAATCGGCATAGATAGGCGCTTCCAACTTATTAATATTATCTCCCGTTGACACTGCGAGGTGGTTAATGACTTTGACATCCAAGAAATAGAGGTCGTTGGCACAGTTCTGGATAGAATGTGTGAAGAATCGCGTTACCACTTGTTCTTGTCCATTACTATCTGTTATTTTCTGCAAATTACCATTTTCGTCGCGTTGTTTAACTATGTTATTTGCCGAGTTGCGTAGTTCGAAGACAGTCTGCTGTGTAGCGTGTATAGGTGTCTGTAGGTTACACTCAGGTTTTTCTAATTCACCTGGTGTATAGGCCATACGCATGGAATAGGAATGTCTGTCGTATAGTTTGCGTAAGGATTCTTCATTTTTGTCTGTATTAGGTATGATATGCGCCACATAGAGTAACCATTTTGTTACACCATTATTTTCCGTCTTGACATATGCTTTTCCATGTTCTTTTTTGTTCTCCACTAACTCATCTAAGAACTTAGAAACGGATTGGTATATTGCTACTTTTTGTAGCGTGTTCTTGTCGGTATTATAAACCTCAGGGTCGAAGTGTTGGTCTGGTATTGTGACCGAGCCGTATTCATTTTTTGTATTATTATGTTCGTGGTCATAGGTATTATCGTGGTAATATTCACTTTCTTCTGCTAATACAACAGGTGCTCCATCTGGTTTTCCCTCTCCATTCTCATAACTATTGTTGTATATTTGATAATACATAAATCCATCTCCTCCGGGTTCTATCATACTATAGTCTATACGGAGAACGGCTGCCGCGCTTGTGTTGTTGGAGTCAATAGAGCGGCATGCCATCTTACCTTGGTAAGCAGCGATAGGTAGTTGCGATACATACAATGTAATATCATCCACCATGAAGTCATTACCGAGGTTGGTAGTAGCGAAGTTATAGATGGCGACGCGTGTTTGATCGTAGTTGTGAGCAGATACGATAGGGAAATTGATTTGTTGCCATCCAGAGTTTTTAGGTAGTTCTCCCACAAAGTATGCTTCCACATCGGTCCATGATGTGAAAGTGGTATCTGTGCCATTTATGCTTTTTATATTGCGTCCTTGCACATTGCATCGGAAAATAGGGTTTCCTTCGCTATTCCATGCTTGTGGCGTAGGGTTGCAGAACCATGCTGAGCAGTATAGTGTTTGTCCCGAGCAAATGACTGTATTGGCTGAGATACTTGCCACGAGACCTGGTTCCATTGTTCCATCCACATAGAGTGCATTGCCGGTCTTGGCACTCGCGCGCGCCCAATCTTTATTCACTTGAGATGTGAGCATGTACTCTCCATAGAATGGGAATACACCTTGACTGGCACCGCGGGCGTACTTAGTATTAGTCGCCAATTCGCCGGATGTATATACAAAGCCATAACTGGATTCATTCCATGGTAAGTGGTTGGTATTGGCATTAAAGTCTATGCTTGCTAATCTTTTGAACTCGCTATTGATGCGCTGAGGTGTGATAAGCACTTCATTGGTTGGTCCACACTCTCTAACCGGAACAAATGTGACAGTGAATCGTGCTATGCGTAGATCTGTGCTATCATTAGCAGTTCCTGCGGGTAAGACGAGGGTGTATATTTGTGTTTGTGGTGCTGTGGAATTGATTACCAAATAATCCATTGTGGATGTATAAGTAGGATTGTGTGCTGCAGGTGCGGAGTATGTGCCGTCTGCTTGGAGTGTGGACACAAACCATTTTGTGCCGCTTTCAATGCGGTGTAATTTCTCGTCGGAACCGCGATAGAAATAGCACATCTCGGATTTATGTGAGCGTACTTTGTTAAAGCGGAATTCGGTAGCAAGTAGTACTGTTTTGCCTACGGGCGCTTGGTAGTGGTATTCCTCTAAATATTGTCCTTCTTGTAGCTTGGCAAACTTATTGGCTATTTCTTCCGCGGGTTTGAGGTGGAAGAGTTGGCGATAAGAGAGGGTGGGTTCAGTAATGCTTTGGATGCGTTTTTCTCCATTTTGGAATGTGGTTTCTGTGATTACATAATCTCTATACGCGCTCATGTCGCACGCAATGGTATGCGATGCGTTTTCTATAGAAGTGTAGTTCCATCCTTTGATTTTTGGAGCAGGATTGGCGGGGTTATCTTCGTTTAGTACACCTCCTTCTGCTTTATTAATAGCATAGAGTCCATACGATCTGCCATCTACCCTATAGGTATTGTTGTTCTGCGGTGTATTGATAGCAGAGAACGCGGCGCCATTTGCTGCGCGTGGCGAGAGTATCCATGTGGTGGAGTCTATAGGATTTTCATTGTAGTAGGGGTCCATGCCCGTTTTGTAGTCATACCAGCGCATATAGCCTGAGTAGCCCGATTCAGCGGGTCTAAGTTCAATTTCTTCATTAGGAAGATAGTATATCGTGCGTTCGGAAGTGTGTACTTGTTGCGGATCGATACCATTTGTGCCTTTGGTGTGGAATTGTATACCTCCTTCTTTATAGCGTTGCGCCAGAGGAATCGTGAATTTGCCGCTATGTATGTCTTCTCCATTTGTTTTGGTAAAAGTACCAGTTAGTACTGACGAGCGTTTGGCTTTTGTATCATTCTCTGTTGCCGTTACTTTGATTTTGTAGTCACCATTAGGTGTCCCAGATAACCATGTATTTCCATTATTACTAAAACTAATGGATAATTGCCAGTCGTTATTTGTCAATTTTATTGGTGTGGGTCCTTCGGTGTATACTTTATTTATTTCTTGATTATCAGAATTATAGAGCACTCTACCATGCTGGTGAGTAGGAGTGATGTTTATATCAACGCTTTCGGCTTTTTGAGCGAATGTATAGGTAACAGGATTGATTGAGAAGACAAGTGATGGTAATTCTTCCTCGTGGTATGATTTTCGCACAACACGCATTGTCTCTGTATAGGTCTGTCCTTTATATGTATATTGCGCAATCACACGGTCCGCGTAATCCACCCATCGCTCAATTCCTTGTATAGTATTTCCCTCGGAATAGATATACTGCTTCAGTCCCATCGGGCTTCCGCCTTGTGGGGTGATATAAAACGAAGATGTTTGACCATTCGTCGTTGCATTGGAAATGAGCATCATTGCTCGGTTTTGGGTTTCCGTATGGGGTGTATTGTACTTTGATAAGTCCAAAGTAGAGGTTTCATTCTTTGAAGACTCCCAGTAGAAGGTAGGAGTTACTCCTGAGAGGTCAATTGTTTCTGTTTGTCTTCTGAGTAGTATTTCCTCTCGTGTGACACATTCATAATAACTCTCTATTTGTGAGCGGAGTGTGAAAGATACTTGTGTATTACCGTCTTCAGCATAAGTAAACTCTGCTTTCTCTGGTGTAAAGAACCCAGTAGGTCCACCGCTACCGCCCTTCTTTTCCCATTTCTCTATGTAGAGGGTCGTATTGGCATTCCATGGGTCGGCGGTAAAGGATTGTCCCCAATAACGAGCAATGTAAATAGCGTAAGTATTATTCCATGGTTGGTAGAAGAAACTATAACTGAAAGAGCCGCATAGGTATTTTCCTTGTTCACCTCCATCTCCTGTAGGTATGAATGAGAAAGAAGTAGGGTTGGCAGCCATGACTAATCGTGCGGATTGTGGGTCGTCAGGAATATAAACGGAAAGGTATTGATTAGTGCTTAAGGATTGGAAGGTGTATTGACCGTTCGTGATGCCTAACCGCCAAAGACAGTTATCGTTCACATTATTCTGTGTTTGTGCATAGTTATCTAAGTAGCGTCTTCCTTCTCCTCCACCGCCATTCGTGATATTAGTACTTATACTAACAACATCCCCATTTTGCAAATAGTTGTTTTGTGCCACGAGTGTGCCTACACTCAATAAAGAAAATACAAAAAGCGAGAAGAACTTTTTCATAGCTCTACTATTTTTGATGATTGATTTACATTTGAATAGTATCATGCAACCTGCCATTACCAATAATGGTAGTAGCATGTCGCCCATAGGTACCTCTTCGTCTTTACCTACGGCATTTCCGTTGTTTTCATTTTCAAGAAACTCATCGCGACCTATTCGTCGTGGCCCGTTTGTGGTAGCAGGCGCACCAAACGGTATATACTCTTGCCCTGCCACTTCGGTTTGAATGGCAGAAAAAGAGGTGGTTCCCGTAGTTGAGTACGAACTATTCCCCATGAGCGCATGAGCATCCGTCCCCTCAAAAAAAGTAGTTGTGTTATTTATTGTTTGAAATGTCATGTATGATTGTTTGTTGTGCGTGCTATATGCACACCTAATGTGTGCGCTGCGTTGTGCGCACGAGTGAAAAAGTCTGCAAAGGTACAACAAAATAATCAATTGTGCAAGAAATCAAGACAATTTTCTTTAAAAAGAATTTTCTTTTTTATTGTTTAATGTGGAATGTGGAATGTTTAAGGATTTTTTTCTCTGAAAGACAAAAACTTGCAAAGAAAGTGATAAAAAACATATACAGATGGATGTGTATGTTAATAAAATTAATTGATCTTGCATTCCAAATAGAAAATCGAGGACACCCATTTTTAATTTCGCAAACAGGTTACAAATAGTGAAATTTATTTGTTTGAATACCAATGATCTTTAATCTTTCGTAAATTATTTTTATTTAATGTGCTACTATTTGTGAGATAATACCCATTAAATTTTGAAATTCTTATAGTATCAGCATTGACTTCAATGTCACATATGTCATGTTGGTGTAAGTCTTGTACTATTTCTAAAAGCACTATCAACTTATTACTATTGGATTGTTCAACAATACTCTCCTTATAAATGGTTTTAATACTATCATTGTTAATTTGTCGAACATATAGATAATTAGTCGGTACAATATATGAATTGGAGTCGCTATTGTAGATACAATAATAATAGTTATTCCTTGCTATTATTCGACAAAGCCCCTGCTCGTTAAATTTTCTCACACATGATTCTGCATAATCAATCATTGCATAATTGTCAATAGTTTCCTGTTTATATTTACAAGAGTACATAATAAACGATAATACACTGATTGCAACTATGATTGCTATTTGTTTTGTTTTCTCCATTGGAATCCTAATTGCTTAATATCGCTTGCAAAGGTACACAAAAAATCTGATTAAAGCAAATTTGCAAAGTAAATTTTGCAGAAAAATAGCAAAACGACGAAAAAACAAACGAAATAACATAACTTTGTAGTCGCATTGGATTAACTTCCCGCAATGCAACTACAATTATGAAAAAAAATAAATAATCAAAACCAAAATGCAACACGCAAACAAACACTCAATCTCAATGAGAAAGGTAATGAATGGTTCAAAAAGGAGATGGTCAACTATGTTGACGGCAACCCCGAAACAATGCGCTATGGTGTGGTAACAAAAGAGGAAGCTGATATGTACCTATTGGAGGTGCATCACTATATGTAGATGGTGCGGTGATGGTACTATGACGTTCAGGATGCGAACGAGATGCGAACGATGGAGAATAAAGAGTATGCGCTATTTATTAAGTAGCAAGGATGATTTAATTCACAAAGATATTTTTTAGTAAATAGAAGTAATAATTATTAAACACAAAAAAAATGGCAAGAGTTACATTACCAATGGGGATTGTAGGAATTTCCGGAAAAGTAGGAAACATGTGTTTTCGAACATTGAAAACAAATAGGGTGTTTGATGTAATCCACTCATTAACTGATGATTACAATGATAAAAAAGAAAGAAGCGATAATGAAGTTGCTCTATTATCGCATCTTGTCGAGGAGAGGCGACTCGAACGCCCGACCCCCACGTCCCGAACGTGGTGCGCTACCAACTGCGCTACTCCTCGAAAGCGAGTGCAAAAGTACTACTTTTTTCTCACTTATCCAAACAATCAAAGAAAAAACATACTATTTTTTCTGAAAACTGCGTTTCGATTTCTTTTCTTTAGGCGCTTGTGTCATCAATGCACGAGCATCCTCTTCGGTCATAAGCGATATATCTACTTTCTTGGGAATAGGGAAATTACCTTCTTGCGTATGGATGTAATAACCATAACGGCCATTGAGTACTTGCAGATCTCCCCATTGATGGATAGGCGTATTGGCCTGTTGCTTCTCTTGAATAATAGCAGTTGCCTGCTCCATGGTCACTTCTCGTGGGTTGAGCGTCTTAGGTAGGCTATAGAAAGCATTATTATAACGAATATACGCGCCGTACTTTCCTTCGTTCACTACCACCTCTTTTCCTTCGATTTCACCGAGAGAATATGGCAATGCGTTCTGGAATAATTCCAATGCTTCTTTGAGCGTGATGGTGAAGATGGACTGCTCTTTTTTGAGGCTTGCAAAGCGTGGTTTTTCTTTGTTGGAATCGCCTATTTGTACGCATGGACCAATCTTGCTTATCTTGGCAATGACAGGTAGTCCGCTCTCTGGGTCGGTGCCTATCAGTCTGCCTGCTACTTTTCCCGATGAAATGGAGGATAATAGAGGTTTGAGCGTCTTGTAGAATGTATCTACTGTGTCCACCCATTCGGCTTTTCCTTCGGCTATGCTATCGAATTGCTGCTCTTTCTGTGCAGTGAAGTCATAATTGAGAATCTCAGGGAAATGCTCCACAAGGAAGTCATTGGTGATATATCCCAAATCGGTAGGAACGAGGCGTTGTGAATCGGCTCCGTATGTCTCTGATTTGGTGCGCTCGGTGATTTGTCCATTCGCGAGTGTGAAGGTGGTGAGGTCTCGTTTATTACCAGGGATAGACACTTTCTCTACATACTTCACTTTCTGTATGGTATCTACAGTAGGGTGGTAGGTGGATGGGCGACCAATCTCCAGTTCTTCCATGCGCTTGACAAGAGTGGCTTCACTAAATCGTGCTGGCGCTTTGGTGTAGTTCTGCAAAGCTTGCGCTTCGCGCAAACGGAGTTGCTCCTTGAGCGCAACAGCAGGTAGTACATGCATCTCTTCCTGTGGGTCATCGCTTGACTGCGTATAGACGCGTGAGAAACCATCGAAAGTGATCACTTCACCTGTGGCCACGAATAGATACTTGCTATTGGAAATGGCTACTTCTAAGTTGGTGCGCTCGCTCTCTACTTCCGCCATCTGGCTGGCAATAGTGCGCTTCCAGATGAGTTCGTATAGGCGTTGTTCATCTTTGTTGGCGCTCACCTCTTGCTTATTCATATAGGTAGGACGAATAGCTTCGTGTGCCTCTTGTGCGCCTTTGGTGTGGGTTTTGTATTGGCGTGTCTTGGAGTATCGATCGCCATACTGCTCGCAGATGACTTGCTTGCAAGCACTGAGCGCCAATGCGGAGAGGTTGATGGAGTCGGTACGCATATAAGTGATCAATCCGCTCTCGTATAGTGATTGCGCGATGCGCATTGTCTTGGAGAGTGAGAACTTGAGTTTGCGTGCCGCTTCTTGTTGCAGCGTAGAAGTGGTGAATGGAGGGGCAGGTAGGTGTTTGGTAGGTTTGCGCTGGATGTCGCTCACCTCAAATCGTGCTGTCTTCATGCTCTCTAAGAATGTGAGTGCATCGCTCTTATGCGCAAAACGATGATTGAGTTCGCATCGTATGATAGACGCGTCACCTGGGTTAATACCCACAAAATCAGCCAAAACACGGTAGTGAGAGGTGGGTTTGAATGCCGCTATCTCTCGTTCTTTCTCTACTACTAATCGTACTACCACCGATTGCACGCGACCCGCAGAGAGACCTGTGGTCACTTTCTTCCACAAGATAGGCGATAATTCATATCCCACAATACGGTCCAACAAGCGGCGTGCTTGCTGTGCATTGACCATGTTGTAATCGATATCTCGTGGATGTTGAATAGCGTCCAAGATAGCCGTCTTGGTTATCTCATGAAAGGCAATACGCTTGGTGTCTTTCTTATCCAATCCCAATACCTCGTGTAGGTGCCAAGCAATAGCTTCTCCTTCGCGGTCCTCATCGGAAGCGAGCCAGATAGTATTTGCTTTACGTGTGGCGTCTTGTAATTGCGAAACGATAAACTGCTTATTGCTCTCTATCTCGTAATTGGGTTTGTAATGGTTGTTAAAATCAATACCCATTGAGTTCTTTCCCAATGGCGCAATATCCCGAATATGTCCCTGGCAACTGAGCACTTGATAATCAGCACCCAAAACATTTTGGATGGTTTTTACTTTACCCGGGGACTCAACGATAACTAAATTTCTACTCATATATACAATACGGTGTGTCGTGTGAAAAAATCGGCGCAAAAGTAGTATTATTTATTTATTTGTGCAAATTATTTTTTTTTACTTGTATATATCAAAGATATTTAGTATCTTTGCAGCCGAAATAAAAAAAATATTGTTGATTTTTTCAAAAAACTATTTGCATGGATATCATTTTAGTTGTATTATTAGTGCTCGCGGGCGTCGCGCTATTATTAATGGAGTTGTTCTTGCTGCCAGGCTTTGGTATAGCAGGAGTGGGTGGTTTTGGTTTTCTGGTTGGCGCGGTGATGTATGCATATTATTTTTTGGGTTTGGTAGCAGGAATGATCACCTTAGGAGTATGTGTGTTGGTTTCCGTATTGGCTATTTGGGGCTTCATGCGTAGCAAAGCGTTGGATAAGATGGCTTTGGATACGAAAATAGATAGTCAGGTTACATTGGCAGATAATCGTTTGAAAGAAAAACAAGAGGCTGAGGAGCAGTCTAAAATCTAAAATTTGCAATCTAAAATCTAAAATATTATGGACATGGAATTATTAAATGTGATTTTAATCGCATTGGTAGCGATTGCGGTAATCATCTTTTTCTACTATGTGCCTTTCATGCTATGGATCAATGCCGTAGTGAGTGGTGTACATGTGAGTTTGGTTCAGTTATTCCTGATGCGCATTCGTAAGGTGCCCCCTACGACGATTGTTAACTGTCTCATCGAGGCCCACAAGGCTGGTTTGGCAGATGTGAAGCGTGATGGATTAGAGGCGCATTACTTGGCTGGCGGACATATAGAGCGCGTGGTGCATGCTCTTGTATCGGCTAATAAAGCAGGTATTGATCTGTCTTTCCAAATGGCTACGGCTATTGACCTCGCGGGCCGTAATGTCTTCGAGGCAGTGCAGATGAGCGTGAACCCCAAAGTGATTGATACTCCTCCTGTAGCAGCGGTGGCGAAAGATGGTATTCAGTTGATTGCCCGCGCTCGTGTTACGGTGCGTGCCAATATCCGCCAATTGGTGGGTGGTGCAGGCGAAGATACTATCTTGGCGCGTGTAGGCGAAGGTATCGTCAGTTCGATTGGTAGCGCATCGAGTCACAAGCAAGTGCTTGAGAATCCAGATAGTATCAGTAAATTAGTGCTCAGCAAGGGTTTGGACGCAGGTACTGCTTTTGAGATTCTCTCTATCGATATAGCCGATGTGGATGTGGGTAAGAATATCGGTGCTCAATTGCAGATGGATCAAGCAGAGGCAGATAAGAATATCGCGCAAGCGAAAGCAGAGGAGCGCCGTGCCATGGCTATCGCTAATGAGCAAGAGATGAAAGCCAAGGCACAAGAGGCTCGTGCGAAAGTGATTGAAGCAGAAGCACTCGTGCCACAAGCGATGGCAGATGCTTTCCGTAATGGTAACCTCGGCATCATGGATTACTACCGCATGCAGAATATACAAGCGGATACCCAGATGCGTGAGCAGATAGCAGGTACGCCTACTAAAGCGAAGAAATAATCATTCATGCGCATAGCTCTGCTGCAATACCCCATCGTATGGGCAGACCCCAAGGCTAACTTGGGTCTGCTCAATATGCGTCTCATGGCTATACAAGGGCAAGCTGATATAGCCGTCGTGTCTGAGATGTTCACTACGGGTTTCTGCACAGACAGACCTGAGTTGGCAGAACCATGGGGAGGATCTACTTGCCAAGCGCTGCAGCAGATGGCAGATAGGTACGAGATAGCTATCATGGGTTCGATCATCTGCTATGATGAGGCGGACAAACACCATGCGCTGCGTAACCGTGGGTTTATGTTCCGCCCGCATGAAGAGGCCCTATATGTAGATAAACGCCATTTATACAAGCATGGCGGAGAAGCTAATTTCTTCCGCGCGGGCAACACACGCGATATATGGGAGTACAAAGGAGTGAAGATACGGCTCGCTGTGTGCTACGACCTCCGATTCCCTGTTTGGTTGCGCCAAGAGAAAGAGAATCTATACGATATACTCGTTTTTGTAGCTTGTTGGCCTACGATACGCATTCAGTATTGGGATGCTATGTTGGCCGCACGAGCAGCAGAGAACCAATGCTATGTGGTGGGAGTGAATATAGTGGGTACGGATGGATTAGACCTCGATTATAACGGACATTCGGTGGCCTATGATACGCACCTAAAAAACATGGCACCTTTTGCCGACTACGAAGAGAGTACGCGGATTGTGGACTTCTCCATAGAGCGATTGCACCATTTCAGGCAAGTATTGCCTTTGTGGGAAGACGGAGATGAATATAAAATCAGTGGTCAGTAGTCAGTGGTCAGTTATCAGTTATTAGTTTGATGGAAACGATTTGGAATATACATACCTTATCCCCAGAGGAGCAGCAGATTGCCACTCGTCTGAGCGAGGAATTAGAGATTAGTCCTTTGGCAGGGCAAATCTTGGTTTCGCGTGGATTGCGTACCGCCGCTGAGGCGAGAGCCTATATACGCCCTTCGCTCGATAGTCTGCACGACCCTTTCCTGATGCGCGATATGACAGCGGCTGTCGATCGTCTGGAGCGAGCTATACAGCATAAAGAGCGTATCATGGTTTATGGCGACTACGATGTGGATGGCATCACAGCCGTCGCACTCATGTTCTCCTTCTTACGCACACAAACAGATAACCTCATCTATTATATCCCCGACCGATACAAAGAGGGTTATGGCGTTTCATTCGAAGGAATAGACACGGCAGAGAAAGAAGGATGTACACTCATCGTGGCACTGGACTGCGGCATCAAATCGGTGGATAAAGTGGCATACGCTACGCAGAAAGGTATCGATTTCATCGTGTGCGACCATCATACGCCAGGCGAAGAGATACCAAAAGCTGTGGCAGTGCTCAATATGAAGCGCACTGATTGTCAGTATCCATACAAAGAATTGAGCGGTTGTGGCGTAGGATTCAAACTGGTGCAAGCATACACCCAACGCCGCGGAATACCCATGACCGATATATACCATCTATTACCTTTGTTGGCGCTTTCGATAGCTTGCGATGTGGTGCCCGTGACGGGAGAAAATCGTATATTGGTTCACTACGGACTGCGTGCCCTCAATGCCCAACCATCCGTGGGACTCCAAGCTATCATGCAAGTGGCGGGGGTGCAAGAGCGGAGTGTGAACATCACCGATCTGGCATTCCGTATAGGTCCGCGTATCAATGCCTCAGGACGCATGAAGAGCGGTGCCGAGGCTGTGAGACTGCTTATCACCGACGATAAGGATGAGGCTGATCAGTACGCACAGGAAATAAACACTTATAACCAAGACCGCCGTGACCACGATACACGCACTACGGAAGAAGCCTTGGCGCAATTGGAGGCAGACGAAGAGAATAGCACCAAGCACACCACTGTAGTCTATGCACCCGATTGGCACAAAGGAGTGGTGGGCATCGTAGCCAGCCGACTCACAGAGACCTACTACCGACCCACTATCGTCATGACAGACGGAGAAGATGGTATCATTAGCGGTAGTGCTCGTTCGGTGAGCGACTTCGATATATACCAAGCTATCGATTCATGCCGTGACCTACTCACTAACTTCGGTGGACACCGATTCGCTGCCGGACTGAGTATGCATAAGAAAGACTTACCAGAGTTCAAAAGACGATTCGAGCACTATGTGGCACAGCATGTTAAGCCCAACCAAAAAGCACCTACACTGTATATAGAAGCAGAAGTGCAATTGAGTGATATGAATTGGAAACTATTCAAAATACTACAATGCCTCGAACCATTTGGACCCGATAATGAACGACCATTATTCATGTGCCGCAACCTCATCAATAACCGTAATAGTCGTGCCGTGAGCGATGGAAAACACCTACACCTCGACCTCACAGATACACAAGTGGCAATGAGCGGAATAGCCTTCGGACAAGGAGAAAAAGCGCAACATCTACAAAATGGCAATAGCATCGATGTGTGCTTCTACCTGGAGGAGAATAGTTTCCGAGGACGCACCACACTGCAAATGAATGCACAAGATATCAAACTAAATAACCATCGTAATAAGTAAATCATACATCATCTATGTTTTCTGAAAGAGATACACAAGGCCCCATCCGACGCAGAGGTTCAATCGAAGTGGTATGCGGATCAATGTTCAGCGGCAAAACCGAAGAACTGATTCGTCGTATGAAACGCGCTAAGTTCGCTAAACAACGCGTGGAGATATACAAACCCGCTATCGATGTGCGCTATAGCGAAGAAGAAGTGGTGAGTCATGACCGTAATACCATCCTTTCCACACCCGTGGATAGCAGTCAGAATATACTCCTCATGGTGGATGATATCGAAGTGGTGGGTATTGACGAAGCGCAGTTCTTCGATATGGGAATAGTGGATGTATGCCAGCAGTTAGCCAATAGAGGTATACGCGTCATCGTAGCTGGATTGGATATGGATTTCAAAGGTGTGCCTTTCGGACCCATGCCAGCCCTTATGGCTATCGCAGACGATGTGTATAAGACACACGCTATATGCGTTCATTGCGGCGACCTCGCCTATGTCAGTCACCGACTCGTAGCAAGCGAGAAACGCGTACTGCTCGGAGAAACAGACTCCTACGAACCACTATGCCGCGAGTGTTACAACAAAGCACTATTAGCAGAGCAACAAGCAATAGTCAACAACACAACCGAATAGCCTATCCGATACATAGATGTCATATTACCCTTAGCCATCCGAGATTGTTATACCTATAGCATCTCGGATGATTTATCCTTACCGCAGGCAGGGTGCCGCGTCATGGTGCCACTCATGCGCAAGAAAATAGAGGGAATAGTGCTCAGAGAACATACCGAACCCATCCTACCCGAATGGATAGCGAAGATACGACCCGTCGAGGCAATCATCGATACCACACCTATCGTCTCTGCCGAGCAATTGTCCCTTTGGCAATGGATGAGCGACTACTATATGTGTACCCTCGGTGAAGTGATGAATGCCGCTATGCCAGCAGGACTATTGGATGATACTTATGCCGAGAAAACAACCGAATATATCTCCCTGCCCCTCCACGCAGATATAGAAGCCAATAAAGCATCTCTGCGCCGCGCACCCAAACAACTGCAACTATACGAGATAGCCGTGCAGATGTGCGCCCCTACGGGTAGAGTGGAGCGAACCAACCTACTCAATAATGCCCAACTCAATAGCAGCGAAATGCTGCGCGCGTTGATAGCCAAAGGACTACTCATACGGCACGAAGAAGGAGTATCGCGCATCGCACCCTACCAAGGACCTATCGAACTACTCCATGACTTATCTCCTGCGCAGCAAAAAGCCATAGAACAAATACATACTTTCTTCCAAGCAGAGAAAAACATTGTACTCCTGCATGGCGTGACCTCCAGCGGAAAAACAGATATTTATATCCACCTCATACAAGAGCAGTTGGCGCAATCAAAGAGTGTGCTCTACCTTGTGCCTGAGATAGCACTTACTACCCAACTTACCAGCCGACTACAATGCGTCTTCGGAGACCAACTGTTGGTTTATCATAGTCGTATCAGCGATGCCGAACGCGTGGAGATATATCAGGCTGCGGCGCAACCCACACCACGCGTCATCATAGGCGCACGAAGTGCCATCTTTCTGCCTATCACCAACATGGGACTCATCATCGTCGATGAGGAACATGAACCCAGTTACAAGCAAGTGGATCCAGCACCGCGATACCACGCACGCGCTGCGGCTATCATGCTCGCCAAGCAACATAAAGCCAAAGTGCTACTCGGTACAGCTACACCCGCTATAGAGTCCTACTACCTTGCACAAAAAGGAGTGTATGGACTGGTGTCACTCACCGAACGATACGGAGGAGCACAACTGCCTACTATCCAACTCGTTGACCTCAAGCGGCAGTACCACCGCAAAGAGATGTATGGTCATTTCAGTGACCCACTCGTGGAGCGCATACGAGAGACATTAGCAGAAGGAAAACAAGTGATACTATTCCAGAATAGGCGCGGTTATGCCCCCCAATGGCAATGCACCTCATGCGGCAAACCACCACGATGCATCCAATGCGATGTGCCCATGACCCTACATAAACGAGCCAACGAACTGCGATGCCACTACTGCGGCTATCATGCACCTATCCCCACCCAATGCCCTGAATGCGGAGGAGAAATGAAAACCATAGGATTTGGTACAGAGCGCATAGAAGATGAGATACAACACCTCTTCCCAGAGGCACGAGTGCTACGCATGGACTTAGATACCACCCGCAGCAAACATGCACACCAAGAGATCATCAATGCCTTCGCCAAACATGAATGCAATATACTCGTAGGTACGCAGATGGTAACCAAAGGACTCCATTTCGATGATGTGCGCCTCGTGGCTGTACTTAATGCGGACCCTATCCTTAATCAACCTGATTTCAGAGCCTACGAACGCGCATTCCAAATGCTCGAACAAGTGGCAGGACGCGCAGGACGAAAAGGACAGAAAGGAGAAGTGTGGATTCAGTCGTTCGACCCTACACTACCTATCTTCCAAATGGTCAAAGCGCATGATTATAACGCGTTGTACGAAGCGCAATTGGCGGAAAGAGAACTATTCAACTATCCTCCTTTCTGCCGACTGATACGCTTGCGCATACGCCATGCCAATAATATACGCGTACACGAAGCCACCACATATCTCCAGCAATACCTACAGCAAGTATTCGGCAAGAGAGTATCGGCTGTGATAGTGCCATCCGTAGAACGAGTGCAAGCCTATTACATCCGCGAGATAACACTGCGTATAGAGAATAATGCACCTATCGCCGAAGCCAAAAGACGATTACAACAAGCCATCACCCATCTCATGGTCAACTCCATTGCGAAAGGCATTCAAATAACCATTGATATAGATCCAATGTAATCCACTGCGCGGAATGCTGTATGTATGATAACAACAAAAAACCACCTCATGCGAGGTGGTTTTGTAGTATAGTATGTATTATTTCAATCGTAGGAAACCAATGCCGAAGCGTTCTACAGCGGCGCGCTCAAGTTCTTCATGCACCGATGGGTCAGCAATACTAATCAGTGCCTTGGCTCTGTCAGCCAATGGTAGATTACGCAGATAAACGATACCATGCTCCGTGGCAATATACTGCGCTTGGAAACGCGTAGTCACCACACCAGCACCCGGCGCCAATCGTGCTACAATCTTAGACTTGCCTTTATTCGTCATACTCGGTAACGCAATAAAGCACTTACCTCCCTCTGAGAGCGCTGCGCCATACATGAAATCATGCTGACCACCCACACCAGAGATGATAGTTTCTCCGATGGAATCGGCACAAATCTGTCCTGTGAGGTCCACTTCGATAGCAGAGTTAATAGCCATCGCGCGGGGGTTTTGACGGATATTCTGCGGGTCATTGGTCCATGCTACATCGCGGATAACGAAATCAGGATTACCATCCATATAGTTGTATAGATGGCGTGAACCCAACACCAGACTACCTACAGACTTGCCAGGCAGCAGTTTCTTGAGACTATTATCAATAATACCTTTTTCGATGAGCGGTAGCACGCCATCGGTGATGGCCTCGGTGTGCAAACCAAGGTGCTTGTGGTTGCGAAGCGCATTGATTACCGCATTCGGAATACCGCCCACACCTATCTGCAGCGTAGCGCCATCAGGTATCTGCTCGGCAATGAAATTACCAATCTTGGTTTCTATCTCATTGGGTACAGGAGTAGGTACTTCCTCCAAAGGCACATCACCACGGCACATAGCAGTGATCTTGCTCACATGGATGAGTGGGTCGCCAAAAGTGCGAGGCATATACTTATTCACCTGCGCAATAACCACCTTAGAGCACTCCGCACCAGAGAAAGCGATATCTGCCGATATACCAAACGAACAATAACCATTCTCATCGGGTTCGCTCACATTGAGGAAAGTAACATCCACAGGTACTTGTCCGCTACGGAAAAGGCTTGGCACCTCACCTAAGAAGCAAGGAATGGTATCTGCCAATCCCTCACGCATAGCTTTGCGCAGCGTATTAGGCACAAAGATAGACAAGGCGCGGAAAGAGTCGATATACTCGCGCTTGGCATACGGCGCGTCTTCTGGGTGAATACCAAAACCAGAGATAATCTTCACATCACGCAGTTCGGCTGCACGCTCCGTGAGCGCGTTGAGCAGCACAGTAGGAATACTGGTGCTACCTTGCACTACAATTGTGTCACCCGACTTAACATGCTTCACCGCCTCTGCGGGACTAACATATGTAACTGAGGTCATAGGATGAAAGGGTGTTTAATTAACCAAAATCTTCGTTGAACTTACGCAAACGCTCTTCTAACTGCTCGTACTGGTCTTCGCGTATCGTAGAGGCGCAACCGCGCATTCCTTCGCGCTTAGCGCCCGTACTCTCCAATGCAATGGCAGAGACACCATAATAGATGAGTTTATTCACTAATTGCTGACCTGTCCAGTCTTTGTAACCAAAAGTGAAGAAGAAACCATCGCCTACGGGTTGCCCATCGGCGTCGGTGTCATAGACGATATGGAAACCATTACGAGTCATTATCTCCTTTATTCTTTTTGCGCGTCGCGCGTACTCGCGCGTAGTCTCCACATAGCGCAGTTTACCTTCGCATGCCGCTTGCAGCATGGCTGCCATACCATATTGCACGGAGTGGCATACACCGCTTGAGAGCACATAGAGGAAGGAGTAGGAGAAACTATGGAGCAACTCGCCGTTATTCTTCAATCGTTCACCCAAAGCAGGATAAACGCGTTTGCCCAACTCTGGATCAATAGCTACAAAAGCAGCACGCTGACCTGCGTAACTGAAAATCTTGGAGCATGAGATGAGTTGAATGCAATTATGGGTGTAATGACCTACGGATGGTTGATAAGGCGCTGTATAAGGATTGCCACGATTAGGATCACGGAAATCCATGTTGAGGTACGCCAAATCTTCCAGCACGATAGCGTCGTACTGTGTGGCCAACTCACCAATGGTGCGTAACTCATCATCCGTCAGACATGACCAAGTAGGGTTGTTAGGATTGCTATATAATATACCTGCAATGCGACCTGTTTGCAAATGGCGCTCGAGTTCGTCATGCAGTTTCTCTCCGCGGAAATCTGCCACATCGAATGCTTCTACACGCGTACCAATCACACGGCATTGCATCTTCTGCACAGGGAAACATGGGTCGAGGAAGAGGATAGTGTCTTTGCCTGGCTGCAACTGCGTGAGCATCATATTCAGCGCAAAAGCGGCTTGCATCGACCCTACCGTAGGTAATATACACTCAGGTGGGCGCTGCAGATTGATGAAGGCGCGTACAAACTCCGAACCCCATTTCTTCACTTGTGGAATACCTAATATATTAGGATAGTGAGAAGCACATCCGTTGAGCAGCGCTTGGTGTTCGGCTTCGATACCAATCCTATCAGCAGGCAAACCCGGTTCGCCAATAGCCATATTAACAAATTCTACACCTAACGATTGCTCAATATGCTTTACCACACCCACTAACTGACGAATACTGGCATTACCCAACTCGTGGAAATTACGCAAACCGAAACGATAACAAATGGAGTCAACAATATGTTTATCTAATGGGAATTGCATAGTTGTAATCAGTTGGTTATGAATGTTTAGATTGATTATATCCCGCTTCTACGGCAGCGATATTTGTATTTACTACCGCTTCGCCTTTGCGTGCGAAGACGCGTGATACGCCAGCTATCATCTTGTCATGGTCAATGCCTAACATCGGAATAGCAGCGCCTAAAAGCACCATGTTGGCGGCTTGATTAGGTGCTCCCACTGATTTGGCCAAAGCCTCTACATCTACCATCACATGGTTCTTATACGCGCGGATGCGTGCGTAAACATCTTCTAACTCTGGGTAGTTAGGGATGTTGAGAAATGGAATAGATGAGCAAACAATCCATCCGTCTGGCTTAAGGTATTCCACATAACGAAGTGCTTCCATGGGTTCCAAAGAGATGATAATATCTGCACCCCCTTTGGCTATCAAATCGCTCATGATAGGTTCGGATGATAAGCGCAGATTAGATTGTACATCTCCTCCGCGTTGGGACATGCCATGTACTTCGGCTTGCTTGAGGTATAATCCTTCTTGAAGGGCAGCTTCGCCTATAACGGTTGCGATGGAGAGGATACCTTGTCCTCCCACTCCCGCCAAAATAATATCCTTTTTCATTGTTTCTTAGCGGCTTTAAGGTGTCGTTTTAATGTTTGGATACACTCTCTGCGTGCAATCACAACGGAGGTACCATTGTAATTGATTTCTTCGCGGAGAATTTGCTTGATTTCTTCCATATTCTTAGGTAATGGAACTACAACGCGTACATGCTCTTGTGGTACGCCTACTCCATAGCATATCTGCTCTAAGCGACCCGTACCAGCGGAATCTTGACCACCCGTCATACCCGTGGTGAGGTTATCTGAGATAAGCACCACCACATTGGCATTTGCATTCACACAATCCAATAGACCTGTCATGCCTGAGTGGGTGAAGGTACTATCGCCTATCACGGCTATCGCTGGGTGTTGACCCGCGTCTGCCGCACCTTTGGCCATGGTAATAGAAGCACCCATTTCCACACACGCGTGGATAGCGTGGAATGGAGACAAGGCACCTAAGGTGTAGCAACCAATATCTCCAAAGATACGAGGAGCCGTGTATTCGCGCGCTACCTCATTGAGCGCTGCATACATATCGCGGTGACCGCAACCCTGACACAAAGCGGGTGGGCGACCAACTACAATAGTCTCTTTATCATTCGTAGGAAGTGGGTCTAATCCTAATGCGAGGCGCACACTATCTGGTGTCAACTCACCCATGCGAGGCAGATCACCCGTGAGACGACCCTTGATAGCGATAGTAGATGGCACCATACCGCGTATGAGTTCTTCCACTACTGGTTGTCCTTCCTCCATCACGATAATCTCCTCTGCACCATCCTTCACCATCTGGTCAATCAGCGCGGTAGGCAATGGATATTGCGTGATACGAAGAATAGAGCAACCCATCTCGGATAGGTAGTTTTCCATCAAGTAGTTATATGCTATACCAGTGGTGATGATGGCTTTTTGGGGCTTACTACCACATGTGTAACTATTGAAAGCGGACTGCTCGCTCTCTCCTACAAAAGCGGATTGTGCCTCTACTAATTCTGCATAATTGCGCTTTGCGTAGGCAGGTAGTAGAATGAAGTGATTCACATTCTCAGGCATAGACATCTCATTCTGCGCCTTAGGCGTATCAGTGGTCTCCACTACAGCGCGACTATGCGCCATACGCGTGGTGACACGCATTAAGATAGGAGTCTTGAGTTTCTCACTAAGGTCAAAACCATAAGCCATCATATCGTATGCCTCTTGTTGGTTGCTGGGTTCTAAACAAGGAATCATAGCAAACTTAGCATAGAATCGTGAGTCTTGTTCGTTCTGACTGGAGTGCATAGATGGATCATCGGCTGCCAATACGATAAGTCCACCATTAACACCCGTGATGGCTGCGTTCATAAACGCGTCCGCACACACATTCATTCCCACATGCTTCATACAAACCAATGCACGCTTGCCCATATATGACAAACCCAAGGCAGCCTCCATAGCTGTCTTTTCATTGGTGGCCCAACGGCAGTGAATACCTTGCTGAACTTTTGCTTCTACATGCTGAATGTACTCTGTGATCTCTGTAGATGGGGTGCCAGGATAGGCGTAAACGCCGCTTATACCAGCATCAATAGCGCCTTGAGCTATCGCCTCGTCGCCTAATAATAAGTGTTTCATGATACAGAAAGATTTAATTTTCGCGGCAAAGATAATAATAATTATTGAGATATGCAAAAAAAATACAAAAAAAACACAACAAAAAACCACTCTCGTTGAGTGGTTTCTTTGTAGCGGGACCCAGGATTGAACTGGGGACCTCATGATTATGAATCATGCGCTCTAACCAGCTGAGCTATCCCGCCATGCCGCTTCTTTTAATCAAAAGCGACTGCAAAAGTACTGCTTTTTTCTGATATACGCAAATATTTATGCATTTTTTTGCAAAAAACAGCACTTTTTTGCCTATTTAGCCTACTTGACTACCATTCTTGACGGCTGCAGTAACGGTTGTTACCACTAATTTGCCATCGGCATCCACAGCAGATAAAATCATACCTTGGCTCTCAATACCCATCATTTTGCGAGGAGGGAAATTGGCGATAAAGAGCACTTGTTTGCCTACTAATACGGATGGGTCTGGATACGATTGTGCAATACCAGATAAGATAGTGCGTCCACCCATGCCGTCATCCAACTTAAATTGGAGCAGACGGTCAGACTTCTTCACATTCGTACACTCTAAGACGGTAGCTACACGAATATCTGTTTTATCAAACTCATCGATATTGGTGTTATCCTTGATGGGTGCAGGACGCCAGTTCTTGAGTGCTTCTTGTTTCTCTGCTTCTTCGTTCTCGGCCTTGATGCGCGCCAAACGGTCTAACTGTGCTTGGATAGTAGCGTCTTCAATCTTTTCAAAGAGCAGACTCACTTCGCCTAATGGGTTGCCTGCAGATAATAAGTCGATACGACCCAAATCCTCCCAACCGATTGAATTATCCATATTGAGCATTGCTTTGAGTTTCTCAGAAGAGAAAGGAAGGAATGGCTCAAAAGCGATAGCCAAGTTAGCCGCAATCTGCAATGCTACATGCAGTACGGTAGCAGTACGCTCCATGTCAGTCTTTGCTAATTTCCATGGCTCGGTGTCAGCAAGGTATTTATTACCAATGCGGGCGAGATTCATAGCTTCTTTTTGTGCATCACGGAAGCGGAAATTATTGAGCAATGACTCTAAGGTATTTTTCACATTCTTGAATTCCTCAATCGTCTCTTTATCATAGTCAGTCAACTGGCCGCAAGCAGGTACTTGACCATCGAAATATTTCTTGGTAAGCACTAACGCACGATTGATAAAATTACCATAGATAGCTACTAACTCATTATTATTACGCGCTTGGAAGTCAGCCCAAGTGAAGTCATTGTCTTTGGTTTCTGGAGCGTTAGCCGTCAATACATAGCGCAGCACATCTTGCTTACCAGGGAAATCCACCAAATACTCATTGAGCCATACCGCCCAGTTGCGAGAAGTAGAAATCTTATCACCCTCTAAGTTAAGGAATTCGTTAGATGGCACATTGTCTGGCAGGTTGTAACCTAATGCCTTGAGCATAGCGGGGAAAACAATACAATGGAAAACAATATTATCTTTCCCGATGAAATGGAGCATTCTTGTATCTTCTTGCTTCCACCATTTCTCCCAATTACCATATTGCTCTGGCTGAGCATCACACAACTCTTTGGTATTGCTGATATATCCGATAGGTGCGTCAAACCACACATACAATACCTTGCCCTCTGCACCTTCTACAGGCACAGGAATTCCCCAATCAAGGTCACGCGTTACGGCGCGAGGTTTGAGCCCTCCATCCAACCATGATTTGCATTGGCCATATACATTCGGACGCCACTCTTTGTGCTCTTGTAGTATCCATTGCTCCAACCATGCTTGGTATTGGTCCAAAGGCAGATACCAGTGCTTGGTCTCTTTCTTTGCGAGCGCATTTCCCGTCTCTGCATTATAGGGGTTAATCAGTTCATCTGGAGAAAGGGTAGCACCACATTTCTCGCATTGGTCTCCGTACGCGCCCAACGCGTGACAGCGCGGGCACTCTCCTTTTATATTACGATCAGTGAGGAAATGCCCTGTTTCGGGATCGTAAAACTGCTCACTCGTTTCCTCAATAAACTGACCATTCTCGTACATCTTGCGGAAATAATCTGCAGCAAATACATGATGAATGTCTGAAGTGGTGCGTGAATAGATGTCATAACTGATGCCGAATTGCTCAAACGAATCCTTGATGAGCTGATGGTAACGGTCTACTACTTGCTGAGTGGTGATACCCTCTTTACGAGCACGAATAGTGACAGGAACGCCATGCTCGTCACTTCCTCCAACGAAAAGAACTTCTTGCCCTTTCAAACGAAGATAACGAGCGTAAATGTCGGCAGGAACATACACTCCAGCAAGGTGCCCAATGTGGACTGGACCATTCGCATAAGGGAGTGCTGCGGTAATTAAAGTGCGATTAAATGCCATATTTTGTGTAAAATTTGTACAGAATGATAAAAAAATTTGTTTATTTCAATATTTTTTTGTAATTTCGCAGCCGATTATTGTACGATACATAAAAACCCGATTTCGAAATCGCCTGCAAAGGTACTACAAAAAAATGAAAAATACAAATTATTCCGTGAAAAAACTGCAAACATATTTTATTCTGCTCACTGCATTGTTAATTAGTGGCACAATAAATGCAAAGGTCAATAACTATATTGGCTTGTATGCTGATTTTGGTGAATGGACACTTTTACCTACAGAGAGTAAATATGGTCCAAGTTTTGGTGTGGCAGGTGGCATGGGATTTATGTATGAATTACAGGCGGGTCCGAAATACAAACCTACACGCTTCTTATTCAATGTGGGCGTCGGTGCAGATGCAGGGATGACCAGTTTTATGCAGAGCAGTAATCAGAATATAGTTTTGGCTAATCAAACAGACTTGGATGGCGAGGCATTTGATTATGTATATCAATTGAGAGATCGTCAGGACCAATATAAGAATGTGGCGCTCAAAGTGCCTGTTATGTTTGGTTTTCACCACCAGAAATTCTATATGCTAGCAGGTGTGAAGTTAAATCTTAGTTTGTGGACCAAGACCAATTCGGTGGCTAATTTAACCACTTATGGCGAGTATGCAAGTTTCGACCCATTTACAAATATGCCCGAATATCAGTTCTTTAATGATCTGCCTATTAGTGGAGGTGTGCGCACTAATTTTAATTTCGGTGTGGATGCAAGTTTTGAGATAGGTGGTCGTTTAGGTATGGTAAATGATGCAGTGGGTTTTGATGTGCCAAAGCGCAATATTGAATACCGCTTAGCTGCATTTGTGGATTATGGACTGTTAGACTTGCATGTGCATGACAATCAAGCAGCTCTTATAGCTCCTTCGGCATATAATAAAGGTGAGACTTATCCTATCTACAATACCACCTCCATGGTGGATAATCTCGTGATGAACGATATTATGTCCACAGAGGGATTTGCTAAATCGGTCAATAACTTGATGATTGGATTGAAGTTCACTATCCTCTTCCAAATGCCTGAGCCAGGTCAGTGCGTGATATGCCGCGATGCATACACCGGTTATGCTGGCCCATCAATGAGTAGGCATAGTAGTGTGAAGTACGAGGAATAACTCATCCTCCTCAATCTTGCGTATATTCCCGTTTTCTGCAAAGGAAATATTTCCTGTCTCTTCGGATACAACGATACAAGTTGCGTCCGTCTTCTCTGTTAGTCCCACTGCAGCACGATGACGAAGTCCCATATGCTTAGGTATGGACGAATTTTTGCTAACGGGCAAGATACAAGCAGCGGCCACCACTTTCCCCTTTTCTAAAATCATAGCTCCGTCGTGGAGAGGAGTATTCTTGAAGAAAATATTTTCTATCAAACGCGCAGAGATAGCTGCGTCTAAGCGCTCTCCTGTTTCAATAATTTCCTTGAGATGAGAGTCTTTGGAAATCACAATTAATGCGCCAGTCTTCGTAGAAGATAAATGGCGGCATGCGCGGATAACCTCTGACATCTGTTGATTGGATTGAGCATCTTCTCCCTTTTTATTACGAAATATCTTCCATGAAGAGAAACGACCGCCAAGACGATTGAAAAACATGCGAATCTCTTCTTGAAAAATTACAATCAAAGCGATGGCTCCTACAGAAATAACACGATCAAAGAGGGCACTGGTGAGCTCTAATTGGAATACAAAACTCACTAAGAACCAAACAACGATGAAAGCCAAAACACCCCAGAATAGATTGGCCACTCCGCTCTTGCGCAGCAATCGATATGTTTCGTATAGAATAACAGCTACAAGTAGAATATCAATCAAATCTTTAAAACCAAATTCAAATGCAAGAGAGGACATAATTATATGTTTTTAAAATTAATAGTAATGCGTAGTAATTAATGATTCAAATAAGGCAATCGTTTGCACCGTTTCTTTTACATCATGCGTGCGAAGAATAGTGGCGCCTTGTTGCAATGCATAAAATTGCGCCACTTGTGTGGCTGACAAGCATTCTTCGGCAGTTATTCCTAAGGGTTTGGATAGCATTGATTTACGACTCACGCCAACAAGGATAGGACGATTATATTGGCGAAGGGTATGCATATGGCGCAAGCAATCATAGTCGTTCTCAACGCCACCAGTAAATCCTATTCCTGGGTCAAGAATTAAATCTATATCATCCATTGGGCACAAAGCGGGTAGGTTCAACTTACCTCTCAGAGTCCATACATAAGGAATATGCCAATAACGCACCACCTCCCACATAGCTTCTTCTCCACCTGAAATATCATTGATAATCATCGGTCCAAATTGCTCAAGAGCCATCTTGGCTATCTCGGGGCGAAATGTATCAAGCGATAATTGTGCCTCGGGAACTGCCTCGCGAAGCGTGGTGAGTGCATAGGACACACGCTCCCACTCGGTGGTCGTAGAAATCGCTGTGCTACCTGGACGAGTAGAGCAACCACCGATATCCAATATACTGGCGCCATTTTGGAGCGAATCGAATGCCCATTGTGCGATATAATCCGCATTCAACAAACGCGATGTTGAATAGAAACTATCAGGCGTAATATTCCCTATTGCCATTACCTGTTTTTCCATGCTGCAAAGGTACGATAATTTTTGCAAATACGCAATATTTGACTTTTTTATTCGTGATTTTTTTTGCCTAAATGGCGATTTTTTGGCTTTTTATGTAAAAAAAACACTTTTTTTTTTATTTTTCGCCGAAAAGTTTGGTGAATATGAGAAAAAATTTGTATCTTTGCAAGCTGAATTGTGTATGCACTCGTATATGTGTGGGTGCGTGGCACATTAAATGAGTCAATAATATATATCAAAAATAATATGAAAAGCGTTTTAAAGTATCTTTTGATCGTTTCGGTTATTATCGTAGCGGCTTCTTGTAACAATCGTGAGCTCAACACACGCGTGAGTAACACCACTGGTTGGAATTATTTTGATGAGCGTACCACTAATTTCCAAGCTAATGAGGGCGTGGGAAATGTGAATCCTGTAGGTATGGTGCCTATTCAGGGTGGTACATTCGTAATTGGTGAGAAGGATGAGTTTGTCACAGCTCCTCGCAACAACGAGACACGCAGTCTTACCGTTAGCTCATTCTATATGGATAAGTATGAGGTTACTACTTTGAACTGGAATGAGTATCTTCATTGGTTAGAGTTCGTTTTCGGCGCAGTGGCTCCAGAATTGGTAGATCAAGCTCGCCCAGATCACACTGTGTGGCGTGAGAACTTGGCATATAATGACCCATACGAGGATAACTATTTTGAGCACCCAGCCTTCTCCTTCTATCCTATCGTGGGTGTTACATGGGAGCAAGCAATGGCATATTGTCAATGGCGTACTGACCGTGTAAATGAGATGGCGCTCATTAATATCGGTGCAATCGTTATTCCTCCATTCGCAGATTTGCAGCCTACAGACGACGAGGGATATAAAGATGAATGGGAGCAAATGACGGGTTATGAGATGTATTCTTATGAGGAGGTTAGCCCAGAGGACCCAGAGCAAACAATCACTATGTATCGTCCAAGCTACGAGTGGATTCGCGATAAGTTTGTCTTCAATACAGAGAAGTATTTGATGGACGATTCATATGTGCCAGAATATGGTCGCAAGCCAATGTTAGATAGCTATGGCGTAGAGCGTAAAGTGAATATCGCTGATGGTGTATTTGTTACCGGTTATCGCTTGCCAACTGAGGCTGAGTGGGAGTTTGCCGCTTATGCTCCTGTTGCTGGTGAGGACGGATTGACAATAGAGGGTAAGGTTTATCCTTGGAGTGGATATCACCCACGCGATATGTCAAAGAAGAATGTAGGACAAATGCAGGCGAACTTTGTTCGTGGTCGTGGTGATATGATGGGTGTTAGTGGCGCGCTAAATGATCGTCGTGTGATCACCAACCCAGTAGATGAATATGCACCAAACGACTTCGGTTTGTACAATATGGCAGGTAATGTCAACGAGTGGGTAATGGATGTATATCGTGAAACCACACACCAAGAAACAAGCGAGTACAACTCATATCGTGGTAATGTGTACAGCCGTCCTGTATTGGATGAGAATGGTAAATTCGAGATGGACTCTGTGGGATGTATCAAGATTACATGGGGCAAAGAGGATGATAAGCGTGATGTATTGGATGGTGACTATGCTTCATTGTTAGATACAGATTATCCATTGGATACAGCAGGTATGGAGAATCTTGAGTCACTCAAGTTTGACCCAACAGATATCTTGGCTCCACGCATCACTAAGAAAACACGCGTGTACAAAGGTGGTTCTTGGGCAGATCGTATCTATTGGTTGAATCCATCTACACGCCGTTACTTAGACCAAGATAAGTGCTCTTCTAAGATTGGTTTCCGTTGCGCAATGTCTACATTGGGAGATCAAATACCAGGCACTCCAGTAGAGCGTTAATTGATATAGAATTAATAAACATATAATTCAAATTATATACATTATGAATTTTCCTTCAGATATTCGTTATACCGCTGAGCACGAATGGATTCGTGTAGAGGGCGAAGAGGCGTATGTGGGTATCACAGATTACGCTCAATCAGAGTTAGGTGAAATAGTTTTCGTTGATGTGCCTACTATCGGCGAAGAAGTAGCGCAAGGCGAGGTATTTGGTTCTATTGAAGCGGTGAAGACTGTGAGTGACCTTAATATCCCTGTTACAGGTGAAGTGCTTGCAATTAATGAAGAGTTAGATGCACAGCCAGAGCTCGTAAATAACGACCCATATGGAGAGGGATGGATTATCAAGATTGCAGTAAAGGATATCGCAGAATTGGATAACCTAATGGACGCTGAGGCTTATCAAGCCACAATCGGATAATTTACGATCCTATCCTAGACAATAGAGAGGGATTGCTCGAGGGCAATCTCTCTTTTTTGTGCTTTAATTGACCATTTTTGTGTAAATAAAATACACAATTTATAAAAATTTGCATATATGCAAAAAAATCATTACCTTTGCACCCACAAATAGAGGATAACACTATGAATACAATCATTAGTAAGCGCTTTTTCTCGGAAAATGTAGCCGAGATAGTAGTAGAAGCACCACTTATCGCACGCAGTCGACGGGCAGGACACTTTGTTATTGTACGAGTTGATAAAGATTCCGAGCGAATGCCACTCACTATTGCTGGGGCTGATGTAGAAAAAGGTACCATTAACTTAGTTGTACAGCAAATAGGCGTATCATCTCATAAATTACTCGCTCTTAACGAAGGAGATGTAATATATGACTTGGTAGGTCCATTAGGAAAAGCAACGCATATAGAAAATTACGGTACAGTTGTATGTGCATGTGGTGGTGTGGGTGCAGCGCCCATGTTGCCTATTGCAGAGGCGCTTAAGAAAGCAGGAAATAAGGTTATTACAGTTCTCGCAGCACGCACAGCAGAACTGATTATATTACAAGAGCAATTGGCGCAGTGGTCAGATGAATTAATCATCATGACAGATGATGGTTCTATGGGGCAGAAAGGTGTAGTGACTATCGGAGTAGAGCAAGTGATACAACGAGAGAAAGTAGATAAATGTATCACCATCGGTCCTGCTATCATGATGAAGTTTGTAGCATTGACTACACAAAAATATAATATCCCTACCGAGGCAAGTCTTAATACCATTATGGTGGATGGTACAGGTATGTGCGGAGCATGCCGTGTGACAGTAGCAGGAAAAACGAAATTCGTTTGTGTAGATGGACCAGAGTTTGATGCACATGCAGTGGATTTTGATGAGATGCTATCACGATTGCGTTCATACAAGAATGAAGAGATGGAAGCGATGGAAGCATACAAGAATGCAGCGCGAATAGAAGGCGAAACATCTGCGAAGATGGAGCAGGAGAATAATATACCATCTCACCCAAGTTTAGTAGAACCTTTCACTGGCACAGCAAAAGAGCGTGTCGCTATCCCGCGTGTTCAAATGCCTGAACTGGCACCAGAAATACGCATCCAATCAATACATAAAGAGGTAAACCAAGGACTTACCTTTGAGCAAGCCATAATGGAGGCACATCGTTGCCTCAATTGTAAAAACCCTACATGCGTGCAAGGATGCCCAGTGAATATCAATATACCAAGTTTCATCAAAACATTAGAGAGTGGGGATATCTTAGGAGCAGCAAATATCATCAAGGAAAGTTCATCGCTCCCAGCAGTGTGTGGTCGTGTATGCCCGCAAGAGAAACAATGTGAGTCGAAATGTATTCACATCCGTATGGGCAAACAACCTGTGGCTATTGGTTATCTTGAGCGCTTTGTGGCTGATTACGCGAATGCACAGCCTGCGACTAATTCGGCTGCTCCACAGAATAACGGACAGAAAATAGCAGTGGTTGGGTCGGGACCTGCAGGACTAACTTTTGCAGGAGATATGGCTAAATATGGATACGAAATACATGTCTTTGAAGCCCTGCATGAGATAGGAGGCGTACTCAAGTATGGTATACCTGAATTCCGATTACCCAATAGTATTGTAGATAAAGAAATAGATGGATTACGCGCGTTGGGAGTGCAATTCCATACGGATACAATCATTGGTAAGACAATAAGTGTTGACGAATTGCAGCAACAAGGATTCAAAGGCATATTCGTAGGATCTGGTGCTGGATTACCACGATTTATGAATATACCAGGCGAGAACCTCAATGGTGTACTATCATGCAATGAATACCTCACTCGCGTCAATCTGATGGACGCATCCAATCCACAAACAGACACACCACTGCTCCGTGGAAAGAATGTAGCAGTCATCGGAGGAGGTAACACCGCTATGGATGCTGTGCGTACCGCAAAGAGATTGGGTGCAGAAAACGCAATGATTATCTATCGTCGTAGTGAAGAAGAAATGCCTGCGCGTGTAGAAGAAATACATCATGCTAAACAAGAGGGAATAGAATTCCTAACACTCCATAATCCTATTGAATATCACGCAGACGAGAGCGGGCGCGTGTGCGAAGCAGTACTACAAGTGATGACATTAGGCGAACCCGACGCATCGGGTAGAAGATGCCCAATAGTAGTAGAAGGACAAACAAAAACAATACCAGTTGATCTTGTCATCGTTTCTGTGGGCGTTTCACCTAACCCACTTATACCTTCTTCCGTGGAAGGACTCGAAATAAGCCCCAAGGGAACAATCGTAGTAAACGAGGGTATGCAGTCTTCAATACCAACTCTTTTTGCGGGAGGAGATATCGTGCGCGGCGGAGCAACCGTTATACTTGCTATGTCAGATGGTAGAAAAGCTGCCTATGAAATGAAGGAATATTTGGAGAGGAAATAATAAAAGATGTATATACTCAATATTATATTACTATCTATTTCCTTGCTGACCAATCATGCTATCACGCAGCAAGCCAATATGTCGGTTTTGGTGCAAAACATGACCACTGGTGAGGTGATTGATGAATATAGAGCCGATAATGTGGTACCACCAGCGAGTGTGATGAAATTACTCACTACAGGGGCAATACTGGAGATGTATGGACATGACTTTTGCATCCCAACCACATTAGAGCATAGTGCGCCAATTAATAATGGAATATTACAGGGTAATCTGTATATACATGGAGCATGCGATCCATCCCTTGGTTGGAAAGGAAAAACAGCCTTCCTATATCAATGGGCAAAAGCCTTACGCAACCAAGGAATTCGGAAAATAGACGGAGCCGTAGTGGCTGATATGACAATACTCGATACGGAAGCGCAAAACCCAGCATGGCTATGCGAAGACGCAGGAAACTACTACGCACCAGGAATATTTGGACTTAACTATTATGGCAATACGATGAATATTGTCCTTCAAAGTGGTGAACCAGGTACGATAGCTAAAGTGGTACGCACAGAACCACAAGTGGATGGATTGTACTTCATCAATCATGTACGCTGCGATAAGATTGCCTATGATGGAGCCTTCGTGAGCGGCATGCCATTTAGTAGAGAACGATACTTGTCAGGTGCAGTGCCTTCTAAACTGGGGGTCTTCGGCGTTAAAGGAGATCTGCCAAACCCAGGACTACTATTGGCACAACATTTTACAAGAGTACTCCGTGAGGTGGGAATAACAGTGACACAAGAACCATCTTACGAAGCAGATTATAATCCGCTTACACCACCAAGACAAATCGTATATACCCATTATTCTCCTTCTTTGTCCGAACTGATTAAGGAGACGAATATAAATAGTAATAACCTCTATGCAGAGGCACTCTTCCGTCTATTGGGCACACGCTATACATTACCTGGAACAATACATAATAGCCAAGAAATACTGCGTGACTATTGGAGACGAAGAGGTGTGAATATTCAAAATGCAATCATTAAAGATGGGTGTGGATTGGCACCACAAGATGCAATAAGCGCAAGAAGTTTGGTGCAGTTACTCACTATCATGTCTGCAAGCAAGCATGCCAAACAATGGATAGAATCCTTGCCAATCAGCGGACAAACAGGAACCCTTAAAACATTGTGCGCCTCCACACCATTGGAAGGACGAATATATGCTAAAAGCGGAACAATCGCAGGAACGAAAAACTTCGCAGGATATATATACCTACCTAATGGAGAAAAATGGGCATTTGCAATCCTGATCAATTCAGCACCAGGAAAGGCAAAAAATATACAAAATGTAATACAACAATACTTATTGCATGTATATCAAGCAAACCAATAGTACCAATACACTCATGCGAGAGTTGATAGCGCAAGGAGAGAAAGTACCCTTTATCCGTGCTGACTATCAAATGGCGGGGCGAGGACAAAGCGGAAATGGATGGGAGAGTGAAGAAGGAAAGAACTTACTATGCTCTATCTTAATAGAGAAAAACATACTTGCTACGCAGCAGTTTGATATCAGTGTACTGGTTGCCGTTGCATTGCATAGACTAATTATCAGTGCCCTACCAAAGGAGAAAGCGGTTACCATAAAATGGCCCAACGATTTGTATGTGGGAGATAAAAAAATAGCAGGAGTTCTGATTGAAACAGCGCTTATGGGCACGCAAGTACAATGGGCAATAGCAGGAGTAGGACTCAATATATACCAAACACATTGGGTGTCAGGTGCGCCAAACCCTACCTCGTTATCTAATGAGGGAATGACTGTGAATGGCGAATTGGATGAGTGGATGAATAACCTATTAAAATCCATCAACGAGGTGAATACATGGACGCACGAGGAGCAATGGACATATTATCTCCAGCATCTTTATAGATGTGAGGGCTATTGGCCTTTTGTGGAAAGGGAGGTAACAATTGCTCCTACAATGAATGCCAATCAAAATATAGAGGGCGCTTTCATGGCATATATACATACTGTTACCCCTCAAGGACAATTAGTGCTCATCGATACAAATAATAAACAACGCATATATCACTTTAAACAAATAAGATATATACTTTAATAGTAAAACACTTAAAATATACAATACAATGAAAAAATCAATCATCATTACCGGCGGTGCTGGATTTATCGGAAGCCATGTGGTACGCTTATTTGTTAATAAATACCCAGACTACCGAATAATCAATGTGGATAAACTAACATACGCAGGAAATCTTGCTAATCTTAAGGATATAGAAGACCAACCTAATTATCGCTTTGTGAAGGCTGACATCTGCGATTTTGATACTATCTATGCATTGATGCAAGAAGAAAAGGTAACAGGAATTATTCATTTAGCAGCAGAGAGCCATGTCGATCGCTCTATCAAAGACCCATTCACCTTCGCTCGAACCAATGTAATGGGTACATTAAGCATGCTGCAAGCAGCCAAACTCTATTGGGAATCACTACCAGAGAAATACGAAGGAAAACGATTTTATCATATCTCAACAGATGAAGTATATGGTGCTTTAGAGATGAATCATCCTGAAGGAATAGAACCTCCTTTCACCACAAAAGCCTCTTCACATGAGCACCACTTAGCATATGGAGATGATTTCTTCTATGAAACTACCAAGTATAACCCTCACTCTCCCTATTCTGCATCAAAAGCATCAAGCGACCATTTCGTTCGTGCTTTCCATGATACATATGGTATGCCAACTATCGTAACTAATTGCTCTAATAATTATGGCCCATACCAATTCCCGGAAAAACTTATTCCACTCTTTATCAATAATATACGCAATAGAAAACCATTACCAGTCTATGGTAAAGGCGAAAATGTGCGCGACTGGTTATATGTGGTGGATCACGCGCGAGCCATAGATCTCATATACCATCAAGGTCAAATAGCAGAAACCTATAACATCGGCGGATTCAACGAGTGGAAGAATATCGATATTATTAAAACGATAATCAATACAGTAGATCGCCTGTTAGGTCGAGCAGAAGGAGAAGATATGAACTTGATAACCTATGTAACAGATCGCGCAGGACACGATATGCGATATGCGATTGACTCTTCTAAACTGCAACGAGAATTAGGATGGGAACCAAGTCTGCAGTTTGAGGAAGGAATAGAAAAAACAGTCAAGTGGTATCTGGAAAATCAAGAATGGATGGATAATATCACCTCAGGTGACTATGAGAAATACTACGAAGAAATGTACAAGGGAAGATAAGTAAATCTCCCACCACTATAGAAAATAAATAACGGGTTTGATGCCCGTTATTTATTTTATCCGTTTCTGTAAACTTTTGGAGTAACACCCACATGTGATTTGAAGAAGCGATTAAAGAAGGCTACATTTTCAAATCCTAAATCGAATGCTATCTCTTTAATAGGAAGACTCGTAATCTTTAGTTGCGATTTTGCATCGTTGAGCAATGCTTCAATAATGATATCACCTGCAGTGCGCTTGCCTACTTGCTTGATGGTGGAACATAGGTGAGGCAAAGTTAAGCGCATCGCTTGAGCATATTGATTAACATGATGCCACTCCTGGTAATGAGCCAATACCAAGCGGCAGTATTCTTGATAAATCTCCGTCTTACGATCTAATGGCTTGAGCAAATAAGCCTCTTGCTCTTTCGCGTATTTAGCGTAGCATGTCTGAAGAAGATTGAAGATATGTATCATCTTCTCGCTATCTAACATAGACGGCTGAGTATTCATGGCCATAACAATAGTGTCATACATCGAGCATAGCACTTTTACATGCTGATCGTCTAAACTAATAATAGGTGAATGCAATTGTAACGAATTAAGAGACATTCGGCTATTAAAAGTATGTTTCTCTAAAAACTTACTACCAAATACAATCCAATATACCAATGCATCTTCAGAAAACTCGTGGATAAGAAAGAAACTACCAGGTTCTATCAAGAGCACATCGTTTGCTTTAAAAGTATATTCATTCACATTGATAGTCGCCTGTGCTGTACCACGAACTAATAATGCATATACACCACACTGAATCTTGCAAGGGAAACGACCATATTCATTCATCAATTTACCACTGGCATCACCAATCATATAATCCCCATAGGGACAATCTACAATAGGTATGTTTTTTTCGTCCATCTTAATAAATGTTTTAAAATATGGCGCAAAGATACAAGTTTTTTTTAAATAATCAAAATATTTGAAATAAAAATACTTATTTTAAAAATAAATGATAAAAAAAGAGCACTAATAAGTGCTCCTTTAATGCTTCCCTCTTCAGAGGGTGGGCGTATTGCCAATTAAAGCTTATTCACAAATAATGCTAATTTAGATTTCAAGTTAGCAGCTTTGTTGTTGTGAATAATATTGCGCTTTGCCAATTTGTCAAGCATTGAACTTACTTTTGGAAGAGCTGCACTTGCAGTCTCTTTGTCTGTCATTTTGCGCAAGTCACGAACAGCATTGCGAGCTGTCTTTGCATAATAGTGATTGTGTGCTTTGCGTGTTGCTGTTTGGCGAATACGCTTTAAAGATGATTTATGGTTTGCCATCTTGTTGTTTTGTTTTTGTGTTGTTTAATATCCCGCGTAGCATTGAGAGGATTTGCTGTTGGGAATTATTTTAGGGAAGGTCTTTTGGTAGTGCCAGGGGGAGTCGAACCCCCCTTGCAAGAATGAAAATCTTGAGTACTAACCGATATACGATGGCACCAATGTGTACTTTTCGGACGAAAAGCGGGTGCAAAGGTACAACAAAAAAATGATATACGCAAATATTTATGAAAAATATCTGCAAAAAAACATCAAATTTTGTGTTTTTGTGCCAAATATTCCTGTTCTGGTTGCCCTGGAGTAGGTATTAATTCTGCTTTTTGTAGCACTCCGAGCGCTTCGAAATCCATAATAGTAGAGTAACCAGAGCGAGCAATAATATGCGTGGCATGCTGCAACATCTGCGCTAATTCGTTGTCATTTAGCGTGGGGACTATGGTGATCTGGCGATGGGTAACACGCATATGAGGCCTACCTATAACACCTCTAATAATCATCACTTTTTCAGAGTAGTCATGGTAGCGTGCTATTAACTCCTGTTCTAATAAACTGCGCTGAGGTTCTAATCCGCTTAGCAAACAAATGGTATGGTAAACTTGCGCAGGCTTGGCATATGACCTTTGATTGGCAAAGCGACTCAAAGGACCAATATATTCAATCTTACCTTCTAAATGGTGATGTTTTATTTCTTCGGAAGAAAGATAACTGAGTTCTCCTGCTAAACTATTCTCCACACTCTCTCTATCTGGCACCCATACCTTATTATATCGGGCATATACGCGCGCGTGAATATTTGTGGCGATTCGCTCCGCCCATTGCCAACCACGGGGCAGACGAATATGTAACTGGTGAGTGATATAGATGGATTCTACTTGCTTGGAATAAAAACCAAATCGATTATCGCTTACAATACGGTCAAAACGTTCTGTCTGCAAGAGTGCACGAAGAAGAATATAATCTTTGAATGCCCATACGAATATGCGTGGAATAGAACGAGCAATAGCCCATACTTGACTCTTTGACTTACTATAGCGCAATTGCAAAGGAGCAAATGAGCAGAAACGCAGTTGAGGGAAATGCTTACGAAGTAATAATAAACTATCCCCATCACCTCCTAATACCACTTCATGCCCCTCTTTCAACCATTGTTGAATAAGAGGAATACATCGGGAGGCATGTCCTAATCCCCAGTTTAATGGAGCAATAAGAATTTTCATGAAGTGATTTATTTAGGCGCTGATAATAACATTGAATCCTTCAGCAATCAGTGGAGCTGCAATCTCTTCCATCTTGTCGCGTGAAATCTTCTCTAAAGTATCCACTGGGGTTTTGCGGTCTATTACATATATCATTATTTGCTTAGGACGCAAGCGTCTCACGATTGAATACCATGCTTCTAATTCATCTGCAGTGGTATTATCTATTATTTGTCCATTGTGTTCTCCGCGTAGAAAGCAAGTCTGTAGTGTAAAATCTCCGTCCCACTCATCCAACCATCGTACAATAGTGTCAATAGACAAATCTTTGTTTACAGGAAGATCTATCTGTCTCATCATATGGTCCGTACCTGCATCCAATTTTAATATTCTATTGTCACATAAGCGGAGGGCTTCCTTCACATCAGACCTACCCAATTGAGTGGAATTGCTCAATACACTCACTTTGGCATTGGGATAATATTGATTGCGTAGCATACAAGTGTCTTCAATAATTCCTAAAAAATGAGGATGAAGCGTTGGTTCGCCATTACCAGAAAAAGTGATGACATCTAAATCGGCATCTTCTTTCTGCATAAGGGCAAGTTTTTCCTCTAATGCCTTACGCACCTCTTCGCGAGTGGGTAACACAGGATGAGAAATAGGTTGGTTCCAACCACATTCGCAGTATATACAATCAAAAGTGCATAGTTTATGCGTCAATGGCATAATCTCCATGCCAAGACTCACGCCTAAGCGACGACTGCGAATAGGACCATATGCAATCTCGTTAAATAGCATAGACAATGTTTTACAAAGTAATAATACGATTCCCTAATATCTTGCAAATTTCATTCTTATTTCGTATCAGTTGTTGCTGATGAGATAATAATTGCATTTCCACATCCCATTGCCCCTTTTCTTGCGCTTCTTTTAATTTATCCCCCACCTCAATAATCTGCATCTCAATGGTGGTTAGTTTGATTTCGTATAGGTGTTGGGTAACTAATTGCGCCAAATGCTGTAATTGCAGGTCTTGGTCCTCTTTCGTTTTTTTGTCCTCTGTAGCGGTGTTATCGGTTGCTAATTGGTAACGATCTATTAGCATATCTACAGCTGTGGCGCTCACATCTGGATCTTCGTGAAATTTAAAGAAAGTCTCTGCTTTAAATCCCTCATCCTGATAATGAACTTTAAAATCATTCATTATTGTTTGGTAAACGGTTTTAGTTGGGCGAATGGAATCTCCTTCTAATGCACTAATAATTATCTCGCCAATCATCAACATTTGTCCGTTTATACCTACTATCTGCTCACCATGCCGCACTACTAATTGAATGAGGTCGTAAAAATGTTTATCCAATGGACTATCGGGTTGTTTGATTGCTTCCCCTATAGCAACTACCTTCTTTGACCCATCGCTGGATATGTGGTCACTCGTATCTGATGTGACACTTGGTATTGATGGTGAACTATTGGTGTGTTCTTGTCCTTTTTGGTCCTCTTCTACTTGCTTCTTACGCAGGTTAATAACCTCTATAGTGAGCACTTTCTCACTAATATGTAAGCGCTCTGCACAGTCTTTGATAAACATTTGGCGTGTTATCATATCGGGGATAACAGCAATAGATGTAACGATGTCCTTTATTAATTGCGCCTTCTTGAATGGATCATCTTTGGCATCTTTACTTAAGATGGCGGTCTTAAATCGAATAAAGTCCGTTTGATGCTTCTCTATGAATTGAATAAATTCGGTGGAATCGTGATTTTGTGCATAACTATCAGGGTCTTCTCCTTCAGGTAATAATACTACCTTGACATTAAATCCTTCTTTGAGAAACATGTCAATTCCTCGTAATGCAGCATGTATACCGGCAGAGTCACCATCGTACAATACAGTAATATTGCTCGTAAATCGTTTAATAGCTCGAATCTGAGGTATGGTTAGTGCAGTTCCACCGCTTGCAACCACATTCTCAATACCTGATTGGTGCATAGAAATCACATCCATCTGCCCCTCTACCAGATAGCACATGTCTAAACGACTAATTGATTGCTTTGCTTGGAATAAACCATACAACTCATTCGTCTTTGAATAGATAATAGAATCCGGCGAATTAACATATTTACCCACATTATCTTTCTTCTTTAAAATGCGCCCTGCGAATGCGACTGGTTTGCCGCTCACAGTAAAGATCGGGAAGATAACGCGATCACGAAAACGGTCATACAACCTACCATCTTCACTCTTGCCCACTACACCTACGCCTATTTTCGTATCCACATTATTAACGATAAACTCCTCGCTAAACCCTTTCTCTTGGAGTGCTTTAGCAAGTGGATTGCCTCGCTCTGGTGAATAACCTAATTGAAATTTGCGAATAATATCATCGCGTAACCCTCTCTCACGGAAATAACTCAGGCCAATAGCCGTTCCCTCTTGGGTCTCCCACAACTGCTTTTGAAACCACTTATTAGAAAAATCGTTGACTACGAACATCGATTCACGATTATCTTGCCGCTTTTGCTCTTCGGGAGTCAAATCGCGCTCTACAATCTCAATATGGTATTTTCTTGCTAAATGTTTGATGGCTTCGATATAAGAGCATTGCTCTATATCCATGATGAATTTAGTGGCAAGACCACTCGCATTGCATCCAAAGCATTTGTATATACCTTTGCTTGGGCTTACAGTGAACGAACCTGTCTTCTCATTATGGAAAGGACAGAGACCAATCAAGTTAGCACCGCGTTTACGCAGCGTTACATAATCGCCAACTACTTCTTCTATTTTTACCGCACTATATATGCGGTCAATCGTTTCTTTTGGAATCATAAATAGGATAGTTTGGTTTAGTTTAATGTGTATTGTGTTAGTTTATTTCTCGTACCATAAATACATACCCACTTTGATAGACCATTGGTCTAATCGTCCGCGAGTATAGCGGTCGGATGTTTGCCCAAGTGCATTCACAAATTGTGCATTTTTATATGGGTTAAGGATACCAAAATCATATCCTCCACGCAAGAAATACTGCTTGTATTGGAATCCCGCACCTAAACCCCAAGTGACATTAAGGCGAGTTAAATCCTCATTACTTCTCTCCGTGCCATACCGATTATAATCGTTATGCATAGCAGTAATACCACCATTTACTAAGTCTATTGTTTCTGTTGTGTTGCGTTCGTTGAAAGTAATACCGCATTGAATAGAAGGACCCGTATAGAGCACGATATAAGTCTCTTTTGCCAATTCAAACTTATATTGCCAATCTACAAAAACCTCCATCTCGTGGTACATCACAGAGGTGCGACTGCGTGGATAATCTCCATAGATACCTTTGGCTTTCCATGGCGTACTGCCCGCAGCAAAAGTGTAATTAATACCCATTGAACTACCAAAACCGGCAATATAACTCGCATCATACACAACACCCACCTTAAATCCATTCAGTTTGGTGGTATTCACCAATGAGTCCTTAGGATATATGCTACTTGGATCGTTTAATCGTAAGATAGGTTGAGCCCAACCAATTTGTACACCAAATCCTTGTTTGGGGATTTCCACAGCATAAGCACTAATAGCCATGCACGCAATACATAATGTAATCAATACTTTTTTCATATCGTGTTTTATTTATTTTCTTCTAAAATAGTAGCCTCTTTTTGCCATTTCACATCTCGAAAAACATCTTCTGGATTACGAGGACGCACTTCGTCCGCCCAGAAGAATTGCGAGAGTCTATCACCACCTTCGGGTATCTGATCCATAGGATATAAGATACCTGTTGTCTCTTTGGTAAAGCGCATCCGTTGTATCTCTTGTTTCTCAACGAAGACCCGAATGAAACTGCTTTCTGTGGTGTTCATCCCCACAAAACTACCATCACTCTCCTTGGGGTAGTAAATAGTTAATGCGTTACCACTCATGTCGATAAGTTTCACTTCGCCATCCTCAAGATAAGCAATAATCTCTTTCCCGCTCATCTGATTGAAATACCCCAATGTGTCGTTCATAACACAAAAAGCATTACCCATCCCAATTGCATGATCCACAGCACCATTCTTAATATACACCACCATGCTATCTGCGGATATCTGTTGGTTTTCACTCCAGCATATAGGGTTTGTATGAAGATGTACAGTGGAATCACTACCTAAATAAATTAACGAGTCACATGTCATCTGCATATCATTTCGATACACGCGAACACCATGATATGCGCGCACGCGACGGTAAGTACTATCTGTTTGAGTGCTATCTGCCTGTGTTCTAATAGCCAATATGCTATCGGTGTAGTGTAATTCTTCTGTAAAGAGCGTATCGGCGTGTACATAAACAATATGCGTCGAATCAGACCAGTCAACCATCAATGCACTATCCGTCGCGTACCCGCGATTATCCACTTCCCACATCTCTCCATAATTACCATACAAAGTGGCATGTTGTGTAGAATCGCACATCTCCATCTTACCAAGAATCTGCCCATAACCAATATGCTTGTCGTAGTAAATCGTATCGCCAGTCATTGTCTGTCCGTCCACATGAGCAATAACAGAGCGGTCAAGAAGCATCGATTGCTCATTATTGGTGTTATACCACCCCCGCGAGGTGTGAATGGTTGTCTCCTCTTCGTAAAGAATCTGTGTCGGACTAACAATATTGGTTATCTTAGTCTCTGTATTATAAAGCAATGTATCACTCTCTAAAGTGAATTTTGGATTGACCAATAATACATCTTTGCTAAAAATAGCCTGCTTGCTATTTGGAGCATATTGGCCATAAAGCGATGTTAAAGTATTGAGCGAGTCTGCAATCGTTCCTCCAGTATAGTAATAAGCAATATTAATGTTACGATCATAATTAAGACTATCTGTGGTCAAAATAGTGGGGTTCTCATTTTTTCTACCATGCACCAGTCTAACATTCTTACGCATACGAGCTAATTTGGTATTGCCGTTGTAAAACAACTTATCCCCGTAACCGCGTAAAGTGTCACCTTGTACAAATCGCACATGCCCAAAAGCATCTAGTGAATTAGAGTGCTCGTAGAAATAAGCACTGTCGCAGTACATGAGCGCATTATCATGTCTAAATACCACATTCCCACGTAAAATCTGCGCATCGGGAATACGCTCTTGATCAAAACTGAGAGTTTCCGACCGCTCAAGATAAACCATCGTCTGACCACAACAAGCACATGTTATAGCCAGTAGCAAGATGATATGTGTGAATTTGGTACGCACAATTAATGTATCCATCCAGGATATTCAAAATCGCAACCCTGCCATTCGGGAGAAATCTGTATATATGTGTTCTTTTGTTTCGTCAAAATCCAGTTTTGAATAAATTCTTGACTGAGTTTCTGCTCCAACATCGCCTTAATTGTTTGGAAATCATCGGTCAAATTAGCGCGATGGATATCTGTTTTCTTTTTGAGTCGTACAATAGCGCATACTTCGCGGTTCTTCTGTGGATCCATCATCACAAAAGGAGCAGACACATCTCCTTCTTTCATGGAGTAAATCTGTTTGGCAATCTCTGGAGCCAAATCTTGGTATTCAAATCGACTACTACCTGTATTCGGATTGATCATCAATCCCGCATTCATGATAGTATTTTTATCCTCTGAATATTGGATAACAGCCTGCTCAAACTGTACCTCACCATTTTGAATAGCCTTTTGAATGCTATCAAGGCGTTCGATGGCTTGTATCTTATCATCCGCACTGATACGAGGACGAAGCAAGATGTGGCGACAATTGATGCGCTCGCCTTTCTTCTCAATCAACTGAATAATATGATAACCATATTCGGTTTTAACAATGCGCGATACGCGCTTAGGATCGTTGAGATTAAAAGCCACATCTGCAAACTCTGTTACCAATTGACCGCGACCTACAAATCCTAATTCGCCTCCACGCTTGGCACTCTCCGTGTCCTCTGAATAGAGTCGAGCCAACATACTAAAATCAGCACTACCTGATTGTACGCGCTCCGTGAATTCGCGCAAGCGCTGCTTGATACGCTCTGTCTCTTCCACTGGCACATTCGGTTCAAAACTTAATATCTGTACCTCCACCTGTGCGGGCATCATAGGAATAGAATCCTCAGGTAAAGTATTGTAGAAACGACGAATATCGGCTGGAGTAGGTTTGATATTCTCCGTCAGTTTCTGCTGCATTTGCTGGATAATCATTTGGTTACGAACAGTGGTCATCATCTCCTCGCGAATCTCACTACTCGTCTTGCGAAAATACTCTTCCATCTTTTCCTTAGAACCAATCTGATTGATATAATAATTCAATCGCATGTCCACCTGATGACTCACACTGGACTCATTAGCCTCAATAGAATCCAATTCGGCTTGGTGTAAAAAGAGTTTTTGAATAGCCAACTGCTCTGGAATGACGCAATAAGGATCGCCTTTAATCTGTTGCCCCTCGTACTGCGCGCGTAAGCGCTCTTCCTCTACTTCACTCATGAGAATAGCCTCGTCACCTACTACCCAAATCACTTCATCAATCACCCCTTTGCTTTGCGCTTGGATAGGTGAAAAAGCAGTTAGAAAACTGATAAATAAGAATAAATGTTTATTCAATGGATTCATATGTATGTATTTATTTTTCGTAGAAAACTATGTTTTGATTTTGTATCGCTTCGTTATAAAGACGCTCGCGCTCTTTTTGCAAAAACTCTATTTGGCGTTCCTTTAAAATAATCTCTTTTAACTTAGGAGTGGCATAATCAATAGGCATTTTCTCACCCCGTAAATGTTTGGCGGTTAATTGCAGCAAATAGGTTTGAGTGGAATCGGATATCTCTATTTGGTTCTGCTTACTGATTTGATTCTCCAAAGCAGAGTGCTCGATAGGAATAAATTTGAGCAAATCAGAGGTAGTGAACCATCGTTCGATGAATAACTCATATCCATTGGCGTTTTGATAAGCGTATTTTTCTATTTGATCCATCTCTTCTGCACTAATACTGCCATCAGATAATTGATGTGCCCAGCGTTTTAATTGTTGTGTCTTGGGCGCATCATTTGGATAAACAACCAGCAAACCTTTTACAATACTCTCGTCCAATAATAATTGCCCTGAAATATGTTCGTATAATTGAGTGATAGTGGTGTCTAAAATCGTTTTGGGCATTTGTTGCTCCACCAAATACTCCTCATACGCGTGCACATACAGCGCGCGACGATAATCCTCTACTAATCGTTCAATCGAAGGGTTAGTACGCGCTTTCGCCTCGTCGTACATCACGATATCCTTTGCCCACTGACTAATGTATTGCTGTGCCACACGAATACTATCCTCGCTACTCAAACCCAAAGTGAGCGAGTCAAGCGTGGAGTAGGATAGGTATTGACCATTCACCACTACAACTGAACCTTTTTGATGCTTGCGATCAATGGCATTGCAACCACCAAAAATAGAAACCAATACTGCCAATAAGATATAATACTTTCTCATAATTTAGTAACTAACAAAAAATATGCCGCAAAATTACTATAAACTTTTCAAATACGCAAGCGTTTTACAAAAAAATAATATGCTTGCATAATTATTCTTTTTTTAAAAGATTGCTGTTTACCTCCGATAAATCACATACAATTCCCTGCCATCAATCACTTCAAATGTGTCAGGTAGTGCAATCGTTGGAGCTGCAATACCTTGCCCAATACATAGTTCCGGTGCTACTTCAATATGTATCTCATCCCAGATACCCGTCTGTAATATGTGATTCAATAGCGTAGTACCTCCTTCTACCAATACGGAATGTATATTACGCTTAGCTAAATCAGTAAGAATGAATGGCCAATCAGTCTGCTCGTGATATACAATCGTCTCGGATTCATCGGAGAAAATTCTACTATCTTTCGGCAGTATATGATGTCTGTCTAAGGTGATGCGAATAGGATGACGCCCCTCCCAATGCGTATTCAATAAGCGCGGATTATCTAACAACACAGTGCGAGTTCCTACCATAATAGACATATTCTCCGCACGCATCTTATGAACAATCTTTTTTGTTGCAGGACTAGAAATGCATAATGCTTGCTTAGGAGCAACGCTACTTTGGGAATCACCACAATATTCTCGGCATCGATCAATAAAACCATCCCCCGTTTGCGCCCATTTGAGCACCACATAAGGGCGTTTATTTTGATGCAAGCAGATAAAGCGCTTATTCAACTCACGGCATTCATTCTCCAATATACCTACAACAACCTCTATACCTGCCTCGCGAAGCATACTGATTCCTCTTCCAGCAACCACAGGATTAGGGTCTAACATACCCACCACAACGCGACCAACACCTTTGCGTATAATCAACTCAGCACAAGGAGGAGTCTTTCCGTAATGACTGCAAGGCTCTAAACTAACAAAAAGAGTACATTCTTTGTAAGAAAAGTCGCCTTGGCATATACCACTTTTCTCCGCATTGCAAAAGCAATTCACCTCGGCATGCGCCTCGCCATAGTGTTCGTGCCAACCCTCTCCAATAATAGCTTCGTCACTATTACGCACTAACACAGCACCCACCATCGGATTAGGAGCTACATAGTACTCGCCACGACGAGCCAACTCGATACAACGATGTATGTATTTTTCGTAATTCATAGCGATATATTAAATAAAATTTGTGTATCTGCAATATTTTTACTACCTTTGCAGTCCAAATAATCATGAGCATGAAAGAGCAGATAGACCATATTACCAATCAATTGCTGGATATCTACCCTCAGGACGAAGCACATGCTTTAGCATGGTGGGTCGTAGAGGAGAGCACAGGGCTTTCACGCAACGAAATCCTTTGGGGCTGCAAAGATACAAAAAATATTCCAAATTTGCAAGCAATAATAGAGCGTTTGCGTCAATTTGAACCTATTCAGTATATTTTTGGTCATACACTATGGAATGGATTGGACCTTTTAGTTACACCCGATACACTTATTCCAAGACCAGAGACGGCAGAACTAGTAGACCAAATCGTTCGCTCCTTCCAAACCGTCAAAGATACAAAAGAACCGTTGAAACTCTTGGATATTGGCACTGGTACGGGATGCATTGCGATTGCACTCAAACATGCCTTTCCGCATTGGGAAATAACGGCTGTAGATGTGTCTGAAAAAGCATTGGAAATAGCACGCCAAAATGCCAATAAGAATAATGCACAAGTAAACTTTGTTAAATGCGATATTTTATCCGATGAAATCAGTCGTTTAGGTACATTTGATATCATCGTTTCCAACCCTCCCTATATATGCGAGAATGAGAAGACTGAGATGCGCGCAAATGTGCTGGATTATGAACCATCCACAGCGCTTTTTGTTCCTGACGATAACCCACTACTCTTTTATCGCCGCATAGCTTCAATGGCCCTGTGCAAGCATCTCTTTTTTGAAATCAACGAACACTATGCTGCAGAAATGCACGAACTGTTAAAACAAAATGGTTTTGTAGATATTCAATTAACAAACGATATATATGGCAAACCAAGAATTATCCAAGGCCGATTATCTTCATAAAGCAGAGAATTACTGCGCGCGAGCAGAACACTGTGCTACTGATGTGAGGCGCAAACTGTTTGAGTGGGGAGCGCCTGAAGAAATATACGATGAAATCGAGCAAAATCTCTATAAAAACGACTTCCTAAACGATGAGCGCTTTTGTAGAGCCTATGTGCATGATAAACTGGAATACCAGCATTGGGGCCGACTGAAAATACGAGCAGGACTACAAGCACTCAAACTCCCAGAGAGTCTCATCCGAATGGCACTGAGCGAAATAGACGAAGAGAAATATATTTCCATCTTACACCATGTGGCTTCACAAAAGCAAGCTGCTACGCAAGAACAATTATACCGCTTCCTCCTTCAGCGAGGGTTTACCTACGATGAGATAAAAAGCACAATAAAATAATACACTTTACACAAATTGTTTGTGTATGTAAAAAAAAATCACTACCTTTGCACTCGATTTGTTATTCTACTTAATTATGAATGTTATAAAAACGCCAATAGAGGGCTTGCTAATCATCGAACCACGCGTCTTTCATGATGCACGCGGATATTTTGTGGAAACCTATAATGAGCAGCGTTATAGAGAGGCTGGAGTAGATGCAATGTTTGTGCAAGATAATCAATCATGCTCCACCTATGGAGTAGTACGCGGATTGCATTTCCAAAAACCACCCTACACACAAGCTAAGTTGGTTTCTTGTACCAAAGGACGAGTGTTGGATGTGGCTGTTGACTTGCGTAAGAATAGTGCCACTTACGGCAAATGGTTTGCTATTGAGTTAAATGAGGAGAGCCATCGACAATTCTATATACCTCGCGGCTTTGCACATGGATTCTCTGTGCTGAGCGAACAGGCTGTGTTTACCTATAAATGCGATAATCTTTACCATCCTGAGGCAGAAGGAGGTTTGCTTCTATCAGATCATGATTTGGCAATCGATTGGCAAGTACCAGAAGATAAACGTGTCATCAGCGAGAAAGATACAAAGCACCCTTTGTTTAAAGATTTAATTTCTCCATTCTAAGCATCCCACTATGAATATACTAATAACAGGCAGCAATGGTCAGTTAGGAAACGAAATGCGCGTCCTGAGCCAATCGTATCCAACTCACACCTATTTCTTCACAGATGTAGAGGACCTAGATATCACCCATCGCACAGCAGTGACGGATTTCGTCACAAAAAATAATATTGACATAATAGTCAATTGTGCGGCATATACGAATGTAGATAAGGCAGAAGAAGATGAGGCTACTGCGATGCGAATCAATGCGGAGGCCCTTTCTGTATTAGGATCACAAGGGATACGAGTTATTCATGTTAGCACCGATTATGTTTTCTCAGGAGAGGAACATAAACCATGCCGAGAATCTGACCATACTGCCCCACGCACAGTGTATGGCCATACTAAGTATGAAGGAGAAAAGCGTCTATTGGCTGTTTGCCCAGAAGCAGTCATACTCCGCACAGCATGGCTATACTCATCCTTTGGAAATAATTTCGTAAAGACTATGATTCGTTTGGGCAAAGAGCGCAAAGAACTGGGAGTCGTCTTTGACCAAATAGGTACGCCCACTTACGCAGCAGATTTAGCACAGGCTATCTTCACAGTCATACAAACCCTTGTTTGGAGACCAGGAGTCTATCATTTTACCAATGAGGGAGTCTGCTCTTGGTATGATTTTACAAAGACAATACATCGTCTGTATGGAGGCATAGAATGCAAAGTAATGCCGATTTTATCGGAAGAATATGCCTATAAGACACCAAGACCATTCTATAGCGTATTGGATAAATCAAAGTTCAAAAAAACATTCAATGTCTCTATCCCTTATTGGGTAGAAGCATTAGAGCGCTGTATCTCTGTCTTGAAGCAATCGGAAAATAAGAATGATTAATACACTGCAATTTCTTTCGGCATTAGCGGATAATAATAACCGAGAATGGTTCCAAACCAATAAAGGATGGTACCAAGATTGTCATGCACACTTCGTTAACTTTTCCAACGAATACCTCCAGCGCATGGCACAATTAGATGAAACGCTCGCTGATCTACAACCCAAAGATTGTATCTGGCGTATATATCGCGATGTGCGTTTCTCACACGATAAAAGACCCTACAAAGAATGGTTCGGTATCTTTGTCGCTACGGGCCTACCCGGACACCCAAAGACATTTGGAAAAAAATCCATGAGAGGCGGATACTACGTCCATATTCAACCCAATGCCTGTATGTTCGCAGGGGGAATATGGGACCCAGGGAAAGAACTACTCAAAGCATTACGCACAGAGATTGATACAAATGCCGAAGAAGTGGAACAAATAATGGCAAACCCTCAATGGAAACGCTATTTCGGTGATTTCGATACCGAATATATGCTCAAGAAAGCACCGAGCGGCTTTGACCCAGAAAGCAAACATATCGATTGGATCAAACGCAAAGCATACACTTTCTCATACCCGTTAACCGACGACGAAGTGTGTGCGCCCGATTTTATCGATAAAATAATGGCACTCTCTGAGGCTGCAAAACCTATGAATGACTTTCTCAATTATACATTTGAATTGTACGGCGAGTTTCCCTCGCATTGCAGATAAATCAAACAAGGTCTGATAGTTCAATTGGATAGAACGGGGCTCTCCTAAAGCTCAAATTCGGGTTCGATTCCCGATCGGACTACTACAACCTCAATGAGTAAGAAAAAAGCAGCATATTATGTGGTATGGCTGGGCAAACAACCTGGCATCTATACCGATTGGGAAACCTGTCAAACCCAAGTAAAAGGACAGCAAGGTGCTGTCTATAAAGGCTTTGCTACACTAACTGAGGCAGAAAAAGCATTCTCTTCTTCTCCTGACGAGTACATTACTCGTAAAACTACCGACAACAAAAAAACACCAAAACAATCCTCCTCCTCATCGCCTATCCTGCCTGCACTTGCAGTGGATGCAGCGTGCAGCGGAAACCCTGGACTCATGGAATTTAGAGGAGTAATAGCGGATACCGGAACACAAGTCTTCCATCGCGGACCATTCCATAAAGGAACGAATAATATCGGTGAATTCTTGGCTATCGTATTAGGACTTGCTTATCTCAAAACCAACAACTTGCCTTGGGCACTCTATTCGGATAGCCGCACCGCAATAGCATGGGTTAAGAAAGGACGCGCGAATACGAATATTGAATGGACGATGGATAATCAGGAACTATTCCTCATGGTCCGAAAAGCAGAACAGTGGTTGCATGATAACACCTATACTACGCCTATCTATAAATGGGAAACAGAACAATGGGGAGAAATCCCCGCTGACTTTGGCCGCAAATAAAAATATCCTTATACACGCGCGTTTTGATAGGTAGAATTATCAAATTGTAATTTTTTTTGAGATTTATTTTTATATTCCACAAAAAAGCACTAAATTTGCACCGATTTTTGAAAACAAAACTAATTTATTCACAAAATACTTAAATAAAAACACAATTATGACAAAAGTTGGTATTAACGGATTTGGCCGTATTGGTCGTTTCGTTTTCCGCGCTGCTCAAAAGCGCACAGACATTGAGATCGTAGGTATTAACGACCTCTGCCCAGTTGATTATTTAGCATATATGCTCAAGTACGACACCATGCACGGTCAGTTCGAGGGAACTATCGAGGCTGATGTTGAGAACAGCAAGCTTATCGTTAACGGTAAGGCTATCCGCGTTACTGCATGCAAAGATCCAAACGAACTCGCTTGGGATGCAATTGGTGCTGAGTACGTAGTTGAATCTACTGGTCTCTTCTTGACAAAAGAGAAAGCACAAGCACACATCAACGCTGGTGCTAAGTATGTTGTTATGTCAGCTCCTTCTAAGGATGACACTCCAATGTTCGTTTGCGGCGTTAACGAGAAAAGCTATGTAAAGGGTACACAATTCGTTTCTAACGCTTCTTGTACTACTAACTGCTTGGCTCCTATCGCTAAGGTCCTCAATGATAAATGGGGCATCACAGACGGTTTGATGACCACTGTTCACTCTACTACCGCTACTCAAAAGACCGTTGACGGTCCTTCTGTAAAAGACTGGCGTGGTGGCCGTGCAGCTGCTGGTAACATCATCCCTTCTTCTACTGGTGCTGCTAAGGCTGTAGGTAAAGTTATTCCTGAGTTGAACGGCAAATTGACCGGTATGGCTATGCGCGTTCCTACTTTGGACGTTTCTGTAGTTGACTTGAC
>JAXJUN010000025.1:0-65664 GCA_036309065.1 Paludibacteraceae bacterium | reverse complement strand
GGATGAATTCCTAATTCTCGTCCTACGCTATCAGGAGGAAAACCTTTAAGACATTTTTTAACAGCTAGTAACCTTTTTTCATAAGAATGTTTCATAATAAAACCCCAAAAGTTTTTTGTTCAACTTTTGGGGTTCATTACAGATGGGCTCCTTTTATTTTTTGTGAGAAGGCACAGGGCCATGTTAATCCACGGACATTATGTCAGTTTGAGTATCTTGGGCATGATTTTTGTTGCGAATAAGATATATGAAACGAATACATCTTCTTGTTATTTCATTATTGCTTGCCTTTGTGGCGCAAGCAGCGGAGTACACGCCCACTACATTACCAAACCCCAAGGCGCAGGACCACAGTAATTATGTGGCTAATCCTGATCATATTATTGCGAGTGAGGAAGTGCTCTTTCTCAATCGTTTAGCTCGTCAATTAGAGGATTCCACGCAAGTGGAACTATGTGTGGTGGCAGTGAATAGTATCGGTGAAATGGATGCTTTTGATTTCTGCTATGAACTTTTTCAGCGTTGGGGGATAGGTAAAGAGGGGAAGAACACTGGTGTGTTGCTTTTTCTTGCCGTAGAGTCACGCGATATACGCATCCTGACCGGTGGAGGAATAGAGGGTATTTTGACGGATGCTCTTTGCAATGAGATCATACAGCAAACGATGATGAAGCCGCTCCGTAATGCTGATTACTCGGATGCGATGGCATTGGGTGCTCTGCGTATCTATGAACTATGTACCGATGGGGACGCACCGCAAGAACTGCGTCAGATGACCTCTGCCACTAATCGCTATCACTATGCCACCGACACAGAGACGGAGCACGGCATACTGGAATGGATAATCGCGATAGGTATATTCGTGGTGATCTTGGTGATTTTCTATGTGATAAACTTTTTTCCAAAGAAATGCCCCAAATGCGGGAAACGCGGTTTGGTGCAAAAGCGTGAAAAAGTGATTCAACGAGCAACGATGTATAGAGAAGGTACTGGCGTACTCGTCTATTGCTGCAAGTATTGCGGTCATACGGATGAGAAGACATATGTCATCCCCCGAAAAACACCTACGGTGATTATCTCCGGTGGCGGTTCGCGTGGCGGCTTTGGTGGAGGTAGTATAGGCGGTGGTTTCGGCGGAGGAAGCACATTTGGCGGCGGTGCTGGAGGTAAGTTCTAACAACGCACTAAACACCTATTTGAAATAATCATTTAAAACTATATATTTTATGAGCAAAACACTTACAACATGGATTGTAGTACTTGGAGTACTTGCACTTGGAATTATTTGGGGAATAGGGCGTTATAACGCCATTATTACTGCAGAGGAAGAAGTTAATACCGCTTGGGCACAGGTGGAGACTCAATATCAGCGTCGTGCCGACTTGATTCCTAACCTCGTTGAGACCGTGAAGGGTTATGCAGCACATGAGAGCGCTACTTTAGAGAGTGTAGTGGCAGCCCGCGCAAAAGCTACACAAGTGGTAGTGGATCCTACCCATGCTACATCAGAGCAGATAGCCGCTTTCCAAGCAGCGCAAGGCGAACTATCGCAAGCATTGGGACGATTGATAGCTATCTCGGAGAATTATCCTGATTTGAAGGCTAATCAGAACTTCAATAATCTGCAGTCGCAATTGGAAGGAACAGAGAATCGTATCAATGTGGCGCGTAATAACTTCAACGAAATAGCTCGCCAGTTTAATACCCTTATTCGTCGTTTCCCAACCAATATAGTTGCGAATTGGATGGGTGCAGAGAAGCGCCCTTATTTCGAAGCAGCTACAGGTGCAGACCAAGCATACCAAGTGCGGTTCTGATCAACCTAATAGCTGTTGTATCGACTGCTCGATTTGCTCAAGAGGTAAGGACTGCAGCAGTGCGTTCATCTTGCTCTTTATCTGTTCGTTGCAGAGGTTTCCGATAGACCCTTCGTGGGTGTAATGCGAAAGCGTTTCCTCTATACTCGCATGGTGCTGGAAAGTGCCATGCGTGATTTCGTCCGCTACCTGACGATATGCATCGCGGAAAGGTACTCCTTGGCTAACCCGCGCATTCACTTCTTCCACAGAGAAAGCAGGCATATACAATGGGTTGGACATGATATCCGTCTTCATCTCCATATGCTCCACGGCATATGTGGTGATGTCGAGCAGATCATTGAGTTCGTCAAAGAGTGGGAAATAGACCTCTTTGAGCAACTGCAGGTCACGGAAATACCCCACAGGTAGATTGGTGGTGATATGACGAATGGTATCGGGCAAGGCACATATATGATTGGCATGTGCGCGGATGAGTTCGAAGACATCAGGGTTCTTCTTATGCGGCATGATGCTTGAACCGGTAGTCATCGTGTCGGGCAGTTTGATAAAGCCAAAGTTCTGCGAATTGAACATACAGCAGTCCATCGCCAAGCGACCAATCGTCTCTGCTACCGACGAGTATGCGAAAGCCACGGTGCGCTCCATGCGTCCACGGTTCATCTGGGCATAGATGGCATTATAGTCAAGGTCTGCAAAACCAAGTAACTGTGTGGTCATGGTGCGGTTGAGCGGAGCGGATGAACCATATCCAGCAGCCGAACCGAGTGGGTTGAGGTTGGATTGCTCAAAAGCAGCGATCAGTAATCGCATGTCATCGGTGAGTGCTTCAGCGTAAGCGCCCAACCAAAGACCGAAGGATGATGGCATAGCCACTTGTAGGTGGGTGTAACCTGGCATCAACAGCGCTTTAGTCTCTTCGCTGCGTGCTTGCAGCACCGCAAAAAGGCGCTCTACCAATCCTATCGTTTTCTCTATCTGCGCGCGGGTGAAGAGTTTGAGGTCAACCAGCACTTGATCATTGCGTGAGCGACCTGTATGCACTTTCTTGCCTATCTCACCCAAACGGCGTGTGAGCATCAGTTCTACCTGCGAATGAACATCTTCTATATTCTCTTCGATGACGAACTGACCTGCCTCTGCTTCTTGGTATAATTCGCGCAGCGCAGGTAGGAGAACCTCCAAATCTTCTTTGGATAGCAAACCCACATGCTCGAGCATAGTGACATGCGCGATGGTACCCAATATATCGTATGGTGCGAGTAGTAGGTCTAATTCTTTGTCTTTGCCTATGGTGAAACGCTCAATGCTTGCGTCGATGGAGTATCCTTTGTCCCAAAGTTTCATATAATTATGAATTTTGAATTTTGAATTAAGAATTAAGAATTTTGAATTAAGAGTTGCTTAAGCAATTCTATAGCTTGTTCTATTTCGTGTATGTGTATGTATTCGTTTGCGGTGTGTGAGCGGGAGGAGTCGCCTGGTCCGAACTTCACTTTGGGGCACGCGAGAAGTGCCATATTGCTCATCGTGGGTGAACCGTAGATGGGTATGCTTAATGCTTGTGCTCGTTGTATGATAGGTGTGTCGAGGGGTGTGGAGGACGCGTTGAGGCGTGTGGAGCGTGGTGTGATAGTGGAGCGCAGCATGGGGCGTAAGATAGCGAGTATCTCCTTATTGGTGTATAATCCATTGGAGCGGATATCTACCACAAAGCGACAGGTATCGGGCACTACATTATGCTGTGTACCTGCTTGTATCATCGTGGTGGTCATCTTCACTTTGCCTAAGAATGGCGACACTTGTTCGAACTCGTAGTTGCGTAATGTTTGTATATCCTCGAGGGCAATATACAAGGCATTGATTCCTTCTTCTCGCGCGGCATGTCCTGCTTTGCCTTTCGCTTCGCAGTCTAAAACTAATAATCCTCGTTCGGCAACAGCCATCTCCAAAGAGGTGGGTTCGCCTACGATGGCATAATCGATAGGTCCTATCTCGGGCAGTAGCAATTCGATACCTTTTCGTCCGCTATTCTCTTCTTCGGCAGTGAGCGTGAGCACGATGCGTTTGCCAGGAATAGGCGCATGCATCATGTCCATAAAAACGGCTAACATGGCTATCACACTGCCTCCGTCGTCGTTAGCGCCTAAGCCGTATATGGTCTGTCCATCACACTCGCCGTCAAAAGGATTGCGGGTGTAAGAAGGAGATGGTTTGACGGTATCTATATGGGCATTGAGAAGGATGGTTTCTGGTCCGTCGCCGCATTCTGCCCATAGGTTGTTCTCCACGCGGTGCACGGTGATGCCTTCTGCTGCCATCCATTCCGCAAGCAGCGTGCATACGGCATCCTCCTCGCCTGAGACCGACGGGGTTTGAATCATGCGCTGTAATAATGTGATGTACTTGTTACTCATTACTCAATACTCAATACTCCTTTATTATTGTTCCCCCTTGTAAATTGCTGGCATGGGTGATGCGAACGGACTGCACGCCATGTGCGAGTGCGGCGAAGGCATTCTCAATCTTGGGTATCATACCGCCAGAGATGGTACCATCATCCAATAACGAACTATAGGTCTCTTGGGTTATCTGTGGGATGACTGACTGCTCATCATCTGGGTTGCTCAATACACCCGCTTTCTCGAAACAGAAAGTGAGTTGCACATCGGGTGCTAAGGATTTAGCGGTCTCGGAAGCGATGGTATCGGCGTTGGTATTGAGTAACCATCCTTCGGCGCTAAAGGTGATAGGTGCGATGACAGGTGTCAGTCCGTTGTCTAATAGCATACGGATATGATTGCCATTGACTGCTATCACATCGCCTACAAAGCCGTAATCGATTCCATTCTTGAGGGGTCTCTTGACGGCTTTCATCCATCCGCCGTCCACGCCCGTAAGTCCAATGGCGTTGACGCCCATCGTCTGCAGTTGTGCTACTACTTGCTTGTTGATCAGTCCGCCATAGACCATGGTGACGATATCGAGTGTCTCTTTGTCGGTGACGCGTCGTCCGTCAATCATATGTGTCTCTATGCCCATGCGCTCAGCCATGGTGGTGGCTAATCGACCGCCTCCGTGTACTAACACTTTGGGTCCTTCTGTGGCTGCGAACTGGCGAAGAAACGCATTTCTCTGCGCTTCATTCTCCAATACTCCGCCTCCTATTTTGATTACTTGTATCATAGATTCTCCAGCATGCGTTTCATGACGACTTGAATGCTTGTCACGCGGTTGGCAGCTTCGGGAATGACGATAGAGCGCGGTGAGTCGATTACTCCGTCGCTTACAATCACATTGCGGCGAACAGGCAGGCAGTGCATGAAGCGTGCATTATTGGTGACTGCCATATGTGCCTCATCTACCATCCAACTGCGGTCGTCGCAGAGTATCTTACCGTAGTTATCTGGTTCTGTCACACCCGGACATGACCAGTTCTTGGCATAGACGAAATCCGCTCCTTCAAGGGCTTTCATCTGGTCGTACTCCACGCGTGCGTTGCCTGCAAAACGAGGGTCTAGTTCGTAACCCTTAGGATGGGTGATGACAAAATCCACATCGGCTGCGTTCATCCATTCAGCGAATGAGTTGGGTACAGCTTGCGGCAAGGCCTTAGGGTGTGGAGCCCAAGTGAGCACCACTTTGGGGCGTTTGGTTTCCTTGTACTCATCGATAGTGATGAGGTCAGCAAATGCTTGGCAAGGGTGCACCGTGGCAGACTCTAATGAGATGACGGGTTTGCCTGAGTATTGGATGAACTGCTGAAGGATAGTCTCTTGATAATCGAACTCGCGGTCTGTAAGTCCTGCGAACGAGCGTACGCCGATGATGTCGCAGTATGAGGCCATGACAGGTATCGCTTCGCGCAAGTGTTCGCTCTTATCGCCGTCCATGATGACACCGAGTTCGGTCTCAAGTTTCCAACTATCCTGACCTATATTGAGTACGATAGGCGACATGCCGAGGTTGAGTGCTGCTTTCTGTGACGATAAGCGCGTACGCAGGGAGGAATTGAAGAAAACAAGCATGATGGTCTTGTTCTCACCTAAGTGTTTCCACGCGTAGGGTGTTGCTTTCACTTGGCGTGCCTCGTCTAATGCGAGTCGCAGGTCGCCTATATCTTGTACATGAAAGAATGATTTCATAGGATTTGTTTTAATGCGTTGATGAATCGTTCTGCTTGGTGTTGTTGTAAGCAGAGTGGTGCGAGGATGCGTACCATGTTCGTGCCAGCCACACCGGTGAAGATATGGTAGTCTTTCAATAGTGCTTGTCGGATAGGAGCGACGGGTTGGTTGAACTCAATACCAATCATCATTCCTTCGCCACGCACTTCTTTGATCTTATCGCTTGCAGGGATATTCTCTTTGATGTATCGTCCTACGGCGAGTGCGTTTTCTATCAAGTTCTCTTGCTCTATCACATCCAATACGGCTATTGCAGCCACCATAGCGAGGTAGTTACCTCCGAAAGTGGTGCCGAGCATACCTTTGGTAGCGGCGAACATAGGCGAGATAAGGATTCCTCCGCATGGGAAACCATTCGCCATTCCTTTGGCCATGGTGATGATATCTGGTTGGATACCCGTCCATTGGTGTGCGAAGAACTTACCCGTTCTGCCGTAACCGCTCTGCACTTCGTCTAAGATGAGTACTGCGCCGTATTGCTCGGTGAGGCGGCGTAGGGATTGCATGAATTCGGTAGTAGGGATATGAATACCTCCGCAACCTTGGATACCCTCGATGATGACAGCCGCCACATCGTCTTTGGCTAACTCTCGCTCAACGCTCTCTATGTCGTTGAGGTCAAGGAAAGTAACTTGATGGCAAGTGTTGAATGGTGCTTGTATCTTCGGGTTATCGGTCACTGCTACTGCTCCGCTTGTGCGTCCATGGAAACTGCGGCGGAAGGCAATGACGCGACTCTTGCCTGTATGGAAAGATGCCAGTTTGAGCGCATTCTCATTGCTCTCTGCGCCAGAGTTATCGAGGAAAAGGCTATAGTCTTCGTATCCGCACAACTTGCCCAAACGCTCTGCTAATTGTTCTTGGAGCGGGTTTTGCACCGAATTGGAGTAGAAGCCAATCTTATTGATTTGCTGGGTGAGCATGTCCACATAGTGTGGGTGGGTGTGACCTATACTGATGACAGCGTGTCCGCCGTATAGGTCGAGGTACTCTTGTCCTTTATCGTCCCAAATGGTACATCCTTGTGCCTTTACGGGTGTGATGTCAAAGAGGGAATATACATCGAATAGTTTCATAATTAGAATGCTAATGCTTTGAGCTGTAGGCCCGTTTTTTCGTCTAAGCCAAATAGTAGATTCATGTTTTGTATTGCTTGTCCGCTTGCTCCTTTGAGGAGGTTGTCGATGACGGAAGTGACGAGCAGTTTACCTTCGTGTACCTCGGTATGCAAGATACATTTATTGGTGTTTACCACCTCTTTGAGGTTCACTTCTCTCTCGCTCACATGGGTGAACGCTGCCTCTTGGTAGTAGGCACTATAGAGTGCGTGCGCTTCTTCGGCAGTGCCGTCAAAAGGCATGGTGACAGCGGCGAAGATGCCACGAGAGAAATCGCCGCGCATAGGTACGAAATCCACATGCATGCCTGTGTTGCGACCTATCTCGATAAGGTGCTGGTGCGTGAAGGCTTTATAAACGGATATATTATCATTACGCCATGCGAAATGGGTGGTGGCGGTAGGTTTCTGTCCCGCGCCTGTCGCACCCGTGATGGCTGTCACATTGGCTTGCTGCGTCTTGCCTATCATAGGCAGGAGTGCCAATTGGATACATGTAGCGAAGCAACCAGGGTTAGCTATCTTGGTGGCTTGTGTGATTTTGTCTCGTTGCCATTCGGGCAAACCATATACATAGCCATCGTGCTCGTCGCGGTAGTCCTGCGCAAGGTCGATGATTCTTAGTCCCTCAGGACATTCGTTCTCTGCCCAGAAGGCGCTGCTCTTGCCGTGCCCAGAGCAAAGGAAGAGCACATCGATAGCATTGAGGTCGTAGGTCTCAGAGAAGCATTGCTCTGTATCGCCTATGAGTCCCTCATGCACGGCGTGAAAGGGTTTACCGGCATTGCTGGTGGAGTGTGCGAAGATGATTTGTGCGTGTGGGTGGTGAACCAAGAGGCGAATCAGTTCGCCTGCGGTATATCCCGCAGCACCTATTATTCCTACTTTGATCATAATGTCTCGTCGTCGTGATTAGCGTAGTACACGCGTAATGGGGTGGATAATACTTTGATGAATCCTTTGGCTTCCTCGGATGTCCATCCTTTTTGCATCTCGCCGTATTCGCCCAACTTAGTCTTCACAAGGTCGTTGGTTGAGTCAACGCCTACTGTCTCGTACATGTATGGGCGGAGGTGCATGGTCACTTTACCGCTCACATTGCGTTGGCTGGACTCAAGCATCGCTTCTATATCGCGCATGACAGGCTCCATGTATTGGCTCTCGTGTAGGAACATGCCGTACCAGTTAGCCACTTGGTCTTTCCAGTATTGTTGCCATTTGGAGAGTGTGAATTTCTCGAGGAACTTATGTGCTGAGATGATGAGCATAGGTGCTGCGGCTTCGAATCCTACGCGACCCTTGATACCGATGATGGTATCGCCCACATGCATGTCGCGACCAATACCATATGGCGCTGCGATAGCTTCTACGGCTTGGATAGCCTTTACGCCATCCTCGTAACGCTCGCCATTCACGCCTACGAGTACACCGTGCTCAAACTCGAGTTCGATATCTTCTTCGCCGTTTTTGGTCACTTGCTTGAGGTAAGCGCTCTCAGGTAATCCTTGCTTGCTATCGAGTATCTCTCCGCCGCATATACTGGTGCCCCATAGACCTACATTGTATGAATATTTGAGTTTCTCAAAGTCTGCTTCGAATCCATGTGCATTGAGGTAGTCTATTTCCTCTTGGCGTGTGAGTGCTTTATCGCGTGTGAGGGTGATGATCTCCACGCCAGGAGCAGCTACAAGGAAGGTCATGTCAAATCGTACTTGGTCGTTACCTGCGCCTGTACTGCCGTGTGCGATAGCGTCTGCCTCCACTTCGCGGGCATAACGAGCGATAGCGAGGGCTTGGAAGATACGCTCTGAACTGACAGAAATAGGGTAGGTGCCATTGCGGAGCACATTACCATATACCATGTATTTGATGCTCTTCTCGTAATACTCTTGCTCCACATCTAAGGTGGCATAAGTGGTGGCACCTAACTTATAGGCGTTCTCCTCGTTCTGACGCAACTGCTCTGCACTAAATCCGCCTGTATTAGCACATACAGCATGCACTTCGTATCCTAACTCTTTGGCGAGGTACATCACAGTGTAAGAGGTGTCCAATCCACCGCTGTAGGCCACCACTACGCGTTTTTTGTGTGGTGGCTCGAAGAGTAGACCTGTGCATAAGCAGCGTTTGAAATTATTGCGGCATAGCACATCGTAGTTGACACAACTCTCGCATCCTTTCCAGAATTTAGGGTCGGTGGTGAGGTCTTGGAATGTGACGGGTTTGAATCCCAATTCGGTATTCATCTTCATCACGGCTGCGCCAGTGGTGAGGGAGAAGATTTTCGCATTTGGGAACATCTCTTGGGATAGTTCCACGATGCGTGTTTTGATTTGTTTGGCCAAACCCATCTTGCGGTATTCGGGTTTGACGATGAGTCCTGAGTTAGCCACGAAATGTCCGTGGTCCCAGCATTCGATATAACTGAAGCCTGCGAATTTGTCTCCGTTCATGGCGATGACGGCTTTTCCTTCGCGCATTTTCTGCGCCACATACTCAGGGTTACGCTTTGCGATACCTGTACCGCGATCTTTGGCTGCTTCTTCGATAGTTTGCAGGATTTCTGCCACATAAGGTATATGCTTCTCCGAAGCTACCTCAATAGAAAATTGTATCATTGTACCTATATAAGAATTTAAAATTATCAGACTAATATACCATCGGTATATGAAAAATCGCGCAAATTTACTACATTTTTTGCACATATGCAAATTTTTTGTAGAAAGTGTAATGTGAAGTGTGTATTTTGGAAGATGTAGGGTGTATGGAGTAAGGTGTAAAAAAAAACGAAAGGAGCCGCGACAGCGACTCCCTTCTTGATTAATGAGTAGTGAGGTTATTCTGCAAGTCGCCAATAAGTGCGACCGCCATCATCTTAGCAGAGTTCAGAAGGTAAAAGATACGAATATTATCTATTTAGCCCAGTATCACTCCACTTCTTTATCTTTTAGGGACTTTTCATCAGTTGTGCTACTAAAACCCATGGCTAAGATAATCCCAAAGATCAAGGAGGTTGCCAATATTTCTAACCAAGGGATATTTGTTGCGCAATATTGCATAAATGTTCTTTGGAACAAGTATGTTACTTGCGCGGCATATTCATTATATTCGCGTACTACAAATATGAATATAAACCCAAAGAACAATGTGGTGAAGAACAAAATAGCCGTAGCAAAATTCTTGAACTTTATTCGAGGAATGGCAGAGATTTTCTTTCCTTTTTTTCTTTCTACTTTTTCCATTTCATTAAAACATATCCCGAATATAACACCTACTGCAATTGCCATTATTGTGTACCGCATCCATGGTATTTTACATAATTTATCAGGTCCAACAAAGACAACACTTCTTGTCATCCCGCCATAAATACTACGAATAAACCCAAAGATAAAAGACAGCGTAGTACCAAGAGCAAATCCTGTTAATATAATATTATTCTTTTTCATTATTATACATTCATTAATGGAATATCTCATAAAGCAAAGACCCTACACTGCTTCCTGCTTGAAATACTGGAGATTCATTTAAATAAGGTAAATCTGGACCAGCGCTCATTTTACCTTTGCTCCATCCTTCTGCAAATCCTGCTACAAATTGTACAAAAGGCATAGACATGAACATTTGCCAACCACTTGTTAGTGCCCAAGTATAAGCAGATGTTCCTACAGTTGCTCCTACGGCTATTACACCTCCAACGGCAACTCCTTGGATAACTGGATTAGTTGTCATTCCTTGTTCAAAGGAATTGTATTGCTGCAAAAGTAGTAAAAATATTGCACATCTGCAAGAATTTTAGCAATTTATTGCAAAATTAATCGTTTGAGCGATTAATAGGGAAGACTACAAAGCTTCATGAGCCATATTTCTAATCATCGTTTTTTGTACTTTTATGGAGAGCCAACATAGAAATCAAAGCACCTATAAGAGAGACTATGCCATTATGTATCCAATCTATTTCCTCAAAAGAGATTGGACCTATATAAGACCCTGCCCCGCTATGGCCTACTAAATCCGCTACCATAAGACCAATTAAACAAAAAATAAAAAATAACACAAATGTTACCACATCATTCCTATAATTCTTATTCATTTTTATTTTAGACTTATAAATAATCCTCGAATAGTTTTACTATTATAGTACCCGCATCACTACCCATTTGATATGCAGGAGTTCCATATAGATAAGGTGTAAAATCCGTACCAGGGACAATAGCTTTTACAAAACCTTCTATGAATCCAACAAAATATTGTAGTGGAACACTATTTTGAAGAAGAATATAAAATAATGGAGCTCCTTCTATAGCCATTACTCCAAGTCCTCCAGCGGCAACTCCTTGGATAACTGGATTAGTTATCATTCCTTGTTCAAAGGAATTGTAATACTGCATATAATTAACATTTTGGAATTTACCTTGACTATTAAGTATCATTTCTATATATGCATCATGTGGCATCTCCGCAGGATATATTTTGCCTGTCACAGGTTCTGGAGTAAAATCGGGAGTTGGAATGTAAAAACTATTAACAATTCCCAATGTTGCACTATAATTATACCATGACTGATCAAAAGTCATTCCTTTGAGAACAAATTCTAAATCATCACGGTGTATTCCAATCTTAGTACCAAGTACCTGAGCAAACAGTAAATAATTTCCGTTGATCACACTGCGAGAATAATTTTCAAATGCAGTTCTGCTAACTTGATATATTCCTTTATCTGGACTATTCAAATCTGCGTCAAGTACGATTCCATTCTCATCTACAATGATATAATTAAGAGTTGGAATGTTTAATCCGCCCATTATACCACTAAACACGGACCATGACCATAGTCCCCATTCGAAATTATAGCCACCACCAAAATCATCATCCCCCAATGAGCCACCATCTTCGCGGATAAAATCATCCCAATCTAAGTCCGATTCAAAACTATCATTAGGCGATGCACCAAACAACCCCATGTAATCTATATTATTTATGAAATTATTATTTGCGTAAGAATATGGAGACTGCCATGGGGTTGACTCTGCCAATGGATCCATACTGGTAAAGCGCCCAATAGGTGCATAGTACCCACGAAAACCATAGTCATAAACATCGTATTCCATACTTGGGTTTTCTACTAGCTCCTTACCATTATATAGATATGGCTGCTCTCCTCGATTTTCACTTAAAGGCGTTGGAACTCCACTTGCATAATACAATGTTGATTGTACCACCTCATCTGTTTCTGATTGTACCACTGCGCATACATTGCCGAGGTGGTCTTTTAGGAAATGGTGGTGTATACCATTTTTACAATATCCAATTGCGTTATGAATTACCTGAGATGTGGTTATTTCCTCCCCTCGTTTGGTATAATGCATATCTATATTTCCGAGATGCTCAGTTGTGTAGCAGTCATAATCCATTGAGTCTGTATCATATGTATACTCAGCAATTTCTTGATATGGTGTACCTTGCGTCTCTGGAACAGAATAAGTTACTGATTTGTACTTCCGTCCTGATGCATCGTAAAAATTAACGATTTTGTTCCCGTTGTAAAACTTGATTGTATCAGGAAGATTGAAAATATTATACACGATACTATCTATATTACGATCTGCATCTTTAATTAAATTTCCGTTGGAATCATAGAACATTTCGACATCATCCGTTTTGATGTCATGGTATTCTATGCAGTTAAAATTATCTGCATCTCTTCCATTATCGGCTATCGCCTGCAATTGATTGCCACTATCACCATATGAATAATCTAAATTATCTACATAATGCTCTTTATATTTTCTTGAAAGAGACATAATATTACCCGCCACATCGTATGTGTATGACTCTTTTAGATAATCTTTGACGGATTGTGTCTCACAATGGTTCCGGTTCATTTCTAAAAGACGATTCTGCTCATCGTACGCGTATGCAAAATCGTATAACTCACCATCCATTGTGATTGCTACTGACGAAATATTGCCATTGTAACACGCTGTTGCATATTCAGGAATATTGTCCGCATGATATAATTTTTCGGAAAAATGTTTATTGAGAATTTCCGTCAGTGTATTGCGCATGTCATATGAATATCGTATAGTATCTTTGCCGTGCAATATATTCTGCGACAATCGTCCTAAATTATCATACGACATTTTTGATAAGGTCATTTCCGTATCATCATTTAGTTGGTATTTTATCTCCAAAGCACGCCCTGCATGGTCATATTTGTAATGATAGTGTTCTTGGATGAATGTTTCTTCATCATAGCCTTGAACGGATTGTTGTTGTGATACCGATCCATCAAAGAGATACTCTATATTGGTGATTATTTTATATTCATCAGAACTTCGCGTAGAGCGGCTTTGGATTATACATCCATTAGCATCATAGTAATAGGAAGTTGCCGTATAGCCATCTTCAGAAAGATTATAGACACGCACTCCTGTCAATAATCCCATAGCGCTTTCATGTTTAGAACCATAGCCTGATTCTTGCTTATATTTCAAAGACTGACGGAGAGAAGTCGGCAAGATATCTATATAATCATAATCATCATAGTAATTGATTGTTAATAGGCGGATGTTGTTGTTTTTTAATAGTTTGGAGGCATATCCGGTTCCTGCGATAGGAAAAGAATTATTATTCCCAAAGTGTTCAACCTGCCACTTATCTGCAAAATATTTAATCAATTCTTCGTGAGTCTGTGTCAAACTGATTTCTGCTGTATATAGAATTCTACCTATAGAATCATATGCACACATAGTCCATTTACCATTTGCACGCTGATTTCCATCTTGTTTTAGTACCAGTTGTCCTAATTCGTCATATACCATTAATTGCGGTTCAGTTCCAGGGAGACGCTTATAAACCAAACACCCAGCACTATCATATTGATAACAATACGCGTCTGATTTTAATAACACATCATCTAATGGATAATCTTTTGTAGTAAGTTTGGAGGATATATTTGGTAACATATATCGTAGGCGTCCCATATTATCATAGACATAATAGACTTCGCTCGTTCCATGTCTATCCATGATTTTCCTACCTTGTTTATCTGTATATGTAATTATAGTTTTGCCATCTTCGTCCGCAGTTGTAGTTTTGAACAATGTGGCATAATTGTAAAATGTGTTGCTACTATGTAAATCTCCATTGACACACACCGTAAACATTCTTACTTCGTTTGTACCATTAAATTCATTGGATTGTATTTTAGGATGCTCTGCATAAGTGCTGCCAGGTTGGTAGATTTTTATTTGATTACTTGCACTTTCATATTTGGTCTCTGCAAATGGACGCTCTCCGTAATCCGTAATTGCGTGAGCCTGTACATCTGTGATGTCTACCCGTTGTCCCTGTGTCTGCATAACTATCGGCAACCACTGGCGAGACACATTGCCTTGATTATCAACTATATTCACAATATCTTTACTATCGGGTGTGACTCCTATAGCTATAGTTTCCTCTTCTCTGCCAAGTCCGTCCATGTAGCGTATGGAAGTATATGTGCGAATGGCACTACTTACATACAGACCGCTGTCCCTGATATCAATACGTGCGGTAGGATCAAGTGGAGTGATAGTCAATACAAAATTTTCATTTGTACTTCCGTTTGTTCCATTAGGTAATGGTTCTCCTCCTATTATATTATTCTCGTAATATGAATCATCTGGCAAAATATTTTCACCGAATGTGACAAAATCAGTCGTCCACATGCTTATATTCGGCACTACTTTTCCTTCGGCGTCAAATTCAACCCACTTGCGATGCAAACTAACACATTGAGTTTCCTCTAAACCATCAGCGTTAGTTGCATCTAAAACATCTTGAAATGTGTTGTCCGGCTTGCCATAATACATATAATCCACAGTGTCATTCTGCGCATTAAGGAGAGCCAATGTTTCTCCATTATTCACCAAAATAATTTTATTTTGATAAATAACCATTATATCTTTTTCTTGTAGCGATGTGTACAAATCAGCTAACTGAAAATTATTTTCTTGACCACGACGACATGCCAATAATAGATAGCCTTGAGGAAGAAGAGTAACACCAGAAAAGGTCCACTGCTCTGTTTGACCACTCCCTTTAATAGACCAGCCATCTAAAGAAACGCTTCTTTCGCCCGCATTGTATAGTTCTATAAATTCGCCATTATACGGATGAGAACCGGAAAGATTCTGTTCCAACAGTGGTGTGTCGTACATCACTTGGTTGATAATAACATAGTTATCAGCAAAAAGCAAGGATGTAAATAACAATGCAAACAACAAAAGGTTATATGGTAAAAAACTTCTTTCCATCACTATTCTTCCGTTTTGATATGATACTGATAAGCATTCATAATCTGCTTATTACCATTAACCATTTTATACTCTTCTACAAGTCTTCCATCGGCATCATAGGTATAATAAATTGTATTACCACGAGGATCTGTTATTGATTTAATTCCTATATAAGGGATATAATCATATTTCCAAGTCTGATTACCAATGGTTTTAGTAACAGGATTCATACCATTCCAAGTATATCTTGTAGTCATTTTGCCAAATGGAGTAATCGATGTTAGGCGATACATTAAATCGTAATTATACTGACAGGTCAATTTGTAATGTTTATCATATGACATTTCTCCATTTGACATGCTAAAATGGTGGAAATCTGAGATATTTATTGGCTCTAAAGAAGTAAGTGATAAGGTTTTAAATAGATAGGGACAAAAATAGAGTCCTTGGATTGTATATGGTAGATTTATATCCAGAGGTACAGAATATGTATTTTGTGCGTACAAATTCAATGCTCCACCAGTGATATATTCAGTTCCATGTTCCATGTATCCAGAGATTGTTTCTACAGGCGTCCCTATGCGGTTCGTATGAATCATAATAAATAAAGGTGATGGTGTACCATACATCTGACCAGCACCCACGACATCATCAGGATATGTATGTTTTGTAAATAGTTCACGACCACGGCTATCTATTGTTCTTATCTCTTTAGGACGTAGCTTCTTATCATATAGGACATCTTGCGTTGTCACCATCAGTTTGCCATTAACATCATATTCATGTATGATTACTTTCTCTAACACATCTGGGCAAACGAATAGTTTACGAGTTATATGTGCAGAATATGTAGAGAGACATACAATCGTATCAACACATCCAAGTGTGTATGTGTTCCCAAAATCTATTGGTTGATAAAATGGTGAGCTTTGAAGAAGAATACTATTGTACACATGTCGTACTGATTTTACTATACGATTCCCTACATAAGACTCTATATAGGTAATTTTCCCTGGAGAAATTAAAATCCCGTCATAAGTAAGAGAGCCCGAACATACCTCTTTTTCAACTTCAAAATATGGTGCATCATAATTGCGACGAATGAAATTATTATTATTCGACTCATACATATGACGCCCTATATCAAAAGAGAATGTCGTTTTAGTCTTCTCATCTCCAATAACCGTCTCTTGCTCCACATAAGAATAGCCGATATGTGATGGTATCATATTATAGTTATTCGGGTGAGCGATTGGAAACTTCGTGCTGTCCCTATACACTTCATATATATTATAAAATACTCCTGTTGATTTAGCATCCATTTGGTAGGAAAAGTTTTTCTGTTCCTCCAATTTTTCTTCTTTTGAATATGTCTCAATTCTTTTAACACGGACTCCACCTATAATAGCATCTTTGTTTGTTATTTGCGATAACTTCACATCACATTGGTCATACCATTGTGTGAAACATCTTTCTATTCCATAGTCATGATTCTCATAGATAAATTTAAGGGATCCGCCCGTTGGTAAAGAAACCTGTGATAGCATTCCAGTTAATGACGACTCCCGCCAAAAGCCATATCTATCAACCATTGCTTTATATTCAGCATTCGTTGTGGGATACATATTGATATTCCAAGGAGTAGATTCATAATCCATTGTATATTTTCCTACCCCAGAGATGGCAACTTCTTTAAGATAACGCCAAGAAGAGACATATTGTGAGTTTTGCTCATTAGTTTTATATATGTACGACAAATCAACTCTTCTAAGCACATTCTCTCCTCCTCTTATTACAATTGAATCCAATTTCTGATGTTTAGTACACCAATTATAATCCGGATGTTTATACCTCTTATGATCTTCTGGAGATGTATAAAAAGATACTTTTAATTTTATAGAATCTGAGTTTTCTATTGACTGTAGAATACACTCGTTTTGCAATCGATATGATATATGAATACTATCTCCGTCCTCTTCTGTCCAATCATAGTCAGTGATAAAAGAGTGAATACCCTCTGGGGTCTTCTTCGTCCTAACCTCTGGACTCTTATAGTAGAAATTCAACGATCTGCCATTAGGTGCTGTTATTTTTGTAATATGCCATGCATTTATGACAGAAAACGCTTCTTCGCTAATTTGATTTTTTTGTGTTTCAATTGAATACTCCAACGCATCTATTGACCCACCAAAAACATAAGTATACCCATCAGTCGTTTTGATAATAATCTGTGATGATTCTCCACTTTGAAGAAAGCCCTTTGGGGATGAACCTGATACATTCCATGAAAATTCATCATATTCAGTACCTCTATTCGTTTCCAGTCCCGAAATATCCACATCTACAAAATCTCCGCTTAATATAACCACCTTTCCTGAGTTGTTTATCATGAAACGCCCATTGTATCCGCAAAAATTAAAACAAAAAATGTCAGGCATATAATCAATCCACATACCTTGTCGAAAATCAATGCCACAAGAATCACTATACACAGTACTATCCATGTTGAACACCTTTTCTTTTTGGGGAATACTATCAGATTCGTTCATTAGTGCTAACGCTCTCGCATATCCTTTTTCTTTTCCTATAATAAAACCTCGTATGCCTATTTTATTATCCGTATCGTGTTGGTACCACCATTTTGTTATTCTGCCATAATAATTCAAATCATCGGGGAGACCTTGCACAGAACGAGTAATATGCCCGCCTGCAATCATAGTCCAATCTTGACCACAACTACCTGCAGGAAGAAAAGGTTTGAAACCTTCAGAACTATAACACAGGGCAATGTCTATGTGAAAATCCTGATCACTAATAGTATAAATCGGTATAGAATATGACATTCTTCCCGTGAACAACGACATGTGAACTCCGCTTTGTGCAACCAAAAACACGGGCAGCAAAGCAAGAAGAATTAGAACAATAAAACATTTACGCATATCTAACTATAGTTTTATTAGACCTCCTGAAGCAACAAGATCGTCTGCATGGATATAAATCACATACGAACCTGTGGGCATACCAGACATATTGAGAGATATTGAGTGGTCTCCCTCATCCTCCTGACGATAAGGTGTTTGATAAGTAGTCAAACCACCATCGTAATGTAGTGAAATGTATACCTTAGCTGATTTTGCTAACGAATACTTGATTTGTACATTATTATATACAGGATTAGGTGTAAATTGGATATTGGTTATCAAACTATCTTCTTGAGGTATATTCAAATCTTTCTTAATATCCCTTTTACGAAGCTCTTCATTTTGCTCTTGTGGATAAAAATAAGTAGAAGCAAAAGAAAGTGTATCGGAGTTTTTAATTATCTGCACAAGCACAGATTCTATAAGGGGATACCTGCAATATGACGAAAACCAGGTATATTTTTCCTCTTGCACATAGTTGTGCGGATGTCTATCTTCATGATACTTCATTTTGCTATTAATACGCAGCACATTGTCAATAGTATCATATGGTGTAATCAAACGACCCGTTGCATCTGCTTTTACATATATGACACCTTCTGTGTTGAGAGAATTTCTGCGATAGAATTGTCCGCTACCTAAAAAGTTCCCGCATAAAGTATCGCCATATGCAAAAGGAAAACAGAGTTGCGGCATCTGCAATACATAAGTCATAGAAGCACGCGAAGTTTCATACCCTGTCAACCACAAAGTATCTCCTATTACATGATAGTAATAGTTAGTGTGCTCATGGTGAAGACCAACGCGAGTACTATCATCTGTTTCTGAGAGAGGGAAATAATCGACTCTAACATTTTTGGTATCATCTATTGACAAATTAGAAAAATCCCAAAGACAATTAAGACCAGTATCTAATGGCGCTACATATGTTATTTTGTATGCATATAAGCTATCTGTTACACATGGCATATGATTATCTTTGGTCAATATTTGTGCAGATACGAAACTTATGTATAGCACACTAAAAATGACAGATGCGATGAAACGATTTCCTTTATACATACAATCGTAAGAATTTAATATCGCCTGCAAAGGTACACAAAAAATCTGATTAAAGCAAATTTGCAAAGTGAATTTTGCAGAAAAATAGCAAAACGACGAAAAAACAAACGAAATAACATAACTTTGTAGTCGCATTGGATCAACTTCCCCAACGCAACTACAATCATGAAAAAAATAAATAATCAAAACCAAAATGCAACACGCAAACAAACACTCAACCTCAATGAGAAAAGTAATGAATGGCTCGAAAAGGAGATGGTCAACTATGTTGACGGCAATCCCAAAAACATGGACACCGTACTATTTGACTTTAATCAATTCAAGAAAGACACCATCTGCATGGTAGATACCCTTGCCTGTCAACTACAATGTAAAGCACATCTGCAAAAAACTGCGGATGTGCTTTGTTTAAGTAGGCCTACCATTCATAGAATAATCAAAGAAAAATGATTGTTTTTGACGATTGTCTCATTTTGAAACAGTGATTTAATTTTTTCTCACTACTTTTGCACCGTCATTCAGAAATGAGTGGCGGTGTTTTTATTTGAGCAGAATATCGTTAACTAAGCGAGCAATAAAGAAAAAAGAACCAAAAAAGAAATTTAAATTGGTGGTACATTTAAGGTGGTACATACAGACCGATGAAAGTAACACCCTTTCGTAACACCTATTAGTAAAAAGGAGATTAAAATTATGTGTAACTTCTACAACCTATGGGCACTATTACGCCAACACGGCTCAAGTGCAAAAAAAGAAAACGAGTGCGCACAGTTATGGGCAACATTCTCTCCAGAACTGCAACTTAAAATTTTTGACACCATCAAAACCAAACTAGAGCAAAACAAGTTTGTACATTACGACCCCATGCGCGCAATACAAGAAAACGCACGCTCGAAAAAACAGCAAACACTGTCATGCGCAGAATATTATGCACGCTTCCACACCACAGAACCTAAAGACGGATGGCTAAGAAAATACCTGCCTAATGAGCAAAAAACAATTTATATCAAACCTTAGGAGTCTTGCACACTGTCGTCGAACTATTATCGAACTATTATCGCTTCAATACCGCGACCACACCGCGACCTCACCGCGACCTCACCGCGACCACACCGTGACCTCATAAAACAATGACACTACTTGACTAAACCTGAAAAAGGTTGACTCGAAAACTGAGTTAGAATCTTAAAAATCGTATACTTTTGACTCGATACCTAAAAAGGTTGACAGGAGTACGAAAAAGGTTTACTCACTACTGACTACTCACTACTGACTACTGACTACTCACTATGCTTATCTTACCTATTGACCCCATTGAGTCTTTCTGCGGAAAACTTTCCTCAAAGGCACAATACTATTTCAGAAAATCACCTAAAGGAAAAATTTACGCCTGCCGTTGCCCCGATAGGTCGTCACATATCAAGACACCGGCGGAAGAACAAAATCAAAAGCAATTCGCACAGAAATATGCTACTAAAAAACAAAACCCTTCCATCTCACACAAAGAAGCATGGAAAATAGCAATGAAAAACTATGAAAAATCAAATTAGCAAAAACATCTTAGTGGATAGACTAAACAAACAAGTCGGAGCCGAAGTCGGAATGCAAGGACTTAGCACTCTAATCTATGGCTGGACACGCAAGCAACCACAGCTCCGTGTCAATATACGCCACCGCACATGGTTATATGACTACGAAGTACAAGCATTATCATTGTATGCAGGATGCAATCTGCTGGAAACGGAAGCGTAATTCCATTTACACTTGACCTTGTTTGCATAACTAATAAAAAAGCACTACCTTTGCACCGGATTTGAGAGAGACATTATAATGGGCTGCGGGGCGTTTGTCGTTCCTTCTCAGTCTCTAAGCCCAAAAAGGAAGGAGAACTCTCAAATCTTGCGCGCAAAACCTAAATGTTACACTGCAAACACTAACCTTAACAATCATGGCAGAAATTAAACCAATGGCGCTCATTGAGAGCATGAAGAAAAAAGTGTGTGGACATAGCGATGTCTATTTTCGCACCAACAAACGCACCGGCAAAGTGACCACCGGCAAACTCTGTAATCCATCAGACAAAGAACCATCCGAAGCACAACTCAAAGCACAGGCCCGCTTCAAAAAAGTATCCAAGGCTGTGCGTGCATTATTAACTGATCCAGAGCAAAAAAGCAAACTTGAAGCAGAGTATAATGCGCAAAACAAGTATGGTTCGCTATTCGGTTATGCAACGCATAAGTTGAATGGTAACTACGATGAGAATGGTGACCCTATTGAATAACCATTAAACAAACTTAACTATGACAAAGCAAAAAATCATCAAAGCCATTATCATGGCACTCATTGCCGCACTGACGGCGTTGGCAACGGGACTGGGATTCACCTCCTGTAATGTGGTGAGGACGATCACCAACAAGTCGGAGTTCTACCAGCATGGCGACACCTCCGTTGTGATTCAGACTAAAACCACCGAGTCCTACGACGCCAAGAAACACAACAATAATTAAACATTAAACATTAACCTTTAACCCCTCCACGCGGCAAGGAGGAGTCTCCCCCCTCGGGAGGACTGCTAACGAAGTGATAGTCCGACCGAAGAGCGGAGGCATTAGGAGCCCGTCTATTTAGCGGTTAGCAGTATAGACCATTGCGACTAATTGCCGAACGCGAATGGCAAAAGTAAACTGGAGCGCCGGTATCGACAGCGTATCAGGCGCATTAGCAAAACCAAGTAAGAGTGGACAACACTCATGTAACAAAATGCTCTTAGGCACCCACCGCACGGCTGCCACCACCAACCCCGATTGTAACCGCATCTACATGCGCAAACCTACCAAGCGCAGCACTCCGCTCACTCAGCGTGAGATCGCACAACGCGAGCGCTTTAGCGCCGTAGCCGCTATGGTTAACGAGCGCAAGATGGACTTGAGCAAGGTAACTGTGGACCAAGAGGCATTCTTGGCGCAAAAGGACCAGCCAGGTGGAAAGAAAACCATGAAATCATGGTATTGGGATGTCTGCGGTAAAGAGTACGACCAGAGCTTGAACTAATGCTCGTGTGAGTCGCTGCCCCGCAGCTCCTATAACACTCCGCATTGTTCTACGCTTTATCCCCTCCGACTATCGCTAACACTAGCAGTCCGTCGGGGGCCCCGGAAGAGGCGTAAGCATTAGCTGCTCGATGTTAGATGTCAGATGTTAGATGTCTAATATTCACTCGGCAGACGCCAAAGAAGGGAGCCGCTAATTCTTGCGGCTCTCTTCGTTGTATACTCACTACTCTGTACTCATTACTCACTACTAAAAAATCGCTCTTCGGGGCGATTTTTTTGCATATATCAGAAAAAAACACTACCTTTGCAGTCGCAAAGGTTTTGAATAAATGAAGAAGATAAAAACAATCCAAATGATTGCCAAGACATTCAAGGGCTTGGAACCCGTCTTGGCACAGGAAATCATCGCACTCGGTGCGAACGATGTGCAAATCAATAGGCGTGCCGTCACTTTCAGCGGAGATAAAGCGCTCCTCTATAAAGCCAACCTATGGTTGCGCACCGCCTCACGCATCATCGTACCCATCGCTACCTTCCAAGCGAAAAACACCGACGATATTTATAAGCATATACATGCCATACCTTGGGAGCAGTATATGACCGAACGAAACACATTCGCTATTGACACCACCGTCTATAGCGATACAATTCGTAATAGCCTCTTCGTCACCTATCGCGTCAAAGATGCTATCGTGGATTACTGGATGGAGAAAAAGCAGCAGCGCCCTTCCGTCAGTATGGATAATCCTGACCTACTCATCAATATACATATCGCGCAGGATAAAGTGACCGTCAGTTTGGATAGCAGTGGCGAGTCGTTACATAAACGCGGTTACCGCGTGGCTACCACCGAAGCGCCTATCAGCGAAGTGCTCGCTGCAGGACTGCTACTCATGGCTGGATGGAACGGACAAGCGAATTTCTACGATCCGATGTGCGGATCGGGTACTATACTTATCGAAGCAGCGCTCATCGCAAGAAACATACCACCTGGCATCTTCCGAAAACAATTCGCATTCGAGAAATGGATGAATTTTGACGAAGAACTATGGAGCGATATATACAACGACGATAGTTCGGAGCGCGAGTTTGAACATACCATATATGGTTCAGACGCCTCTTTCTACGCTGTGCAGCAAGCGCAGAAGAATATCCAGTCCGCGGGTTTGCAACGAGATATACAAATCCGACAAATACGCATTGAGGAGATACGCAACGAAGATGTTAGTGCTACCAAAGATGCACTCGTCATGCTCAATCCGCCTTATGGCGAACGATTGGCAAGCAATAAAGATATGGAAATCCTGTACGGCGCAATCGGTACTGCTCTCAAGCATCAGTTCACAGGCGCGCAAGCGTGGATCATATCATCCAATGATAGAGCTATGAAATGTATTGGACTCAAGCCGTCCAAGAAAATGCGCCTCCTCAATGGTGAACTCGATTGCCAATTCAATCGCTATGACCTCTTCGCGGGAAAAAGAGTAGAGAGGCAAGGCTGAAAGTTTTTAGGTGATTAAAAACGACGAACCCATAAATTATTTAAACAAAAACAAAGAAAACAAAATGAAAATATTAAAAACATTTTTTTAGGTAATCAAAAACTCGCAGCCTAACGTCCGCATGGCTATTGGCCTACGCGGCCTTGAGCGTAAATCACCTATTATCGGCTCGCAAGCAAGCTTGCAGCCCGCTAATATTCTCTTTTCGCTTAATCGTGACCCATAACGGGCACGATGGGCTGCTCACAAAAACACGCTTACGCTAACATAAAGGACAAAAACATTTACCATTTACGATGTACCATTTACCATGTACGCTGACAACTGATAACTGACCACTGATAACTAAAAACTAATTATTAATACTAACGAGGACTGCTAGCGCAAGCGATAGTCCGAGTTAAGAGCGGAGGCATTAGGAGCCCGTCCATTAAGCGGTAGTGGTATGGACCTTTGCGACTAATTGCCGAACGCGACACTCACTACTATTCATGCAACCAATATACATAGCCGATTACAACTATCCGCTGCCGGATGAGCGGATAGCCAAATACCCACTCGAGCAGCGTGACCAAAGCAAACTGCTTGTTTATCGTGATGGACAGGTGAGCGAAGATACTTTTGCTCACATAGGCGAACATATACTTCCTAATGCCCTCCTTATATATAATAATACGCGCGTAATACAAGCCAGACTCGTCTTTCATAAAGAGTCAGGAGCCAGAATAGAAGTGTTTTGCCTCGAACCTATCACACCCAGCGATTATCAATTATCGCTAACCAGCACCACAGGATGTACATGGAAATGTATGGTGGGTAATGCCAAGAAATTCAATGTGGAGTACCTACAAATGGCTATTCCATCCTTATCCACTACGCTGCGCGTATATAAAGAGGCAGTAATGGGTAATACATACGCCATTCGCTTCGAATGGGATGACACTACTATCTCCTTCGCGGAGATACTTGAAGCCGTAGGCGAACTGCCTATACCGCCGTACCTCAACCGACCTACCGAGGCATCGGACTTGCGTACCTACCAAACAGTCTATTCGCGTATCAAAGGTAGCGTGGCTGCACCTACCGCAGGACTCCATTTTACCGATAAGGTGCTTGCAGACCTCAAACAAAGAGGGGTGCAAACCAACGAAGTGACGCTTCATGTGGGGGCGGGTACTTTCTTGCCCGTCAAGAGCGAAGATGCGAATGAGCACACCATGCACGCGGAGATTATAGCGGTGCCTAAAACCACTATTGCACACATACAGAGCGAGTTAGGACATGTGGTGGCAGTGGGAACAACCACCATGCGTACCCTCGAAAGTCTCTATTTTATAGGTTGCCAATTGGCACAAAAACCCCAAGCCGAACAGATACAAGTGCAGCAGTTTGAACCCTACGAAAAAACCTATACATTATCCACATTCGATAGTCTGCAGGCTATATTGGACTACTTGGAGCGCACAGAACAAGATACGCTTCATGCCTCTACGCAGATAATGATCAAACCGGGATATACCTTCCATGTGGTGAACCAACTGATTACTAATTTTCATCAACCTCAATCCACTCTGTTGTTGCTCGTGAGTGCGTTTGTGGGTGGAAATTGGCGCACGATATACGATTATGCCCTCGCCCATGACTTCCGATTCCTCAGTTACGGCGATTCAAGCATCCTAACCCTGCAATCTAAAATCTAAAATCTGCAATCTAAAATCTAAAATCTAAAATGATCGACACCCATTGTCATATAGACGCGGAGGAGTTTGCTGCGGACCGCAGTGAACTGCTTCAATGCCAGCAAGCAGAAGGAGTGCGGGCGATGATTGTACCAGGTGTGAGTCTCGCCTCTGTGCAAACAGTGATGGCTGTTTGTGCGCAATACCCATCGTTCTGTTACCCTGCCTTGGGACTGCACCCAGAGGAGATTAAAGCCGATTGGCAACAACAATTGACTGATATCGAGACGCATATCCGTCATTATGCACCACAACTGGTGGCTGTGGGGGAAATTGGTCTCGATTATTACTGGGATAAAACCTATAAGCAGGAACAGCAACAAGCGCTCAGACAACAACTCTTGCTCGCCAAAGAACTCAATCTGCCAGTTATTCTGCATAATCGTGAGTCCACGGAAGATATCATCCGCATAGTGCGCGAAGTGCAAGCAGATACCACTTCTCAGCATCCGCTACGAGGGGTGTTTCATTGCTTCACAGGCAGCAAAGAGACGGCACAGCAGATCATCGAAATGGGATTCTATTTGGGTATTGGCGGGGTGATAACCTTCAAGAATTGTAAGTTGAGCGACCACCTCGTTGATGTACCTTTGGAGCGCATACTCTTGGAGACAGATGCACCCTATATGGCACCCGTTCCACACCGCGGAAAACGCAACGAGAGTAGGTGGATGAGTTTCGTGGCAAATAAGTTGGCAGAGGTCTATTCCACCACGCCAACAACCATTATTGAGGCCACAACACGCAATGCATGCACACTTTTTGGCCTAAAATGCGCAAAAAATTAAAAAAAACACGCATTTTCATTGTCATATCAAATATTTTTTGTAATTTTGTAGCCGAATTTGTGTATTACTTTTAGGAGAGATGCTCGAGTGGTTGAAGAGGCACGCCTGGAAAGCGTGTAAACTCCAAAAGGGTTTCGGGGGTTCGAATCCCCCTCTCTCCGCAAGACTTTTCCGAGAAACCTCGTCCAAGCTTGCTTGAGAGAGGGTGCAAAGGAAAAGGATTGCAAGGATGCCCGTGGCAGACTTGGGGATTACGAAGAAATCCCCCGATAAGCGGACGAAAATCAATTAACACAGATAATAACAAAATAACTAATTAACATTTTATCTCATGAAAAAAGTATTTGCAACCCTTACGGTTTTGGCTATGCTTACAATTGGTAGCGCAGCCGTATTTGCACAAGAAGCTGCAGTAGAAGAAGCTGCTGCTGTAGAAAATGTAGTAGCTACTGACACAGTAGCAGTAGAAGAGGCAGTAGAAGAAGCTGCTCCTGCTGAGGAAGGCGCACTCGTAGCTCTTCACAAGACTCTTAAGACTAAGTTCATCGAAGGTGGTGCAGGCTTCATGGCTGCTACTCTCCTCTGCTTGGTATTCGGTTTGGCACTCTGTATCGAGCGTATCATCTATCTCTCACTCAGCAAGACCAACACCAAGGCTCTCTTGGCGCAAGTAGAAGAGGCTCTCAAGGCTGGTGGTATCGAGGCAGCATTAGAGGTTTGCCGCAATACACGCGGACCTGTTGCTTCTATCTTCTATCAAGGTTTAAGCCGTTATAGCGAAGGTGTAGATGTAGTAGAGAAGACTGTTGCTTCTTATGGTGGCGTACAGCTCGGTTTGCTCGAGAAAAACCTCTCTTGGATTTCTCTCTTCATCTCTATCGCTCCATCTTTAGGATTCTTGGGTACCATCATCGGTATGATCCAAGCATTTGATAAGATTCAACAAGTAGGTGATATCTCTGCTACCGTTGTGGCTGGTGGTATCAAGGTGGCTCTTTTGACCACTCTCCTCGGTTTGATTATCGCTATCATCCTTCAAGTATTCTACAACTACATTCTTAGCCTTATCGAGGGTCTTGTTAATGAGATGGAAGATTCTTCTATCAGCCTTCTTGACCTCGTGGTTGAATACGACGCAGCACAAAAGAAATAATCTATTTTGCATTGTGCAGAACGAGAATTGTTAAACTTGCAAAATTTGATTATTATGAAAAATTATAAATTATTCCCAAAAGTAACCCTCTGGATTTTACTCATCGTGGGCATCATAGCTTCGCTTATGTTCTATGTGGGTGGTTCAGCTGGTTCATTGGAAGTAGCAGGAGATTTCCTGGATATTCCTAAGTTTACCGATGTATTCTTAGCATGGATTTATCTGCTCGTATTTATGGTGATACTCGTTACTTTCGGATTCGTTATTTGGAAGTTCGTTGAGACTTTCAAAGTGGATAAGAAGAAAGCACTCACCTCTCTGGGCGTTATCGTAGCTGCAGTGTTGCTTTGCGTACTCTGCTGGTTCTTGGGTAGTCCTGAGAAAATGGAGATCGTAGGATACGAAGGAACCGATAATGTGGGCAATATGGCTCGCATGAGCGATGCTATCATGTACCTCGTTTACATCCTTGTAGGAGCAACTATAGCAGCACTCATCTGGGGTGTTATCTATACAAAAACAAAAAAGTAACCCGGTAATTTAGATTGTTATGGCAAAGAAAATTCCACAGATTAACGCCAGTTCCATGGCGGATATCTCGTTTCTCTTGCTGATCTTCTTCCTCGTTACTACCTCAATGGATGTAAACCAAGGTTTGGCTCGTCGTTTACCTGCTCCTATACCTCCTGATCAGAAAATCGAGGATAAGGACATCAACAAGCGTAACCTATTGGTTGTAAAGATTAACTCTGCCAACCAACTCATGGTGCAAGGACAGTTGATGGATGTGAAGCAACTCCGCGAAAAAGCGAAGGAATTCATCAAAAACGAGCAGAATAACGACCACCTACCTAAATTGGTAGAGGAGGATTTCGGCGCTCCTATTGGTACTATCATGTACACAAAGGACCATGTGATCTCAGTTCAAAACGATGTGGATACACAATACCAAGCATACTTGGATGTGCAGAACGAACTCGTAGCAGCTTATAATGAGTTGCGTGAGGAATGCGCACAAAAATATTTCCACAAAGCATTTGCTGAATTAGAAGAGGAACAACAAAAACAAGTACAAAAAGTATATCCTCAGAAGATCTCAGAGGCTGAACCTAAAAACTACGGAGGAAACTAATATGGCAAAGATACGCAGAAATGACAAACGAGAGATGCCCGCATTGAATACTTCTTCACTGCCGGATATCATCTTCATGTTGCTCTTCTTCTTCATGTCTGTAACCTCTATGAAAGAGGTGTCATACAAAGTGCAATTCCAAAACCCACAGGCAACGGAGTTGACCAAATTGGAGAAGAAATCACTCGTGCGCTATATTTATGTAGGTACACCTACAGCAGAGTTCCGTAAGCAATACGGTGCAGAAACGCGTATCCAATTGGACGATGCTTTCGCAGAGACACGCGAGATAGGTGAGTATATCATCAATGAGCGCTCTTCTATGAAAGAGTCTGACCAAGGTATGATGACCGTTTCTATCAAAGCCGATAAGGAAACACGAATGGGTGTTATCGCTGATATCAAGCAGGAACTCAGACGCGCTTACGCACTGAAGATCAGTTATGCAGCAACACAACGAACCAATTACTAAGATGTAATAGCGAATTATTGATTCGTAATGATAAACAAATAAGAGCCGCACTCGCGGCTCTTATTGTTTTATTTCAGTCTCTTTCCTGTGATTTGTAGTGCTCCGATATGGAGGTATTTCTTGCCCTGTGGGCGACCGTTGGAGTCGTACCAAGGTAAGATGCGCAAGTGCAGTGTTTGTCCTGCGGGCACAAGAATAGGTTGGTCTAAGCGAATGGTCAGGTTTTTATTCTTAGGTAGCACAGTGTTTTCGTAGATAGTAGTCACGCCTATGAACTGATCGCCAAATCCGTAGTTGATATGCATATTCATTCCAGGACCTCCTTTGGCGCGAATAGGTACGGTGATGGTTTCGATAACGAGTCCTTTCTTTTTCTCTGCTGCAATCGTATATTCGATATATCTATTGGCTACTTCATCCACTTCGCCTGCTGGCCATTGTTGTCCTTGTGCGATGAATCCTTTCTTGGTTAGTTCTATATTTGCGAGTTGTGCCACTTCAAGTGTCTGTGTGAAGGGAGTACCTTTGGCTGCGAAAGCGGCTTTCTTGCCTTTTTCTTCGATGCGTGCGGCGTAGGCCTTGTATTGCTCGGCAGATGGCCATACAGTCCATGATTTGAGTTCAGGCAGTTCGGGTGCTTGGTTGATGAGTTGGTAGGCGAGGGTAGCGATAGCCATACCGCCTTGGGCGGATGTGTGGGTCTTATCTCCGCAGTTGAAGTAAGTGGCCATGCAGTATTCTTTGCCTTGTCTCTCGTATAGTTGTTGGCTGAGTGCGGTCATATCCAGGAAGGGTACATGCATCTCGTCTGCCACTTCGCGCATGGAGCGCACATAATGGAGTGTATCAGCCAATATATGTCGTCCGTCGTGCTTGATAGTACCATCTTTTTGGAAGTATGCGCGGCAGATAGGTGACATGAGGATAGGTGTGACGCCCATTGCTCTGGCTTCGCGGATGAATAGGCGCAGATAGGCTTTGTAGGTAGTGTTGGGGTTTGTGCCGCGCATGTCGGTGATGGTGTCCTTGCCTTGCTTAATCATCTCTTGATTATAGGCATAGACATCTTTTCCTTTGCATTTCTCGTCATTGTGTGCGAATTGTATGATGAGGTAGTCTCCTGCCACCATCTGTGACTTGACGGATGGCCACAGGTTTTCATTCTCATAGAATGTGCGTGTACTGGCGCCTGATTTACCACGGTTGTTAACGCTGATAGAGTCGGTATTGAAGAATGCTTGTAGGTACATTCCCCATCCGCGTTTAGGTGTAGCAGCGGGTTTGTACTCGCTCATCGTACTATCGCCGATGGTATGAACGCGGCGTTTAGCGTTTGCAAGGGTGGTGCATGCCATTAGTCCGCCAATGAGCAATGCTATGGTCCAATTTCTTTTCATAAGTGATTGATATAAATGATTGTTTTTGGGGCTTGCTATTAGTTGATAACAAACTTAAACTCCTTGGGTGCGGGGCTCTCGAATCGCACTTTTTTCTCTGTTGCAGGATGGATAAAACCGAGTACATGGGCATGTAGGCATAGGCGGTCAATAGGACTGTTCTCGTTGCCATTGCCGTATTTGCGGTCGCCTACTACGGGGTGACCGATAGATTGCATATGTACGCGAATTTGGTTGGTGCGACCTGTCTCGAGTTGTAATTCTACCAATGAGTATTGTTGGTCTTCTGATGTGCGCAATACGCGGTAGTGTGTGATGGCTTTGTCTCCGCCGTTATCCACGGGAGAAGAGTACACCATGGCGTTGCGACTATCTTCTGTAAACCAAGTGGTGATAGTTCCCTCTGGTTGATCCAAGACGCCTTCTACGAGTGCCATATAGGTGCGATGGGTGACGAGTTGTTGCCAGTATGTGCGCATGTATTGCTGCAGTTCTTGCGAGCGTGCAAAAACCAATAGACCAGATGTCTCTCGGTCGAGGCGGTGAACGATATAGATGCCTGCTTTTCTATTCTGCTTACGCACGAAATCGCGTAGGATAGAGTAGGCTGTTGTCTCGCTGCTCTTAGGGTTGACAGGTGCAGTGAGTAGTCCGGGTTGTTTATTGACCACGATGAGGTCGCTATCTTCATAGACGATGCGCAGTTTAGGGTGCTTGAGTTGTGCACTGCCGCGTCCGTGTAGGATAGTTACTTGTTGTCCTGCTTGTAGCATATAGTCAGGTCGTGTCTGGATGGCGTCGCCCACTTTGATGCGTCGCTGACCTAATAACTGCTTGATAGATGTGCGTGTCATTCCGCCCATCTTAGAGAGCAGAAAATCCATGAGTGGCGTAGCAGCCTTGACATGCAAAACGGTGTTTTCTCTTTTAAATAGCATATGTGTGAGTTAACAATTAACAATGAATAATTAATAATTAATAATGAGGTACTCAAAAACTCGCAGCCGATAATGTGTTTTGATTTTTAACAAAAATAATAAAAATACTGCCTCAAAGGCATAATAGCTAATCGCTCTTATGGATACCCGCTCCTACCTGCCTACCTATAAATATATTTATCGTTAGTCCGTTAGGACGGTTCTCCACATCCGCAGGATGTAAATGCCTTTGCGTCAGCAAAAATATAAAAAACATATTCTTGGCTGCTCACAAAAACTCATTCACTCTGTTCATTCACAAAAAAGCGTTCACTTTGTTCACTTCAAAAACGGCAATGCTGCTTAATTATAAATTCTCAATCATCAGCCATAAACATAAATAAAATTATTTATCAAGTAGTGAGTATTGAGTATTTAGTAGTGAGTTTCTCCCTATTCCTTTATTATTTGCGTACGCGTGCGAGCCAACCCATGTTCTCGGTTGGCGTGTTTCTAATCCATGCGATACCTGCGCCTCCATTAATAAATAAGAAGAAGCAGAAAAGCACGATGGAGAATATATTATTGAGTGCAATGAATAAACCGATACCAGCTATGCTGTATAGCACCCAGTATATCCATGCGTCGTTCTTGCGGTAGATGAGCCAATAATTAGCCATGATGGACGAAGCAATGAGTAATCCATTGAGTGTCTTGGTGGCAATATTATCGAGTAGTGTATTATGCTGGAATAGGAAAGTAGCCAATAGGTAGTCAGCGATGACAATAGCGATGGTTAGGCATAGTGTGCGTATCATCGCTTTGGTGCTGAGGAATTGAGGTGCGAAGGTTTGGATGGTTTGTGGTTGTGGTTTTTTCCATTCCACGATGGATTTTATTTGGAATGGTATGAATACGCAGAAATAGAGTAGGCAGCTATCGTATTGCTGCTGCAAGAAGAACTGTATGCCCAATAGGAAGGACATGACTATTCCTGCGTAGAAGCCTGTGTAGTTTTGTGGGTCTCGGATGGTGAGTATGTATGCCACGCCGATGATGCTTGCGGGGATGCCTACGCACCAAGCGGCATTATGCCATTGGAGTAGGGTGAGAGTAGGCCGTATATATTCCGCTGCGCCAAGTAGTATGAGTAGCGCAGCGAATAGACCGATGGCAATACCGGTATTCTTAATGAATATTTTCCACAAGGCGGGCATAGGGGGGGGATGTACGATGTACAATTTACGATTTACGATTTACGATTTATGGTGCAGGGTGATATAGAAACAAAAAGGGCAGACTTGCGTCCGCCCTTATTGTTCGCAATATTACTTGCGGTTACGATTGCCGTAGCGTGACATGAACTTATCAACACGACCAGCTGTATCCACCAATTTAGATTTACCAGTATAGAATGGGTGACTGGTATTTGAAATCTCCAATTTGATGAGTGGGTATTGCACTCCGTCAATCTCGATGGTGTCCTTAGTAGCAGCAGTAGAGCGGCTGAAGAACTGAGTACCATCAGACATATCTTTGAATACTACAACGCGGTAGTTTTCTGGATGAATTCCTTTTTTCATAAAAATCTGTGTTTTTTCTTTAATACTCTCGTTAATTATTCAGCAGCAACTACATTTAGTTTGATATCTGCTTTTACCTCTCTGTGAAGGCGTGCTTGTGCAGTGTGCTCGCCGATAACCTTGATAGGCTCTGCGATAGTGATCACTTTCTTATCGATGTTGATCTCTTGTGCTGCCAAAGCCTCAGAGATGGCTGTTGTGGTAACAGTACCGAAAATCTTGCCATCGTCGTTTGCTTTCACCTTCAACTCTACTACTATCTCAGCCAATTTAGCCTCGAGTGCTTGTGCGTCTGCGAGTAATTTAGCTGCTTTGTGTGCTTGTTGTTTGAGGTTCTCTGCGAGTTGCTTACGGTTGCTCTCATTAGCGATGATAGCTATCTTTTGTGGGAGCAAGTAGTTACGACCATAACCGTCTTTTACTTTTACAATATCGTTCTTGAAACCGAGATTTGCAAGATCTTGAATAAGAATTACTTCCATGTTTTTTCCTTTCTTACTTTAATGGGTTAATTACTATCTTTTCTCGTAAATCTTGATTACTTCATCATATCGGTTACGTATGGAAGCAAAGCGAGGTGGCGTGCTTTCTTCACAGCCTGAGCCACTTTGCGTTGGAACTTGAGTGAAGTACCGGTGATACGGCGTGGTAAGATTTTACCTTGCTCGTTGAGGAACTTCTTGAGGAACTCAGGATCCTTGTAATCGATGTACTTAATACCGCTCTTTTTGAAACGGCAATACTTTTTCTTCTTCTGATCCGTCTTTTGTGGGGTCAGGTAGCGGATGTCATCATTCTGTGCCATAATTAAGCCTCCTCCTTTTTAAAGTGGTTACGACGCTTTTCTGCGTACTCAAATGCGTACTTGTCAAGACGGGTAGTGAGGAAACGGATGATGCGCTCGTCACGACGGAACTCTGTCTCGAGAGTAGCGATAACTGCTGGCTCTGCATCGAATTGAAGGATTACATAGAAGCCAGAATTTTTACCTTGGATAGGGTAAGCGAGTTGCTTTAAGCCCCACTCCTCACGGTTCAGGATGGTACCGCCATTCTGTGTGAGAAGGTTCTCGAATTTCTCTACCGCTTCCTTCGCCTGTGGTTCAGACAAAATGGGTGTCAAGACGAAAGCGGTTTCATAATGATTTACCATTGTAGTAAATGAATTTAGTTAATAATAAATGTTAATAATATGCTCTCGTGCATATGCTCCTATATGAGCGCATGACGCGAAAAAGCGTGCAAAGGTACAACAATTTTTTGACATACGCAAGAAAATGGGTGTTTTTTTTGCAAATAGAATAAAATTAGTACCACATTTTTTTTTGACACACGCAAGAAAATGGGTGTTTTTTGCAAATAGAATTTTATCCTACAGAGCCTTCGAGGGAGACTTGGAGGAGTTTTTGTGCTTCGACGGCGAACTCCATGGGTAGTTTGTCCATGACTTCTTTGGCATAGCCATTGACGATGAGTCCCACGGCGTCTTCGACGCCAATGCCGCGTTGGCGGCAGTAGAAGAGTTGGTCTTCGCTGATCTTGCTGGTGGTGGCTTCGTGTTCTACGATGGCAGTTGGATTGCTGATTTGCATATCAGGGAATGTGTGTGCGCCGCATTTATCGCCGAGTAGGAGCGAGTCGCATTGCGAGTAATTGCGTGCGTTGGTAGCTCCTTTGCCCATCTTGACGAGTCCTCGGTAGGCATTCTGGCTGCGTCCAGCCGAGATACCTTTGCTGATGATACGCGAGCGTGTATTGGCACCGATATGAATCATCTTGGTTCCGGTGTCCGCTTGTTGGAAATTATTGGTGACGGCTACAGAGTAGAACTCCGCGCTGGAGTTGTCGCCCTTGAGGATACACGATGGGTATTTCCAGGTGATGGCCGAGCCTGTCTCTACTTGTGTCCAGCTGAGGCGTGCATTCTCGTGTGTGATGCCTCGTTTGGTAACGAAATTATAGATACCTCCCTTACCTTCTTTATCGCCAGGATACCAGTTTTGCACGGTGGAGTATTTGACTTCTGCATCTTTATGTACGACGATTTCTACGATAGCTGCGTGCAGTTGGTTCTCATCGCGCATAGGCGCTGTACATCCCTCTAAATAAGAGAGATAGGCTCCTTCGTCTGCTATGAGTAATGTGCGTTCAAACTGACCTGTATTCATGGCATTGATACGGAAATAGGTGCTCAGTTCCATGGGGCATCGTACGCCTTTGGGTACATAGACGAATGAGCCATCGGTGAAGACGGCGGAGTTGAGTGCGGCATAGAAATTATCGCTGGCAGGAACGACGGAACCGAGGTATTGCTGTACTAACTCGGGGTACTCGCGTACGGCTTCGCTGATGGAGCAGAAGATGATACCTTTCTCGGCTAAGGTCTCGCGGAAAGTGGTCTTGACGCTGACAGAGTCCATGACGGCATCGACAGCCATGTTACCTGCGAGCATAGCGCGCTCTTCGAGCGGGATGCCGAGTTTATCGAAGGTTTTCATGATTTCGGGGTCAATCTCGGTATTGCCGTCTTCGTTCTCTTTCTTTGTCTTGGGTGCCGCGTAATAGGAGATGGCTTGGAAATCAATCTCGGGTATTTCGAGGTGTGCCCATGTAGGCACTTTCATGGTTTGCCATTTGTGGAAGGCTTTGAGTCGGAAGTTCAAGAGCCATTCGGGTTCTTGCTTCTTCTGCGAGATAAAGCGGATAGTATCTTCGTTGAGTCCTGCAGGCACGATGTCGGTTTCCACCTCTGTGGTGAATCCGTATTTGTACTCTTGGTTGGTAATATCTTGAATGACGCTATCCATGGGTGTGTTTTAATTTAACAAAAATAAAGAAAACAAAATAAAAATATAAAAAACATTTTAATGGTAATCAAAAACTCGCAGCCTATAATGTGTTTTGATTTTTTAACAAAAATATTAAAAATACTGCCTCAAAGGCATAATAGCTAATCGCTCTTATGGAGAACCGTCCTACCTGCCTACCTATAAATATATTTATCGTTAGTCCGTTAGGACGGTTCTCCACATCCGCAGGATGTAAATGCCTTTGCGTCAGCAAAAATATAAAAAAAACATATTCTTGGCTGCTCACAAAAACTCATTCACTCCGTTCATTCTCAAAAAAAAGCGCTACGCTTCAAAAACGGCTTCCCTAACTGCCAATATTTTTGTCGTTAGTATTCAATAAAAAAAAGCCGCCCTATAAAGGCGGCTTGGAGGCCGGTAGCGGAGTCAAACCGCTCTAAACGGTTTTGCAGACCGCTGACTAAGTCGCTCATCCAACCGGCCCTTTCGCGTTCGGCAATTAGTCGCAATGGTCCATACCGCTCTGCTAAATGGACGGGCTCCTAATGCCTCCGCTCTTAACTCGGACTATCGCTGCGCTAGCAGTCCTCGTTAGAGTTTCCTCGTTGTTAGAGTTTCCTCGTTAGAGTTCTTTTGCTGCGCGAGTAGTCTTCGTTAGTGGTTCTTTTGCTGGTTGTCCCTGATGGGTTAATCACAAAAGCGGGTGCAAAGGTACAACAAATTTTTGAGATGTGCAAATAATTTAGCAAAAAAAAGCAAAATAGGTGTTTTTTTAGTTGCTTCAAAATATGCTTTAGTGTCAAAAAAATGCTTGTTTGCTTGTGTATGTGCAAAAAATATAGTACCTTTGTAGCCGATTTTAATATGCGTAAGTGTGCGCATGCGCAGAAGGGGTGCGTTGCGGTTTATGCATATGTGGAATGAATAACATGAAAAGAAGTTTATCTATCATAGGAGCAGTGGTGGCTGGAGTGGTGCTGATAATCAGCATCTTATTCGTTGTAGTTACCAGCGATAGAGTGGGGACAGCGCTCGCACAACGGGTGGCGGAGGAATTCTCCCGTACGATGGGCGCCAACGCACGCATCGGTTCGGTGGCGTACCAATTCCCTGCACGACTAACGCTGCGTGATATTTATATAGAGGACCAGCAGCAAGATACCCTTTTGTATCTGCAAGAGATATATGCGCATTTCAATCCATTGGCTTTGCGTCATGATGAGATACGCTTCTCGCACGCGAAAGTAATAGGTGGGCGTGCGAAGATGTACGAGGTGGATAGCACAGGCGTGTGGAATTATCAGTTTATGCTGGATGCGCTGCAGACGGATACCACAGGCGGTGGCGAACCGCTGGGTAAAGCGATTTCCGTGCGCGATATACAATTGCGTGACTTACGCCTGATGTATGGGGTTTATGAGGTGGCTTTGCGCGAAGCAGATATCGATGTGGGTTGTTTCTCGCCAGATTCGATAGACGCTCGTATTGACCAATTAGCGATGTGTATGTCCGCCATAGAGAATAGTGGTCCGGATATCGAATTGGTGGATTTTCAAGCGCATGTATGCCTTGCTGATAGTACGCTCAGCGTACCTACGCTATACGCGCAGACGCCTAACTCGCGTGTGGAGTTGAGTGGTGCTCAGTACTGCTTGCGGGACGCGTCGTTTATGCTGCCATTAAAGCATATAGAGATTGTACCAGCTGATTTTGCGCTTTTGGTTCCACCATGCAAGGGTTTGAAAAAAGCACTTACTATAGCGGGCGATATACATGGTACGGCGGATATTATTCAATGGGATGATTTGGAGATACGATACGATGGATGGCGCATCATTGATGGCGATATTCGTATGCAAGAGATGCGTATCAATCCTTATCTCAAGGCTTCGCTCAATGAATTATATATTCCGATGATTCGCTTGCAGGATATGCTCTCGCAGATAAAAGGGGAACCTATGGCATTGCCTAAGGAGTTGCTGCGATTGAATGAAGTGCGCTATGCGGGAATAGCGGAGGGGTATATCCATGATTTGCATTTGAATGGTGCTTTCAGCACAGGTGTGGGTACGCTTACTACGACAGCTTCGATGCAGAGCGATAGTCTGTTTGAGCATTTGAAATATGATGTGCGGATAGATGCGCAGCAAGTTAAATTGGGTAAGCTGACCGCTAATCCATTGCTGGGTTCGGCTTCTTTGGTACTGAGTACGACGGGAGAAGGAGTGGTGGTGCCTGCGGATTCCAGTGAACAAGATGCGGCTAAAAAGCGCGAATGGAGAGGTGGTGTATCGCTTGCGGTGCAGCACTTGACCTATAATAGTTATGCATATCAAGATTTATCTGTGGAGGGTAGTTATGCGCCGCAGTTGTATGATGTGCATCTGCGTGTGAAGGATGATTATCTGGATGTGGCAATGGATGGCATGATGGATATGCAGGATAATCCGCTGCTGACGATGCAGATAGACTGCCGCCAGTTGGATACCTATCCGCTGCTGGAGGAGGATAAGAAAGCATCGCGTATCCGTTCTGCCTTTAAGATGGCGGCAGAACTGAATGGATGGGATGCGGAAGACTCACACGGAACGGTGACCATCGATTCGCTCTTCTTGGCCACTGAATTGGATTCTATCTTGATGCGCCAGTTACATCTTGCATCGGTTTCTAATGCTCAGCATAAATCTATCACTTTACGCAGCGATTACCTCAATGCTCAGATGGATGGTTCATTCCGCTATGCAGATATACTACCTGCTTGTCAGTCATTGCTGCATCATTATCTGCCATCAGCTATCCAAGCACCGCATGCTTCGTGGAAGGGTGTTGAGTTTGTGATGCGTGCGGAGGGCGAACGATTGAGTGCAGTGCAGCGCCTGTATGACGCACCATTCGCAGTGAGTGATCACCCGCGTTTGGATGTATCTATGCGCGTGGAGAAAGATAGCGTACCTATGCTTGATGCGCGCGTGTTGTGTCCTGGAGCTCGATTGAAAGATACGCCGATGAAAAATCTATTGGTGACGCTTAATACGCTGGCTTCGCCATCGGACGGTCGCGACGCGCTGACGCTCGCCTTATCGGCAGAGACGCTTCGTACACGCACCATGCTCACGGCGAATGCATATTGTGATACGATAGACACTCAGATAGCTGTGGATACTTTCATGCACACCTATCCGTCATTACCCGAAGGATGGCAGCAGATGGAACCTAAAGAGTTGCGTAGCACTTTGCTGCGCACCTTATCATGGAATGAGACGCGGCTCGCGCTATTGGGTGCGAACCGATCGGGGGTGTATGGCGGTGAGGTGAGAACGATCACCCATTTCTCAGCGCGCGAGGGTAAACCGCTGATAGAGATGCATATATTGCCCGATACGCTTATCTTGCGTGATTCGATATACACCTTGGGTGAGAGTCGTATTAGTTATTGCGCGGCAGATACATCGATTGCTATAGATGGGTTCAGTTTTAGAGGCAATGGGCAGTTTATAGAGATGAATGGTGTGGCTTCATCAAGGCATACGGATAGTCTGAAGGTGGACTTGCAGAAGGTGGATGCGAGTTATGTGGTGCCATTTATCTTGCCTGAGCAAACAATCATGTTCGAAGGATTGCTGACGGGTACTGCTACGATAGAAGGTGTGTTTAAGCAGCCTACTATCGATGCCGATATAGATGTGGAAGGAATGGGATTGAATGACTGCTATTTTGGCGACGCAGAAGTGGACTTGCATATCTATCCTGAGCGCCAATTGGTTCACACTACGCTGCCAGCCCAGTTGCAGTTCCACGCGGATGTGAATAGGTCTACCCGTCGTGTGGTGGGGCTGGATGGAGAGGCGTTCTTTGATGGAAGTGGTAGATGGAAATTAGATATGCAGGCAGATTCGGTGCCGCTTGATTTTATCAATCACTGGACATCGAGTGTGCTGCATGATTTGAATGGCCATGCGTCTGGTCAAGTGGTGGTAGGCGGAGAAGCTGGCGGTGTGTATGTATTGGTGAATGCTGAGGCGCAGAATGCTTCTTTTGTGCTGCCATGGACGGGTGCGCGCTATTATATTGATAGCGATACAATAGTATTGGATACGACGATGATTCGCTTCCCCGAAGTGCATGCCAGGGATGCGGAGGGTCATATGGTGCTGGTGAATGGAGGTATCCATCATAATCAGTTCCGTGATTTTGTGTTAGACTTGCATGTGGATACCTATAATGCATTGGTGTTTAATACCAATAAGCAAGGTGAGATGTTGCAAGGCAAAGTGTACGCCAATGGTCATGTGGATGTGACGGGTCCTGAGGATGATATACTTGTTTCTGCCAATGCAGTGACCACAGGTAAATCGCAGTTTAGGTTGAGTGTAGATAATGTGTCATCGGCTTATTCGGCTAATTTTGTGCATTTCAAGCAGCATATAGATACTACTGCGCAGGAGGAGAAGCCTGATGAGTTTGATAATTTAGATATTCGCACTGCGGAGCAGAAAAAGACTATCAAGACCTCGCGCGCACAACGCTGTTTGCTGGCACTCAATATAGAGGTTAATCCGCAGTTGCTATTCCAATTGGTGCTTGGGGAGCGTAATGGAGATATGATACAAGCGCATGGTGTGGGTGCGCTTAGGTTGACATACGATACGCAGACAGGCGATGTGCGCCTACTGGGTACGTATGATATTGAACAAGGAACGCTGTCTTATACGGTGGCGAATGTGATTAAGAAAGAGTTTGCGATTGCTGATGGGTCAACGATTGTTTTCTCGGGTGACCCGAATAATCCACAATTGGATGTGACGGCTAAATATCGTGTGACGGCAAGTTTGAAGGACCTTTTTGGCGAAGAGGTGGACCAATTGGCGACGACGCGAACGAGTATTCCTGTGTTCACATGCTTGCATATCAAGGGAACACTCAATAACCCTATCTTGTCTTTTTCGTTAGAGTTCCCATCGAGTGACCAGACAATTCAGCAACAAGTGCAGCAAGTGATTAATACGGATGAGATGCTGATGAGGCAAGTGATATACCTACTTGTTTTTGGTCGCTTCTTCACGCCAGAACATATGATGCAAGCAGAGCATATGACACTCAACTCCACCTATTCATTGTTATCCTCCACCGTTACAGGACAAATCAATACATGGTTGTCCAAACTGACGGATGTGCTCACACTGGGTGTGGCTATCCGTACGGATGGCGAAGGAGCGAATTCCAGTCAGGAATACGAGGCGCAATTCCAATTACAACCGATAGACCGATTAGTGATTAATGGTAATGTGGGGTATCGCTATAATGATATATCCAACCAGCCATTCTTTGGTGACTTGGATGTGGAAGTGATGCTTACCGAAGATGGACAATTCCGCCTTAAGGGTTACACGCACACGGTGGATAAATACTCACTGCGCGAGGCATCTACTATACAAGGAGTGGGATTTGTGTGGAAGAAAGATTTCAATTGGCCGAGTAAGAAGCAGAAAGGTAAGAAGCCTACCCCCAGCCCCTCCCTGAAGGGAAGGGAGTTGAAAGGGGAAAGCGAAGAGTTGAAAGTGGAAAGTCAAGAGAAGAAAGTGGAAAATAAAGAATAAAAACATGGATAATAAAAAAATGACAATCATCGATTTTGTGGAGCACTATACACGAGTGTTCAGCAATCATGTATTTCTAAGAGAGAAAATCAATAATGAGTGGACTGAGACCACCTTTGAGCAGACCCGAGAGATGGCACATCGTATCGGTGCTGGACTGATGGCTTTAGGGATGGAGAAAGGCGATAAAGTGGCATTACTCAGTCAAGGACGCAACTTATGGGTGACGGGTGAATTGGGCATCTTGTACGCCGGTGGTGTGAATGTGCCACTCAGTATTAAGTTGACCGAGGCAGGCGACTTGTTATTCCGCATCCAGCACTCTGATGCCAAATATATCATGGCGTCTGAACAACAGTTGGCTAAGATACGCAAGATATTACCTGAGTGTCCTAATGTGAAGAAAGTGATTGTACTCGATGCATTAGACCAATACGAGGAGCGTGAGATGGGTATCGATGAAGTGATTGCTTTGGGTGATGCATTGCTAGCTAAAGACCAAGAGTCGTTCGTACAACGCTATCAGAGTGTGCAACCCGATGATTATGCGAATATCAGTTATACGAGTGGTACAACAGCAGACCCCAAGGGTATATTGCTCACCCATCGTAACTACACCGCTAATGTGGAGCAGGCACGCTCTGTTGTGTGCTGCGATGTGGACGATGTGATGCTGATTATCCTTCCTCTCGACCACTGCTTTGCGCATGTGGCTGGATTCTACACGATGATGTCATATGGCGGTAGTATAGCTACGGTACCTGTAGGAAAGACCGCTTTGGCCACCCTCAAGAATATACCTATCTCCATCAAAGAGGTGAAACCGCATATCATGCTCTCTGTACCTGCTCTGGCGCGTAATTTCAAGAAGAATATCGAGACGGGCATCAAAGCCAAAGGAAAAACAGTGGAGAAACTATACACCTTTGCGCTCAATAATGCCATCGCGTATAACCGCGAATATTGGAATAGAGGAGGATGGCAACGCGCATGGCGCTATCCGCTCATCAAATTATTTGATAAACTCATCTTCAGTGCCGTAAGACAGAATTTCGGAGGACGGATGAAGTTCTTTGTAGGTGGCGGTGCATTGTTGGATATCGCTCTGCAGCGTTATTTCTGCGCAGTGGGTATGCCGATGTTCCAAGGGTATGGACTGAGTGAGGCGACGCCTATCATTTGTGCGAACTCGATGGGACATGCTATTTTTGGTTCTAGCGGTCGCATTGTTTCTCCACTCGAACTCAAGATATGCGATGCAGAGGGAAATATCATGCCAGATGGACAACGAGGCGAGATAGTAATCAAAGGCGAGAATGTGATGGCAGGTTATTGGAAGAATCCTGAGAGCACTGCAGCTACTATTGTAGATGGATGGTTGCATACAGGAGATATGGGTTATGTAACATCCAAACACCCAGGTTATCTATGGGTGGTGGGACGCTTCAAATCGCTGCTTATTAGTGCCGATGGCGAGAAATATAGTCCTGAAGGATTTGAAGATTCACTGACCGATAGCAGTCCATATGTGGAGCAATGTATATTGCATAATAATCAAGATCCATACACGATGTTGCTGCTTGTTCCTAACAAGGATAATCTGCGCGAATGGGCAAAGCAAGAAGGATTTGATCCTATTACGATAGAGGGTAAGAAAGCTATGCTGGGTAAGATACAGAGTGAGGTGGATGCTTATAAAGCAGGTAATGTGCGTGGTGGTATATTCCCCGACCAATGGTTGCCAAGTGCAATAGCAGTAGTGGGAGAGGCATGGACGGAGCAAAACCATTTGGTGAACTCTACGATGAAGATTGTACGCGGAAAAGTGGAAGACTATTTCCAAGATAGAATAGAGTATGCATATACACCAGAAGGTAAGAACCTCTTTAATGATAAAAATATAGACGCTTTATGCTAATTAAAATCTATAGCGCTACGCCTGTCGGGATTAATGCAGTAATGGTTACCATAGAGGTGCATTCTGTACCTGGCTTTAACTTTACATTGGTTGGTTTGCCCGATAATGCGGTAAAGGAGTCTCATGACCGTATTATGGCGGCACTCACGGTGAATGGTTTTGAACTTCATCATCGTGATTATACTATTAATATGGCACCTGCGGATATTAAGAAAGAAGGTAGTGCTTTTGATTTGCCGTTAGCAATTGGTGTTTTGGCTGGTAGTGAGCAGGTGAAGACAAAGCACTTGGACCGCTATATGATTATGGGTGAGTTGTCGCTTGATGGTTCACTTCAACCTATTCGCGGTGCGTTGCCTATTGCTTTATGTGCGCGTGAGGCTGGATTTAAAGGACTTATTCTGCCTGCGGCGAATGCGGCAGAAGCAGCTGTGACAGAAGGGTTGGAAGTGTATGGTGCTCATACGCTATTGGATGTGGTGCGTTTCTTGAATGAAGAATGCGCCATGGAGCCAACTCGTGTAGATACTCAGGCGCTCTTTGATCAACTGGCGTTTACCTCAGACGCAGATTTTTCAGATGTGCGAGGTCAGTATAAAGTGCGCCGCGCTATAGAGGTGGCTGCGGCTGGAGGACATAACATGCTAATGGTGGGCGTGCCCGGCGCGGGTAAATCGATGATAGCGAAACGATTGCCGTCTATCTTGCCTCCATTGACATTAGAAGAGGCGTTGGAAACAACCAAGATACATTCTGTAGCGGGATTGATGAATAAGCGTAATGCAGAGAATGCTTCGCTGATTGTGCAACGCCCATTCCGTAGTCCGCACCATACGATAACAGATGTGGCGCTTGTAGGTGGCGGTACTAATCCTCACCCAGGTGAGATATCATTGGCGCATAATGGTGTGCTTTTCTTGGATGAATTACCTGAATATAAGCGCTCTACTTTAGAGGTGATGCGTCAGCCGCTTGAAGATAGACATATTACTGTAGCGCGCACGAAAACCACCGTTGACTATCCTGCTTCCTTCATGCTTGTGGCTGCGATGAACCCATGTCCATGTGGCCATTATGGTGAGAATAACCCAGCGCGTCCGTGTACTTGTACGCCCGCACAAATACATCGCTATTTAGGTAAGATCAGTGGTCCGCTTTTGGACCGCATTGATATACAATGTGAGATCGAAGCTGTGCCATATGATCAGTTGCGTGATACGACGCCAGGGGAATCGTCGGCTGTGATGCGTGAGCGAGTACTCAAGGCGCGTGCTATTCAGTCGCAGCGATTCGCAGATAGCAAATTGGTGCATTGTAATGCTATGATGAGTTCAAAGATGGTGCGTCAATACTGTGCTTTGGATGCAGAATGTGATAAGTTGTTGGAATTGACGATGACAAAGTTGGGTCTCAGCGCGCGTGCGTACGATCGTATATTAAAGGTATCGCGCACGATAGCTGATCTTGAAGGTAGCGCACAGATACAAAAGCAGCATTTGCTCGAAGCGATCTCTTATCGTTCATTAGATAGGAATACATGGGCGATGTGACATTCAATGATTGATGATAACTTCATTTTGTATGCATGAACGCTAATGAATACGAAATTGAATATTATATTATGTTTGTTCAGTTGTGTATTTCCTTTACATTCTGTATTCCCACAAAACGACATAAATATGGGATACTATGGTAAAGCATATTCAGAGATGAAAAATATGTTGAATGGGGATTCTCCTCTTTCTGTTAAGAGAGCAGTATTCCTAGCCGAGAATGCATATCTTGATGGAAAATTGGACTACGATAAAGACTTTTGTGAACCACTCCGAAAAGGTGCGGATTATTTAAGAAGAATGATTGCAGTCAATCGTTGGGAAAAATATAAGACGGCTAAGCAAATCGCACTATGTAATTTCTTCTTCACTCCATGTTCAGGAAATGGATATAACCCTTTCCAGTATAATTATGATTCTGTTTTTTTAGAAGAAGACTATAGTAAACAGCTTATATCCAAAACAATTAAGACCCACAAAGGGCAGTGCCGTTCATTACCATGGACATACAAACTATATGCTGAAGAGTTGGGAGCAGATGTTTATCTTGCGCGTGCCCCGCGACATACTTTTATTATGTATAAAGATGAGGACGATTTATTCCCCGAGGATTGGGTAAATGTCGAAACAACAGCGCAACAATATCAGCCGACTTGGGTAATCAAAGAGCATTTTGCTATTACAGATTCTGCAATCGAAGCAGGAACTTATATGACTCCGTTGACTGATCTCCAGACTGTGGCGTGCCAATTGGCTGATTTGGCATTCAGTTACTTCTGTAAATACAACCGATATGACGATTTTACTTTGAAATGTGTTGACGAGTCTTTGAAGATCTATCCAAAGAATCCCAATGCAATTATCATTAAAATGAAATCGTTGGAAGTATTGCTGCGCAACCATCTTATTTTAAATGGATACATGAGAGACTATTATTCAGATGTAGTCGATGCACAATACATGCAATGTGTAAAGGACTTACAATCCACATATTGGACACAAGAAACGGAAAAATTACGCAAGAAGTGGCGTATGACTCAGGAAGAAGCAGATAGCATTCGAAAGAATCAAATATTTATCAATAAATAGAAAGAGATGAAAAGATTTACATTAATATCAGTTATTATGGTATTTGTGGTGATAGGCGCAAATGCATACCCTTGGATTTCGCCTTATGCATATTGTTTTAATAACCCGGTTAAGTATGTTGATCCTAATGGGCGAGAACCCAATAAGGCATATGTAGGTACAGTTGAGAATTTTAAAAACATGCTAGATAATAGCCCAAATCGTGTGGGATTATATAGAGGACCACAAGCTGCAGCATATATGATACGATTATGTAATACGGAATGGTCGTCAATGAAGAAAGTTCCCACGGAAACAGGTTATTTTAATAAAAAGGTAGGTCGCTATATATATACTAAAAAGGGAGGATGGATTGATATGACCCATTTTATGTTTTATGCAGGTCAGGCATATAAATATAAAACGGAGGGGTGCAAAGATCCTATTGGAGAGACTATTCAAGATGGATATCGTCAAGAAACAGCAGACTTGTTTTTTGCTCCACATTCTGCCTTTAGTTACGAAGACTTACCCACTGATAAGATAGCCGCTATATTTGGAGCAGACTTTTTTGATCCCAATAATGAAAAAACCTTAAGTGAGCAGATTGTTAGTTTTCTTAATCAATTAGGAGCCACTAGCCCTCAAAATACTCCTAATTTCAATTTACTACCTTCAACCGATGAGAAGACCAACAAGCCTTCTGAAGCAAATAAGACCACAAAACCAATCTATATGACAAATGACTAATACTATTAGAATAATATTTTTATCTGTGCTCTTTTTTCTGTTAGTTGTCAGTATATATGCTATTGTGTCAATTCGTGAAACAACAAGAATGGAAATGGACGGTGGATTGCTGATACAAGACATAGAGGCGTTTTATGTAGAATACAGCAGATTGCCAGAAGAATCGGAACTAATAGATAGTGTTAGCGATTATGGTATAGGTCCCTTTTATGAAAAGAAATCAGACTTGACCTATTCTATTTATTTTTGTTTGGGATTTGATAATTATTATAAATACGATTCCAATAAGAAAGAATGGTATTATTTCCCGTATCAGACAAAAACACAGACGATGTTGCAGAGAATCCGAAGAGCATGGCGGGCATGCGAATGAAGCGACTTGTTTTATAGTGTGAGAGATAGGTAATTGACAATAGAATATATGAAAATAGCTGTTTTTGCTTCGGGAACGGGTAGTACTTTGCAAACGCTTATAGAGCAGCAAGCGCAGTATGGTTATCAAGTATCGCTTGTGGTGGCTAATCGTGCATGCATGGCGTTGGAGCGGGCAGAGAAACATGGTATTCCTGTGTTATTATCCAAGGATTGGAAGGAGATAGATCAATTATTGCGTCAATACGATGTGAAATTTATTGTCTTGGCGGGTTTTTTGGCTATTATTCCTCAGTGGATTTGCGCTATGTGGGATAAGCGTATTATTAATATCCATCCTTCTCTATTGCCCAAGCATGGTGGTAAGGGAATGTATGGCATTCATGTGCAAGAGTCGGTATTGGCGAGCCATGATAGCATTGCTGGATGCACGGTGCATTATGTGAGTGCGGAGGTGGATGGTGGTGCTATGATCGCGCAGGCAACGGTGCCTGTATTAGCGCAAGACACGCCAGAAACACTCTCGCTGCGTGTACAGCAACAAGAGAAGATTCTTCTGCCTAAAGTGATAGGAGAGTTAGCGAAGATTAGTGAATAAAGAGCAGTTCTCTGTATTTAGGTAACGGCCATAATTGGTCGTCAATCACCATTTCTAAATCGTCCACATGCTGGCGTATTTCTTCCATCAATGGTACTACATAGTCATGGAAAGTGATCGCACGCTCGCGTTGATTATCTATATGGTTTGCGCGCGCGCGTTCCTTATTCATATTATTCACCTTGGCTGTGATGGCACTTGTATGATTCTCAATGCTACGGATGAGTAGGATGTCTTGCTCACTGAGTTTTTCTGCTTCGCTGGCACTGAAGACTTGTTTGACGCCTTGTACATTCTGTAGCAATATGGTTTGATAGCGTTTGGCAGCAGGAAGGATATGATTGATGACTAAGTCGCCCAATACACGCGATTCGATTTGCAGTTTCATGGAGTAGTTTTCCCATTTCACTTCGCAGCGTGAGCGCAGTTCTGATTGATTGAGTACGCCTGTGGATGTGAACATCTGTATGCTACGCTCTTTGAGGTACTGGTCAATCATGAGTGGTACGCTTGTCTCGGTGTCCAGTCCGCGTTTCTTGGCTTCTTTCTCCCATTCTTCGCTATACCCATTACCATCAAAGCGTATGTCTTTGCACTCTTTGAGGTAGCGCTTGATGACAGAGAAGAGTGCTCGTTCTTTGGCTTCACCTTTCTCGATGAGTGCGTCCACTTCTTGGCGGAAGAGATTGAGTTGTTCTGCCACTGCTGCATTGAGTGCCAGGATAGACGCGCCGCAGTTGGCGGACGAACCTACTGCACGGAACTCAAAACGATTGCCTGTGAAGGCGAATGGAGAAGTACGATTACGGTCTGTATTATCTAGGAGTATCTCGGGAATGTTACCTACACCTAATTTCATTTCTTTCTTGGCATTGATGATGATACCTTTGTCCACATCAGCACGCTCTATTTTGTCTAAGGCATCATTGATTTGCGAACCTAAGAATACCGAAATGATGGCTGGAGGAGCTTCGTGTCCACCCAGGCGGTGTGCATTAGTGGCGGAGGCGATGGATGCTTTGAGCAGTCCGTTATGACGATGAACGGCCATGAGCACATTGACCAAGAAGGTGACGAACTGTAGGTTTTGGTATGGGTTTTTACCTGGTGCTACGAGATTAACTCCAGTGTTGGTTCCCAAGGACCAGTTGCAGTGTTTACCCGAACCATTCACGCCGCCAAAGGGTTTCTCGTGGAATAAGACACGGAATTGGTGGTGGTGTGCGACCTGCTCCATGAGTGACATTAGTAGTTGGTTGTGATCGCTGCCTAAGTTGGCTTCTTCGTAGATAGGTGCTAATTCAAACTGATTAGGTGCAACCTCGTTATGGCGTGTCTTGATAGGTATGCCCAGTTTGAGGGATTCATTCTCTAATTCTGTCATGAAGGCCAAGACGCGTTCGGGGATGGTGCCAAGGTAGTGGTCGTCTAACTGTTGACTCTTGCTGGCGTAATGACCCATCAGTGTTCTGCCGGTCATAATGAGGTCAGGGCGTGCGTTGTAGAGTGATTCATCGATCAAGAAAAACTCTTGTTCCCAACCCAAGTATGTATATACGCGCTTCACATTCTTATCGAAATAGTTGGCTACCATTACGGCCGCTTTCCCTACGGCGCTGATGGAGCGCAATAAGGGGGTCTTGTAATCCAATGCTTCACCCGTGTAGGCCACGAAGATGGTAGGAATGCATAATCGGTCGCCGATGACGAATGCAGGTGAGGAGGGGTCCCATGCGGAATAGCCTCTCGCTTCGAATGTATTGCGAATGCCTCCGTTGGGGAAAGAAGAGGCGTCTGGTTCTTGCTGGTATAAGACGGAACCAGAGAATTTCTCTATGGCTTTTCCGTCAGGATCAAAATCAAAAAACGCATCGTGTTTCTCTGCGGTGCCCCCTGTGAGTGGTTGAAACCAGTGGGTGTAGTGGGTGGCTCCTTGGTCCATAGCCCATTTCTTCATACCGATGGCCACGCTATTGGCGATGTCCCGACTTAGAGTCTTCTCGTTATCCATGAGGCTGAATAACTCTTCTACCACATTGCTTGCTATGTATTCCTTCATCTTCTCGCGCGTGAAGACATTCTGTGAGAAGATTACACTTCCTCTTTGTACTGGAGTGGTTTGTGCTGGTTTGTGTGACCAAGAGTCTTTGAGGGCTTCGAATCGGATGTTTGTCATAATTTCGTGCGCAAAGTACGCTGATTTTTATTTTTAATCGGGTTGTTTGCTTATTTTGGGCACAAAATTACTACTTTTTTTGTAAATAACCAAATATTTTTATATTTTTAGTGTTTTTTGTGCTAAAATATGCTTGTGTATTCTGTAAAGTCAAAAATACAATTCTCTTTTTATGCATTTTTTTGTGCGTGTATGCTTGCATATGTGAGAAAAAAGTTGTATCTTTGCACGCAAATTAAAATTTGCATCAAACATGGCTATTCAGCGTAACATAGTGCGTATTCCGGCTCTTGTGGACCTTCATGTCCACTTTCGTGAGCCGGGTTTTTCGTATAAGGAGACCATTGCATCGGGCAGCATGGCTGCAGCTGCATCTGGATATAGCGCTGTATTCACTATGCCGAACCTCAATCCTGTGCCTGATACGATAGCGCATTTGCAAGAGCAGCTCGATATTATCAAGCGTGACACTTATACCGGCGTATATCCTTTCGCTTCAATCACAATGGGGCAAAAGGGCGAGGGTGAATTGGTGGACTTTGAGGCATTGGCGCCATATGTCAAAGGTTTCTCAGATGATGGCAAAGGTATTCAGGATGAAACACTTATGCGCGAGGCAATGAAGCGAATTCGTGCAGTAGGTCGTATGATGGTAGCTCATTGCGAGGTAGAAGCGCTGCTCAACGGCGGCTATATTCACGCGGGCGAATATGCTCAAAAAAACGGTCACCGTGGCATTGTGTCTGAGAGTGAGTGGAAGGAGATTGAACGCGACATCCGTCTGGTAGAAGAGACAGGGTGTCGTTTTCATATATGCCATATTTCTACCAAAGAGAGCGTGGCACTTATACGCGAGGCCAAAGCAAAAGGATTGCCCGTTACTTGCGAGACAGCTCCGCACTACCTATTGCTATCGGACAAAGATTTGCAGGAAGATGGTAAGTGGAAGATGAATCCACCTTTGCGCGCTGAGGAAGATCGTTTGGCGCTTATAGAGGGTATTCAAGATGGCACGATAGATTGTATCGCTACGGATCATGCTCCGCATAGTGAGGAAGAGAAGAGTAGGGGATTGGAGAAGAGTGCTTTTGGTATTGTAGGAATAGAGACGGCTTTTCCTTTGATGTATACCCACTTTGTTAAGGCAGGTGTTATCACTTTTGAGCGCCTTGTTGAACTTATGTCCATCAATCCTGCTCGCATTGTCGGTTTGGACAACTCTAACTCGTTCGCATACTTCGATTTGGATGCCTGCTACAAGATTGATCCTACCCGCTTTATCTCCATGGGGCAAGCTATGCCATTCGAAGGGTGGGAAGTATATGGCAAATGTGTAAAAACAATTGTCAATGGAATAACAGTTTATAATAACACTAACCAGTAGTCCGCCACCTAACAAGGAATGAAACAACAAATATTTGAAATACAATCCAACGAGCAGATAGCTAAAAATGTCTATCGCATGCAGCTTTGTGGCGATACTACAGGCATTCTCTCAGGGCAATTCGTGAATATCCGAGTAGAAGGACAATTCCTTCGTCGTCCGATATCAGTCTGCAACATTGCCGACGGTATACTCACTATTATATATAAGGTGGTGGGTGTAGGTACCGAAGCAATGAGTCACTTGCCTATAGGCACACAACTCGATGTGCTCACTATTTTGGGTAATGGCTATGACCTCACCAAAGCAGGCGACGCACCCTTGTTGGTCGGCGGTGGAGTGGGTGTGCCTCCGATGTATATGTTAGCACGCCAATTGCGCGAAGAGGGGAAGAGGGTGTGTGTGGTATTAGGTTTTAATACCAAAGAAGAAGTCTTCTATGAGGAGGAGTTCCGCGCATTAGGATGCGAAGTAATCGTGACTACTGTGGATGGCAGTTATGGTGTGAAAGGGTTTGTGACGGATGCTTTTGATAATAAGCAGTCGTTCTATTACACTTGTGGTCCGCTGCCGATGATTAAGGCGGTGATGCGTGCGTTGGGAAAGCAGGGTGAAGTGAGTATGGAAGAGCGAATGGGGTGTGGGTTTGGTGCATGTATGGGATGTACGATACAGACTACCAAAGGACCTAAACGCGTGTGTAAAGAGGGACCTGTGTTCGCAGCAAGCGAGTTGCTGCTCTAGTTTAGAGAACGCCCTACGGGCTACAGTTTAGAGTTTAGAGGCAAGAATATATGAATAGATTGGAAATTATATTATCGGGTAAGGTACTTGCCAATCCTATTATACCTGCATCGGGTACTTTTGGATTTGGTGAGGAGTTTGCTGCATTGTATGATATTAACTGCTTAGGTGGTATCTCTTTTAAGGGTACAACCCGTGATGCGCGGTATGGCAATCCATTGCCTCGTATTGCAGAATGTGGCGGGTATGGTATGATTAATGCGGTGGGATTGCAGAACCCTGGTGTGGAGCATGTGATAGGCCATGAGTTGCCTCGTTTGAAAGCGATGTATAATGGGGTTGTGGTGGCGAATGTGAGTGGTTTTTCTATTCAAGAGTATGTGGAGACATGTGCATTGCTGGATAAGGAAGATATTGATTTATTAGAGGTGAATATCTCTTGTCCGAATGTGCATAATGGCGGTATGGCGTTTGGTACGAGTGCTGAGGCGGCTGCAGAGGTGACGAAGGCAGTGAAGGCTGTGACGACCAAGCCTGTTTATATGAAATTATCGCCTAATGTGACGGATATCGTATCGATAGCTCAAGCATGCGAAGCGTCGGGTGCGGATGGTTTATGCCTCATCAATACTGTCTTAGGTATGCGTATAGATATTCGTCGTCGCCGCCCAGTGATTGCCAATCGTTATGGCGGTTATTCGGGTCCTGGTATTTTCCCTTTAGCATTGCGTATGGTGAACCAAGTGGCGCGTGCGACTTCATTGCCTATTATTGGTTGTGGTGGAGTAAGCAGCGCAGAGGATGTGATTGAGATGATGATGGCTGGTGCGACAGCCGTAGAGATAGGAGCAGCCAACCTTACCAACCCAATGGTGGCGAAAGAAATTATCGACCGCCTACCAGTACTTATGGATGAACTGAAAATAGAAAAACTAACAGATATAATAGGAATAGTAAATCATGAATAAAGATGTAATCATTGCATGCGATTTCGCTTCAGCAGAAGAGACCTATCGCTTTTTAGACCGATTAGGTGATGTGAAGCCTTATGTAAAGGTGGGTATGGAGTTGTACTACGCCGAGGGTCCTGCTATCGTGCGCGAATTGAAACGCCGTGGGCATAAGATTTTTTTGGATCTCAAGCTCCACGACATACCTAACACTGTCAAGAAAGCTATGTCCGTACTCTCTCGCTTGGATGTAGATATGTGTAACCTCCACGCAGCGGGTACGATAGAGATGATGAAAGCGGCAGTGGAGGGATTGACTCGCGAGGATGGCACTCGTCCTATTCTCTTGGCAGTTACTCAACTCACTTCTACGAGTGAGGAGCGTATGCATGATGACTTGCTTATTCCTGGTAATATAGGCGAGGTGGTAGTGCATTATGCAAAGAATGCTCAGGTGGCTGGTTTGGATGGCGTGGTTTGCTCTCCACTCGAAGCAGGTATGGTGAAAGAGGCGTGCGGAAGTAACTTCTACACTGTTACTCCTGGTATCCGCTTTGCGGACGGCGTAGTAGGCGACCAAGTGCGTATCACTACTCCAACTAAAGCGCGTGAGATAGGTACTGATTTTATCGTAGTGGGTCGTCCAATCACCGCTGCAGAAGACCCACGCGCAGCGTATGAACAATGTGTAGAACAATTTGTAAATGCTAAATAATAATTATGGTATCCAAACAACTGATAGCAGAAGATTTGCTTAAGATTAAAGCAGTCTTTCTTCGTCCAAACGAACCATTCACATGGGCGAGTGGAATCAAGAGTCCAATCTATTGCGACAATCGTCTTACCTTGAGTGATATCCAAGTGCGTAACGATGTGGAGAATGGTCTTGCGGCACTTATCCGTGAGCACTATCCTCAAGTTGAGGTACTGATGGGTACTTCTACAGCTGGTATTGCTCACGCAGCAATCACAGCTACAATCCTAGACCTTCCAATGGGATATGTGCGCAGTGGTGCTAAGGATCATGGTCGTGGTAATCAGATAGAAGGCAAATTGCTGCCAGGACAGAAAGTGGTGGTAGTAGAGGATTTGATTTCTACTGCTGGCAGTTGTATAGAGGTGGTGAATGTGCTTCGCGAGGCGGGTGCAGAGGTGTTAGGCGTGGTAAGTATTTTCACATATGGTATGCAGAAGGGACTTGACCGCTTGGCTGCCGCAGAGGTGAAGAATATCAGTTTGTGCGACTTGGATACATTAGTAGAAGTGGCCGCAGAGAAGGATTATATCGCTGCCGAAGATAAAGAACGATTGATTCAATTCCGCAATAATCCATCCGATGAGAGTTGGATGAAATAACGATACTAACGATACGATATGAGACATTTGATTGATCCAACGGATTTTACCACTGCTGAGGTTGATGTGATTATCAATCGCGCATTGGATATCATCCATAATAAGGAGATGTATTCAGAGGCTTGTCATGGCAAGAAACTCGCTACGCTCTTTTATGAACCCAGTACGCGTACTCGCCTCAGTTTTACTGCCGCAATGATGGAATTGGGTGGTGATGTATTGGGTTTTTCGGATGCTAAGAGTAGTAGTGTGAGCAAAGGTGAGACGGTAGCGGACACTGTTCGTGTGGTCAGTTCGTTTGCAGATATTATTGCGATGCGTCATTATAAAGAGGGTTCACCCCGCGTGGCATCAGAGTATAGTAAAGTTCCTATTATCAATGCGGGAGATGGCGGTCACTCACATCCTACCCAAACACTGACGGACTTGCTGACTATTCGCAGAGAGTTAGGGCATTTTGATCACCTTACTATTGGTCTTTGTGGTGACCTTAAGTATGGCCGAACTGTTCACTCGCTCATTAAGGCTATGAAGCGTTACGAAGGGGTGCAGTTTGTGCTTATTTCTCCAGAAGAACTCCGTTTGCCTGAATACATGAAGCATGAGTTGGGAGATAATTACAAAGAATTTTCTACTATCGAAGAGGCAATGCCTGAATTGGATGTGCTCTATATGACGCGTGTGCAGCAAGAGCGTTTTGCTAATCAGGCAGACTATGAACGCCTTAAAGACTCGTTTATCTTGGATACCGATAAGATGCAATTAGCGAAGAAGACGATGATTGTCTTGCATCCGCTACCACGCGTTAATGAGATAACCGTGGATGTAGATGATGATCCTCGCGCAGCCTATTTCCGTCAAGTGGAGAATGGTAAGTATGTGCGTATGGCGCTTATTTACACTTTACTGTCTTGGAAAAACGAAGAAATGCCTCATAAGGGTGAGGTGCAACCAACAGATGTTGCTTGTACCAACAAACGATGTATTGTCACTACAGAGCCTGTGCGCAAAAAAGCATATGTAGATGCAGAAGGTGTATTGCGTTGTTACTATTGTGACCACGCGTTGTGATAACCATGCTATCTATACCCAATATTAACTAATTGACTAATAAAAATAAAACAGATATGAACGACCGTATTTTACAAGAGGGACTTACATTTGATGATGTATTGCTGGTCCCAGCTTATTCAGAGGTACTTCCTCGTGAAGTGGACCTCCAATGCCAGTTTAGCCGTAATATTCGTCTTAATATCCCAGTGGTATCCGCAGCGATGGATACTGTTACTGAGTCTAAGATGGCCATAGCAATTGCGCGCGAGGGTGGAATTGGTGTTATTCATAAGAATATGTCCATTCAGGCGCAAGCGGCAGAAGTGCGCCGTGTGAAGCGTGCAGAGAATGGTCTTATCTCTGACCCGATTACCATCACTGCAGAGCAAACAGTAGGCGACGCAGAGCAGTTGATGCACGATAATCATATTGGCGGTATTCCTGTAGTGGATGCGGAGAATAACCTTGTAGGTATTGTAACCAACCGTGACCTCCGTTTTGAAACGGATTGGAATCGCAAGATAGGTGAGGTGATGACTCGTGAGAATCTGATTACTATCAATTCTACCAGCAATGAAGTTATCATGGCTGCATTGCAAGCACATAAAGTGGAGAAACTACCTGTGGTGGATGAGAAAGGTAAACTTGTGGGATTGGTGACATACAAAGATATTACCAAATTGAAAGATTTCCCTAATGCATGCAAGGATGCTAAGGGTCGTTTGCGTTGCGCAGCGGGTGTAGGTATCACTCCTGATTTTATGGACCGTGTGGATGCGTTATACAAAGAAGGAGTGGATGCAGTAGTGCTTGACTCGGCGCATGGACACTCCAAGAATATTGTGAATGCGCTCCGTACTATCAAGAGCAAATATCCAAAATTGGATGTAGTGGTAGGAAATATCGCTACAGCTGAGGCTGCAAAATACCTTGTGGAGAATGGTGCTGACGGAGTGAAAGTGGGTATTGGTCCTGGTTCTATCTGTACGACGCGTATCATTGCGGGCGTGGGTGTACCTCAGTTGACGGCCATTTTTGAGGTGGCAGAAGCATTACAAGGAACGGGAGTGCCAATGATTGCAGACGGTGGTTTGCGCTATTCGGGAGATATAGTGAAAGCGCTTGCAGCGGGTGGTAACTGCGTGATGTGTGGTTCTATGTTCGCGGGCACAGAAGAGGCTCCTGGTGATACCATCATCTACAATGGTCGTAAATTCAAATCTTATAGAGGAATGGGTTCTATCGACGCAATGAAAGCAGGTTCGGCAGATAGATATTTCCAAGGCGGTGAAGATAGCGTGAATAAACTTGTGCCAGAAGGAATTGTGGGTCGTGTGCCATACAAAGGTCGCGTGAGCGAGACTATCTATCAATTGATGGGTGGTTTGCGTTCAGGAATGGGATATGTGGGAGCACATACCATTGCAGAATTACAACAAGCTAAGTTTGTGCGCACTACTGCTGCAGGTATGACTGAGAGTCATCCGCATGATATCACTATCACCAGTGAAACGCCTAACTATACTCGTGGACAATAATTAACTCCTTATTCAAAAGAATATATGCAAAAAATTATCATTCTTGATCTCGGATCAGAAACAACCCAAGTCATCGGTCGCCGTGTGCGTGAGTTGGATACATTCTGCGAGGTCCTTCCTTACAACAAGTATCCAGAGGACGACAAGGATATCATTGGACTTATCCTCTCTGGCGACAAGGATGCAGTAGAACAACCTGAAGTGCTTGAGAACACGCTCAGTCAGTTCTGCTCTTGCATCCCAGTACTCCATATTGCCAAAGGTGAACAACCATCGGTAGAGGAACTCAAGCCTTTTGTGCTTGACACGTGCCATAGTGCTCAAGACTGGACTCCTGCTAACTTTGTTGAGACAACGGTAACTCAGCTTCGCGAGCAAATAGGTACCGATCGTGTTATTCTCGCGCTCTCTGGTGGTGTAGATAGTTCTATCACAGCAGTGCTTCTCAATCGTGCTATTGGCAGTCAGCTCACATGTATCTTCGTGGATCACGGATTGCTCCGCAAAGATGAGTTCGAAAATGTGCTCCGCGACTACGAGTGCCTCGGTCTCAATGTGATAGGTGTGGATGCCAAGGCTCGTTTCTATGGCGATTTAGCGGGTGTAACTGACCCTGAGCAAAAACGAAAGATTATTGGTCGCGATTTTATTCAGGTATTTGATGAGGAAGCAAAGAAGATAACGGATGCAAAATGGTTGGGTCAAGGTACTATCTACCCAGATATTATTGAGTCTATCAACCACTCTGGTAAGGTCATTAAATCACACCATAATGTAGGTGGTCTGCCTAAAGAGATGAACCTCAAGCTCTGCGAGCCACTCAAACTCCTCTTCAAGGATGAGGTGCGTCGCATTGGTCGCTATATGGGTGTACCAGAGCACCTTATCGGTCGTCATCCATTCCCAGGTCCAGGTTTAGGTGTGCGTATCCTCGGCGATATTACTCCTGAGAAAGTGCGTATCCTCCAAGAGGCTGATGCAATCTATGTGAATATGCTTCGCGAATGGAAAGATGAGAATGGTGTGGCATTGTATGATAAGGTATGGCAAGCAGGCGCTATCCTTCTTTCTACCGTGCGTAGTACTGGTATGAAGGGAGATGTGCGCACTTACGAGCATCCTGTGGCTCTCCGTGCCGTGCTCTCAGTGGACGCTATGACTGCTGATTGGGCACGTCTGCCATACGAGTTCATGGCTAAGGTTTCCAATGAGATTATCAATAAGGTACAAGGAGTGAACCGCGTATGCTATGATATTTCTGCAAAACCACCCGCAACTATCGAGTGGGAATAATTTTATAAATACAATACATTATGAAAGTAGGCGTAGTAATGGGTTCTACAAGCGATTTGGAGGTGATGACTCCTGCTATTGAGACCCTTCAACAATTTGGAATAGAAGTAGATAAGCGCGTGATTAGTGCGCATAGAGCCCCCCATGAATTGATGAAATGGGTAGAGTCAGCTCGTGAACGCGAACTGAGTATTATCATCGCAGGAGCGGGTGGCGCAGCACACTTAGCTGGAGTGATAGCAGGTTTGACCACACTGCCAGTGATAGGTGTGCCTATTCGCAGCAAGACTTTAGATGGATTAGACTCGCTCTTGAGCATCGTACAAATGCCTGCCGGTATCCCTGTTGCTACCGTGGCAATCAATGGAGCAAAGAATGCAGCATTGCTGGCAATCGCTATCCTCGCATTGCAGGATAAAGCATTGTTAGAGCAGTTAGAGTCTTTCCGTAAACAACAAACCGAGAAAGTAGTTAATACTGTTATCTAAGAACCAAGAATAAAGAACCAAGAATAAAGACAAATCGGTAATAACTGATATAGACAATAGTGATATGTCTTGGTTCTTGGCTCCTTGTCCCTGACTCAAAATTATAATCATGAATTATAGAATTTACGTAGAAAAGCGTCCTGCATTTCAGGTAGAAGCTCGTAGTCTCATGAATGAACTCAATGAGAATCTACAACTCAACCTGCAATCGCTCCGCTATATCAATGTGTATGACCTCTTTGGTTTTACACCCGAATTGCTCGAACAATGCCGTTACACGGTGTTTGGAGAAACGGTAACGGATACAGTGGAGGACGAGTGTGACCTTTGTGGTAAGAAATACTTGGCGGTGGAGTATATCCCCGGACAGTTTGACCAACGCGCTTCTTCGGCTGTGGACTGCGTACATCTAATTGACCCTGAAGCAGATGTGGAGATTCGTAGTAGTCGTTTGCTCATCTTTGATGATACCATCTCTGACGAGGAGATGGCGAAGATTCGTCACTATTATATCAATGCAGTTGAGTCACGCGAGAAAGACTTGTCTCTACTACAACAAAACCAAACAACTGAAGTTAAACCATTGGTTAAGTTGGATGGTTTTATAGATATGACTCGCGAGGAGTATGCTCCTTTCTGCAAAGCATGGGGACTGGCGATGAATGCCGACGACCTGCATGAGGTGGTTACTTATTTCCAAAAAGAACAACGCAACCCCACCGAAACGGAATTGCGTATCCTCGATACCTATTGGTCAGACCATTGCCGTCATACCACTTTTACCACTATTCTTGAGTCCATCAAGGTGGATGACTCTTTCGTCAAAGAGGAGATAGAGAGTACCTTGGGTATGTTCCATGATATTCGTCAGGAGTTGGGTCGCACAGAGAAACCTCTATGCCTCATGGAGTTGGCTACTATCGGTGCGCGCTATCTACGCAGCAAAGGATTGCTGGATGATATGGAAGTGAGCGAAGAGAATAATGCATGCTCTATCTTTATTGATGTAGATGTGGATGGTAAGCAAGAGAAATGGTTGCTTCAATTCAAGAATGAGACGCACAACCACCCTACTGAGATTGAACCTTTCGGTGGCGCAAGTACCTGTTTGGGTGGTGCTATACGCGACCCATTATCTGGGCGTGCGTATGTCTATCAGGCCATGCGTGTAACGGGAGCGGGCGATATATATAAACCTGTGGCTGAGACGATACCGGGCAAGCTGCCCCAACAGATTATCTCACGCAAGGCTGCGGCGGGGTATTCCAGTTATGGCAATCAAATAGGTCTGGCAACCACGCATGTGCGTGAGATTTATCACCCATCCTATGTGGCTAAACGCCTTGAGGTGGGTGCTGTAGTGGGTGCATCGCCAGCATCTAATATCCGTCGTGAGAGCCCTGCACCAGGGGATATCATCCTCCTTTTAGGTGGCCGTACAGGTCGCGATGGCATTGGTGGCGCTACGGGTTCGTCCAAAGAGCATACAGAGGCATCGCTTGAGTCTTGTGGTAGCGAGGTTCAGAAAGGTAATGCGCCAGAGGAACGCAAACTGCAGCGTCTCATGCGTCGTCCAGAGGTGACTCGTCTTATCAAGAAATCCAATGATTTCGGAGCAGGAGGAGTGAGTGTGGCCATCGGTGAATTGGCAGACGGATTGGATATTTATCTCGATCGTGTGCCTACTAAATATAGCGGTTTGAATCCTACTGAATTAGCGATTAGTGAGTCGCAAGAGCGTATGGCGGTTGTGATAGAAGCCAAAGACCGTGAACTGATGGAGCGTTATTGCCATATGGATAATATTGAATATACCTATGTGGCTGATGTTACAAACACAGGTCGCATGCGTCAGTTCTATAAAGGAGAACTTATTGCTGACCTCACACGCGAGTTTATTGATAGCGCGGGAGCAAAGCATTTTGCGAAAGCAGTCATTTTGCCTGTAGAGAATAAGAATCCATTCGATAATTCAAAATTCTTAATTCAAAATTCAGAATTAACCCTCGAGGAGAAAATGGCAAAAGTCATGTCCGATGCTAATGTCACCTCGCAAAAGGGACTTATAGAGAATTTTGATGCTACGATTGGCCGTAGTACGGTCTTAATGCCTTTTGGTGGTAAGACACAAATGACAGAGAGTCAGGTGAGTGTGCAAAAACTGCCTACGGATGGTTATACCAATACAGCGTCCGTCATGGCGTTCGGTTACAACCCATTCATTGCCGATTGGAGTCCATACCATAGTGCAGCCTACGCGGTGGTTGAGGCTTGCACCAAGGTGGTGGCAGCGGGCGCCGATTATAGCCGTATGCGCTTCTCTTACCAAGAGTATTTCGAGCGTATGAGCAGCGAGCACGCCTATGGAAAACCGCTTTCAGCATTGTTAGGCGCACTCAAGATGCAAGTGGCGTTCGGATTACCAAGTATTGGTGGTAAAGATTCAATGTCGGGTACCTTCGAGCAGATTAGCGTGCCACCTACTCTTATCGCTTTCGGTATAACTACCGTTCCTGCTGATAAGGTGGTGTCACCTGAACTGAAGAAAGCAGGCAATAAGCTATACCTCATCAAGCACACCGCATTGGCTAACTATATGCCTAATGTGGAGCAACTCAAAGCGAACTGGACCTACACAACCAATGCTATTCAATCAGGCAAGATATGCGCAGCGTATGCACTTGGTTTTGGTGGATTAGCTGAGGCAATTACTAAGATGAGTTTTGGTAATGAACTCGCAGTAGATATTCAAATCGCCGAGAACGAACTATTCGATTATAATTATGGTTCTATCCTCGTAGAGGCAACCGAAGATCTCACTTTGCCAGCCGCACAATATCTCGGTACAGTGCTTGAGGGTACTCACCTTATTATCAATAACGAGCATATCTCCCGCAAGGCATTGCTGAAGGCTTGCTGTGGTCAGTTCGATAAGATCTATCCATCCGCAGTTCCAGCGCAGCATCAAGAGTTATTACCAGCGGGTATAGATAATCCTACCCAAACCTCCACCCAAAAAGGATGGGAAATGAACGAAGAGTGTAAGTCCTTCCCTTCTGGGGAGGATTTAGGAGAGGCTGCTCCTATCGTTTACATCCCTGTCTTCCCAGGCACCAACTGCGATTACGATAGTGCAAAAGCATGGCGCAAAGCGGGAGCAGAGGTAGAGACAACTATCTTCCGTAACCTTACGAGCGAAGATGTGCTTAGCAGTATAGATGAGATGGTAGAGCATATTAATCGCTGCCATATACTGATGTTCGCGGGTGGATTCTCAGCGGGGGACGAACCTGATGGAAGTGGTAAGTTCATTGCAAATGTGATTAACAATGCCAAAGTAGGCGCAGCTATCACAGCTCTTATTGAGCGAGGTGGTCTTATCCTTGGTATATGCAATGGATTCCAAGCATTAGTAAAGAGCGGTTTATTGCCATATGGCAAACTTGGTATGGTTACTCCAGACTCACCAACACTCTTCCGCAATGATATCAACCGCCACATCTCGCAGATGGTTACTACCGTTGTATCAACGGTCAATAGTCCATGGTTATGCGGTATGCAAGTGGGTGATACACACACGATTGCAGTTAGTCACGGTGAAGGTAAATTCGTGGTGAATGAGGAATTAGCCAAACAACTCTTTGAGAACGGACAAGTGGCATTCCGCTATGCTAATCCTGCTACAGGTGAGGCTACGATGGAGGCGCCATACAACCCGAACGGCTCGTATTATGCTATCGAAGGTATCATCTCTCAGAATGGACAGATACTCGGTAAGATGGGTCACACTGAGCGTTTCGAAGAAGGAGTATTCACCAATATTGCAGGCAATAAGTACCAACCATTGTTTGACAACGCAGTAAAATATTTTCGCAAGAAGTAATAACATCTAACATCCAACATATAACATATAACATATAACATATAATAATAATGGCACAACATTATGAAGCAGCCGGCGTGAACCTCGAAGCCGGATACGAAGTAGTAAGTCGTATTAAATCACATGTTAAAAGCACCAACCGCTTTGGTTCGATGGGTAATATTGGTTCCTTTGGTGGAATGTTCGACTTATCAGCATTGAATATCAAAGAACCAGTCCTCGTGAGTGGTACCGATGGAGTTGGTACCAAACTTAAACTTGCTTTTGCAATGGACAAGCACGATACTATTGGTATCGACGCTGTGGCTATGTGTGTCAACGATGTGCTTGCACAGGGTGCTGAACCACTCATCTTCTTGGATTATGTGGCTATCGGACATAATATCCCTGAGAAAGTAGAGGCTATTGTGGCTGGTGTGGCAGAAGGTTGCCGTCAAGCAGGTTGCGCCCTCGTAGGTGGCGAGACTGCCGAGATGCCAGGTATGTACGGCGATGGCGAGTACGATATAGCTGGTTACACCACAGGTGTAGTGGAGAAATCGCAACTCATCGATGGCAGCAAAGTGGCTGTAGGCGATGTGCTCGTGGGTATATCTTCTTCGGGTGTGCATAGCAATGGTTTTAGTCTCGTGCGCAAGGTGGTTAGCGATGCAGGTCTGGACCTCCAAACCGTCTATCCAGAACTCAGCATAGATAAGAAACTCGGCGAGGTGTTACTCACTCCTACGCGCATCTATGTGAAGCAAGTGCTGGAGGTAATCCACAACTGCGATGTGCACGGCGTGGCACATATCACAGGTGGTGGTTTTGATGAGAATATACCTCGTATCTTGAAAGAGGGTCAAGGCTTCAGCGTAACCGAAGGTTCATGGGAAATACTCCCTGTATTCCAATGCTTGGAGAAGTGGGGTAATATCCCTCACCGCGAGATGTTCAATATCTTCAATATGGGTATTGGTATGGTGATTGCTATGCCAGCGGCAGACGCAGAGAAAGCCATCGCTATCCTCGCTCAGCACGGCGACAAAGCACAAATAATCGGAAAAGTCATCGAAGGAAAAAACGAAATATTATAATCTTCTAGGCAATCTAGTTCCCCTAGATTATCTAGTTTATCTAGAATAAATTTTATGGCAAAAAGAGCATTAGTCAGCGTAAGTGACAAAACAGGATTAGTAGATTTTGTAAAAGGTCTGCAGACAGCAGGATGGGAAATCATCGCCACAGGCGGTACACAAAAACTCCTTGAAGAGTCTGGTGTTAAAACCATCGGTATCAGCGAAGTAACTGGTTTTCCAGAGATATGTGACGGTCGTGTTAAGACCCTTCACCCAAAGGTGCATGGCGGTCTTTTGGCGCGCCGTGATGACGAGTCACATCTCCAAGCACTCCGTGAGAACGGGATTGAGTTTATCGACCTCGTGTGCGTGAACCTCTATCCATTCCGCGAGACCATCGCTAAGGAAGGTACCACTATGGCAGAAGCCATTGAGAAGATTGACATAGGTGGCCCATCTATGCTTCGTTCAGCAGCGAAGAACTACAACGATGTGACTGTCGTTTGCGATCCTGCCGACTACAACACTATCCTCGCTGAAATCAATGCTGCCGGTAATACCACTCTCGAGACTCGTCTCCAACTCTCTGCGAAAGCATACACACATACCGCACAGTACGACTGCTGCATAGCTACCTACATGCGTGAGAAAGCAGGATTGAACGAGAAACTCTTCCTTGAGTTCGACCTCAAGCAAGGGCTTCGTTATGGCGAGAACCCACATCAATCGGCTAAGTTCTATGCCTCTACCAAGGAAATTCCTTTCTCGCTCGCCAGCGGCAAGCAACTCCAAGGCAAGGAGATGTCCTACAATAATATCCAAGATGCCAACGCTGCGCTTAATATCGCACGCGACTTCCAAGAACCATTCTGCGTAGCACTCAAGCACATGAATCCATGTGGCGCAGCTGTGGCGGCTACCATCGAAGAGGCTTGGCAAAAAGCATACGAGGCAGACACCGTAAGTATCTACGGCGGTATCGTAATCTGCAATCGTACTATCACCAAGGAGATAGCCCTCGGAATGAAACCTATCTTCTTGGAGATTGTTATTGCACCAGACTTTACAGAAGAGGCCATGGAGATCTTCGCTACTAAGAAGAACCTTCGCGTCATCCAAGTAGATATGACCAAGAGCACCGAGGCTATTGACCAATATGTGAGTGTGAATGGCGGTCTGCTTGTGCAACACCTGGATACACAAATAGAGACTATCGCTGCCGATATGTGCGCTACCAAGGTGCAACCAGACGAGGCAACCCTCGCAGATATGCAGTTCGGATGGAATATTGTTAAGCATGTGAAGTCTAACGCTATCGTGGTGGTGAAGAATGGCCAGACGCTGGGCGTGGGTGCAGGACAGATGAACCGTGTAGGTAGTGCGGAGATTGCTATGAAGCAAGCGCACGCGGCGGGCGTGACCGAAGGACTTATCCTTGCTTCGGATGGTTTCTTGCCCTTTGATGATACAGTGGCATTGGCAGCACAGTACGGTGTGACGGCTATCGTGCAACCCGGCGGTAGTATCCGCGATAACGACTGCGTGGTCAAAGCAGACGAACTCGGTATCTGCATGCTCATGACCGGCACGAGACATTTCAAACATTGATTTACAACGAAAGGGCACCTGCTTAAGGTGCCCTTTTCGTTAGTACAGAGTCGTTAGTACAGAGTAGTTAGTACAGAGTAGTGAGTACTTCTAACATCTAACAGCGTAGCGGTCTATAATATTATATGTTTATAGCTGACGATTGAGAATGAGTAATTGTTTTTGAAGCGTAGCGCTTTTTTGTAAGTGAGTAAAACGAACGCGTTTTTGTTAGAACCCAGCAGCGATTTGTTAAATCGTCTGCGACGAGAGTAAAAATTAAGGCGCATTTATGCTCGCATAAAATGCGGATTAGTTGTTTACGCTCGAAGCCGCGTGGGCTGAAAGCATAGCGGTGGTGGGTTCG
>JAXJUN010000024.1:0-18536 GCA_036309065.1 Paludibacteraceae bacterium | reverse complement strand
CCGTGCAGCTGCTGGTAACATCATCCCTTCTTCTACTGGTGCTGCTAAGGCTGTAGGTAAAGTTATTCCTGAGTTGAACGGCAAATTGACCGGTATGGCTATGCGCGTTCCTACTTTGGACGTTTCTGTAGTTGACTTGACTGTTAACTTGGCTAAACCTGCTACATATGCTGAAATCTGCGCAGCTATGAAAGAGGCTTCTGAGAACGAGTTGAAGGGCGTACTTGGTTACACAGAGGACGCAGTTGTTTCTGCTGACTTCTTGGGTGACACCCGCACATCTATCTTCGATGCTAAGGCTGGTATCGCTTTGACTGACACATTCGTAAAAGTTGTTAGCTGGTATGACAACGAGATCGGTTACTCTAACAAAGTGCTCGACCTCATCGCTTACATGGCTAAGGTTAACGGATAATCCTAATTATTATATTCCTTATTATTCTATATATATTATATTGAGTATAATTAGTAGAATAAGATAAATAGGATATACATTAAGAGGACTGCAATCGCAGTCCTCTTTTTTTTACTTTATCCTGCGCTACCGTTCGTCCTCTTTTTTTCTTCGTCTCCTCCCGTCTTTATTCTTGCTTTTTCTTGCCTGCGGAGGCTCTCCGCCCTTCGCCCTTATAATCTTTAGTTGTTATTTGGTAGTTATTTAGTTCTTCTTTGGTTCTTCACGGTACCATCGCGATACCATATAGGACTGTCACTGGTGGGTAATATGTCTTTTTACTACTTTTGAAGCCGAAAAAGTTTGATTGTTTCAAAAAGAAGTTGTACTTTTTCTTGGTTTCTGAACATACAAAAAAAGACACCTTCAATGAAGATGTCTTTTTTGTTGTGCGCAGGATGAGACTCGAACTCACACGGCCTTGCAGCCACTACCCCCTCAAAGTAGCGTGTATACCAATTTCACCACCTGCGCTCGTATTCATTTTATAGATGAATCGAAACTTAGTGCCCAGAACAGGACTCGAACCTGCACGTCGCGAAACACTCGCACCTGAAACGAGCGCGTCTACCAATTCCGCCATCTGGGCTCAAACCTGTTGGGTCTGATTTAGAAAAAAAGCAGGAAGGAATCCTGCTCTTATCTAAATGGGAGCGGAAAACGAGACTCGAACTCGCGACCCCAACCTTGGCAAGGTTGTGCTCTACCAACTGAGCTATTTCCGCGTATATAAAAGATCATTGCTTTTCAAAAGCGACTGCAAAAGTACTGCTTTTTTTTCATATGACCAAATAATTTGGCAAAAAAATGCAAAAAAAATGAAAAAAGATGGAAAATTAGGCATTATAAGCCATAAAACAATGCCTATACCCCCTCTTTTGAAGGAATATAGGCATTATAGATTTACTCTTGAGTGGTACTAAAAAGCGTTTGTAGAGCAGGACTTGGACGACCATCATTACCGAATGCCCCCATGGGGTAACTGCCCCAACCAAGAGGAATATACTCTGCTGGACGCCAACCACCATATACTTGGGGTTCCCAATAGAAAATACCCATACAAGAATCAATAGCACTTACGCGATTCACAAAGTCTGTCATTACCTCGTTAGATAATACTGCCATGGAATCCAAACCAATATACTGACCATCCAACCACTCGCTATTCATTATACCCACTTCGGCTATCATTACTGGTTTGTGGAAAGTAGCAATCAGTTTGCGCACATTCTCTTCTGCACGACTATTCATCTCCTGCCATGGCAGACCAGACCACTCACCCATCATAGGGTAGTGAGACAAACCAATCATATCAAATTCACCACCATGTGCGATGAGCGCATTAAAGAACTCCTCACGATATAAATACGCGTTGTCAATATGCACTATTACTTCTATCTCAGGAAAAGCCTCTTTGGCTGCTTTGTATCCAATAGTAGTCAGTTCTGCGTAGCGTGACCATTGCAAATCTTCTGTAGCATCCGTCTTCCAATCATTATTCGCTTTCACACGAGCAATAGGCCATAACATACCATTTGGTGTCTCATTGCCAATTTGTACCCATTCTGGTTTCACACCCGCCTCTTTTAATGCATAGAGCACATCCAAGGTGTGTACTTGTACTGCTTCGCATATCTGCTCATAGCTGTAGTCTTTCCATGCGGCTGGAATCTCTTGGTGGGATGGGTCAGCAAAGAAATCAGAATAGTGAAAATCAATCATAATACGCAATCCTTTCTTTGCGGCGCGCTCAGCTAAATACACGACATCCGCCTTATTGCTCCAACCTGTAGTGTGATTAACCCATACACGCAGACGAGTGGCGTTCATACCTATCGATTGCATGATATCCAAGCAATCACCTTCTTTACCTGCTGCGTCATAGAAGCGAACGGAGTCGTGCTCCATTTCGCTTAACCAACTCACATCACCGCCGCGAGCAAAAGAACCAACAGGGGTGTTAGGACGATAATAACAGCTTGTCATCGAAATAGAAAGGACAAGCAAGAGAATAAAAATACTGTTCTTTTTCATGGTAATATGTGTTTTATTTAAATCCGAATACAAAGTAAACAGCGCCAATGAGCAAGGCACACGCCACTAAATGATTCCATTTAATAGGCATATGGAATGCTAAAACCGAGAATACAATGAATACCACCAAGGTGATTACCTCTTGTATCACTTTGAGTTGCATAAGAGTGAAAGGACCTCCATTTCCCTCAAAACCCATACGATTGGCTGGAACTTGCAGACAATACTCAAAGAAAGCGATTCCCCACGAGAGGAGAATGACAAAAATGAGCGGTGTTGCATTGGTGAAGAAACCTGTCTGCTGCATTTTCAAATGACCATACCATGCAAGTGTCATGAAGATATTCGATGCTAAAAGCAATAAAATAGTATATAAAGCATTCATATTATGTAATGTTGATTGTTAGCTCAGGGTAGATATTCTTTTTTAATATTCGTTAATGCTGCATAGAATGAGTCATTCACTTCGGGATTGAGTTGGCGTAACTCACTCAGTATTCCTTTTACTTTCGCGCGCGAGGAAATATGCTCAAATGGACAGGTGTGTATCTGCTTCTTATATTCCCGCATGGCTGCATATGCCACCAAATCGCTCTCGTCAATCAGGCATAATGGACGGATGAGCGAGAGAGGCATCTTGTCTAATTTGAGTATAGGAGGCATGGAGGCTAAAGCGCCTTGAAAAACAAGGTTCATCAAGGCCGTCTCTATCAAGTCATCTCGATGATGACCAAAAGCAATCTTATTACAACCTAACTCTTGCGCTGTGTCAAAAAGCGTTTTCCGTCTATACCATGAGCATAAGAAACAGGGCTCTTTCTCTTCTCCTTCTCTTACTTCTCCAATTGCCACATCTTTGATAAGGAGAGGTACTTTGGCTTCGTCGCAGAATGATTGCAGATAACTCAGGTCTGTTTGGTAATTCCGTTCCTTAACGCGCACATGTACTGCGGTTACTTGAAAGCGAGGAACATGAATCTGTGCTCTTTTGCCTAATAACTCCACAAGCGCAAGCGAGTCCTTTCCTCCGCTCAGACCAATAAGGATATGATCGCCATTAGCAATCAATCCGTAGTCAGCACAAGCTTTATGAAAACGCTTTGTGAGGCGTGCCTGCATTTTGCTTAATGCAATCTGTTCTGCTGTACGCTCCATGCTATTCGTTATTTTTTGTGCATTACAAAATTGGCGGTGGCAAAGCCGTTGAACTTATCCTGCGTAGGAGAACTATTGTATGTGATAGGTGCAAAGATTGTTTGCTCTGCATACACATTATTGGGGTCGCTCGCTACAACCACTACTTCTTTCGGACACTCGCGTCCGCGATAGCGAATGATGGTATATTCTCCCTTTTGGTCTGTAATGGCATAGTTGTAAGTATTCATGTCTGCAAATTCTGTCTCTGCGCGTACTCCGTAAATGGATACTTTTATACCATTCGCTTTGCTGCCATCCGCATAAGTGACCACACCAGATACCACTAATCGGGCAGTTGCTATATCGGCATAATCTACATCGGGTGTAGTACAACTACTGAAAGAAACTCCCACTAAAAGGCAGAGTGAGATGATAAAAAGACTATGTGTACATATTTTTTTCATGGTAATAGGTGTATTTTAGTAGAACTATTTCCTAAGGATGTTTGGTATGCAATAAAATAGATTCCAGGTTGTAGTTGCTTGAAATCAGGAACGGACGATTGAATCCTTTTGCCATTTATATCAAATACGCCGATGTCCCAAATAGTGATATGTCCCAAGAAAGAGGTTTTCCAATAACCTATTTCTATCGTGTAAGTGCCAGTGTGAGTAATCGGACATTCTACTTGACCTGTACTGATGCTATAGAAATAATCCTCATTATTTGCTTCGCTTTGTGTCTCGCGAATAACAACATAGGAGAACGCATCCGATTGTGTAGTGATGACGAACTTGCCACCTACGATAGAAGCGGTAAATTGGTTCGGGTCAGTTGGGTCGGGCGTGCTCCCTATAGGACTGCCCATGGGGGCATACTTGAAAGCACTCATCCTCAATGGGATGGGAATGCTATCTTCGCCCATGACCATCGAGGGCGCGTGTAGCGCGCAAATCAGTAATACTATGTATAGGATGTGTCTTGTCATTGTTTGTTGGGCCCTTTCTTGCATGCGATAGCCCATAATGTGCTTCGTAAATCTTTGGTGCTTACTCCAAGGCGTTTAGCTATTAAATATTTATCTTTTCCTATCCCGCTCTCTGCGCGGTAGAGCACTTCTGCAATCTCTGCATAGGAAAGGCCAATAAGTACCAATACGCAAATACGAATTTCCCTTTCTGTTAATTCGCATTGTTTGAGTTTGTCCGCTATGTTAAAAAACAATGTATTACTTTGGATGCAGAACTTAGAATACACATCCCATCGTAGTTTTTCTTTCATATAAGGGTCATGCCTGAGTGCTTTGCATTGTTGTGCAAGTTGTCTCTCTCTGCCCAATAATGACCGATTATATGCGTAGTATAGGATGATAGCCGTTATAACGATGATTAAGATTCCTATCGCGATGATACTTATCGTCCATCTAATAGGGAATTGAGGTGATTGGATGTGTTGCTCTGCCAAAAGCATGGCTGCTATCCATTCGGCATCGTTTCTCTCTAAACCGCGTTGTATATCAGATCGAGTGTCAGCCAATGCGCGTACTTCTTCTACCAGCGCGATACTATCGCAATGGGAGAGAATATAATATACATTGTCCAAATAGCGTGGATTATTAGTTTGTTCAGCTACACGCTTTGCGTAGAACATAGCGGAGTCGCATTGCTGCTTGAAAGTATAGGCTTGCGCCTTTAAGATGTCAAAATAAACCGATTTAATCGGAACTATATTGGTGTAATAGATAGTAGAGTCGTATTCGGCTCTATAAAGGCATGCTGCTGCTCTTGTTTCTATCGTTTTGTTGTGTACCTCGTTGCTCGGACTTACTTTGCATGCTGAGTCAGCCAATACTATCGCTTGTTCTTTATGTCCTTGTACTGCCAATTCCCACGCCATATTATTGAGTGCATACGCATAGGCGGTAGTATCTTTTGCTCGATGAAACTCCTCGGCTGATTTTTCGTAAATGGTGTATGCTAAATCATGCCTTTCGCATATTCGGCACATAGTGGCCATATTGCTATACGAACGACCTTTGATGGCATAGTTATGCGATAAGGATTGTGTGGCGGCAATAAAGGATTTCATTGCAGCTATTGGTTCGTCCTGTTCACGCAAACTGCGTCCTTTGTTATAATGCTTCTCTGCGTTCTGACTACACGAGACCAACAAACAAAGAAAAAGAATATACCCTATTTTATTTCTAAAGTCCACCAATTGAGTAAGAATTAAATTTTATGCAAAGGTAGGGTTTTGTAGTGAAATGTACAAATTTTATACTTGGGATTTTTCTTGGGATTTTAGCATAAACCCTTTTCTTTGGCTAATTGCATTAGGTAATCCTTTGCGGCTGCATGTTCATTAGGAATAATGCCATCAAGAATAGCATCTTTAATGGCTGCTTTGAGTTCACCCACCAATGAGCAAGGTTCAAGATGTAAAATTTGCATAATTTCGTCGCCTTTGACTGGTGGCTGGAAATTACGGATGCGATCGCGCTCTTCGAGTTCTACCATTTTCTGCCGAACGAGTTGGTAGTTACTATGGTAACGAGCTACTTTTTCTTCGTTACGACTTGTGATATCTGCATCGCAAAGGAGCATCAGGTCATCTATATCATCGCCCGCTTCAAAGAGTAGTCGGCGTACCGCGCTATCGGTAACAGTTTCTTCAATGAGATTGATAGGACGCATGTGCAAATCAACCATCTTGCGCACATATTCCATTTTCTCATTGAGCGGAAGTTTCATCTTTTTGAAGATTTGAGGAATCATCTTCGCACCAATATAATTATGGTTGCGGAAAGTCCAACCCGTCTGTGGCGCCCATGCTTTGCTCTTGGGTTTGCCTATATCGTGGAGTAATGCTGCCCATAAAAGCCATAACTTATCCGATGAAATCGATAGTTTTGCTAATTGTGCTGCCAGGTTATCAACGACTTGTAATGTGTGAAAGAATACATCTTTGTGCCCTTTGCCTTGCTTTACTTCTACCCCTTTGAGTGCTACCAATTCGGGTAGTACATACGGGAGCAGTCCTGTCTTATCAAGCATTATCCATCCTGTAGATGGTTTGCGACTGAGCATAATCTTATGCAGTTCCTCAGCAATACGCTCTTTGGTGATTATCTCAATGCGTTTGGCATTACGCTCAATAGCTTCAAAAGTTTCTCTATCTATAAAGAACCCCAATTGTGAAGCAAAGCGTATAGCGCGCATCATGCGTAGTGGGTCGTCTGAGAAAGTGATGTCAGGGTCGAGTGGAGTGCGAATAGTGCAATCTTCTAAATCGCCGATTCCATCAAATGGATCGAGCAGTTCGCCGTACCTCTCCTTGTTGAGGCAGATAGCCATCGCGTTAATGGTGAAGTCTCGTCTATCTTGGTCCTCTTGCAGTGTACCATCTTCCACGATAGGATTACGACTATCGTGCTGGTAACTCTCTTTGCGTGCGCCTACAAACTCTAATTCCAGTTCGCCTTTCTTGACTTGCGCTGTACCATAGGTCTTGAATACAGATAAGTGCGCACCCTTGCCAATTCGTTTAGCAACGGCTTCCGCTAAGTCAATGCCCAATCCAGAGCGTTTCTGTTCACTTTGCGGGGTGAGTGTGTTATGTTCTATGGGATCGTCGCAATTGGATTTGCGAAGAACAACGACATCAATGTCAGTGGAGTTTCTATGTAGGAATAGGTCTCTCACCCACCCGCCAATCACATAGCACTCCAGCCCCAGACGATCGGCCTCTTCGCCAATCATCTGCAAGATAGGATTATCTATTTTAGAGTCTGTAATACGCATAGTGTGTTAAATCGGTTGCAAAGGTACTACAAAAAAATGAAAAAAGCAAATAATTTGCTTATAATTGTTTAAGCATAGCTTTGCATCCCTCCATGATATCCATGTAGGTTGTTTCAAAATCACCTGTGTACCAAGGGTCCGCCACATTGGCTTCTTTGCCTGCCCATCGCATAAGAAGCGACACTTTGTTTTGCGTGTCTTCGCCAATAATATAACGCATGAGTCTTAGGTTACTCTGGTCCATACAAACGATATGATCGTAATAGAGGTAATCGGCTTTGGTCATCTGCCTTGCTCCACGGCGAGAGAAAGGAATGCCATGTGCAGCAAGTGTGCGTTTGGCTGGCGGATAAATGTCGTTTCCGATCTCTTCGGTAGAAACGGCAGCAGAGGCAATCTCAAAAGTGCCATTCTTTGCGATTTCATCGGATGTTTCTACTAAATGCTTCATGATGAACTCAGCCATCGGTGAGCGGCATATATTGCCGTGGCATATAAAAAGAATCTTTTTAGTCATAATGGTGGTGTTTAGTTCTTGTTTTTGAGTTTGTTGGTTACTCTCACCGCGTTGGCGATAACCAGTAGGATGGCGATGATATCATCTATCCAACCAACTAAGGGCATGGTGTCGGGTAGTAAGTCCGTAGGCACGATGAGGTATAGAATACCCACCGCAATAGTTATGCCCAATTTGAGTTTCTGTTTTGTTTTGGGTTGCATAGTGCATGTTTTTTACAGCACAAAGGTACTGCTTTTTTTGCACATATGCAAGAAAAAATCGCCGTTAAGCGATTTTTTCTGAAAAGTCTATAGATGATACTATTGTTGTTTAATCCTGATTGCGATGGCATGTGCGAGTTCCTCGGCGTATGATGCACATCGCAGTTTGCGCTCAATACCATTTACAGTAATGACAACACTCGGCATTAGCATAAAGAGGTCGGATATATACACTTTTTCTATATTGTCTATCGGAATGTGTAAGTCGGTAGTCAAATGAAACCAATCATATTCTTGAACATGTAGAATATTTTCATGGATAGTGTACTTGTTGCGTGAGTGAAATAATAAAAAGACAACTATCGCGCCAAGAGATAATATAGCAGATATTCCAATAGCAACAATGAAACTCTTGTGAAGAGCATAATAAAAAGTGAATAGTCCAATGCAATAACATGTGATAGCCCACATAATCACCTTAAGCCAATCAATGGAACTGCTGTAATCGGGATACATGTCCGGCGATAGATTGCGTTCTTCTTCGGTTAAGGTTATAGGTCTTTTAATTTTGCTTGATAATAAGATCAAGAGCGTATAGATGCATAAGAATGTGCTATTGAAAATTATAAACACTTTAAAACTTATATCGTTGCTTATAAGCACAAATCCAATATAAACTAATACAGGTGCGCTTGCAATCATTTCGTTGGCAAGGGTGTGGAGCGTTCTTTTTATAAATGGTTTCATAATTATTTTGTATTAGAGGTGAAGGAATTTTGCGCTATTTGATCTAACTGTGCGGCGGTAGTATTCATTCTTTGTGCAATGAGTTGTCGTCGCTTGTAATATGTTCGTTTAGACATGTCTGCGAGTTGAAGTATGTCTGTGTTGCTTACTCCTAATCCGATGAGTGTAACTACTTGAATGTCCGTTTCTGTTAGTGCCGGGTATTGGTGCTTGAGTTTTTTGATTTTATCGGCAAATAAATGCTGTAAATCATCTAAAGCATTGTTGCCTTTTTGTTGTTGAATTTGTTTGACGAGTAACTGGTGTCTCCATGCTTCTTCTCGTTGATCGATAGCCATTTTTATTCGCAAGTCTGTTAATTGGCGTTTTAGAAAAGCTACCCGAGTGCCTATAATACAAATAATAAGAACTAAAACATATATTCCAATGCCGAAGAAAATAATGAGATTGAGGAAGGATTCAGTTGTTTCCATATACTTTGGTTTTGAAATTCGCTGCAAAGGTACAATAGAAAAACGAATTATGCAATAGTAGTTGCTTTTCTTTATCACTAATCAAAGTGAGAAGGTATTCGTATGTGCCTTGTTTGTAAGTAATTAACTTTCTTTGGTTGGGTTGGAATCTTCGCACACATAATATATCGATTTTGATACTAAATGGAATTATTTAGCTTGGTTGGTGAGTGCATAGAAGATGGAACGGGCGTGTCCTTTTGTCGGCATACAAACATTTTTACTATAAGTGGGTGCAAAATTACGGAAAATAAATGGAAAAAGCAAGAATGTTGCACTTTTTTGTCCAAATATTTGCATATTTGATTTTTTTGCAGTACCTTTGCACGCTTTTTCGTGTAAAAAGCAGGTCATTCATTATTAACCCGGGCATGGATTCGCGTAATCCGACGCCCATAAAACAACACAAACAAATGGCAACAAAAATTCGTTTGGCTCGTTATGGTCACAAAGACTATGCTTTCTACCACATCGTAGTAGCAAACAGCCGTGCGCCACGCGATGGCAAGTTTATCGAGCGTATCGGTTCTTACAACCCAAACACCAACCCTGGTACTGTAATTCTCAATTTTGAGCGTGCATTGTACTGGATTGGCGTAGGTGCAGAACCAACAGACACCGTGCGTACTATCCTTTCTAACGAAGGTGTACTTCTTATGAAGCACTTGAATGGTGGTGTAGCAAAGGGTGCGTTCAGTCAAGAAGAGGCTCAAAAGCGTTTTGACGCTTGGAAGGCTCAAAAGGATGCTAAGAATGGCAAGATCAGCCAAGCTGAGGCAGACAAGAAAGCTGCTGCTGCAAAGGCTCTCCTCGCACAAGAGGTAGAGACTAATAAGGCAAAAGCTGCTGCATTAGCAGAGAAGCGTGCTGCTGCCGCTGCTGAGTTGGCTGCTGCTGCACAAGAGGCTGCACAAGAAGCTGCTGCTGCAGAAGCAGAGGCTAACGGTGAGGCTCCAGCAGAGGCTGAGGCTTAAGAAAACGGAGCTCGGTGCAACGCATCGAAATACCGAAAAAGAAAAGTCCGGAACGCAAGTTTCGGGCTTTTTTGTGTAAAAAACACTAATTTTTTGCTTATATGCAAAAAAAGTAGTATCTTTGTGCGCTTTTTATGTAAAAAAGAGTTCTATTTACTATGAAAAAAGTAAGCATCATCATGCCCAATTATAATCACGCTCCGTTCTTGCGCGAGCGCTTAAATAGTATATTTGCGCAGGATTATGCGAATAAGGAAGTTATTCTATTGGATGATGCTTCTACGGATGAGAGCAGAACGATACTTAATGAATATGCCGCTCGTCCTGAGGTAAAGCATGTTGTTCTTAATGATGCCAATTCTGGCAATACATTTATACAATGGGAAAAGGGTTTGTCTCTTGCGACAGGTGATTATATCTGGATTGCGGAGAGTGATGATGTAGCTGATAGTAGGTTGGTGTCTCGATTAGTGAGTGCGTTGGAGCAGTCGGATGCGCTGATTGCTTTTGCGCATAGTGAGTGGATAGATGAAGTGGGAACGGTAATTCCGCGTAATTGTGATAAGCAATGGAGTGAGAATTTTGTGATGGATGGAGTATCGTTTATCAAGAAATACTTGTTGGGCTATAGTCATATCTGTAATGCGAGTGCTGTGCTTTTTCGCCGTTCGGCATTGAGTGGAGTGGATATGAAGAGTGTGCAGCAGTTTACGGCGAGTGGTGATCGTTTGTTCTGGATAAGTTTGGCATTGCAAGGCAAAGTGACATATATAGCAGAACCGCTTAATCGTTTTCGTCAGCATACGCATAAGGTGTCTGGCGGTGCGGAGTATGAAGGGCGTAATATAATACAAGATTATGCTATTTATACGCATGTGGCTCCGCGCTTAAGTATGTCGCGCTGTGAGCAACGAATGGTGTGTGGCTATCATTGGCATGCTATTCATCGCCCTTCTGTATCTGTTAATGGGCGTGAGAAAGCGATGAGCGTGTGGAGCGCAGAACCATTGTTTGGGCGATTCTCGTGGTGGATGTATATGTTATGTCGATTAAAGAGTAAGATGAGATTTTAAAATTCATGTTAACCTATCTATTTAATATTGCTTTTGCTATTTTGGCTACGGTGCTGTATATCCAAGCGCCGTGGACATATAGTTATGATTATAGCGTATTGCTGATGGGTTGTTTTATTGCGCAGAATGTACTTTATTTTGCCACGAATAAGCGCAAGCATTGGTTGGGTTTTGAGTTCTTCTTCATGCTCTCTTTCTTCCTTGTAAACTTTGTTTATCCGGTCTTCTATGCTCCTACGGAGCGTATCTATTGGTCGTTTTTCTCGTTTGCTTTTAATGATAATTTTGTGACGCGTGCCACGGCGCTGGCTTATTTTGGTTATGCATGGTATATGTTGGGTGCGACGCGCATATTGCAGTTGCAGCGTGAGGAGCCGACAGCACCTGTTTTCACGATCACGATGCGGCAGTATGTATGGTTCTTTGGTATTACTATAGTGAGTTGGATGTTGTTTGTTGCGACAGGTGGATTGGCGGCATTGCAGAGTGTGTATGCGGAGGGCAGTAACTTGCGCGATGTGGGGATATATAGTTATTTCAATAATATTTTCACTATTGGATGTTACTTGATGGCTATTTTTGTATTCCGATTGCCTAAGCAACAATGGTGGTTTTATTTGCTTGTGATAGCAGCGTTCATGCTTATCTTGCTTTCTACGGGTAGTAGGCAGTTGGCTGTGGGTTTGGCGTTGGTGCTTATCGTGGGATTTAGTATGTATGTTTGGCATCTTAAGTGGTGGTTGGTAGCCTTGATGGTGATAGGAGGTAGTATAGCACTCTTCTTGGTTATGAAATTACGCACAGAGGGATTGGATGTGGGGGCATGGCAAGAGAAATTAGCGCAACTGAGATTAGAGGAATTCTGGGATATATACGAGGATTTGATAGTGAATGATGTCAATCTCTTCCGTCTTTTTGGTTGGGCGCAGGAGAATGATTTGACTTGGTTCCAAGGAATGCTATTGGATATCAGTTCGCCTATTCCTGGTTTGGCGGGGCATATCATCGCCACTTCCGATGTTCCGCCACAGATGTTACATGGTGGTGATTTGCCGTCATATCTTCTGTTGGGTCCAAATGCTACCTGGGGTACAGGTACGAATATGATAGGTGAGGCGTTCCGTTCGTTTGGTGCGGTGGGTACAGCGATAGCGATGTTCCTAATTGGCGTATGGGTGAAAGAGTCGTACTATAGAGCGCATAAGAGTGTATATTGGTATCTGATGTATTTCTTATTGGTGAGTCACGCGCTTATCTATCCGCGTGCCCCGCTTTTGTTTGATCCTCGATTAGTGACTTGGAGTCTGCTGCTATTATGGATAGTGATGACATTTTCTGAAAACCAGACGCGCATCGGTAATTGGTTGCGCCGTATAGGGCAAAGAAAGGAGGAGCAATTATGCGAATAGTGTATTGTATTCCTCATCTCTATAATAGTGGTGGGATGGAGCGAGTGCTGACGCAGAAAGTGAATTGGTTGGCCGCTCACACGGATTATGAGATTACTATTATTACTACTGAACTAACACCAGTAGGGCAGAATGATGTGTGTTTTTCTTTGGACGAGCGTGTACGGGTAGAGGCATTAGAGATTGATTTTAATGCGGACTATCATAAACCTCTCCTTTTAAAATATGTAGGCCACGCGCGTCGCATGCGTGTATATAGACGCGCGTTGGTCAATTATATTCGTGCTAACGAGATAGACTTGTGTATCTCATTGGGCGGAAAAGAAGTGGCATTCATTTCTTCTCTTCCATGCCGCACGATAGTGGAGTTTCATTTTGCGAGAGATCATCGTCAGCAGTTATTGGATGCTAATCATACGGGTTGGTTTTGGCACTTGTTGGGTCGTATTCGCACTTGGCAGTTGGTGCGAGATGTGCGTTCCGTGGAGCATATTATAGTGCTGACGGAGAAGGATAAACAAGATTGGCAACAAGCGGGATGTACGAATGTGAGGTGCATACCTAATCCATGTGCGATGAAGTACAGAGTATTGAGTAGTGAGTATGGAGAACAGAGTAGTGAGTACAGAGAACAAGGGGTAAAGACGCTATTGGCTGTAGGTCGCTTGCATGAGCAGAAAGGTTTTGATATGTTGTTAGAGGCATGGAACAATGTACAAAGGGACAATGTACAATGTACAAAGGAATGGACTTTACGCATCGTGGGTGAAGGTCCTCAGCGTGCAGCATTGGAGCAGCAAATAAAAGATTTACATTTGAGTAATGTGGTGTTAGCTGGTAGGGTGGAAAATATGGTGGAGGAATATGCTGCGTCTTCGTTGTTTGTTCTCTCTTCTAGATACGAGGGTTTGCCCTTAGCGCTCATAGAGGCAATGTGGTGTGGTGTGCCTTGTGTGTCTTTTGATTGCCCACATGGGCCTGCCGAACTTTTAGGAGGCGATCGAGGATGGTTGGTGCCTGCGATGGATGTAGAAAAATTGGCGCAGCAGATTATTTACGCCATGACGCATATGGAAGAGGCAAAGGCGCGCGCGCAGCGCGCACAAGAGTACGCATACGAGAAGTATAGTGAAGCAAATATCATGCCCCAGTGGGTTCAATTGATAGAAAATATGTAGCATATAACATATAACATATAACATATAACATGACTCCTATCGTATTGGATAATATAGTTTTTGCTATTCAGCGCTTTGGTGGTATCTCTACCGTGTGGGGAGAGTTGTTGTGCCGTGCGTGTGCCGATAAAGAGTTGGCTTTGCAGATACTTGATTATCCAAATGATAATATGGTATGTAGGGAGTTGGTTGTGCCGTCGGAACAGATTATTGCAATGCCTTATCGCCGTGCAGAGCGTTATCGTATGCCTGATTGGCAGCCGACCACTCCAACGGTTTTTCATTCGTCTTATTTTAGGTATTGCAATCATCCTTTGGCGAAGAATATCACTACAGTGCATGACCTTACTTATCATTACTATCGTCATGGTTTGGCTAAGGCGGTGCATGTATGGGAAGAGCAGCGTGCGCTGCGTCATAGTGAGGCAGTTATCTGTGTGAGTGAGAATACGAAACGCGATTTATTGTCTATTTATCCTTGGTTGGAAGAGAATCGAGTGCATGTGGTGTATAATGGTGTTAGTGATGCTTTTTATCCAGACCCGTCCATTGCCAAACAGGGGTATTTGCTGTATGTGGGTAATCGCTCGGTGGCGTATAAGCGTTTTGATGTGGCAGTAGAGGTGGCACGCCGTACGGGATTGGAATTGGTGGCGTTGGGCGGAGCATTGACGGAGAGCGAGAAACGATGGTTGGATACGACTCTTCCGAATAGGTATCGCATTGTTTCTGGTGCTTCGATAAGCGAATTTAATAGGTATTATAATGAGGCATTGTGTTTGCTTTATCCGTCTGAATATGAGGGTTTTGGTTTGCCTGTTATTGAGGCACAGAAAGCAGGTTGTCCAGTGATTGCTCAGCAGTCATCTTCTATTCCAGAGGTGATAGGTGGCGGATGGATGGTACAAGCCCATTCGGTGCACTTGGTGGATGAAATGGCAGAGCTGGTAAAGCAGATTCAATCGCGCGCTATGGAAGCAGATATAGAAAAAGGACTATGCCACGCAGCACAGTTCTCGTGGGATAAGACCTATGAACAAACAAAAGCTATTTATACGAAGATTATCCATCAATGAATATGAAAATATCCATTATTACCATTACTTATAATAGTGCAAAGACACTTCCTAATACGCTTCAAAGTGTGTTGTCGCAGACCTATCCGTATATTGAGCATATTATCGTGGATGGGGCATCTAAAGATGGCACGAGGGAACTGATTGAGACCTATGCTAAGGAAGTGCAAAAGGATAAAGACGAATGTACAAGAGGGGTGCGTTGGGTATCTGAAAAAGATAGTGGAATATATAATGCTATTAACAAAGGTATTCAGATGGCAACGGGTGATGTAATAGGATTTGTACACTCGGATGATATGCTGTATTCTTCCGATTCCATCGAACATATTGCGAATGCTTTTAGTTCGTCGGATGTGGATTTGATATATGGTGATTTGCAGTATTGTAAGGGCGATAAGGTGGTGCGTAGATGGAAGAGTAATGCGTATAATCCTTGTGCACTTAAATATGGTTGGATGCCTCCACATCCTACTGTATATTGCAAGCGTGAGGTGTATGAGAAAGTGGGTTTGTATGATGAGTGGTTTCATATATCGGCTGACTATGATATGATGCTTCGCATTTTCCGTGCGGGGTATCAGTCGCTCTATATCCCAGAGGTATTGGTGTGTATGCAAGTGGGTGGTGCGAGCAATAAGAATGCGAGTGCGTTGTTGTCTAAGACGCAAGAAGACCGCTTGGTGCTTAAGAAGAATAGTGTGGGATATGGTTATCTGACGGTTGCGTGCAAGCAGTTGAGAAAGATTAAGCAGTTTATTCGTAAATACTGATAAGTATGCTCAATATATCTATCGTTTTATATCATCCGCGTTGGGAAGAGGAGGTTGTTCCATTGGTGGAAGAACTGCTTCGTTGCCGCTCTTTGCGCAAGATATATCTGATGGATAATAGTGAAGAGAAATGCCCAGAAGTGCCGATTTCATCGGGTAAATTGCGTTATATGTTCATGAATGCAAACTTGGGTTATGGCAAGGCGCATAATATAGCTTTGCGCGAGAGTGCGTATTACCGCACGACTTACCATTTGGTACTCAATAGTGATGTGCGTGTGGCAGCAGCAGATATAGATGCGATGTGTGAATGGATGGCGGTTAATCCGTCGGTAGGGCAGTTGATGCCTCGTGTGGTGGGTTTAGATGGCGCGCAGCAGTATGTGGCTAAGCGTTTACCATCTCCGTTGGATGTTTTTGGTCGTCGTTTTTTGCCTCAATGGATGATGAGCAAACGGAACAGAAGGTATGAATTGCGTGATTTGGACTTGGAGCGTCCTATTAATGCTCCTTATTTGAGTGGCTGTTTTATGTTTCTACGCACGAAGGCGGCAGTGGATGCAGGGCTTTTTGATGAGCGTTATTTCATGTATCCAGAGGATATTGATTTGACGCGTAGTATTCATCGGGATTGGTTGACACTCTATTATCCTCAATGGACGATTGTTCATGCGCATAAGCAGGCTTCGTATAAAGATAATAAGATGCTTTGGGTACATATTCAGAATATGTGCCGTTATTTCAATAAATGGGGTTGGTTCTTCGACCCTGAGCGACGATTATTCAATCGTCTGTAGTTTGCTGCACTGATGGATATTAAACAAGCTAGCCCAACTAGATAATCTAGCCGAACGAGAAGAAAAGGGACTAAGGGGCTGGAGGACTGGAGTTCTAGATTTGAGGTGTCCCCAAAAAGTTGGACAGGGTTAGTAAATGTTGTTCGATGTATGCATGTCCGTTGACATGTGGGGTATTTGTTCTTTCAGTTATTAATTGTGTGTTGTTGGCGGTATTGGACAGGAGACATCGACAGGCGGAGTTTAATACGGTCATTATTGTAGTACTTGATGTAGTCTGCTAAACCTTTCAGAAAGGTTTGCTCGTCCGCAAAATGATTCACATAATAAAACTCGTTCTTCAGCAAGCCGAAAAAGTTCTCCATGACCGAGTTGTCCAGACAGTTTCCTTTCCTTGACATACTTTGAATCATACCATGTTCCTTCAACGCCAGTTGGTATTGGGCGTGCTGGTATTGCCAGCCCTGGTCCGAGTGCAGTAATGCCCCTATCGATGCCGCTCCCATACGGTGGAAGGCTTTCTTGAGCATCTTCATCACCAACGCCATGTTCGGACTGCGGGAGACGGTATAACTAATAATCTCGCCGTTCCACATGTCCAGTATAGGGGACAGATACCATTTGACACCGTTGATGACAAACTGGCTGATGTCCGTGGTCAGTTTGCGGAACGGACCTGGGGCTGCAAACTCCCTGTCAAGCACATTGGGCGCTTTCTTGCCCACATCGCCTTGGTAGGAGCGGTAATGACGCTTGGGAGTAATCCCAAACAGCGACATCATATGCATCAGGCGCGCTACTGTCTTCCTGTTAATCACCCAACCGGCAATGCGTAGCGATTGCCACACACGGCGGCAGCCGTAACGACCTTTGTTTTCACTATAGATCCGACGTATCTCTTCCTTTACGGAAGCGTACTTGTCCGGACGCTCCGACAAACGGTAGTAGTATGTGGAACGTGCCATCCCTGCCGCTCTGAGCAGATGCTTCAAAGCATGTTTGGGCCTTAATGACCGGATGACCTGTGCGAGCGACTGTTCCTGCGCTCTTCTGCTTCCATTAAGGCCTTTACTTTTTTTAACAAGGCATTCTCCGCCCGGAGGTAATCCAGTTCGTTCATCGCCTCCTTGAGCTTCTGCTTCAGCTCCGATTTCGTCAATGCTTCTTCCAAGGTGTCGCCTGATCTCATAACTTCCATTATATCTATTACTGCGCCTTCCACGCCTGCATTTCCCTTGCGCTTGTAGGTCGATATGCAACGGCATACCGATGAGTAGGGAACGCTGTATTTGGCGCTTAGCGTGTGCAAAGGTACTCTTTTTTGACGATATGTGCAAATAATCTTCTCTTTTATCGCATCATAGCAGATGTTTTTAGGGTACGCCGCCAGACCGCGCTCGCCTTCTCTGGCGTAGATAAGGAGCCAGGTCTGCAACTCGCCGTCGCGGATGTGGAACTGTCGGCTTACTGCATGAGCGGATGCGCCGCTCTGAAGCATTTTTAACGCTTCCATTTTGACCTCTAAGGGCACTTTCTTTCTCATAATGAATCTTTTAAAGTGTCCAAAAAACGGGGTACACTACACGAATATATATCGTGTATCTATCGTATATGTATCGTATATGTATCGTGTATCTATCGTGTATCTATCGTGTATGTATCGTGATTATCATGACTAAACCTGAAAAAGGTTGACTCGAAAACTGAGTTAGAATCTTAAAAATCGTAAACTTTTGACTCGATACCTAAAAGGGTTGATTTAATACCTGAAAAGGTTGACTGAGAGCCTAAAGAGGTTTACTATTTAAAAAGACGACGCAAAGGTACTACAAAAAATTGACATACGCAAATT
>JAXJUN010000023.1:0-4837 GCA_036309065.1 Paludibacteraceae bacterium | reverse complement strand
CTTTTTAAATAGTAAACCTCTTTAGGCTCTCAGTCAACCTTTTCAGGTATTAAATCAACCCTTTTAGGTATCGAGTCAAAAGTTTACGATTTTTAAGATTCCATCTCAGTTATCGAGTCAACCTTTTTCAGTTTTAGTCATACCCCGCGCAAGGCACAATAGTGGCTTGCCATTCGGTGGTATTACGGTTATCGCCGATACCTGTGTAATAGGGTTGCTGTGCAGCGTAGTTTTTGGTTCCCTCTTGCACTTTCAATGCGCCTTCCAACGAAGTGAGTTGTCCCCCCACATTCGTAACACCCATATTATATGCGTCGGCGAAACTATTATGCACCACCTCGTAATCAGGCGTATAGTTCTCATATATTTTAAGAGTGACCGGTTGCCAATCATTTGTATATTGATCGGTGTAATCTCCTTCGTATAGACTACTTGCCAAATAGGCAGTAGCTGTATGTGTGCCGTGCTTACCCGAAGGTGTATAATCCACCTCTACAGAGGCAGTTCCTTTCCAATCTTTAGGCTCAGTAGTGGAAAGGAGGGTGGTGCTAAAACCATTCACTGTAGATGGTTCGGCTTTGAAGTGCTCTGTTTTTGAATAGTCCGCTATATTCAGTGTAACAGTCTGTGCTGCCACATCAGCAGTTTTATCAGTAATCGTTCCCAAATCCAATGAGGCAGAAGAAGTTACTTGCGGTTGTACCCACTTGGCTGTAAGAGAGAACGAAGTGGGTTTGGCTTTATCCTTACTTTCAGGTTGCACTGCATATTCGATATCTTTTTCACCTCCTCCTTGTAGTGCGCCACTATTATCATACCATCCAGCCCAAAGACCTTTGGTACTCTCCGTCTCACGCGCATAGCAATAGAAAGTAGTAGAACTATAATAACCCAAAAAGTAAAAACATGTAATATTATCTATTGGGGTTTTATATTCGTTAGCAGCGAGCGTTTCGTCTGTAAGGGCAGTAGTAGATATATATATCTTTCCAGCTCCATTGGAATCGGAGTTGGGGTCGAAGTTGGGGTCTGTTTTAGCAGTTAGTCGTCCATAGGTATTTCCTGAGTCCGCCCACGCAGAGATAGATACTACTCCCAATAACGCTGCGAGTGTGAAGCGCTTGAAATAGATAGATCGGATGGAATAAATATGTTTCATTTTTTTGATTTTATATTGCAGATTTTATATTGTTATTTTGTTTCCAATAAACAAGCACATAGGCTACCACAAGGGTGATGTGCGACCAATCCATAGCAGGATGCCCCCATAGGTGATTAGCACTCATGGCTATCGTCCACACTGCCAAGAGGATTGCATAAGGCATTGCCCAGTAGCGCCGCCAATACCATGCTAAGGCAGGTAGGATATTAAATGGAATGAGTAACCAGTTCCACGATGTGCAGCATAAGTCTGAGAAGACGATAAGATAAGTCATCAGCAGTCCGATAGCCGTTTGTATAGCCAACATACACCAGTCCCAATACGGTTTTTTCCACCATAGGTTGGCGATGGATAATAGTAGTAACACAAATGCGCATATCATCGGTGTGATGGGATAATGCGTATATTGGGGTTCGCCTGCCACTAACACCGATGGAGCACCTAATAGGGCTTGCCCATTGAGTGTGGCTTGCTGCCACTCTTGCACCAATTCAGAGGGGATACATAATTGCTTAGAACCCTCCACCACTCGTTCTGATTCCCCTCCAGCAATCAATCCAAAGACGAAACTTGCCCATGGGTTCTGCTCGCAGTGGTATAGCACGCGCTCTTTGCATGTGGCTTGGCGTTGTAATAAGGCGGGCGAGTATGTTATTTTATGATTACCTAATGCTCGCTCCACAAAGCGCACACATGTAATAGCGCAACCTCGTTGGTAATAATCATAAGGCAGATGAATTCCCTGCGCCACCGATTCATCCAATATACGCCATAGTTCCTGTTTGGCAGCGATGGGCAGGTTGAGCGGGTATTCATAAACGGCTCTTCCTTCTGCTATATAAGTAGCGCAATATTCCTCCACAGGAATAGCAAACATACCCATCTTCAGTTTGCCTGCGATATAATCGAGCGACCTATTCGCCACCCCTTCGCTCTCATAGGAGAAGCAATAATCCATCCCGAAGGTGGGGCACTGCATACGCAGACATGCATGTCCAAAGACAGAATAAGTGGCCATGCCTGGGTCAGCCACCAAGAGTGAGGCTTTCACAAAATCTTCGTTTCGGCGATCTATCGTATCTCCAAACTGTGGATCTATATATTGCGTGGAGTCCTGGGCTTGAATAGAGATAGATAGCAATACAAAAAGCAAAATAGTTATCTTCCTGTTATCACGATGCGCGCTTACGCGAGCGCGCGTACAAGAAAGAACCACCTTTCTTCTACGCACATAAATAGCGAATACATACGCGCATGCCAGTACAAGTAGCACAACCCATTCGCCATCAAGAGGAGTACGATAATGTTCGTTAATCTTATGGTCATTCCACCAAACCAAGAAGTCACTCCACGAATACTCCACTCCATTGATAACAATCTTCTCGTCATCGGTGATATTCCCATCGCCATTGGCATCAAAGAGTTTTTTCAATGTAGCTAAATCGAAATACTCGTATGTGCCATCTGAATAATTCCATCCGTATCCAGGTTCACCCACAAACTCTTCCACCCAGGCGCCTAAATCAGATTGACCCATAGTAGGAGGAGCCATCCATCGGTTATGCACCATGGTGCCGCTAATGGCGCTACGGGTAGCGATGGGTTGTATAGGACGACTATTGAATGCCCACATAGGCGTTGCTGCCAATGAGGTATTGTTCACAGGTGTGCGCTTGGGAGCACAAGTAGCGTTTGCAGCCCCTCCCATCATTCCACCAGATCCGCCTATCGTAGTGACGGACGCAGAAGAGGTTTGGTATATTGCACCACGAGCACTATGCGCACTATAAGCACCACGAGCACTCAAGTCCGCATTGCTACTAAATTGAGAGGAACGCATCGCAATGGGCCCTCTATGATGGAATATGTCCACTCGAGGTTTCACCGAGGGAGTGGCGATTGCTAAGGAATGGGCGGGTACACTCCTACTCACAGAAGACACCTTACCATAACTATGAATGGCAGGAGTCATCTGTGGTTGTGTATAGGTGATTGTATCTTCGGGCATGAAGATATGCACTCCCCATGCAATGAGCGCACAACATACAACTAATATTATTTTACTATCTAATCTCATATATTTTTCACCGCATAAATTACCTGCCGAAGTTGCCTTCAGCCTACATAGTGGTTGGTCGTGTTTTAAATAAATGGTAAATAGGTAGGTGGTTAAGGCGAAAAGTGGCGCAAAGGTACTGCTTTTTCATGAAACGCAAGTTGCAGTACGGAAATATATTGTTTCATTTTTGCAAAAACATAGCGAAGGGCGCCTTTGGTACTATTTTATCTCACCTTCTGCGAGGGGGGTAAAATTCCAAGTCTTTTCAAACTCCGTCGGGGTACATCCCATTATATTGACGAAATTTCGCCATGCAGTAGTACGAGAGCGATAACCTGCATCGTAGAAGATATTTTGTATCTGCGGAGACTCCACTGTACGCAACTGCTGGCACACATACTCAATGCGCACATGATGAATCATATCCATAACAGACATATATCCTTTTTGCTTCGCTGCCATCTGAAGATATGTGCGATTCGTTCCCACTATCTTCGCTATATCATCAATGGTCAAGTCAGGGTTCTGCCATACATCGGGATCATTAATCACCTCGTCCAAAGCATGCGCCAAATGGCCCATAGTGCTCTCTGAGACAAGCATTTGAGGTTTAGCGGCAGGATTATGCTGCTGGGTGGCGCGATGAAAACGATCAGTGCATTCCAATCGAACTAAAAACACCGTGAGCGATATATATATAAACTCGTGGGCGATATACGCATAGAATAATTGCAAACCTCTACTACCTATATACGTAAAACATAATATCATGGTCATCGCCACGATGATATTCGTCGTCTTGCGAGAAACAGATGAATAACGCCAGTTGAAATCAATCACAAATAGCCATATTGCATAGGGCACAAAGAGCAATACTAATAATAAGCGAATGAAAACATCTGGCTGGAAGAGATTTTCGCATAACTGCTCTATCGTGTGAATAACAAGTATCTGCTTATCATACACTGCGCCTATTATCAACGCCACCACCAACAATAACCATGGCAGCATAATATAAAATATTCGCTTTGCATTTAACCAATGAGGGCGCAATAGTTCCACACAATAAAACATCAATAAGGCAAAAATAAGAAATCCACACAGTATGACCTGCGTATCTATTAATCGATACGCATTCGGTTCAAGCGGAGTGGCGATAACCATTATAATCTCCGCCAACGAAGCGACTGAAGAAGTGATAAAGAAAGCTGTAATGTATTTTCGTGCTCTATCATACATTTCATCTTTATTCTTGAGCAGTATATACGCAGCCAAGGCCTCCACGATTACATGGATAGCCAAGAAAAACAATATGATGCGTATAGACAGCGAAAGCATGCGAAAACAAATTTTCGTTTCGTTCTGCAAAGGTAGCACTTTTTTTGTTATTGCACAAGTTTATGTTATTTTTTACACAAAATATTGCCGATATGAAACACATAATAGCGTAGCCGGCACAAAAACAAAGAAGCCATGAATTATTAGAAATGGGCGGTCGTTCCTACCCTGTACGTCACTACCCTATAGCCATTCGGCTGCGTGACCGCAAGGGTCGCGCCATTCTATGTTTGCGCTTATCCTCCAAGTGGGGACTTGTCGGGCGCTACACTCGGAGT
>JAXJUN010000022.1:0-158789 GCA_036309065.1 Paludibacteraceae bacterium | reverse complement strand
CTTTTTAAATAGTAAACCTCTTTAGGCTCTCAGTCAACCTTTTCAGGTATTAAATCAACCCTTTTAGGTATCGAGTCAAAAGTTTACGATTTTTAAGATTCCATCTCAGTTATCGAGTCAACCTTTTTCAGTTTTAGTCATGCCTTTTGTAGCCGCGAGAGCACGATTACGCCTTGCTCTTCTCTCGGTCATCTCTCGGTCATCGGTCGGTAGGATACACAAAGGACACACTGACAAAACAAGCAACGATATACAACAAAAAAAAGAGACGCGGATGCGTCTCTTGGTGTCCCCCCAGGGACTCGAACCCTGGACCCACTGATTAAGAGTCAGTTGCTCTACCAACTGAGCTAGGGAGACTCGCGTTCGGCAATTAGTCGCAATGGTCTATACCGCTAACCGCTAAATAGACGGGCTCCTAATGCCTCCGCTCTTAACTCGGACTATCGCTGCGCTAGCAGTCCTCGTTAGTTACAAACTGCAGTCCTCGTTAGTTTTGAGCGGCGTTTTGAAAGGTAACTTAGTCAGTTTTTTCAAAAGCGGGTGCAAAGGTACAACTTTTTTTTCAAATGTGCAAATATTTTTACAAAAAAATCATTTATACCCGCAGAAAATGTGTTTTATAAGCTTTGTGCAAAGCGTTCCGCCTCCGCAATCTGGTCAATCTTACCTACATCCATCATTCGATAATCGGAAGGAACATACGCCTTAAAAACATGTTCAGAACAAAGCGAGAGATATAAATCAATCAAAGAAAACTTCTCTCCTTTCACCGCCATTACCGCATCCATGTGGTTAAAAATAGCAGGATTGAGTATCTGCATACCCGAGAAGGCCAATTGATTATATTCGAGTGCTGTATTCAACGACGAAGGACGCACCTCACCTGTAGCATTATTGGTCCACCCACGCAGTGTGTGCTGTTCATCAAACAAGAGGTAGCGTTGTGTCTGTCGCTCAGACACCACCAGCGTACCCATCGTATGCGGGTCATACGCAGCACATAACGAGCGAATATCTATATTGCTCAATATATCCACATTACACGCAAGGATAGGCGTTTGGTTTTTATCCGAACGAAGCAGAAGGTCTTTGGCTTTGCGCAAACCGCCACCTGTTTCCAAGAGACAATCGCGTTCATCTGATACTTGAATAGTACACCCCCACCCATTGGCCTCTTCGATAGTCTCGATTATCTTATCCGCAAAATGATGCACATTGACCACTATATGGGTAATTCCTGCATCACGCAAACGCTCCACTTGCCATTGCAGAAGCGGTTTGCCGCCTATAGGCACGAGTGCTTTAGGAAGGGTGTCAGTAAGGGGTTTGAGACGCGTGCCCAAGCCCGCAGAAAAAATCAGAGCGTTCATATAAGTAGTCAGTGGTCAGTGGTCAGTGGTCAGTTTATGATAATATCTTATCAATACCTCTTTCGCGGTGGATGAGATGGACACGCACGCCATACTTAGCATGCAAGCGCTTGGCAGTATATTCGGCGCTATAGACCGAACGGTGCTGACCTCCTGTACAACCAAAACAAACCTGCAGATGATTGAAACCGCGTTCCAAGAAGCGCTCCACATGATGGTCAACCAGTTTATCCACCGATTGCAAGAAAGTGGTTATCTCTCCATCTTGCTCCAAGAAATCGATGACTGGTTGGTCTAATCCCGTCAACTGCTTATACTGCTCATACTTACCTGGATTATGGGTTGAACGGCAATCGAATATATACCCTCCTCCATTTCCACTGTCATCTACAGGGAGACCTTTCTTAAATGAGAACGAATATACAGTCACTGTCAGTGTATTGGGTGTAGGCATATTTTGAGATGTTTTATCTGCCGTGGTATCTGAGAGTAGCGTGGACGCGAGTTGTGCCGCTATGGTGCAAAGATAAGGATAATCATCACCCACGCACTCAAGCACTTCGCGTAAGTTACGCAGGGCATTCGGAATAGATTGTATAAAATGCTGCTTACGCTCAAAAAAACCTCTATAGCCATAGGCACCTAATACCTGTAGTGTGCGGAAGAGCACAAAATGCGGAAGAGCGTCTTTCCATGCTTGCTTATCGAGGGATGGCAGGAGTGATTGTAATTGATTGAGATAAAGTTCTATTAATTCCTCGCGGAGCGCAGCAGGTATATTGGCTTTGGCTTGCCATAAGAATGACGCCACATCGTACTGCGTAGGTCCACGGCGTCCGCCTTGAAAATCGATAAAGAAGGGTTGTCCATCCTTAATCATCACATTACGGCTCTGACAATCACGATAGAGAAAACTATCTGCTGGTTGTGCCAAGATGACTGCTGTCAAACGGTCGAACTCATCTTCCAAGAGCGGTTCGGAGAACTCTATCTTGGTTCCCTTAAGAAAGCAATACTTGAAATAATTGAGGTCCCATCGGATAGCGCGTTCATCCATAGCGGGGACAGGAAAACAATAGGACCAATCCAGACCCTCTGCTCCTTTAATCTGTATATGCGCGAGAGCGCGTAGCGTGCGCGCCAATAGGTCTTTCTCCTCCACAGAGAACTCACCCGTTTCACGGCCATGACGAATGGCGTCAAAAAGGAGCAAATCACCCAAATCATCTTGCGTGTAACTCATCCCATTTTCACTCACCTCATATACATGAGGCACAGGTAATCCTTTGGAAGCAAAATGCTGTGATAGATAGATAAACGCGCTATTCTCCTCCTTATTCGTTCCTTCTACCCGAATATATGTCTTGCCTTGCGCATCTACCTCGCGGAAATAATGCCTATTGCTGCCTTGTTGCGAAATGGTTTTACTCATACTTGCATTTGAATTGCATGATGAATACAAGTGACCTTACATGGACCAATAATATTCTCCAATATACCATCCGCCTCAAACATAATATGCTTCTTGTAGTTCACTTCGAACTCTTTTCCTATCAGCGGATGTACAAACTCTAATTCGGCTAATTTGCCATTGAAAAGGCGAGGGATAGCCTGCATTATTTGTCCGAAAGTAGGTTTGCGCAGGAACATGGCATGGAATACGCCATCTTGCGGGTCTGCGTCAGGGTTTTGGCGAATACCTCCGCCTGAGAAAGGACCATTGCCTATATTCATTGTGAATAGGTAATCCGTCACTGCTTCCTCTCCGTCCACCATGATGGTCATCATTTGTGGTTTATGCTGCACCACAGCCACCAAGAGTCCAAAGAGATAATTGACGAAGTGACTACCTATATAATGCTTTAGGTTCTCCGCCTTGGAGCAAGTGAGTGGATCCAATCCAAAGCCAACTGAGTTGATAAAATACCGATGATGCTCTATTCCATTTCGCCAATAGGTGATGCATCCGATATCAATTGGATGTGCTGTGCCTTCAAAGAAGCGTTTGAGGCTCTCTTTATGCTTCTTATTGAGATTCCAATACCGCGCCCAATCATTACCTGTACCACGAGGCATGAGTCCTATTTTTATTTGGCTTCGCTGCTCTGGTGTTAAATTCGCGCGCATAATACCATTGATTGTTTCAGAGAGTGTGCCATCGCCTCCTAACACCAATATTTCGTCATATCCTTTTTCCACCAATTCTCGTCCTAATTCGATTGCGTGTCCCGCATATTTAGTAACTCGATAGGTGAATGGTTGGTGGCGTTTGCGGAGCAGTTTCCAAAGATAGATACGCTGCATTCGGAACGCACGCTTTCCTGATTTGGGATTGATAATAATTCCTAACATAATTTCTGTATCCAATTATTTCAGGGGGCAAAGGTAATAAAAAAAAAGCACACTACCAAAAAATAGTGTACTTTTGCACAAAAAACGCTGCTAATGCAGCGCTTTATTGTTTTTTACTTGAAGTATTCAGTTACTTTCTCGTTCAATACGATTTCCTCTTGGAAGATGTAAGCACCTGTCTTAGGAGACTTAACCATCTTGATGCACTTGCTGTGAGCGCGACCAGAGTTACCGGTTTGAAGGGTTGCGACCGCTTTCTTTGCCATAGTTCAAATCCTTTCGTTACATGGTTAATTACTTAATCTCCTTGTGAAGAGTGTATTTCTTCAAATAGGGATTGTACTTTTTCAACTCCAAACGGTCTGGAGTGTTCTTGCGGTTCTTAGTAGTAATGTAGCGAGACATTCCTGGAACACCGCTGGCTTTTTGCTCTGTGCACTCAAGTATAACTTGTACGCGTGCTTCTTTTGTTTTCTTTGCCATTGTTTACTCCTTTCGTTTTAGAGATAGCCCTTCTGCGCAGCCTTTTTCAGCGCGTTATCCAGACCAATCTTGTTAATAGTTCTCAGACCAGCTGCACTAACGTTCAGCTCGATCCATGCATCTTGTTCTACCCAGTAGAACTTACGACGGAAGAGGTTCACATCAAAGCTGCGCTTGGTATGGCGCTTTGAATGCGAAACATTGCATCCGATCATGGCTTTCTTGCCTGTAATTTGACAAATCTTTGACATTTTAGTATATATATTTATTATTATTTTTCGAGCTAAAACGATGAGCGCATACGCCCATCTACACAAAAATTCGTGCAAAGGTACTATATTTTTATGAAATACGCAAATATTTTTAGAAAAAAATCTTTTTTTTTTGCATTTAGTCACTTTTTAGATGCTTTTATCTATTGCAAAATAAGAATGAATAGTTTTGTTTGTTTTTTTTCTGCCACACCGATGCTTTGGCACAATTATTGTTGTTTGATAAGTGATACTAACATTAATTAACCATCAAAAACAAACACAACAATGACAAAGAAATTTATCTGCCCTATTTGCGGCTATGTACACGAAGGAACTGAGGCACCTGAGCGTTGCCCACAATGTAAACAAATAGTAGAATGGAAAGAGGTTGACGAGAGCGCAGGTATCGTTTTCGCATGCGAGCATATTATTGGTGTAGCAAAGAACACTGATGATCAGATGAAAGCAGACCTCAATGCGCACTTCATGGGCGAGGCTACCGAGGTAGGTATGTACTTGGCTATGAGTCGTCAAGCAGACCGTGAGGGTTATCCAGAGATTGCTGCCGCATTCCGTCAATATGCGTTTGAGGAAGCAGAGCACTGTGCTAAGTTCGCAGAGTTATTAGGCGAAGTAGTATGGGACACGAAGACCAACCTTGAGAAGCGCATGATGGCTGAAGCTGGTGCATGTGAAGATAAGTTCCGCATCGCTAAGCGTGCTAAGCAATTAGACCTTGATGCAATCCATGACACCGTGCATGAGATGGCTAAGGACGAGGCTCGTCACGGCAAGGGATTTGAAGGATTATACAAGCGTTATTTCGGTAAGTAATCCGTCATAAAGACTTGTATCACAGGATAATACCGCCGCCAATGACTAATCCATCTTGATAGAGGACGACTGATTGGCCTGGTGTAACGCCCCAAACGGGCTCCACGAATGTTAAGCGACCCACCCTATTGGTGTGGTCGTTTTTCGTTGGGTCAGGATGGTCATCTAATTGGATAGTTGCCTCCACTGCTTTCGAACGATATCGCACGCGCGCTTGCACCTCTGAGTGCGCGCGAACCCAATTTATATCGCGTACGCGTAGGTGCGAAGCGATGAGTGTTTGTGCCCATAAATCATCATTCGTACCTAAAGTAACGGTATTCGTATCGGCATCGATATGCGTCACATAAGCAGGATGTCCCAAAGCGATACCTAATCCTTTGCGCTGACCGATGGTATAATTAGCAAAGCCCTGATGAACACCTACTTGCTTGCCCTCTGCATTCACATACGGACCGGGTTGTACTCGCAGTGCGTAATCCTGCACATGCGTGCGTAGAAAAGAGCGATAATCACCATCCGTAACGAAGCATATCTCTTGGCTCTCTGCTTTCTGCGCTAATGATTCATAGCCATGCTGGCGTGCTATCTCTCGCACTTCTGATTTGGTAAGTCCTCCGAGTGGAAAGATGGTACGTTTGAGGTTTTCCTCCGTGAGCATCCACAAGAAATAGGTTTGGTCTTTTTGTGTATCGACGGCATTGGCGAGGTATAGATGTCCGTTGCGCTCGCGTATCTGTGCGTAATGTCCTGTGGCAATATACTCGCATTGCAGTGCATCTGCCATGCGTATCATCTCGCCCCATTTGATATGACTATTACATAGCACACAAGGGTTGGGTGTGCGTCCCGACATATACTCGTCTATGAAATTCTGGATGACGCATTGACGGAATGGTTCTCTAAAATCTGCGACATGATGCTCAATACCCAATCGGGCGGCGTTCTGCTTCGCTTCTTCTACTGCTGCGAGCGAACCGCAACCTTTTTGTTCTTCGCTGCCATAGGTACGGAATGTGACACCTATCACTTCGTATCCTTGCTCCAGCAAAAGCATAGCGCTCACGGTGGAGTCTATCCCCCCCGAGAGGCCTAAAAGAACTCTATGTGATGAATTAGTAGACATGTTTTATTTTCGTTGCATATCTACGAGTTTGGTATAATAGCCATTGAGTGCGTATAGTTGGTCATGGGTGCCGCGTTCCACTATTTGTCCTTCGTGCATGACGCATATGAGGTGGGCATGCTTGATGGTAGATAGGCGGTGTGCAACGACGAGGGAAGTGCGCTCTTTCATCAGGTTTTCGAGTGCCTCTTGTACCAATCGTTCGGATTCCGTATCTAATGCTGAAGTAGCTTCGTCCAAGATGAGTATAGGTGGATTTTTGAGTATAGCTCTGGCAATGCTCAATCTTTGTTTTTGTCCGCCCGACAAGCGTGTTCCTCTATCTCCAATCACCGTCTCATAGCCATTCTCTGTTTGCATGATGAACTCATGTGCATTCGCCACTTTAGCGGCTTGTTCGACAGCCGATTGCCAACTCATGCCATTCGGTGCAGGAGAAGAGAGATCCACACCGAAAGTAATATTATTATAAATCGTATCGTTGAAAAGAATGGGTTCTTGGGATACTATTCCCATCAATGCGCGCAAGTCGTAGGTGCTGAAACGACGGACATCTACTCCATCTATTGTCACCGCTCCTTGCGTAGGGTCATAGAAACGCGGCAGTAGATCCGTCAGTGTGGTCTTACCGCTTCCTGATTGTCCCACGAGTGCCACCGTGTGTCCTTTAGGGATGGTTAGGTTAATATCTCTGAGTACATCTCTATCTGCTTGGTATGCAAAGGAGATGTTTTCAAAGGTTATCTGACGCTCAAAGACAGCCTTTTGTGGTTCGTTTGGTTCGTGTATATTGGATTGCGTATTGAGTATCGCGTCTATTCGCTCGAGTGATGCCATTCCTTTTCGAATGCTATAGGAGGCTTTGCTAAGATCCTTGGCGGGATTGATAATCGAATAGAAGATAACCAAATAGTAGATAAATGTAGCCGCGTCAATCGTAGTGTTCTCGTTAAGGATGAGTAGTCCGCCGAACCATAGTATAACAGCAATGAGTGCCGTACCAAGAAACTCCGAGAGTGGGTGCGCGAGATAATAGCGTCTATTGATGCGATTGAATGTAGCGCGTGTAGCATTGATGAGTATTTCAAAGCGATTACGCAGTTTATCCTGCGCATTAAATCCCTTCACTACGCGTAGGCCCAATAATGTCTCATCCACAGATGATAGTATTTCTGCGTTCTGCTCTTGTCCTTTGCTAGAAGCTTTCTTGAGCGAGCGGCCTATGCGTCCTATTAAAAAGACCGCAATAGGCATCAAAAGAAGCACAAAGAGTGTGAGTTGCCAAGAAATACACAGGAGTGTGATGAGATAGACGAGTATCATCACGGGGTTTTTGAATAGTATATCCAGTGCCGACATGATGGATGCTTCCACCTCGTTGACATCATTGGTCATGCGTGATATAACATCGCCTCGTCGTGCTTCGGTGAAATAGCCTATTGGGAGGGAGAGGATTTTATCGTATAGTGCTTTTCTTAGGTCGCGTAGCACACCTGTTCGTAGGGGCACCATATGATAATTGGCAAGCCATGCCGTACCGCATTTGATGCCTGTCATGATCACCAAAAAGAGTCCCACCATGAGTAGCACCACACTTGCGCCTCGTGTAGCTATCTGCTCATTGAGTAGATAGTACATATTATTTCGGGCTGCTTCGATGAGTGCTTCCACTCCGTGTACTTGCTGCATATCCACCCACTGCACCTCATTGGATGTTAGTCCGAAGAGGATATACAGCACGGGTATGATGGCAGCGAAGGAGAATAGTGATAGTATTGTGGAAGATAGGTTGAAGAGTATATTCCACACCATTCTATTCTTGTATGGTGGTACAAAGCGTCGTATGAGTGCAATAATATTCATTTTCGGCGGTTATTTTCTCGCACATATGTGAGTATTTGCCTATCAAAAGCATTGCTATCTGTTCGGAATAGCACAGATGTAGGCAGTACGATTAGTTTCTTATTTGCTTTTTCCAGTTTTTGAGGTAGTGTAGTTAGTGCCAATCGCTGCATATCTTTCTCTGTAGTGAGCACAAAATCCACATTTGCTGTTCGTTTCATTATAGCGTCCACATCCTTATCGTTGTATAAGTGATGGTCATTGTATGTCATCACTAATGCTTGTGGGTATTGTGTTCGCATGTGATGGATGAGGTATTGTGGTTGTGCAATGCCGCATAGGATGAGTGGTACACCTTTTTGCTTGATATCAGGATATGCCATCGTGGTGAAATGCAACTGCTGGAAGACAGGCAGATGTAGTTTATTATCCACAACGCGCATGTCTATGGGTTGCATCGTAGTGGGACATTTGGTGACGACTATTGCGTCTGCTTTTTGTGCTCTGCTGGGCAGGTCTCTTAAAGATCCGTATGGCAGTAGATGGTCGTCAATATATAGATTATCGTAGGTAGATAGCAGTATATTGAATCCACATTTGAGAGCACGGTGCTGATAGGCGTCATCTAAGACTACCACATCTATCTCTTTGATTTTCTGCTGCAGCAGTTGTATTCCTTTGGTTCTATTCTCGCATACGGCAACTGGCAGATTAGGGAATTTAGCATGTATCTGCATGGGTTCGTCCCCAATGGTTTTTGCCGTTGCTTTATCATCTGCGAGGATAAATCCTTTTGTTTTTCGCTTGTATCCTCTAGATAATACTGCCACTTTCCATCCGTGATGAAGGAGGAGTTGTACAATATACTCCACATGTGGTGTTTTGCCTGTGCCTCCGACGGCCAAGTTTCCGACGCATATGGTAGGTAGTTTCACTTTGTGCGAAGGCAGTATATTGTGGTCGTAGAGCATATGCCTGATAGCGATTATCATAGCATATATCCACGAGATGGGTGCGAGCAGTATTTTCATAGTGATAGTATTATTGAATTATCACTTCGGGTGTGAGTGCCATGACGCGTGGTTGTGCTGCAAACTCGCGTATTTTATTGACTAATTGCTCTTCTGGTGTGGTGTTATCCAATTTCTTGAGCAATTCTTCTATTGGGTCTTTCACTTCTGGGTAGTAAGTAAGTTTATACGACTCGAGTGCTGCCAGTTCTACTGCCTTTGCAATCGCGTCGTCTATATTTCCTATCTCGTCCACGAGTTGTAGTTCTTTGGCTTTGGTGCCAAGCCATACTCGTCCTTCTCCTACGGATTTGATATATTCTTGTGATACGCCTCGTCCGTCTGCGCAGCGTGTAGTGAATAGTTCATATCCTCGTTCCACCATATTTTGCATGAGTTGTGTCTCTTCTGCAGTCATAGTTTTGTATGGTATATTGCTTTCCAATCCAGAGTGCTTATTGGTGGTAATGCCATCGATGTCTAATCCTATTTTCTCGCGCAGTTTGGCTATGCTTGGGATGGTGCCGAAGATGCCTATCGAACCCGTGATGGTTGTTGGTTCGGCATAGATATAATCGGCTCCGCAAGAGATGTAATATCCCCCTGAGGCAGCATAATCGCCCATAGAAACAACCACTGGAATGCTATCTGCTTTCACATTCTCGATAGCATGCCATATCTGTTCGCTGGCATCAGCCGAACCGCCCGGACTATTAACGCGTAGAACGAGTGCTTTGATATTATCGTTTTTGCGTATTTTCTTGATGGTTTTCACCACCTCTTTTCCTACTATACCATCTCCAGTCTCGTCGGTGATAGCTCCGTCGAGGTATAGCACTGCTATCTCATCGGTAGCGAGGCTCTCAGTGCGTTTCACTTGTGCTAATTTGGTAGTAGTGAGGGTCTTATACTCTTTGGTTCCTGCATAGATACGGAGGAGCGAGTCCATATCTTGTGTATAGACGATGGTATCCACCAATCCTGCTTGTAGTTGTGCCTGCGCGGATTGTAGGCCCATGTATTGGTCAGCGAGCGCATTGAGTTGGTCCACAGGTATATTGCGTGCTTCGCTCACTTCTGCTTTGTATTCATCCCATATGCCATTCACATACTGCATGGTTTGCATACGATCCTCAGGCGACATGGAGGTACGGAAGTATGGTTCCACTGCCGATTTGAATGTACCCACTTTGATAATTTGCATTTCTATGCCTATTTTCTCGAATAGGCGAGTGTAGTACATTTTCTGAGCGGCGAGTCCATTCCAACTAACGGAGCCAGTAGGGTCGAGGCAAATGCGGTCGGCCACGGAAGCCACATAGTAGTTGGTTTGTCCGTATTGCTTTGCAGAAGCAATAATCCACTTACCGCTCTGCTTAAAGTCGAGCAATGCATCGCGTATTGCTTTGGCGCTGGCCGAACCCATAGACATACTTGCTCCATCCAACCATATACCTAATATACGGTCGTCATTCTTAGCGAGGCGTATATTGGATAGTATTTGGTCAAGTCCTACAGTGCTTGTTGTTCCTCCCATTCCTGGCAACTCGCCATAGAAAGAGGAGAATGGGTCTTCTTCTTGTCCCTGCTCCACCAATACGCCATCCATCTTAAGTCGATAGATGGTATTATTTTCTAATGTAACCACTTTGGATGTAGCGAATGCGTCTCCCATGATCCATCCTACTATTGCGCTGCATGCGAAATAGATAAGAAAGAATACGAGACAGCCACTTAGGCATCCCATTCTGCGACGAGGTTGTTGTTCGCCATTTGTTGTGCGTGAAAAAAGAAACATAATATTTATAATTTTGAATTATGAATTATGAATTTTGAATTTTGAATTATGAATTTTGAATTTAGATTTTTAGATTAAAACTCATCCGATGATAGGGAGTGGGTCCGTATTGTTTGAGCGCTGCGTAATGTGCGGAAGTGGGATAACCTTTATTCTTATCCCATCCGTACTGCGGATATTCTTCGTGCAGGCGTAACATATAGTCATCGCGATAGGTTTTAGCCAGCACGCTTGCGGCTGCTATGGACATATAGGTAGCGTCTCCGTGCACCACGGTATGTGCAGGTATCTCAAGCAGTTGTCCTTCGGGCACATATGGGTGCCATTTATTGCCATCCACCAATATATGCTGTGGTATAATGGTGAGTTGGTCCAAGGCGCGCTGCATGCCTAAGATAGAGCATTGCAGTATGTTTCGTTGGTCTATCTCTTGTGGTGTTACTTCCACCACAGCCCAAGCTAATGCATGCTGCTCAATGATAGGCCTCAGCGCCACTCGTTGGTGCTCGGTGAGTTGTTTAGAGTCATTGAGCCATGCGAACTCCGGTACGGAATGGATAGTTTTCTCATCCAGTATGACGGCCGCAGCGAAGACGCCTCCTGCCAATGGTCCGCGCCCTGCCTCGTCGCAACCTGCTTCCAGTATATTGGGTATCATATATGGCTTGAGCATAGGTATTGTGATTTAGAAAGGATGACCAATAGCAAAGTGGAAAGTCATGTCCTCTTTCCAGTTAAGTCCGTTGGGTGCGGTGCGCCACTGTTTACCTTCGGCAATACGACTTGGGTCGTGCAGTTTGACACCAAAGTCAATACGGAAGATGAGTATTGAGAGGTCAAAGCGTACGCCTACGCCGTAACTCCATGCTATTTGTTTGTAGAACTGGTCCCATTGGAATGCGCCACCTGGTTGATCCTCATACTCACGGATAGTCCATATATTTCCTGCGTCAAGGAATGCAGCGAGTTCAAGGAACTTAACCACTTTATATCGGTATTCAAGGTTCACATCCAATCGTATATCTCCTGCTTGCAGGTCATATACCATCGAATTGCCTGTACCCTTGAAGGTACCTGGTCCCAATGTGCGTGCTTGCCATCCGCGTATGCCATTCGCTCCGCCACCGAAATAGCGCTTCTCAAATGGAATAGAAGCGGCATTGAGATAAGGAACTGCTACGCCTATACCGAGATGCGTCACTAAGTGGTGTGCGGGCGTGATAATGCCGTGGTAAGTAAGATTGACATCTCCCTTGGCGTACTGTGCAAATGGTATTTTCCATAGCACATATGATCCATTCTCATCTTGTGGCAGGTTGGCCAATTTGCTCAATCCATATAGTGCGTTACCTGCTGTCTCCACCTTGAGTGCGAACTGCAGGTAGGATTTATTAGGTAGTCTGGGGTTGTAGGACGAATAGGAACCCGTATAACTCCAATCGACGATGAAGTGATCCTCATAACTGGCTTTGAGCACGGAGGCATGGTCCATAAAATCGGAATTAAATCGGTCGGATATCCATGGTAGGTAAATATAGTTGACATCTATAAGATTGAACTGATGGCTCCATTTGCTTCCTGCCTTGTGCGGCACGGTATAGGATAGACCTGCATTGGCGATAGTGCGTGTATATTCCTCGGGGCGCTGTTGGTAGTTGTATGCCACATTGAGTTTCACTTGTGTAGGGAAAGTGAGTCCCGCCTCTGCTTTGGCTTCGATGGCGCGTCCTCCATTAGCTCGCCATTCATAGGATGCTCTGGCGCCAAGAGAGAGCACTTCTGCTCCACGGAAGATATTCTTATTGCTGTATGTCAGTCCAGCAGCCACTCCCCAGTCGCCAGCGCTGTATGTGCCCTCCACTTCTGCTGAGATGGAATTGAGTCGTCCTCTGGAGACGGTAATGGAGCAGTCGAGCAGTGTATCGCAATCGGGTACGGGATTGAAAGATATATCCACATATTTGACGGGTGCGAGCGCATTCATTCGCGCGTAGGTACGCTCAACAGTCCATTCGGCATAGCGTTCACCCGGCTTGATACGACATGAACGCCTAAGCACGCGTTGGGATAAGAATCGATTACCTGTCCAACTATATTCATTGCCATACTTATCTATTTCTCTGCTAACGACAATGCTATCGGGCAGCATAGATGGGTCGTAGTCTATCTGGTAATGCACTTTGCGGATAGAGAAGCGCCTTTGCATGAGTTGCAACGCGGTGCTATCCATCTGGAGCACATAGGGTGCGAGTTGCAATTTCACATCCACTTCGTGCGACCCGAGCGCGCTATCGGCTATATACTCGAGCATCGTCTTATCGAAATAGAAATAACCCCTATTGCGCATGATGGTGGCTATGCGTTCTCGTTCTTGGTCCAGCGTGGCTGTGGAGAAATTCTCTCCCGCTTTTATCTTGCATCCTTCTCCCTGCGCGATGGTACTGATGGCTTCGATGGGCACATCCACCTCGTACTGCCGTACTTTGTATGGCTTATTGGCTGTGATGAGATAGGTAAGGTCCACTTTCTTTCGCTTAAACACCTTTTGGGTATCCACTTGTGCATGGAAATAGCCCATGTTATTCATCTGTTGCCGTAACTGCTGCATGCTTATTTGCGTCAGATAGTCGTCATAGATAACAGGCGCCTCGCCCATCTTGTGTGCGTTCTCAGCCAGTCGCTTATTGGCCTTGGTGGTAGTATCGGTAGGCGCGGTGCTGTATACCTGCAACTGCAACTTCCAAAAACCGAATATCTCTGTATTCTGTTTCTGGCGCAGATAACTGCTCATATTCGCAGTAGAGATTGATTTATCATCGGTGCATCTCACATGCGCCTTATTGAGAAGGTATTGTCCTTCGGGCACAAACTTCGTGGTGCTACACGCCGCCATTAGCATGGCTATACATAGCCACACGATAACCCTCAAATGATATGTACACAGTATTCGCAACATAATTAGCCCACAAAAGTACTCAAAAATTTTGATATATCAAAATATTTTTATAATTTTGCACTCGATTTAGTTATTTTTGCACAGAATGGAACATATTAGTAAGGCTCAGATTAAGTTTATTCGCTCTTTGCAGCAGAAAAAATACCGCGATGAGAGTGGTATGTTTGTGGCGGAGGGTAGTAAGTGTATTGAGGAGTTGAGTCGTTCTTTTGAACTGGTGCTGCGTGTCAACTCGTCCAACGCGAGTGCTACCGAGATTACTCAGATGTCGGGTCTGCGCACGCCGCAGGGTGAGATAGCTGTATTCAAGAAGCGCGCTACCGAGGAGACAAGCAATGCTCCGCAAGACAATCGTTTGGTGCTTGCGTTGGATGACATTCAGGACCCAGGCAATTTAGGTACAATCATTCGCACATGCGATTGGTATGGGATAGAAGACATCTATTGCTCCTTACATACAGCCGACTGCTATAACCCAAAGGTGGTGCAGGCTACGATGGGTGCTTTGGCTCGCGTGCGTGTCCACTATGTGGACCTGCCTCAATGGTTAGCGGCTAACCTCCGCAGCCGTGAAAGCGAAGTGCCCTCCTACCCTATCTATGGCACTTTATTAGACGGACGGAATATGTACAAAGAGGGTGCTATTCCTAATAAGGCGCAAGGAATTATCATCATGGGTAACGAGGGGAATGGTATTTCAGAGGAGGTGCGTCGTTTCATCACGCATCCGCTGTATATTCCGTCTTATAAGCAAAGCGAAGGTGAGGTAGTAGAGAGCCTAAATGTCTCTATTGCCACCGCCATCATCTTAGCAGAATTTAGGAGATAACAGAGAGAACCACCCGAAAGTGGTTCTCTTTTAGTAGTGAGTAGTGAGTACAGAGTACATTTTTTTTCCAGTATCACTAGTATCGCTAGATAAACTAGATTTTTAGATCAATAAGCATTCATCTGCTGCTTAACGGTTTCGTTGATAAAGTCAGCAAACTCTTGGATAGTCATCTGTCCCTTCTCTTCTGCTCCTTGACGGCGTACTGAGACAAGTCCTTGTTCTGCCTCTTTCTCACCTACAATAAGCATATATGGGATACGCTTGAGTTCGTTATCACGGATCTTGCGTCCGAGTTTCTCGTTACGGTCATCTACGATGACGCGCACATCTTGCTGCTCGAGAATTTCTTTCACTTTCCATGCATACTCATTGCTCTTCTCAGAGATAGGCAATACCACTGCTTGGTCAGGTGTGAGCCATAATGGGAACTTACCCGCGGTGTGCTCGATGAGCACAGCCACGAAGCGCTCCATAGAGCCGAATGGTGCGCGGTGAACCATCACAGGGCGGTGTTTTTGGTTGTCCTCACCTGTATATTCGAGTTCGAAGCGCTCAGGTAAGTTGTAATCCACTTGGATAGTACCCAACTGCCAACGACGACCAAGGGCATCCTTGACCATAAAGTCCAATTTAGGTCCATAGAAAGCAGCCTCGCCGTACTCCACCTTAGCAGGCAGACCTTTCTCTTGGCATGCCTCGATGATAGCTTGCTCTGCCATCTCCCACACTTCGTCTGAACCCACATACTTGGTGGTGTTCTTTGGGTCGCGGAGGGATATTTGTGCCTCAAAATTCTCAAAATTGAGCGATTTGAAGATGATTTCAATAATCTCCATCACGCGGATGAACTCTTGCTTCACTTGGTCCTGACGGCAGAAGATATGCGCATCGTCTTGTGTGAAGGAGCGCACGCGTGTCAGTCCGTGCAACTCACCTGACTGCTCGTAGCGATAAACGGTGCCGAACTCTGCACAGCGGAAAGGAAGGTCCTTGTAGCTGCGTGGTGAGTTTTTGAAAATCATACAGTGGTGAGGGCAGTTCATTGGTTTGAGCAGATACACCTCTCCTTCCTCTGGTGTAGCGATAGGTTGGAAAGAGTCCTTACCATAATGATCCCAGTGACCTGAAGTGACATAGAGGTTTTTATTACCGATATGCGGTGTGATAACCTGCTGGTATCCATAGCGCTTTTGTATTTTCTTGAGGAAATCCTCTAATCGCAAGCGTAATGCTGTGCCTTTTGGCAACCAGATAGGCAATCCCTTGCCTACTGTCTCAGAGAACATAAAGAGGTCGAGCTCTTTACCTATTTTACGGTGGTCGCGTTTCTTAGCTTCCTCCAAGAGTGTGAGATACTCATCGAGCATGTTTTTCTTAGGGAAAGAGATAGCATAGACGCGCGTCATCATTGGGCGTGTCTCATCGCCACGCCAGTAAGCGGCAGCACAACTGAGTACTTTGATAGCCTTGATAGGTTCGGTAGAAACCAAGTGCGGACCTCTACATAAATCGGTGAAAGCACCTTGTGTATAGGTGGTGATATGTCCATCCTCGAGCTCAGAGATGAGTTCGCATTTATATGTCTGTCCTTTGGCTCCGAACTGCTCCAATGCGTCTGCTTTGGAGATAGACTGCTTGCAGAGCTGCTCTTTCTTAGCGCGGAGTTCCATCATCTTGGCTTCGATAGCAGGGAAGTCAGAATCCTTGATGGTTTGTCCTTCGGCTGGCATCACATCATAGTAAAAACCATTCTCGATAGCAGGACCGATACCGAATTGGATACCAGGATAGAGCTCTTGCAGCGCCTCCGCCATGAGGTGAGAAGAGGTATGCCAGAAAGCATGCTTAGCCTCAGCATCGTCCCACTTATGCAGTTTGATAGCGCAATCGGCGGTGAGGGGTTGATTGAGCTCCACTATTTGGAACTCGTCTGCGTCATTGTTTTTGATAGAAGCCACAAGGATATCTTGCGCCAAACGAGTGCTGATAGATTCAGCTACTTGGAGAGGGGTGATTCCGCTCTCGTACTCACGGATTCCTCCGTCAGGAAATTGAATTTTAATCATATTGATAAACCTACAAATGTTTACGCCCGTCCAACTCACAACTGTCAGACAAGGCACTAATATGGTGTTTGTTGTGATATTTTCTTAAATCGGCTGCAAAGGTAGTAAAAAATTTGCACATATGCAAAAAAAGTTGTAAATTTGCAGCCGTAATTAGAAAGTTATGTTACTATCCGAGATAAAAAAAGTGATTGGCACATGCGCAGAAGTGAGAGGTGACGACCGCCTCGATATCCACTATCTGCTGACAGACAGCCGCGAGTTGAAGCAAGAGAAAGCTGCAGCTACCCTCTTTTTTGCTATCAAAACAGCCACCAACGACGGAGCCAACTATATACCTGAGCTGCAAGCAAAAGGTGTACAAGCTTTCGTAGTGGGCGATAGCATTGCAGCACTGCAACGATTGGCTGCACATATACGCAACCAGTTTGACGGGATAGTGATTGGCATAACGGGTTCAAACGGCAAGACGGTAGTCAAAGAATGGTTGTATCAACTACTCAAAGATGACTACCATGTTATCCGCTCGCCTAAGTCCTACAACTCGCAGATAGGCGTTCCGCTGAGCGTTTGGGAAGTAGAAGATGTACGATGTACGATGTACGATGTACGATGTACGAAGGAGGAGAAGCCGACATTGTGTATTTTTGAAGCAGGGATTTCGCAGCCTGGGGAAATGGAGCGATTAGAGAAGATGATACGCCCAACGATAGGTGTGGTCACTTATATTGGTCAGGAGCACGGAGAGAATTTCGTATCGCTTGAGCAGAAACGCGAGGAGAAAATGAAGTTATTCATTCATTCCGAGCAGGTGATAGAAGACCCAACGCACCAGAACGCCCGCACCTGTGCAGCAGTGATGCGCGCATTGGGATATGACGAAGAGACTATCAGTAAGCGTATCATGCAGCAGACGCACGAGACGGTACTGGCCGTCAACCTATCGGCACTGACGGATAATGTGCGTTCTTTCCGCCGTATGCTTCGCCCCGAGACACGCCTGATGTGCATGGTGAAAGCCTTCGCCTATGGCGCAGGTAGCGTAGAGGTGAGCAAGGCACTCCAAGCAGCCAAGACAGCAGACGGACAAGCATTAGTGGATTACCTTGCAGTGGCTGTAGCAGACGAGGGTGTAGAATTGCGCAAAGCAGGTATCACATTGCCTATCGTAGTGATGGACCCTGAAGTGAGCGCGATGGATGCTATTATAGAGAATAACCTTGAACCGAATATCTACTCCTTCCAATCACTGGAGAATATTATCCAAGCCGTGGAAACTAAAGGACTGGACCACTACCCTATTCATATCAAGATTGACTCGGGTATGCACCGCCTTGGTTTTTACCGCGAAGAGATGGAGACACTCGCAGCACGCCTCAGCACACAGCAGTCCGTACGCGTTCGTTCTATCTTCTCCCACTTAGCAGGCAGCGACGAGGCACAGTTCGATGCTTTCACCCACCAGCAAGCCGCGTATTTCTGTACTTGCGTGGAGGAGATGGGAAAGCCTACCCCTACCCCCTCCCTAAAGGGAAGGGAAGAAGCTGAGAGTGGGGTGATTAAGCATATTTGCAATACAGCGGGCATAGAGCGTTTTCCTGCATACCATTTTGATATGTGCCGCATAGGTATTGGTATGTACGGCATTTCATTCGCAGGTACTCCGCTGCGCAATGTATGTACGCTGCGCACTACTATCCTATCTATCAAGACCGTTCAAGCAGGCGAGACGATTGGTTATGGCCGACACACCACACTCACCGAAGCACGCACTATTGCTGTCATACCAATTGGTTATGCTGATGGATTCGATAGACGATTATCCAACTACGCAGGCGAAGTGATTGTACGCGGACAGAAATGCCCTGTAGTGGGCAATATATGCATGGACCAAGCGATGATAGACATCACAGGTACAGACGCCCAAGTGGGAGATAATGTGGAGATTTTTGGCGATAAACAACCTCTTCAACACTTAGCCGACCAACTCGGCACTATTCCATACGAAATACTAACATCCGTCAGTCGCCGTGTACAAAGAGTCTATTTCTACGAATAATCTGACGATAGGTTACAAGAACACACGTGGTGGCGAACCCACCATCATCCAGCGCAACCTAAGTTTCTCGCTTCACGCAGGCGAGATGGTTTGTATGTTAGGTCCTAATGGTTGCGGCAAGTCCACACTGCTTCGCACGCTGGCAGGACTGCAAGAGGCAGTGAGTAGTGAGTATGGAGTAGAGAGTAGTGAGAATACGATTGCATTGGTGCTGACAGAGCGCTTATCAATGGAGAACACCACAGTGCATGATGTAGTGGCGTTGGGACGCTATCCATATACCTCTTTCTTAGACGGACTGAGCGCAGACGATGAGCGTATCATTACTGAGTCATTGGAGCAGGTAGGTGTACCGCCTCACGAGATGCACACCTTTTTCAATGCCCATTCAGACGGCGAGAAACAGCGTATTCTAATAGCCAAGGCCTTGGCACAACAAACGCCTATCATCCTATTGGACGAACCCACCGCCCATTTAGACCTACCACACCGCATACTCATCCTACGCCTATTGCGCCGATTGGCACATGAGCAAGGCAAGACAATCCTTATCTCCACCCATGAATTGGAATTGGCATTGGCTCTAAGCGACCGTATATTGCTCATGTTCCCGAAAGGACAAGGAGTGCGACTGGACACAGCGGAAAAACTACGCGCGGAGGATGCTTTTACGCAGGCATTCGGAATGGATGTATTTGGGGAATATTAGGTTAGACCGCTGCGCGGGTGTAAGGTGTAGGGTGTTGTAGGGTGGATTGAATCCAGCATAACAAACAAACATTAGCGATAAATATCGCAACAATAGTAAAGTATGAAAAAGATTTTAGGTATCTTATTAGCGAATGTAGTAGCGCTAAGTATGCATGCAGGTGTGGTGAACTACACTGCCGACAACGAAACGATTTTTCCTAATCCCGAACGAGGATTCACCGACCAGATTAACGATGTAGTATCTGAGTCCAATCCCTCTATCCTTGACGGCGACCAAGAATGGTTCTTTCATGATAAAGGCGAACGCGAGACCCAACGATTAGTGGTATTAGTGTACTACCTCACCAACTACCGCACCAAGGCGCTGAGCGAGAAAGTGCTGAAGGGTTTTGACACAGATATGCAGATACTGCGCAAGTATGGATTTAAGTGCGTGCTGCGTTTTGCATACTGCGAGTCCAATAAAGACGACGCCAGTCTGACACAGACGCAAGCCCATTTGGCACAACTCAAACCCTATTTAGCCAAGAACGCCGATGTGATATATGTGCTCGAAGCAGGATTCGTAGGTCAATGGGGCGAGTGGTACTATAGTAAGAACCATGGCAACGAGACGCAGCAGTTGAATGCTAACCGCCGTGCTATCTTAGAGAGCCTAATAGACGCATGTCCTGCAGACCGCCACTTATTGGTGCGCTACCCACTGATTAAAACGCAATACCTCGGTGATGAGAAGACGCTGACAGCAGAGACAGCCCACGATGGTTCTGCTCGCGCCAAGATAGGTCATCACAACGATGCTTTTCTCAACGACTGGGGAAATGACGGCACATACGGTCGTGATGGCGAGGGCGAAGATGACGACCCCGTATTGCGTGCCTACATAGCCAAGGAGACGCTTTTTGTACCTAATGGCGGTGAGACGAATGTGGAGAGTTCGTCATTGGCCAAAAAAGTATATACCAATGCAGAGAAAGAGATGCGCGAATACCACTGGTCTTTCTGCGGCGCAGAATACGCTACGCAAGTAACTAACTTGTGGCGTTCATCAGGAATATTCGATAATCTGAATAGAGATATGGGGTACCGCTTCCAATTGATTTCTTCCCAATGGGACGAGAAAGCCTATATAGGTCAGACGATGAAAGTGAATATTGAACTCAAGAACGTAGGTTATGCTCCTTTATATAACGCGCGTACGGCATATCTGGTATTGCAGTCAGCCACCAACACCTATTCGCTACCATTGCCCACTGACCCACGCCAATGGACGTACGAGGCAGGTACGATACGCATCGACTGCGCATTAGCCATTGATGCCTCTATTGCAGCAGACACATACCATCTCTACTTGCATATGCCAGATGCGTATGCGTCTATCGCCAACGATGCGCGCTATGCTATTCGCTTTGCCAACAAGGCTGTATGGAATGCAGAGACAGGATGGAACGACCTAGGCGCCACCATAGAGATAGCGCCGAATAACACGGGTGTGGACCAAGTACAAAGTGACGAAGCAAAAAGCACCAAGGTATTTATCGATGGTAGTCTCTATATTATGCGAAGCGGAAAGAGATACGATATGATGGGTCGCTGCGCGGAGTGACCAATCAGATTATAGACGATGCGCAAGAAAGAGTACGGGTTTACCCGCCACACGCGCACCAATGATATATGCTGCGCCTCCATCACGGAGGTGCAGTTTCTTTTTTAGTTGGTCTGGCGTCAAGGGATGATTGCGCGTGAGGATATTCGCTTGCGTGAGTGTAGAAGGCAGGTCCTTGCGGTCACGCACGAGTTGGTCTATCTGCCACACTCTGCCAGGGAAATTTTCAACGAAATGGTCAGAAACAAATAGATGGGTGTTATTATCCAGTTTGTGTACACCAAAGCGCTCTGCTATATGCCTATACCCACCTGCTTTGAGGATAGCCGCATTGGGTTCGTAGAGGAAAGGGAATTTGAGTAGTGAGTAGGGAGTATTGAGTAGGGAGTATTGAGTAAGGTCCTTAGGGTTGAAGGAGAAGGATTGCTCAGGTTGCGCTAAATCGATGGCTGTGATGAGCGTTTGCTCAGTGGGTTGGCTTAGCAGGAGCACCTCCTTTACCTCATTCTTCACCGCCACAACAAATACTTGCCAGGAGTGAATAGGGAGTACATAGTAGTGAGTATTGAGTAGTGAGAGGGCTTGGGTGATATCCAACATAGGTGAGAGTTTGAGCATAATACGCCCGTTGGGTGTGAGGTGCTGCAGCAGTGACGGCAAAAGCGTCACCATATTAGGTGTGCAGTCTTCCAATCGAAACACTTTACCGCCATGCGAATCTCGGCGGGCAGGGTCCACGAAGATTAAATCGTATTGCCCTGCATGCTGCAGAAAATGTTCGGCAGAGGTGTTATGCACATCGATAGTAGCATTGGACCCTTGCGCCCTACTCCATTGCTCCTTATTATGCTGCATAATGCGGCATAGTTCCGCATTCTGCTCTATATAATCGGTATGGGAAAAGTGCGTGCTAAGAAAGAGTGTATCCACACCATACCCACCTGTAAGGTCTGCGAAAGTGGTATTAGGTAGCGTTTGTATCAGTTCCGCTTTATACCTCGCCGTTTGCTCTGACGAACATTGCTCACAACTGAGGCGCACAGGATACCACCAATCATCTATAGCAGCGAAAGTGGGCAGTTTATCTTCGGTGCGTTGGCGTCCTTCCACTTGCTGCAACATCCACCGCCACTCATCGTCTGACAAGTGGGCATATTGCTTGCGCTGCAAGGCTAATTGGGATATGTCGATTTTGAGATAATTAATAATTAATAATGAATATTTAATATTTATAATTAGCAAAGTTTGTTCCGGGATAGTAATGAGTGAGAATCTCATCGTATCCTTTTCCTTCGGCTGCCATGACGGCTGCGCCTATCTGGCATAGACCTGCTCCGTGTCCCCATCCGTGACCCGTGAGTATCCATTGCCCATCGGTATGGTGGATATCAAACCAACTGCTATACAAACATTTACGGCTCAGTGCATAGCGGATAGCGAGTTCCTTACCAATCGTCTGTGTTTGCTTCGTGCCCACGATACGCAGGCTGTCTATTCGTCCTGACATACCACGATGGAGGGGTTCGAGAGCAAGTATATGTCCGTACTCGGTATTCGTTTTAAGGCGGATGATTTCATCTAACTCATCCTCCGTGTACTTCACTTGCCAATCATGAAAATCAAGTGTCTCTTGGTCATAGTCATTGAGCGCTGTGGTGAGTAGTTGGCGTACACGCGGTGAGTGTGGATTGCAGTATGGGCAATCAACGGATTGGATGTACGGCACATCGATATCTTCCCAACAAGTACGCCATATTTCCGTCTTACCTCCGCAGCATTTATGGTAGCGGCAGTCACATATCTCTCCGTCATAGACGAGCACTTGTCCTGCAGTGGCGCGCACAGCAGCAACGGCTCGTTGGTTCATACGGCGCAGCCCTTCGTATCGCTGGCAATGGTCGTCAGCGCACACATGGTATCCATCATGTAAGTGCTGCTCCATGGCGCGTATGGCCCAACTGCGACTGATTACTGCGTGGGCTTTGAGCAACTCCATTGGACTATTAGCATTCATCTCGGAGGAGATAACCGAGCATAGGTATTCTTCTAAATCGAGGGTATTGATAGCTGTTTGTGTACCATCTTCGTTATCGCGAATGGTAAGTATACCGCTGAACTCTTGGTTCTCGTAACGATCCCAATGAAAACCAATACCGATACGCACATTCTTAAGAACGAATGTGCTTTCGCGCTGCTCGTATTCAATCCGCGGCGCTGTGAGTATACCGACTTTGATTTGTACCATTTACTATTTACCATTTACCCTTTTGAGTCGGGCGAGAAGTTCGCTTGTACGCAACCAGTCTTTGTATTGGTTATTGCGGTTCATGGCAATGATGTCGCAGTTAGCATCGGAATTATCTTCCCATCTGCGGCAGTCGTACACCACTTCGTATATGCGTCCGATGCGCCAGTCGCGGCATATACGCAGCATAACTGCGTAATCTTCGCCGTACTTAGTGGTAGGGAAATCTATTTGGCGCAGTAGTGGTACATAGAAGGCTCTTGGCGCACCCAAACCATTGATTCGCAATGCGTTATTACGACCATTATCATCCGTCCATTCGCGGTGGTCTATCACACCTGGCGGCAGGATATTTCCTTCCATATCGGTGAGTTGGTAGGTACCAATCACCGCACCATAGGCGGGTTTGGACTGATTGCCATTAGACTCAAAAGCATCGATCACACGCTGCACGGTAGTTGAGTCATGATAGGTATCGTCTGAATCGAGTTGGATAGCATACTTACCACAACGAGGGTCATGAATAGCTATATTCCAGTTACCACCGATGGCATGCCATGTTTTATCTTGGGCTATATAGATGAGTCGCTCATCTTGAATACTCTTGATCACATCCACCGTGCCATCCACAGAGTTATCATCCACCACGATGACATTGAATGAGTATCCCTCTCTCACTTCCTGACTGAGGGCACTACGGATGGCGTCTCCGATGGTTCGCACGCGGTTGCGGCATGGGATGATGACGCTTGCTGTAACGGGATGATCCGATGGTTCGGGCAGTGGTTGGTATTCACCTGGTTGCAAATAAGCGCCTATGCGTTGGAGGTGAGCAGTAACGCATTGCTCCATCTCTATCTGTACTGCTCTATTGCTTGGATTAACATAATCGAATAGTTTCTCTCCACTCTTGCGTGTATCTGTTTCTACCTCGTAGTAGAGGTATTCTGGAATGTGAACGAGGTGAGAAGCGCGGAGACGCAAGTCATATAATCCTGCATAGGTATATTCGTGGTCCATCTGGGCTACAAGCTGCTGCAAGGCGGTTGTTCGCCAAAGCATGACACTACCAAAATCGAAGTCATCGCGCAATGCGCCTATCTGGTAGTCAATGACTGGTGCAGGTGTCTCTATCCATTCGCCGTTTGTATTCTGCACTTTATTAAAATGGTCGGCATAGACCATCGTTGCATTGGTTTGCTCCAATACTTGCACCATGCGTTCCTGCGCTCTATAGACCCACTCTATTTCGGGTTTGAGGCATATGATGGTATAAGGAGTTGTGGCCTGTGCGGCTATTTGCTTGATGGCAGCGGTGGCACACACACGGCCTGAGAGATTAAAAATGGAGATAGACATTACTTAAATAATGAATAATGAATAATTTATTAGATAGTTGTGGGGACTGCTGCGTCCTTGTGGTACTCTTTGAGTCCCTCGATAGGATCCTGTAGTATTTGTCCGAGAGGAAGTCCCTCGGCCTGCATGGCCTTTTCTAAGATAGGACGATAGTAAAAAGCAATTGAACCCACAAAACCTATAGGTGTATCTGTTTTATATTGTAATAGGTTTCTACGGATGAACTGCACAAAATGGTCATATACGAGCGCGTATATGCGTTCATCATCTATATGGTCTGCGCAGAAGCGTGATAGTTTAGCTAAGAAGCGATTTGGAAATGGTTGACGATAGACTTTCTCAATGATATCCGCCATTGAGGTCTCATATTCGGTAAAGAAAGCCTGCTTAAGGTCGTCCCCTAACTGGTTCTTGAGCAAGTCGCTTACGAGTTTCTTTCCAAGCACCGCTGCGCTTCCTTCGTCGCCGAGGATGTATCCTAATGAAGGTACATTCCATTCGATATTTTCGCCGTTGTAATAGCAACTTCCGCTCCCCGTACCGAGGATACACGCTACCCCTGATTGGCGTCCCAATAGTCCTCGCGCAGCACCGAGCATGTCTGATTCAACGAATACTTGTGCTTTTTTGAATACGGATTCGATAGCTCGTTGTACGAATATTTTCTTCTCAGGTGTGCATCCTGCGCCGTAGAAGAAGACATGCGTCAGGGTGCCCACCCAAAGCAGATGACTAATCTTGGGTAATAACTGATTGCAAATACTATTACGCATGGCATCTGATGTTTGAAAAAGGGGATTTATGCCATCAGTATATACATCCGTACACTGACCTGTGGCGGTCAATAGACACCAATGAACTTTGGTGCTTCCGCTATCTGCTATGAGTATCATATGCGTTTATTGATGTTGTTCGCGTAATAGATCGTTAACGGTCTTCACTGGATTGAAAGTAGTGACGGGTACTTCCACAAAGATAGTATTCCATTTGCTCATGGCTCCATTCCACAAGCCAGGTAATTCGAGCGCTAATAGTTCCTTACCATCTTTCGACTTATTGGATATAAATCCAGTCTGTGGGTCCACAAAATCAGGCAAGTTGAATGGTTGTCCTTCGTAGTCCTTGATAGCACAAACGAGGTCCACGGGGTTGAAATGTGTGGACTGCGCCATGAGTTGTGGGTCTGCTATCTGACTGGACTCAAGTATCTGGCAAGTCACATGTCCGTTCTCGTCGCGCACAAGGAATGGTCCACCGCCTGGTTCTCCTGTATTCTTCACCACGCCACAAACGCGAATAGGGCGGTTGAGCAATGCTCGCTCTTCCTCTGTTAGATCAGGATTTTGTAGCGCTTCGAAGATGCGTTTCTGTTTGCTAACCAATACGCCACCTAATATTTGCTTGTATCGGATGGTGTCTTTTTTGAGTTTATCTGGCACCACATTATCTATATTCTTGATAAAGATAATATCTGCGTCTTGCTGATTGAGGTTTTCGATGAGTGCCCCATGTCCACCTGGACGGAAAAGGAGTTTACCATCTTTGGTACGGAAAGGTGTGCCATCAGGATTGGCGGCTATCGTATCGGTAGAAGATAGTTGTTCGCTGAATGTAATATCGTAGCGCACTTGGTATTTCTCTTCAAAAGCCTTGAGGTGATTGGCAATATGTTGCCTAAAGAGTGGCAGATGGTCATGAGAAACGGTAAAGTGGATATATACGGTAGGTTTCTCTTCTGCGGTGCGTTCTGGTGCGCAGTAGAGTGCCCCTTCCACTAAATGCTCGAGCGCAGGTGTGCGTGCACCATCGCGGTATTTATGGAAGAGCAATAGTCCCTTGGGTAATTCACCATAATGCATGTCTTTGAGCAGATGGCGCACACTCTCTTGTCCCTCTTTGCCCATCAGTTGTGGACCGAAAGCAAAATCGTCCTTATGGGCAAGAAACTCAGCGATGAATGGTGTTTCCACTCCATCCTCAAGGTATTGGAATAGGTCCTTGAACATACGACTCGCAGCGCCAGAGGCAGGAACGAACTTAAGCACTTTGTGTCCCTCTGCGAGGTATTGCTTCCAGAGGGCAATATACTCTTCTTGTTCAGCGCGTTTAGGACTGAGTATTCCGTTTTTCACACCCGCAGGAGAGATGATATCCAATTGTGGAAAACCAGTACGGAAATACGATAGTTGTTGCTCTGCTTTCTCTACGGAAATACCGTGTGCATGCAGTTGTTCTAAATCTTGAGGAGTGAATGTATTCATAGCGATTAGGGTGTGATACCCGTTTATGATTAATGAATGGCTATTTGTTGTCCCATCATATTGTACATTTTGCCATCACGAATGATGATTACTTGTCCGTTATGGATGGTTTTGTAGTTGGTTGGCGCTGTTTCTATTTCCTCCATAGCCGTAGTGGTAGTAGTGATAGAGACTGCTCCTGTGACGCTCTTGATGATGAGTCGTCCTGTGGTGCTATCATAGGTATAGGTAGCGCCAGTGACGGTCACTTGTTGTGGCCTTGCGTCGGGTGTACCTAAGTATGCCACAAATCCGCTATTGAGTGTCAGGGTGTAGTTGGGCCACATAGCAGTGCCCGTGGTGGTGACGGTATAGGTCTTGACGCCACTGGCGTTCTTGAGCACTTGGATGGCTAACTCCGGATAATCGATGAATGGGTTGCGATTACCTTGATAAGTCTGCGCACCATCGTTACGCACCATCTCTGTGAGTGAGACAGGGTCATTCATATGCCATTTGAGTAGCACCGCAGCCGACTCAAACACACCGTCAGAACCGAACTTACTCAAGAGCTGCGCATTGCCATTATACAATTTATTCTTGTGACCGCCCGCCTCGCCATAGACAATATAGTCATACAAGATGACACGCGCGGCGTCACCGCGGTAGGAACCCATATTGGTAGTCTTGTAATAGGAATTGGAGATAGACACTTCATCTGGGTCATAATAAGCCCCCGACTCGCCATAGGCATCATTGCCGCGCGAACTATTGACCGTTGTATGCGTAGGGCGCACCGACTGCATGTCGTGCCCCATAGGAATGCTCTTATTTGCACCTTTGGACTGCGGCCATGTATGCTCTCTATTCCAAGTTGCGCCGCTATCCCACACTCCGCTGAAGGAAGCACCATTGTAATAGCCGATGATATATCCGCTGCGGTTAAGGTCCTTATCTACATTCTTATACTGGTCACGGAGTGAGTTGTAACTAAAACTGCTACCACCTATACGGCTGGTATTGCCCATGAGTGTATTGAGGGCACCGAATAAATCATTGCCACTCAATGCGCTCAAGTTAGAGTAACTGTATGTACCTTTGTAGTAAGCCGCTTGCTTACTAACATAGGTGCTATATGCCTCTTGTGCCTCTTTTGTTCCCATGTGTGCTTGCATGTCCACGCCTATCGCGGCAAATAGACTGCCGCACACAAGGGTCAAAGAGAGGTATATTAGAATAATTTTCTTCATCGCGCGTTATTATTCTGTTTCTTCTGGTTCGCTTACAAGGATATTTTTCACCTCCCATGTAGAGCATGTTTGGTCTGGTTCAGACTTGTAGCGGAAACCGATACAGATACGTTGGTCATTCCAAGCGCTGAGGTCCATACGACCCGAGTTGTAGAAGGTCCAACTATTAGCTGTTGGGAATCCAGTATTGGTAGCCTCATCGTACATATTCCATGGCAGTTGTGTCCAAGTAGCAGTACGCACATCATCCACATAATCGGTAGAAACCCATACAGTGACTTGTGTATAACGGCCTGCTTCCTCGGTAGGACCGTAGTTGATAGCTTGGTCGAATGAGAGGGCTGGTTGTTTTGATTTCTTGAGTTTGAAATATGGGGTAACGAACCATCCTTCGCCGTAGTGAGGACCGCCATAATATGCAGTACCCTTCATACCGTATGCATCGGTATAGGTCCAGATATACGTGATTCCATCTTGCAAATTGAAGTCTTGTGTAACAATCTTACCTTTATTGCCATCACCAGCGATTGCTTGGCGGTAGTAGGTAGAGAGGTTAGCAGCCCAGCCCTCAGAGAGAACGAAAGTCATAGACTCCTCGATGATACCTGTATTAGCCACCCATGCATTTCCGTCGTGGTTGTACTCGGTAGCAACATAGAGGGATGATTTCTTATCATAAACCATCACTACCACTTTATCATCTTTCACTGCATATGGATAGGTATTATCAAGCCATTTGATGGTTTGTCCATTCGCCTCAGCAGGGAGTACGTGTAATGGGCACTCTGCATGTGTGTATGGTTTCCAGAGCCATCCATCTTCGTAGATGAAGATATTTTCTACTTTCTTGATGGTTCCTTCTGCGTCTTTGTATTGATACACCGCGCCGCAGAGGAAGTTATCATCCACTTGTGGCAATACGGCACCCACATTAGCGAGGTCAGCCTCGGTGAGATAGGTGGCGTCTGCTACGCCTGTGATGGTAGCGTAATCAGCGTCTGAGAGGGTGTATTGGATAGTTGCATTGAGCATATCCAAATACTTTGGCAGTCCATCCCAAGTTTTGTAAGTCACATTGAAGGTTGACCCTGGATCAAGGTGTGGATATTTGCCGTAGATAAACGCAGGCACATACATATCTGCGGATGCTATCTCATTGAAATAGAGGTTTTCTCCCACTTGCTTGAGCGCATCTTGATTAGCTGTTTGACCTGGAAGAGAGTCCAAGTTTTGCGCATATGTTTTATTGGTTTTATTGGCAGCGATAGTAGCGTAATCAGCTTCGGTGAGGGTGTAGTCATAAGTCTTCACCTCGCTGATTTGTGGATTGCCATTATCCAAGTACTTGTCATCGAAATAGTTATCGCATGCGGTGAATGCGAGGGCAGCGATAGCGATGGATAAGATATATTTTGCTTTCATATTTGTATTCATTTTTCTGTTACATTAAATTGATATTCGTCATTGGATATTTCTGCTTAGAACATAATCTTGAGACGGATATTCCATTGACGACCTTTGTTGTAGAAGAAATAGATGTTATCCTTCGTATTCTCTGCCACAGACGAAGTGGATGTAGTTGCAGACCATGCTTTCTCAATATAGTATTGATTGAGCACATTGGTTACATTACCACCGATAGTAGCGCGTACTCCGCCCATGTCAAAGGTATAACTTGCGCGGAGGTCCAATGCGCCACCTACAGGGCAGCGGTATGGCTCTACGATATTCATTGCTTTGCCAGGAGTGAGGTCGCTACCAGAGAATGAATAGTATGAGTAGTTACGATCGTAGAGGGTGTATTCACCACCGATACGGAAGCCCTTGAATGGCTTGAAAGTAACGCCGAAGTTAGCGGTTGTCTGTGCTTGTCCACCCACATGGATACCCTTCATATTGATCTTAGCCCAGTAGTGGTCAGGTGCGCCAATCTCTGTGATTTGTGCGTCAGCTGTTACAGGCAATCCTTGCTCATTATAGGCATATCCTACTACTGAGTCGCGGTCCCATTTCCAGTTACCGAGTGAGAGCATTGCATTGAGTTCAACCCATTTAGCAGGGCGTGCACGCAACTCAAACTCGAGTCCCATATGCTGTGCAGCCACACCGGTCATATTCATATAGAATGGTGTTTGGTCTTGGTCTTGTAGGTTGCCATACTTAACCATTGATTTATCAAGCCATTCGGTGAAATAACCATTAGCGCGAACGCTTACATATTGATTCTCAAAGCCATAACCTACTTCTACAGAAGCAATCTTCTCGTTCTTAGCTTGGTTATTGATAGCATTGCTGGTAGATACACTCATGTAGATAGATTGGTACATTGGTGTACGGCTGATAAATCCAGCATTGACAAACACATTGTGGTATTTAGCGAACTTATAGTTGATACCTCCCTTGATAGTACCGCCGATACGAGGCACTGAGTCGCGAGCTGTTACATTATTATAGTAGTAGCGGTCGGTACGCCAGTTGTGCTGACCATATACAGAAGCGTTTACGAAGGCAGAGAGGTTATCCTTGCTATACTCCAAACTTGCGAAAACACCCTCTTGTACAATTGTACCAGTGTAGTCACGATAGGAAATACCTCCGATACCTAATTTCTCATTTACCCAATCATTGTCATTACGGAGAGGGTTGTTCTCTGCTGACACTTTGAGTCGTTGTGGTGCATCAACGAAATACTCGCCACCCATAAGGTCGCTCAATACGGCTTGGTGAATACCTTGATACCAACGCGCATCCACACCAGCGGTGAAGTCGAGGCAATTGAGGAATTTCTTATTGTATGTAGAAACGAGTCCTACCCAGTTGTGATAGTTACGATTCTCAAACTTTGCGAGGAGTGAACCAGTAGGAGAAGCAGCGTTGAGTGCCTCCAACTTAGCGTAATCGAACATACCTGTTACCTCATCGCGGAAGGCTGTTGTGATCTTACCGCTATTAGCACCATTGGTCAAATCGCTGTATGAATAAGGCGAATCGAGACCTGGTTCTGCTGTACTACCAAAACCACGACCGATAGACACATAGGCTACTGTACTGAGACTGCTGGTCTCGTCGATTTGCCAGATATGATTGAGCGAGATTTGTGGCTTGTGGTATTGGTTGTAGTTAGTACCTTGTTGCTTACCGTCTGCGCCCAAACCGTATGAAGGGTTGTAGCGGCGTCTATCCATGCCGTCAGCCATGTATTGCTCCACTCTATTCCACTCAGCGAGTGTGAGTGCGCCGTACTTACCTGCAGGGCGTGTCCAGTGCCATTGAGGAGCACCGAAAGCGGTGAGTGACAACTGATGATTCTCATTAATGCGTTTTGCCACATTGAGGAAATAACTATAACCTTGAAAACTGGTTCCCTGTACATATCCATCACCCCAAGTGCGGCTTGCCATTGCGGTGAGTGCCCAACCATTCTTCATCAATCCAGTACTGAAAGAGAATGCCACTTTGTTGTATCCATCATTACCCAATGAATACATGAGCATACCGCCTTTCTTAGCGTCAATACTGCGGGTAACGATATTGATGGTACCACCCACAGAAGGCGCAGATAGCTTGCTGGCACCCATACCGCGCTGTGTCTGCATGACGCTTGTCACATCGCTCAGTCCTTGCCAGTTAGACCAATACACTTTACCGCCCTCCATGTCATTCATAGGCACACCATTCACCATGGTAGCGATATTACTATTATCGAAACCACGCATCCAGATTTCTGAGTCTCCCCAACCACCACCTTGGCCGTTGGCGTGTACACCAGGGGTGCTCTTAAGCACTTCAGGGAACTCTTGTCCTGCGAGGCGCTCCTCGATATCAAAAGCTGTCACTTGGCTCACAGCCACTGGTGTCTGCTGCATGCGTGCCATCTGACCCGTGATGGTAACGTCTTCGAGGGCAACTGCCTCAGATTCCATCTTGATGATACCCAGGTTAGCTGTTTTCACTGGAATAGTGATGGTTTGATAACCCACATACGATAATTGCAACTCTGCATTTTTCTGCACACTGAGAGCAAAATTACCATCTAAGTCAGTAACGACACCATTGGTTGTTCCCGTCTCCAAGACAGAAACGCCGATTAGTGTCTCACCTGTTTTAGCGTCAAGCACTGTACCTGACACTTTCTGCGTCTGTGCAGCCAAACTGAGAGCCATCACAGCGCATAGAAGAAGAGAAAAGATTTTTTTCATAAAGATTATATTTTTTGTTAAATAATTTCCCTAGGGAACTAGTCAACTAGTAAACTAGTGAGCTAGTGAACTAGTAAACTAGTAAACCAGCAGTTTATTGAGAATAAATGCCAATCGCACGCCAGCCATATAGAGCTGTTTCTCATTCGCATGCTTCCAATTATAAATATAATGATAGGTATTACCATTCCATTTGGCTTGGTATTCGTATATCTCGCCTGTGAGGCGGTAGTTATGACGAAGCGCATCCTCTTTGCTCATAGCTTGCACTTGATCCTTGGTGTGACCATAGCGCTTTTGAATCAAATCGGAGTACTCGGTATAGCTATACCCTTGCGACTCAATCAGCTTGCTATCCCACACGGTATGCAGATTGGTATTTTGACCAAACCAGCGCATAGAAACGCGATTACCGCCCAGGTCGTCAAGATGGGCGGTATGCATAGGGCAGAAGAAATCGCCCTCGAGGTGTATGATAAATTTGAGTATTTCTTGTTGCTGCTGCAAGCTACGCTTATTGAATTCGTCCTTATTGCCCAATACATACAACAAACTATCCATTGCCATGAAGAGGTATCCTCCTTCATCTGGATAGTCAGTGAGTGTAGCGATAAGCATAGAGTCGGTCATGCCAGCATTCAAATCTTGGAAATGCCAAGAAGAAGGCTGTGTATAGTTTGAATCGCTCTTTATCTCATCGGGCCAGTTAGCCTGCCCTACTATCTCGCCAGGACCTAATATGCTATCCACGAAAGCGCGCGCGTGTGCGTTCATATTATCATACGCTATTTGCGCCACGATACGATGACCTTTCTGTCCCCATGCAAAGAGGGCTGGAACAAAGGCCAAAAGACACAGAACGAGGGTCATCATTCTGCGTACATGCGTGTTTAAGAAGATTGTTTTCATAAAACTTTTTTGGTGAATTACAATTTCGCTGCAAAGGTACTACAAAATAATCAATTGTGCAAGATTTTTAGCAAAAAAAATGTGGTAAGTTTACTTACATACATGATTTTGCTAAATAGATTGCCAGTTGCAGGATACTGCGACTGGACCTTCGAAGGGGCCCCTTTTATAGGGGGAGTTGGTCGAAGGTACTAAAAAATTTGTACATATGCAAATTTTTCACTATCTTTGCACGCTTTTTTGAACAATGAAACTATTTTATATTCTTCTTGGATCTATTGCCGTCGTGCTTGCCACGATTGGTATTTTCGTGCCAGGACTGCCTACCACGCCATTAGTGCTATTGGCTTCATGGTGTTTCTATCGCAGTTCGCCTCGCCTCCGTGCGTGGTTATTACAATCTTTCTTGGGCAAGTACATCCGCGAATACACGGAGAAAGGCGGTCTCACCATGCGCAAGCGCATCACTATTATTCTGCTGATGGCTACGATGGTTGCGATTTCTACTATTTTCTTTATCAACGCCCTCGCTATCCGTATTATTGTGTGGGCAGCAGGCCTTATTGGTTGTATCGTAGTTGGTTTTGTCGTCCCCAAAGCCAAAGAGTGAGTAGTGAGTAGTGAGTAGTGAGTACATCGTCCTTAGAGTCCTTAGGGACCTTAAAGACCTTATTGTTCTAACCTCTAACAGCACAGCGGTCTTTCCCTACTTCATCTAGTTGGGCTAGTGCTTCTAGTTGGGCTAGAAATCTATCCCCAGTAATAGCCTTGCCGTTTTTGAAGCGTAGCGCTTTTTTGTTAGTGAGTAAAACGAACGCGTTTTTGTGAGAACCCAAGAATATGTTTTTTTATATTTTTGCTGACGCAAAGGCATTTACATCCTATGGATGTGGAGAACCGTCCTAACGGACTAACGATAAATATATTTAATAGTCAATGTTCCAATCGGGAGGACTGCTAGTGTAACGATAGTCCGACCGAAGAGCGAAGGCAATGGTTGCACCTACGATTTAGCAGAGCGGTATCGTCTTATGCAACTCATTTGCCGAACGCGAGAGGCAGTATTTTTATTATTTTTGTTTCAAAACTAAATTATGGGTTCGTCGTTTTTGATTAACTAACAAAAAATGTTTTCTCTATTTTCATTTTGTATTCTTTATTTTTGTTTCAATTAAAAAACGAGGTTCTAACGAGGTTTTAACGAGGTTTTACCACGACCACATCGTGACCACACCGTGACCACATCGCGACCAGACAATACCCTCTTACAAAAAATAGTTAAATTCGACAAAAATGCGTACATACGCAAAAAAAGCGAATAAAATTATGAAAAATCGTTATTTTCTCATATAAATTTGCAAAATACAAAAAAAAATAGTACCTTTGCAGCCAAATTACCGAAAAATATCGCGCCAAATTACCGAAAAATATCGCGCCAAATTACGGAAAAATATCGCGCCAAATTACCGAAAAATATCGCGCCAAATTACCGAAAAATATTTTTAGTCACTATGAATCAGCAAATTACAAATAGATACAAAAAACGTATTCTTGATGATTTATTAGCAAAGAAACTTGAGTCTAAAGGAGCTATTCTGATAGAGGGCCCAAAATGGTGTGGTAAGACCACTACGGCAGAAGAATTTGCAGCGAGCAAAGTATTGTTGGCGAGGGCAGACACCAAAGACCATTTCAAGAGTATGTTGGAGATTGACACCGATGCTGCTCTTGCCGGTGCCACTCCCATGTTGATAGACGAATGGCAAACTGTTCCCAAATTATGGGATGCAGTGCGATACACCGTGGACCATCGCCGCAGAATGGGGCAATTTATCCTTACAGGCTCTGCCGTTCCTGATCAAGAAGCGGAACGATTAAGGGAGCATTCTGGTACAGGGCGATTTGCTTGGTTAACCATGCGCCCTATGACCTTATTTGAATCGGGAGAATCAAATGGACTTGTCAGCTTAACGGACTTGTTTTCCACTCCGGACAAGATTTTGCAGCCTAATCAGTTAAATTTACAACAAATAGCATACCTTATATGCCGTGGAGGGTGGCCTATCGCTGTAGATTTACCAGAAGAAGCAGCATTATCGCAGGCATTTGATTACTATGACGCTGTTACTAAAGAGGATATTACTCGCATAGATGGCATAAAACGGTCTTCAGAGAAGGTACAGCGTCTGATGCGTTCATATGCGCGTCACCAAGGCACCCAAGCGTCCATTGCCACCATAAAAGAAGATTTAAGGTATAATGATTCATCTACTCTTAACGAAGATACAATCGCCTCTTACTTAGATGCACTAAGAAAGATATTTGTTATAGAGGACATGCCTGCATGGAATCCCAATCTACGCAGCAAGACAGCCATACGTACTACAGACACTCGCTATTTTATAGATCCATCTATTGCTACGGCTGCTTTAGGATTGGGTCCTAATGATTTAATTAATGACCTCAACACTATGGGATTCCTCTTTGAGTCTTTATGCGTAAGAGACATGCGCGTCTATGCAGAGCGTCTAAATGGGAATGTATATCACTACCGCGATAAAAAAGGGTTGGAGTGCGATATGGTTATTCACTTGCGAGACGGCAGATATGGTCTTATAGAAGTGAAGTTAGGAGGAGAGACACTCATTAACGATGGTGCAAAAACGCTCAATGAATTAGAATCACAAATAGATACTACTCGCATGAAATCTCCATCATTCAAGATGGTTCTCACCGCTACAGGTCAGCATGCCTACCGCCGCCCAGAAGATGGTGTTTATGTCATTCCTATTGGCTGTATGAAACCTTAAGTAGCAGTGGCGCGAGAGTGGCGCGAGAGTGGCTGATTGACCACTAATGATTTACAACAAAATACAGAGTATTCTGACTACCTACATCCTATCCAATAAAACAGCAATCCGCGGCAGAGCCACGGATTGTTGTTTGTAATAAGTGAGGGAGGGAAGATTAGACACCTTCGATATCTTCACCACCGCCACCAACGCCACCACTTACAGCCGCTATTTGACAAAGAGCAGTTTCTGGTGCGAACTCAATTAGTTCTGTTTGAGGTTGATTATAATTCTTTTTCATATACTGATTAATGTTTAACGAGTTAATGAATTAGCGCCCCTTCTCCCCTCCTTTCAGGGAGGGGTTGGGGGTAGGCTTCTTTATTTTACTAATTTACCTTGTGCGTCGTACATCTTTTCTCCGCGAAGGATAAAGAGTTGACCGTTAATAATAGCCTTAACTGGTTGTGCTGAAGCATCTATATTCTCCATGCCTGTAGCCACTTGCGGAGCTTGTCCGATTGCGATGCGGCGTACACCTGGCGCTGGAGCTGGCGCTATAGGAGGAATCTCGCTAACCTTGAAGTAAGCACGGTTGGCTGCCACAAATACTCTATCGCCTGTTACTTCCGCATACTTATTACCTGGAAGCATAATATAATTGCCAGCATTGGGCGCTAATTCCTCGCGTGTGTAAGAACCATATAAACCATTTACATTTCCTGCAGGGGCATTTGCATTATCGGTATAGAACACATACAAGTTCGTTGCTCCTGTATTTGGGAATACCACATATGGAGTACCACCTACCATTGTTGTTCCTACCTCATCTAAGAGAATTGTTGTTCCTTCCATCTTAGCCACAGAGAAAGCTGAAGCTCCGAGTAACAGACCACCATTAGGCAAGCAGATTGTTCCATAATCACCTGAGGTTACAGTACGGGTGTAGTAAGAGTCAGGAGTAACTTTTTTCACAAGACGAACGGAGTTACCGCGGCGTTTCTCACGGCTCCAAACTTGTGGTTGTAAGCAGATGTCGTCTTCATTAGCATCTGTTGCACCTTCACTCCAACCTGGGAGGATGAGGTATGATGCACAGTTTTCGAATCCTGTGCGTGTGTCTTGGGTATTGAGCCAATAGTAACCCATTTCGCCAACATTGTCCACATGGAAGTAATCACCATGAGCATCAAACTCAGCAGGACCGCCACCTTGCTCTTTATTTCCGTGTCCGCCTACGCGTGTACCACCTTCTGGGAGGAATACTGCGCCAGCAGCTTCAAGAGCAGCCCATGCTGCACCATCAAATTGGTTTTTGGTATAATTCCAATCAGCAGGAACATAGCCGTACTCTAATTCAGTTTCTTTATTCCAGTTATCTGGAAGAAGGATAAGTCCATTCATACCACATACTGTAGCCAGTGCCCAAAGTTTCTTGCCATCTTTCTTACGGTTGAGGAGGTAGTTCATCTCATCTTTTGTGAGAGTGTACCAACCTTCTTCGTTAACAAGTTTACCCCAATCAGCAAACTCGCCTGTATAATCAGCGTCAGCGTTAGATGGATTCACACCAAACTTACCATCGCAGCTCCATGCAAAGAGATCCAATTTGCCAGTGTAACCAGGCTCGTTCATACCGAAGTTGGTATTGTTGCTTCCTGTGTAAGCTTCGCCACCGATTACCTCGTATTGCTTAGAAGCGAATGACCATGTGTTGGTTCCCACTTCGTATTGGAGGTTACCAGTTGAGAATTGTACGAACTCGCCATCTGCAACAGAGAAGTATGCATTTTCTACTACAGAAGGGGTAACTTTTACCGGGTAGCTTACAGAAAGTTTATTTGTTGTTACATCCCAAGTAAAGATATAGTTGCCAGCAAGTTTGGTCTGAAGTTTACAATTGTCCTTGTCTTTTTCAAAAGTCCAACCACTTTCTGATTTTTTAATTGTTCCCGTATTTCCCAACCAATCTCCACTGCCTTCTACCATTTTGAACTCATAATTTTTCTCTTCGAGCACAATGGTTCCTTTAGCAGTCTTATAGTCATCTGCGAGTTCCAATAGATAAGGTTTATCCCAGCCATTCAGACCATAAACTTTAACTTTGCAAATATCTCTAAAGTCAATAGTTACATCTTCTTTTGTTTTCTGATTATCGCTCTGCAAATCACCTACCTTTATCAAATACTCAACTCCTGTCTCTGCATCTACATTTTTCAAAGTGTATGAGTATTCATTTGCATTCGCTGTAGCAGTCATTTTTGGTAAATTCTCCCATTCAGAATCGTTCAACTTATTACCTGCGTTCCACCAGTGAATCTTAGGAGCAGTTTCATTTGCTTTAACAGTAATTATAATGTCTTTATATACTTTCTCTGTCAAATCGGTAAATGAGATTTTCTTAGTATTGCTGTCGAAGTTAACGGTAAAGGTCTTTTCTGCTGCAAGGGTAAGTTGGATATTTCCTGTTGGATTACCTTCACCGTCTTTTTCTGCAGAAATTTCGGTATATTCACCTATGATATCAGTATAACCATACCATGCTGTACCCTTAACCTTAAATTTATATGTGCCTGCAGCAAGGGTAAGTTCTTTTGCATAAGTAGTTGTTTCACCTACTTTAGACATACCATAGTTCTCATCGTTTTGGGTCCACTCGTTCATAGTACCTACCACATAGTAGTCATAAACAGTAGCACTTGGGTCGTAAACAGCAGACCATTTTGCTACTTTGTCGTTAGCATTGTAGGTACGGTCAGCAACTTCTCCTCCATCAGCTTTAACCTCTACATAAGCCCAATCTGGACCGCTAGTATATTTGTATTTATCAGCGTTGGTTGCCCATTGAATTGTAGTGGTAAAGTGAGTTGCATCTACAGGAGTCATTTTAGTGAAACTCCAACCGTTCATGCCACCCGCGATATAACATTCGTGTGTTCCTGCAGGAACTTCCACTGTATAAGTAAGTTGAACAGGGTCTGGCAAAACACCTTCTACTTCACTTTCATCGTACCAGTCTGAAACATCTTTGGTGTTTTCGCTGTTATATACATAGTATTTGCCATTTTGCCAAGTCAAATCGTCTGTTTGCTCAGAACCATTGTTAAAGATAACCTTTGCGTAATTATCACCAGGTACATATTTATAAACATCGCATCCACCGATTTGTTTAACGACATTGGCTGCGGTTAATGCCAAACCAGACCATGCTGCATTTGATGCACCACCATCATTCCATGCATAAACCTTTACAGTAGACCAGCCCTTTGTGTTTACAAAATACACTACATTTTGTTCGTATTTTGCGGTAACTTTAGCATCAGCACCATCGCCATTAGATTTCACTGTAATTGTGGTTGCATTGTCAGCACCAGCGTCTGTGCGAACGCAATTGTCAAGTTTCCAACCTGCGAATGTGTAACCAGTACCTGCGGCTGCGGTAACGGTTGCAGTAGTTGTTACACCAATTTTAGCTACGCTTGCTGTTGGTGCTGCAATGGTAGGAGTTCCTTCGTTATATTCGTTAGCAGTTGTCAAGTTTGACAAAATCTCTTCAGCAGAAGCTGTAATAGTAACAGAACCGTTAAGCACAGTTACATCAGTAGTAGCACTTTCTTCATCAACAAAAGTAGCATTTGCAGCAGGTTCTGCTGTCCAAGTTGTGAATTTATATCCTGCAGGGAATGTTGCAGAAATAGGATAACTGTTACCCAAGGCTACTGGTTCTGCAGAACCTGTAACTGAAGTGATATTCTCACCTGCCACAACCAATAGAGCATTAACGGCTGTAGAACGGAAGGTAGCGGTCAATGTGGTGTTTGCTGTAGGATAGAAAGTGTTGCTTGCATCAGCGGCAGTTGTTGCAAAAGAACCACCGTTAGAAGATTCCCACGCCTTAAACTCATAGTCAGTACTTGGAGTTGCATCAATTACGATACCTGTAGAAGAACCAACTTTTATGGTACCTGTTTGGTTTGTTGTTCCGTTTCCATCGTTTGCAAATGTTACATCGTAAGCAGATTCGATAGTGAAGTTGCTTGTAGAAGCTTTTACATAGATATATCCGTCATACAACAAAGTAATGATACTATAGTTACCTGCTGGCAGGTCAGAAACATCAATTGTGCCATCAGTTAAAGTTTTCTCTGTGTATGTAGTACCGTTTTGTAAATAGTATTTAACGGTATTTGTTTTTCCTACAACAGATACGCCTGCTGCACCATGAGAGAACGATAATTTCTCACCTTGCAGAATTTTTGTTGGGCATGTAGGAGAGAGGGTTTTAGTAGGGGCAGTTGAGTTCTGTTTTACTTGATACAAGTAATCACTTCCACTTTGTGCTTTTTTTGTATAATTTGTTTTTGATGTAGAATTACGAACGACATATGCAGAACCAGCTTCTACAGAACATTTCATTCCTGAATTCCAGTGACCTTGAATATAAGATGTAGAACCTGCAGGGAGTAATACAGGTCCCATTTTATATGCTTCGCTATTGATGGTTATAGATAGTTTTGTTTTTGCAACAGCAGCTTTTCTTTCATCGTTTGCTTCTGTTAAGAACCAGTATTCAGACTGCCCCCAAGAATTTAACTCGCCACCATAAACCATAATATAATTACCAGATAGAATATCCTCTTCGATAGAGTGTGTAGTCCAAGTATATGATTTTCCATCAGCACCGATTTTGATACAGTTGGTTCCGTCTTCTCTATCTTTGAAGGTAATGCCAGACCAATTGCCTGTACCTGTTTTGGCGATTGTTTTACCCTTAGTCCATGTTTCGTCAGCTGTAAAGAGAATGGCTTTTACAGTCTTATGGGCTTGGGCGTCATATGCCATGCCGCTACCATTATTCCAAGTCCAATTCGCTCCGCCCGTGATGGCAGAGAAATCATAGAATAGAATTTCGCCAGCCTTGAATGTAGTGTTACCCCATGCACTTGTCGCACACAGGATGGCTGCGAAAAATAAAAAGATTGATTTTTTCATAAAAGAATTGATTTAAAGTTAAATATAAAAAAGATTGAATTGATTGCTTTTCTTTACCTCACGCGTCGCATATATAACGGATTTGAGAATGAATTATTTTTTATGTTTTTGTCTTTGAGTGCTTTTTACTCGTAGAGTTGGGTAAATTGGTAGTAAAAAGTGTCTGTAAGCGTGCTTATAAGCAATTTTTAGTAGCAATCTAAGCAAAAAGCATTGCTTTTAAAGCACTCAAAGTGTTTTCTATGTTTTTGTTTATTTTTTATTAGGACATTACTGAACTACATCCCTAAAAAAACGCACAAAGATACTACAAAATTCACACACGCGCAAATTTAAAGACACAATTCTGCATAAAATCTCACTTTTTTAACCAAAATCGGTAGTTTTTGATGATTAAGCAGCGTGAAAACCTCCTTGGGCTACAAAAATAGTAGTAAACTCGCCTAATTTAACAACCACTTCCAAACAGGCTTCAACTGAATAACAACACCGTCTATGGCAATTGTATCTTCTTCATTCTGGGTCAATAATAAAAGTGTACTACAAGGCAAATGCTTGTTCATTCTCACCAGAGCCTCCGTTTCTCTACGCCATGTTTCAGCCGATTCGCGAGGATACATGCTAACTTGAATAGCAGTTTCTATCTCTGGTATATAGAAATCAACTTCCACTTTATCGCTATAGAAAAACACATGATTATCTTGTCCGTACCTGCGTATCAATTCCATAGCCACTATATTTTCCAGCAATGCTGGTTCTGCATTTAGAGTAAGCAAAGAGATCATTCCGTTATCTACGAAATAATATTTGGGATTACCCTCGCGCTCTGCTATATGGCTGGTGATGTTTTTTATTGGAAAAACCAAATATGAATCCTTAGCATATTCCATATAGTTAATCACAGTAGCCTTGCTAATCTTGCTTCCTGTGGATGTAATCAAATTGGCTAAGCGTGTGAAAGAAAGGGGCTGCATAATGCTTTCAGATAGTTTTTTGAAAAGGAACCGCAACGCAAAGGTGTTTTCTATTCGGTGTCTGGCAGCTATATCACCCAAATAGATTTTCTGATATACGCTCATCAAATAATCGCGTTTTGCAGGCAGGTTGATGCACTCTGGAAAACCACCATACTGCATATACTCGTCAAAATAGCGCTGCAAGACAGCGCGCGTTTTGGTAGCTGTCTGCGCTGTCTTTGTACGGCTTACTCGATGCGCATCTATGTATTCCGCAAAACTATACGGATACACCTCTTTCATGATATATCTACCACCCAATGTTGTCGCGATCTCCGCACTCAGCATACGGGCATTGCTTCCTGTGATATACACACGAAACTTACTATCGGCGAGACGACGAGCAAATTTTTCCCAACCCACTACATTTTGCAACTCATCCAAGAAGAGTATCGGTCTATCATTCGCATAGATTCGAGCAAATGCTTCCAACAAAAGATTTAGTTCTGACGACTCCATATTTATGAGTCGTTCATCCTCAAAATTGATATACAACATCTTATCCCAACCAATGCCTTGCTGCAAATTTTGCTGCATTCGTTGGTATAACATAAATGATTTACCCGCTCGGCGAACCCCCACTAATACATAATTCATCCCCTCTTCTAAATTAACAGAACGAGGAATAACAATCTGACGCTCAACATCATGTTGATTGTCAAGAATCACTTGCTTAAGAATGTCAACACTAATCATAATTGTATAGTTTATTGAACAAAAATATATCAATTTTGTTTAATCAACTGAACAAAATCGCTGCAAAGATACAATAAAATTCACACACGCGCAAATTTAGAGGTGCAATTCTGCATAAAATCTCACTTTTTTAACCAAAATCGGTAGTTTTTGATAATTAAGCTCCACATAAGCCTCAAAAAGGAGTCCCCAAATAGTAGTAAAACAAAAATAAAGAAAACAATATAAAATATGCGAGATAAGGTAATTGACTCGTAATTGACTCGTAAATTTGCAATGAGTACAGAGTATTGTAGGGTAATTGGCTGTTAATACCATAGGATAACCATAACATACCCATAGGATAACCATAAGATAAGACACCAAAAAATGCATTTTCATGCTTTATACTATATATACTTTAGTATATATACTTTTTGTTGACAAAATTATAAAAAATACACCCTACACACTCCACATTACACAAAAACTCACTCTGCTTGAGCAATTAATTTAGCAAAAACTTTAAAACTCTTGCATATATGCAAAAAATGTAGTACCTTTGCAGCCGATTTTAATATGCGCGAGTATGCGCTCGCGTTCGCGTTCGGCAAATGGGTTGCATAAGACGATACCGCTCTGCTAAATCGTAGGTGCAACCATTGCCTCCGCTCTTCGGTCGGACTATCGTTACACTAGCAGTCCTCCCGATAAAAAAACTGACCACTGAAAACTGACAGCTTACACAAAGCAACATGGATATTTTACAAACTATCTCTACATATAAACAATTAGGCATAGAGGAACAAATTGACTACAAGAAGTTCTGCCTCTATTCTCTCATCACGCACTCTACTGCTATAGAAGGCAGTACCGTTACGGAGATAGAAAATCAATTGCTTTTCGACGAAGGCATTACTGCACCAGGGCGTACACTGCAGGAGCAGATGATGAACTTGGACCTAAAAGCAGCTTATGAGCAAGCATGGGAACTCGCACAAAAACATACTGACTACACCACAAACAATCTTTGTCATTTGTATGCTATAATAATGAAAAATACCGGCAATGATTACAACACACCACTCGGTTCATTCTCCGCCGCAAATGGTGATTTACGATTAGTCAATGTAACAGCCGGACACAATGGGCGTTCATATCTCGCATATCAGAAAGTGCCACAAGCATTAAACGAATTCTGTAAATGGCTCAATACAGAACGAAAAAAAATCAATAAAAAAGATACTATAGCAGCCTACAACCTTTCTATCATAGCACACTACCGCTTAGTAACTATTCATCCATGGGCAGATGGTAATGGACGCATGTCACGCCTTGTAATGAATATGCTACAATGGGAATTCGGACTAATTCCTATCAAAGTGCTCAAAGAACAAAAAGCAAAATACATACAAGCACTTATTGACGCACGAGAGCAAGAGAACGAAACGATATTTCCTGAAGTAATGCTACAATTACATAATACAAACCTTAAAGCGGAGATTGCAGCTTTCGTAACATCAACAGGAGAAACAAATGTCACGAAAGAAAAACACACAAAACTAACTGACAGACAACTTATTATCCTACAAACTATACAAACAAACCCACACATAGCCATCCCAGAAATGTCACGAAAGACCGGTGTTAGTGAGCGAACCATCAAACGAGACATTGCTTATCTACAATCAATTGGTCTGCTACGACGCGTAGGAGGAAGAAAAGAAGGGCATTGGGTTTTAGACTAACAAACTGACAGCTTAACAAAGCGACATGGAATATAAATACTTACATACCATCAATTCACCTGAGGACTTGAAGAAGTTGCAAGTGACCGAACTGCCTGCCGTATGCGCAGAGGTGAGGGACTTCATTATTCAAGCACTCAGCAAGAACCCTGGACACCTCGGTTCATCACTCGGTGCTATCGAACTGACCGTAGCACTGCATTATGTATTCGATACACCCCACGACCAGCTCGTATGGGATGTAGGACACCAAGCCTACGCACATAAGATACTCACCGGTCGCCGAGACCGTTTTCATACCAATAGACAGTTCAAAGGACTATCGCCCTTCACCAACCCTGCCGAGAGCGAGTACGACGCGTTCATAGCCGGACACGCCAGCAATTCCATCTCCGCCGCGTTAGGAATGGATATTGGAAGTAGTGGAAAGTGGAAAGTGGAAAGTGGAAAAGGTTTAGAGGACGCTTCGCTACAGGACGGGCAGAGCCCTACAGGAAGAAATGTGGTGGCGATAATAGGTGACGGAGCCATGACTGGCGGTTTGGCATTCGAGGGACTAAACAACACCTCCATGACCAAGAACAACCTGCTGATCGTGCTCAATGACAACAACATGGCCATCGACCCACTCAAAGGAGGGTTCACACAATACCTCGTGGACATAACCACCAGCGCCAGTTACAACCGCCTGCGATGGATTTTATACCAATTAGCCGTTAAGCTACACCTCATCGACGATGCCAAGAAAGAGCGCATCTTACGGCGCAACAACAACATAAAAGCCGCACTTAGTAAACAGAAAAGTAATATCTTCACTGGTATGAACCTCCGCTATTTCGGTCCTACAGACGGACACGATGTGGAGAGCTTGGTGCGTATCCTCAGCGAGATAAAGAACCATAAAGGACCCAAAGTGCTGCATATCATCACCAAGAAAGGAAAAGGATATGCGCCTGCGGAGAACGACCAGACCGTTTGGCATGCGCCGGGGGAATTCAATGTGGAGACAGGAGAGCGAAAAGCAGAGCAGGAAGCAGTGCCACCATTATGGCAGGAGGTATTTGGTAATACCCTTTTGGAACTCGCAAAGCAAGATGAGAAAGTGGTAGGTATCACACCCGCTATGCCGTCTGGATGCTCCATGAGTATCCTACAAAAAGAGATGCCCGAACGCGTCTTCGATGTAGGTATCGCCGAAGGACATGCCGTCACTTTTAGTGCTGGATTAGCCAAAGCAGGACTCAAACCCTATTGTAACATCTACTCCACTTTCCTACAACGCGCGTACGATAATATTGTGCACGACATAGCGCTGCAGAAACTGCCCGTCGTGCTCTGTATCGACCGCGCAGGCATAGTAGGCAATGACGGCGCTACACACCACGGCCTACTTGACCTCGCTTACCTGCGGCACATTCCTAATATGAGCATATGCGCGCCACGCACCGCACAAGACTTGGAGCAAATGATGCACATTGCCAAAGAATGGGACGGACCTATCGCCATTCGATACCCAAGAGGACGCTGCGCGATGTCAGATGTTGGATGTCAGATGGCTGATGTTCAATACGGCAAGGGAGTCCAACTGCGAGAGGGAAAAGACTTGGCTGTCATCACTATCGGCGCTATCGGCAACACCATGGCGGAAGCGATTGAAGATGTGGAAAGTGGAAAGTGGAAAGTGGAAAGCCAAGAGGGAGTTTCTATTGCACACTATGACCTCAGATGGCTCAAACCACTGGACGAAGAAATGCTACACGAAATAGGACAGCAATTCCAAACCATCGTCACCGCCGAAGATGGTATTCTCGCGGGAGGAATGGGCAGCGCTGTGCTCGAATGGATGAGCGACCACAACTACCATCCACAAATTATACGCTTGGGCGTCAATGACCAATTTGTAGAACATGGTTCTACCAAAGAATTATACCACTTACTCAATTTAGATAAAGAAGGACTATGCAAATCATTATTGCAGGCGCTGGAGAAGTAGGAACGCACCTCGCCAAACTACTCAGCCGCGAAAACATGGAGATAAGTCTCATCGACGAGAGCAATGAACGCTTGGGTGACCTGAGCGCCAACTACGACCTGCTCACCAAGAAAGGTAATCCTACCTCTATCCATGACCTACGCGATTTAGGCGTGGGCGATTGTGACCTATTCATTTCCGTCACACCTAACGAGGCAGAGAATATGACCGCTTGTCTCATCGCTAACGCACTCGGCGCGAAACGCACATTAGCACGAATAGACAACTACGAATACTTACTGCCAGAGAACAAAGTATTCTTCGAGAAAATGGGACTCAACCACCTCATCTATCCTGAAGTGCTTGCCGCTAACGAAATAGAAGAGGCACTACGCACCAACTGGATGCGATACCACTTGAGTCTGTGCCAAGGAGCACTCGAATTATGCATTGTCAAGATACGCGCCAGCGCGCAAGTGATTGGCAAACCATTCGCGTCTGGTATCTACAACCACGGCAAATACCGCATTGTGGCTATCAAACGCGGACAAGATACACTCATCCCACGAGGACAAGACTGCGTAGAAGAAGGAGACCTCGTCTATTGCGTTTGCCCAAATGAGAACATGGAATACATGCGTGAAGAACTCGGCAAATCCAAACGGGAAATCAAAAATGTAATCTTCTTCGGCGGTGGACGCATCGCACGCAAAGCAGCCACCGAACTGGCAGAGGAGATGAGCATCAAAGTGATTGAGAAAGACCGACAATTATGCACACTCTTCAGCGAGAAAGTGCCCAATGCACTCATCATCAACGACGATGGTAGCGATATGAATGTGCTGCGCGAAGAAGGAATAGAAGATGCAGACGCTTTCGTAGCAGTAACAGAGAGCAGCGAAGCAAATATCTTTGCATGCCTCGCCGCCAAACGATTTGGCGTACGCAAAACAATCGCCGAAATAGAGAACATCGACTATATTCCTATGGCAGAAGGATTAGAGATTGGTACTGTGCTCAATAAGAAAACTATCGCAGCCAGTTACATCTACCAAATGCTACTCGATTCCACCGTACGCGGCGTGCACAACCTCACCAACGCCGACGCAGAGATAATGGAATTCTACGCCAAAGAAGGAAGTCTTGTCACTAAAAACAAAGTGAAAGATTTAGACCTTCCTACCGATGCAAATATCGGTGGCATCGTGCGCGCAGGAGAGGGAATATTAGTAAACGGCGATACACAAATTATTGCAGGTGACCTTGTTGTCATCTTCTGCAAGAATCATGTTATCCGCAAACTTGAACGATTCTTCAAATGACACGAACATTCAACTGGCGACTCATATTCAAAACCATGGGAGTGCTCACTACACTCGAAGCACTCTTCATGCTCATCCCCACCTTTGCCGCATGGTGGTATAACGAACCCGATATGGGTGCGTGGATAGTGGCGTCCGCCATCACTTGGTTTAGTAGTTGGTGGATGATGCTCGCTGGCCGCAAGGCGGAGCGCCGTGTGAGCGAACGCGAAGGATATGTCATCGTGGCCACTATCTGGCTCGTCTATTCCATCTTCGGCATGCTCCCTTATTGGCTGAGCGGCGCACTACCCTCCCTCACCGACGCTTGGTATGAAACGATGGCGGGATTCACCACCACGGGTTCTACCGTCATTGCAGATGTAACCTCTATGACACGCTCCGTCTTACTCTGGCGCGCACTCACACAATGGATTGGCGGTATGGGTATTATCGTGCTCAGCGTAGCCATTCTACCGCTCTTCGGACTGGGTGGCATGCAGCTCTATAGCGCCGAAGTGACAGGTGTGAGTTACGAAAAACTCAGTCCGCGCATAGCCGACACCGCCAAGCAAATGTGGCTCACCTATATTTTACTCACCATCATTGAGGGCACTCTACTCTCCCTATTTGGCATGAGTAATTTTGATGCCATCTGCCACGCGATGAGTACCATCTCTACAGGTGGTTTCTCCACACGCAATACAAGCGTCATGCTCGATAGCGCTGGTATTCAGTGGATTATCGCGCTCTTCATGCTTTTATCGGGTATCAACTTCACACAACTCATCTACCTCTTCCGCGGCAAACCACAACGCCTAATACGCGATGAGGAAACACATTGGTACATAGGCAGTTGTATCATCGTAGGTATAGCCCTTGCTATTGGTCTATTCATATGGTTTGCGCAGATAGAGAGCGGATGGATCAGTAATTGGCGAGAGGGACTAACCCTCGCTGGCGATTCACTACGAACAGGCATCTTCACCTCTATCTCAATGATCACTTCTACAGGTTTTTCTGCAGGAGACTATATGACTTGGCCACCTGTATTATGGCTTATCATCTTCTTCTTGATGGTACCTGGTGGCGCCAGCGGTTCCACTGCCGGAGGTGTCAAATGGGTGCGTATCGGTATTTTTGCTAAATCCGCCATCACGGAAATCAAACGACGCATACACCCTAACGCCGTTATTCCTGTGCGATTCAATGGACATACCGTGAGCGAACAGACCACCAGTAATGTGATGGCATTCATGTTCTTCTACATCGCTATCATCATGGTGGCTGCAATATGTTTCTGCGCATGCGGAATAGGTTTTAACGAGTCACTTAGCGTAGCCGTTTCTATGATTGGTAATGTAGGCGTAGCATTAGGGCAGTTCGGTCCTGACGGACATTATGCAGACTTCCCCATGTTAGCCAAATGGATTGCCACCATCGTGATGCTTATCGGTCGTTTGGAGATTTTTACCGTACTATTATTATTCAGCCGAGTACTTTGGAAGAAATAGAATGAAGTCGTATCATGTACTCATATTCACCGCCTGTGTAATGGCTTGTTTGGGTGCGCTCTGTTGGGTGCTCCCTGAACGAGTAGTGCTATGCGACTACACCCTACAATGGCCCACCTTTGCCGAAGTGATGGGAGAAGAGGTACAAGAGGCCGAGGAGATAGAGTTATCCGATTCTATCGAGTTATCAGATTCTACACAAGCAGTCACTGACACTACCGCAACGCATGTAGCGCCCGCTGCGCCTATCATCCCTACCATACCCATCGATTCTATCACAGATAGCCGTATTTTCTTGGGCGCTTTCTATCAGTCCTTAACCACCGCCAATACACGCAAAGTGCGCATTGTACACTACGGCGATAGTCAGATAGAAGAGGACCGTATGAGTTCGCAGATACGCGAAGTGCTGCAAGACCGATTTGGTGGTGCGGGCGTGGGACTAATGCCTTTGGCACAAACCATCCCCAGCCGCTCTGTCAAGCAGACACTTATCATGAATGGCAAAACCATCACACCGCAGACACTCACCAGAAATATTGTCTATGGTCCTAAGCGCATGCAGCGTTCGGATGGATTATACGGCGCGATGGGACAAGTGGCCTTTATGAACGATAGCCTCGTGAGCGGTAGTGAGCATCTCACACTCATCTGCACTCCTACAGATCATAGACCTCGCTACACACAAGTAAAATTATTTGCTGACTCATCCATTCGTCACGAGCAATACGGAGATACCATTAGCCTGCAAGGCAAAGGTGCTGTATATGGCATCTCACAAGAGTCATCCACAGGTATCATCGTGGATAATATACCTATGCGTGGCTGTTTGGGATTGGTATTTAATAAAATAGACTCCACCCAACTCACTCAATTCTACCGCAACGAGAATGTGACGCTCATCATCATGCAGTTCGGTGGCAATGCCATCCCATTCAATGAAAAACCCAGCACCATCCAAAGCATCGTTCGCGGATTGCGCCAACAAGTGCGTTATATTCAATCCTGCGCACCACATGCCAGCATTCTCTTTATTGGACCGAGCGATATGCTCACCACCATTAATGGCGTAGAGCAGAGTTACCCAATGGTTTCCTATATGGACCGCTTGCTTCACAAGATGGCACTTGAGGAACATATTGCTTATTTCAGCCTCTTCCGCTGGATGGGCGGCAATGGTAGTATGGCACGATGGAAAGAAATCGGATTGGCTGGTTCGGACGGAATACACTTCATGCGAAGCGGAGCACGCAAAGCAGGTAATGCCGTAGCGGAATGGCTCGTTGAGAAGATACCAAGTAACGAAGCACAAAGCACAAAAGACGAAGTGATAAAGGAGGTGACGGAATGAATATATTAGAGCACATATTTGCCTTTAACTCGGAATCACCCTTACTATTCACGCAGTTCTATTTCTGGGCATTCTTCGCATTAGTATATGCGCTCTTTGCCTTGATAATGAATGGCACGAAAGCCGCTGATAGTACACGCAGAATGCACATGAGAAATGTGTATCTGATGTTCGTCAGTTGGTTCTTCTATTATAAAACAAGCGGATTATTCCTCATTATATTGGCATTCATCACCTTGAGCGACTGGCTCATCGCGCAGCGCATTGCGCAAAACACCGCGCCCAAACGCAGACTGAGTTGGTTATGCCTATCCATCGCCATCGACTTAGGATTGCTGGTGTATTTCAAATACGCTTATTTCTTCACCTCCATGGTGAATGACCTCTTCGGCAGTCAGTTTGAGGTATTTGACCTTTTCGCATACATCGGGAATGGTTTTAGTCAATCAGGACGCTTTGATGTGGATAGTATTATTCTACCCGTAGGTATCTCATTCTATATATTCCAAGTCATTTCCTATACCACGGATGTCTATCGTGAGCGTATTCGCCCTGTGCGCAATATACTGGATTTCGGATTCTATGTATCCTTCTTCCCACAATTAGTAGCAGGACCTATCGTGCGCGCAGAGGAGTTCATTCCGCAGTTATACAAACCATTCCGCCTCAGCAGACGACTCTTTGGATTATCCGTCTTCTGGATTCTGAATGGATTAGCGAAGAAAATCATACTATCCGATTACCTGGCAGTCAATCTCATAGATCGTGTCTTTGACAATCCACTCCTTTTCTCTGGATTTGAGAATTTATTCGCGCTTTTTGCCTACTCGCTGCAGGTTTATGCCGATTTCTCTGGATACACAGATATCGCTATTGGCGTGGCGATGCTGATGGGATTCTATCTACCTATGAACTTTGACTCGCCTTATAAATCGCAAAACCCGCAAGAGTTTTGGCGTCGCTGGCACATGTCACTCGGCAGATGGCTTAAGAGTTACCTATACATCCCCTTAGGCGGCAATAGGCGTATTGGGTTTGGTACATTCTTTTGGTTAACCGTGATTGGTATCGTTTGCACCGTACTGACAGGTACATGGTGGGTAGTGGGCATTATGGCAGTAATCACCCTGATTATTATCATCGTGTCGCGCTATAGACCATTACAACGCAAACTGCTTTACTCCAATCTCAACTCATTCATCACACAGGTATTAGGTGGCTTATGGCATGGCGCAAGTTGGAACTTCACCATCTGGGGCGGAATAAACGGCATTGGCATGATCGTCAATAAGTTCTGGCGCGAGATGGGATGGCATATGCGTATGGCTTGTATGGCATTACTCACTGCCTCCTTATGGATTATCAATCACCACTACCCTCTTCCTGTTTGGTTATTATTCGCTGTATGGGCAAGCATTGTTTGTGCAGGTACAACCATCCGCTATGTATATTGGTTGTGCACGCGACGCATTACTATTCACCGCACATGGAAGAAAATCACCGATGGTATAGCTACCGCTTGGGCCATCGCGCAGACTTTTACCTTCATCACCTTCACGCGACTCTTTTTCCGCAGTAGTAGTAATCTGGACCCAGCCACCGCCAATGAAGTAGCGTGGAGCACAGCGAAAAATATGGTCAATCAGATGGGAGGCGCATGGAATAATGCTATCATTCCCGAATTTTTATACGAATACCGATGGGTAGTAGCGATGTTTGTGATGGGTATGCTCATCCACTGGTTACCCACCCGCTGGAAGCGTCGCTATCGCCTCTATTTCGCAGCTATGCCTTTGTGGCTGATGGTTGTTATTGTTGTGATTTGTATCGTAGTCATATACCAGTTTGTTACAGCCGATACCCAACCATTCATCTACTTCCAATTCTAATCATGGATACGCAGCGCACATATATCATTGGTATCACAGGCGGTATTGGTAGCGGCAAGTCAACGATTGCGCGCGAAATGGCCACGCGCGGTTATATCGTCTATGACTGCGACCGAGAAGCCAAGCACATCATAGCCACCAATAGCGGTGTACAGCAAGCCATCATAGACCTATTAGGACCAGATGCTTTCTGCGGCACACAATACAATACCGATTTTGTGAGCAAGCAGGTATTTGGCAATCCGCCACTTTTGGCACAACTCAATGCCATCATCCATCCCGCAGTGAAAGAAGACATTTTGCATCGTCAGGCACAAATAACAGTTCCTTTCTTCTTCATTGAATCAGCCATCTTATACGAATCAGGTTTTGACACGCTCTGCCAGCAAGTCTTTCTCATCGATGCACCAGAAACCATCCGTTTAGAACGCACACTGGCCCGTGACTATCAGTCGCAAGCAACGGAAGAGAATATAAATAAGGTACGCGCGCGTATGCGCGTTCAACAGCAAAACCAATCCACAGCCATGGGCCATAAAAAACCCATCGTCTTGGTTAACGATGGGTCTCTATCTATCTCCGAACTGGCGGACAAGATATATTCGTATCTACACTAAAGTTCGATTATTTCACAGCCTTAAAACTCATATCCAAACTCTTCACACTATGTGTGAGCGCGCCTACGGACACAAAATCTACTCCACAGAGCGCGTAGTCACGCAGTGTATCAATCGTGATTCCACCGGATGACTCAATCTCAATATACTTGCCATTCTGCTCTGTCCATTGGCGAATAAGTGCCACTGCGGCTTTGGTACGCTCTGGAGTGAAATTATCTAACATAATACGCTCTGGTATATTCGTAGCCAATGCCTCATTAATCTCATCAGTATTACGCACTTCGATTTCAATACGCAAGTCTTTGCCTTTCTGCGCACAATAATCACGCGCACGCTCCAACGCATTGGTGATACCTCCCGCAAAATCCACATGATTATCCTTGAGCAAAATCATATCGAATAAACCTATACGATGGTTCATACCACCACCAATAGCCACTGCCTCCTTCTCCAAATAGCGCAGCCCTGGCGTCGTCTTACGCGTATCCAATACATGGCAATTCGTATCGGCAATGAGGGATTGGTATTTATGAGCCGTAGTAGCTACACCTGACATGCGCTGCATAATATTGAGCATCGTACGCTCAATCTGCAATAGACTCAATTCCTTACCATACACGCAAAAAGCCACATCACCAGGCTTCACATGCGCACCATCAGAGAGCAACTGCTCCATTCTACATTCCGAATCGAAATAAGCGATAATCTCCTTCGCCACCTCTACACCCGCAAGGATTCCTTCCTCCTTGATAATAAGCTGCTGACAACCCATTTGCGTAGCAGGAATACAACTGAGAGAAGTGTGGTCTCCATCGCGAATATCCTCCTCAAACCAGATTGAAATAAGTTTTTTGAGTTCTGTACTTTCCATAATTCTAAAATTTTGTGCAAAGTTACACTTTTTTTTGGATATATGCAAGAATTGTTGTAACTTTGCAGCGTGAAAAATAAATTCTTTTTTCTACTATTGCTATGTAGCATAGCAGTAGTGGGTTTTGCTGAGAATAAATGGACTCATATCACCCAGCGGAATGAGTTGCGTATTGGATGGGGCGATCAGCTCTTCGAGAGCCTTATTTGGCATAATCCTACCAGTATTATCACTACGATGCCTGACTCATACCAGCAGGTTTACAAAGAGAACTATAGTTATAATCAACATGTATGGATGGAGTATCAATGGCGCTTCACCCATTGGTTTTCATTAGGTGCTATGGTGGATTTCAGCCATGTAGGATGGGATGAAGTGACGCGGAATGGCAAAGGAGCAGAACTAAACCGCAAGGAGGAACAGTTCTTCTATAATGCAGTTATCATGCCCACTATCCGATTCACTTATTTCCATCACGAGAATGTGAATTTCTACTCAGGTTTGGGTGTTGGATTAGATATCAATGGGGGCACCGAAACCAATGCACTCGGGAATCACACAGATGTGGGCGCCGCGATTAATCTAACCGTTTTTGGCATCAGTGCTAACTACCAGCGATGGTTCTGGACCATTGACTGCGGTGGATTATACGCATTAAAGAATATGAATACTATTTTCCTCATGTCCTCTCGCATTGTCAATGTGGGCATGGGCGTTCGCTTCTAATTTTATTGATTATGAAATACCAATTATACTTTCTATTATTACTATTGCCTCTATGGGTTGGATGCCAGACGGGCAAAGAGTTATCTGTTGACTTCACAGATATCGAAGGCGCAGCTAATCTGCGTTTTCAGGTGATTAGTCAGCACGAGACAGACCTTAGCAAAGGTCTACCAGAGCAGTGCTTCCTACCAGATGGCACACCCGCCAACGCATATCGAGAGAATGAGCACACAAATACACCCGAAGGCATGCACCGCACCACCAGCATCACTGGTTCATCCATGCTACAACAACTGCTTCGCTATGGCAAGAAATATACCATCACAGAGATTGTCGGCACCTACCCAAGTACCGATGGAGACGGAAACGAAGTGATACTATCCGGCAAAGTGATGCTACCCAAAGGGCAAAAACCAAAGCGAATGATCTTAGTGAGCCACTATACCGTATGCTCCAATATAGAAGCACCCAGCAATTGCTTCTCATTGGAGGGAGTGCTCGTCAAATTAGGTTACGGACTCATCATTCCAGACTATTTGGGCTACGGAGTGACGGCCGACCAAATCCATCCTTACTTAGTAATGGACCTCACAGCACGCAATGTATTTGACATGTATCTCGCTGTACGAGAGTGGCTTAAAGCAGCCGAGATGGAACCCGAGCACGACGAAATATGCTTAATGGGCTATAGTCAAGGTGGCGCCACCACCATGGCTGTACAATACCTCATTGAGAATAAATACTGCTTCCCAGAACATCCTGAGTACACCGAGATCCACCGCGTTTTTGCAGGAGGAGGACCATACGATGTAAAAGCCACCTACGAGCGCTTTGTCAATACCGACACAGCGGGTTACCCAGTAGCAGTACCACTCGTATTGCAAGGCATGATCAAAGGCAATAAACTCGATATCGAGATGACCGACCTGATGCAAGAATGGCTATACAATAAAATGGATGATTGGGTGAATAGCAAACTATATTCCTCATCTCAAATCAACGCACTCATTGACACCAAAGTAACGCATGAGATACTTACACAAGAGGCTATGGACCAAACATCCGATAATGTAGCAGAACTCTACAAAGCCATGACTGCCAACTCAATCATCTCCTACAACTGGGTACCCAAAGCGCCCGTTTACATCATGCATTCTATTGATGACGAGACCGTTCCATACACCAATGCCACCAATGCCAAATCACGATGGAAAGATGCCAATATAACCTATAATTTCGGGCATTATGGAGGACATGTGATGACCTGCCTACGGTTTATCTATTCCGTACAAACATTATTACAACAAGAAGAAGAGGAGATGAAGCAATATGAATAAACGATCATTACTATTACCGCTATTAATATTAATAGCATTCTTCTGCGCATGCAACCCCAACGCACGATGGGAAGTAGAAGATGTGCATATATCCATTGACTTGCAATATGTGTCTGCAGGATTCATAGAGTGCAGTTTCTCCACAGATAAAGATGCATATTACCTCATCGCCATCGATAGCGTTCGTCAGGGCTACGACCCTATGGAGCGTCAGAAGCAATTCATGATGCTCGCATTAGATTCTGCACACCTATCCTATCTCCGTTGGCGCAACGAACTGCTTCAAGCAGGTGAATTCCATATAGCTCCTTTCGCAAGTCACTCACTGCAGTATGGCGCCGTGAACCATTTCTTCACTAGCCTTACGCCTAATACAGACTATTGGGTCTATGCCTTTGTGGTAGATCCCAACACCATGAAACCTATGGGTAAATTGCACATGGTGAATACCAAGACATACGCACAAAGTCAAGTGGACATCACCTTCCACTACCGCATCCGAGGAAACTGGGACTACATATACCCTCTGGATGACCACCGAAATGTTCATAATCATTTCCCATATATAGCCACTACCCGCGATAGCATGGAGATTGCACAATCAGGTATGAATGCGGAGGACTATTTCAGTCAATGGATGCAAGAGCAATTTGATAAACCAAACAAAGCACGCATCTACTATGGTATCAAAGCCATTGAGAATGATGGTATTGGTTCGCACACCACTTTCCAACACGGCACCACTTACTACACTGCTATTGGTGGATTTGATGGTAGCATCAAGCAAAAACTGATTTATAAGTTCACCTGGATGGGCGATAGCACTGATATCTACCTCACTGAGATGGACGCTATCAATAGAATATACTAATGAAAATAACCCTTCTTGTAGTAGGCAAAACCACCGACCAACGATTGCAGACGCTGATTGACGATTATCAACAGCGCTTGAAGCATTATATACCTTTTGAAATAGTGGTCATCCCTGATTTGCGTAATGCAAAAGCATTGACACAAGCGCAGATAAAAGAACAAGAAGGATTAGAAATATTGCGTCGAATAACGCCCGCTATGGAGGTTATCCTTTTAGATGAGCACGGACGCGAATACCGCTCCATCGAATACGCACAATGGATACAAAAGAAAATGTCCGCCGGACGAGATATTACCTTCATCGTCGGCGGACCATATGGATTTAGTACTGCGGTCTATGAGCGCGCGGATGGAAAAATATCGCTGAGCAAGATGACTTTCTCGCATCAGATGATACGACTCTTCTTTACCGAACAAATATACCGCGCTATGACCATCCTGCGAGGCGAACCCTACCATCACGAGTAGTCTAACGCACACGCAGTTTTTGACCTATCTGCAGAATCTTAGTCTCTTTAATCTTATTGAGCTGGCATAAGCGTTTCACCGTTGTGCCATACTTACGGGCAATACCAGACAAGGTATCTCCTGACTTCACTTTATGCCAGCGCATAGCAGCCTCTTCGGCTTTCTTCTGCTTGATAGCCTTGATACCTATTACATACTCCTCTTCATTCACCAATCTGCCATTCGCAAAATCTATAATGGCCTCTGGATTGAGTGCATAACCCAAATAGCGCACCTCAAAATGCAAGTGACTACCTGTGGAGCGACCCGTATTGCCTCCCAAACCAATCACATCGCCAGGAAAAATCTTATCATACTCATCCACAAGAGGTTTACTCAGATGGCCGTAGATAGTCTCCAATCCATTATCATGGCGAAGCAATACATAATAACCATAACCGCGAGGATCCCATCCTACAATACGCACTTGACCACCCCATGCCGCATGAATAGAATCACCTGTCTGCACCTTGATATCCGTTCCTTTATGCATGCGGTAACGACGCCAACCATACTTGCTCGTTATATATCCAGGCGCTGGAAGTGTGAAACCATCCATCGGTATATGCACATCGTCCATCAACGAATCAAACATATTGCCATATGGATTCACATGCATATTGGTCCACATATGACGATAAATACTATCAGCCGGATGATGAAGCATCAAAGAGGAAGTATCACCCAATATATACTGCGGTGATAAACGATACACCACATCGCCATTAGTGGTACGCACTACAATCTTATAGGGCAAAGACTCTTGATCGCATGATAGAAAAAGCGTATCATTCGCATAGCGATTAGTCATCCATTGGTCTGGGCAAGATGAACCAATCTCCACATCATCCATATCAGTCAACTCATCTCCTTCGCCCACTTGCGATAGACTATCCTCTACCACTAATCCCTCTGATGAGATTTCGGACGAGACAGCAGATAATAATACTTCTTCAGCCGAGACAGAATATACCCAACAAACTAATACCAATAAGGTGCTTACTATTCTATTCATTCAGCCACCTCCTCTATTGCTACTATTGTATCTGTTACTATCACCTCTGTAGGTTGCTCTGACTCAATAGAACGATTTACATAACGATACACACCATAAATAGCCAATGCCACCACCAACATGGTTAGTATAGTCACCAATGTAGCCTGCCATGGTTTCATATGCTGCTTCTTGCGCGCCAGAGGATCTTTCACGATTGGATATTTCACCTGCTCTGTAAGTGTAGTGCCAAAGAAGACTGAAATCACTGCATCTGCATTCACTGCCCATCCATTAGCATTGAGCACAGGAGCCAAGTTACGACAGCGCAACTTAAGCCATGCCATCACCATACTTGGACCACTGATAACCAACAATAGACCTACAAAAACGAGTATCAACTGCCACCATGTTAGTTGCACCAATCCAGCAGCCAAGGAAGCCAATGCACTACCAATCATTCCAACAGCCATACCGATAGCAGCGAATATACCAGCGAACTTAGCAATATCGAATGCAGGTTTCTGATCTGCTGCTGCAGCAGCGTCTTCTGCTGGTTTGGCATCCAATTTAGTAGTTACATCCGTCATTATCTTCGCATCCTTCTCCGCAGCAGATTTATTAATCTTATCCGTTATCCAATTACCTATCTTACGGTATGGAGTCCAGAATGCTTGAAGGATAGAGATGGGATTATCAATAATCTTTGTCACTGTAGCATCGTAATCATTGCCTGCATTATCGTAGAAGACAGCATTCTTGCCCACAGAGAGATTATTCACATCTCCTTGTGTCATTGCGGCCACAATCTGTATTTTCTTACCCAATGTTTTTGACTCGCAGTCACAATAGATAAGGTATATACCTGACGCAGGCGCTTGGAGCGCGTGCTTAGCCATATCACTCACGCGGATACATAAATAGCATGCGCGCTGATCTATAATGAGCGTTCCGCACTGGAATGAAGCAGCAGGTTTACTACGATCATAGAAATCCTCAAATGCCACGAAATTGCGCAGCAGACGATAAAAATCACGATGTATCAATACCAATTTGCGCAATGGCATATATTCTGCTTTAGCCGCATTCAGCGCAGCTGTATTAGCTCCCTCCGCAGCCGCTTTTGCTGCCTCCCACTCTGCTATCTGCGCACCCATCTCCAGGAATTTCTTCTCTATCATACCAGGCTTAGCCGCATCTTCTGCAATCACTGCCAAACCCAATTTCTGCAGTTTCTCTTGCTCAAAATAAGCAGCATACTCTGCGCTCTTTGCCTTATAAGCAGCCATCACATTCGCAGCCAAAGGTGCAGATGGCACAACCTGCTCCTCTATCTTCACAGACGCCAATGCAGCATCCACATCTGCCAAACAAACATAATCTTGCTCAGCACCTTTCATCGCTACCACTTTCTGCGCAAGAGCCAACATAGCCTCATCCTTGATAGAAGATAATTGCACTTTATCTGTCTGCGCAAATATACCATCAGGCTTATGCAATATGGCGCACAACCAATCAGCAGTAGCCACCACATCCGTCACACGCAATTTACCATCGCCATCTATATCCATTAGCGATAAAGAATCTTCGCTGATTTCCAAACCAGAAACAGGGCAAGAGAGCACTGTCCACATTTTCTTATCCAATTCACCCAAATGACGAATATCCTCGCCTGTGTGAATGGATACACGAGTCACATTGCCCACAGAGGCAAATGTCCATTTATGCTTACTCATTGGCGTATAATTTATATTTTTTCAAAAAACGAGTACAAAAGTACAAAAAAAATTGCACATATCAAAATATTTTTGTACCTTTGCGCGCTTTTTCTGTGAAAAAGCATGTAATTAACCCTATTGTTTAACCCTTTAACGTGCGAGGCACCATCGTTACGCTTTCGTTTTCGGAAGACTTATGTAATGCTATCACGGTGCGCAGCACACCCATTATCTACCATTATGGCAGAAAATTTATCACTCCAGAACTTCGACTGGGATGCCTATGAAGCGCAAATGCAAGGCACAAAAAACGAAGTAGAAACATCTAAGTACAACGAAACACTCAATGCTATCAAGGACAACGAGGTAGTTGAGGGTACAGTTATCACTATCAACAAGCGCGAGGTTGTTGTTAATGTAGGTTACAAATCAGATGGTATCGTTCCAGCTGCTGAGTTCCGCTACAATCCAGAGCTTAAGGTAGGAGATAAAGTAGAGGTGTACATCCAGAGCCAAGAGGACAAGAAAGGTCAGTTGGTTCTTTCTCACAAAGAGGCACGCGCATCTCGTGCTTGGGATCGCGTTAACGAAGCATTCAACAATGGCGAAATCGTTACCGGTTACATCAAATGGCGCTCTAAAGGCGGTATGATCGTTGATGTATTGGGTATGGAAGCATTCCTCCCAGGTAGCCAAATCGATGTTAAGCCAGTTCGTGACTACGATGTGCTCGTTGGCAAAACAATGGAATTCAAGATTGTTAAGCTCAACCCTGACTTCCGTAATGTTGTAGTTAGCCACAAAGCACTTATCGAGGCTGAGCTCGAGGCACAAAAGAAAGAGATCGTGGCTAAGCTTGAGAAAGGTCAAGTACTCGAGGGTATCGTTAAGAACATCACCAACTACGGTGTATTCATCGACCTCGGTGGCGTTGACGGTCTTATCCACATCACAGACCTCAGTTGGGGCCGCGTGAATGATCCAAAAGAGATCGTTCAGCTCGATCAAAAGATCAATGTTGTTATCCTTGACTTCGATGAGGACAAGAAGCGTATCGCTCTCGGCTTGAAGCAACTCTCTGCTCACCCATGGGATGCACTTGATGCTGAACTCAAGGTAGGCGACAAAGTGAAAGGTAAAGTTGTTGTCATGGCTGATTACGGAGCATTCGTAGAAATAGCAGAAGGCGTTGAAGGTCTTGTGCATGTTAGCGAGATGAGCTGGAGCCAACACCTCCGCAGCGCTAATGACTTCTTGAAGGTAGGCGACGAAGTAGAGGCAGTTATCTTGACCCTCGACCGCGCTGAGCGCAAGATGTCTCTCGGTATCAAGCAACTCAAAGACGACCCATGGGCTAATGTGGACACCAAGTACGCTGTAGGTACTCGCCACTTCGCTAAGGTTCGCAACTTCACTAACTTCGGCGTATTCGTTGAGATCGAAGAAGGTGTAGATGGTCTCATCCACATCAGCGACCTCAGCTGGACCAAGAAAATCAAACATCCAAATGAGTTCACACAAATCGGTGCACAAATCGAGGTTATCGTTCTCGATATCGATGCTGCTAACCGCCGCTTGAGCCTTGGCCACAAGCAACTCGAGGAGAATCCTTGGGAGGAATTAGAGGCTAAGTTCGGTGTGGACACTATCGTAGAAGGCAAGATCGTAGAGCTCAACGATAAGGGCGCTGTTGTTTGCCTCGAGGATGGCGTAGAAGGTTTCTGCACCAGCCGCCACATGCAAAAAGAAGACAAGAGCGCTTCTGCAGTAGGCGATACTTTGAGCTTCAAGGTAATCGAGTTCAACCGTGACGCTAAGCGTATCCTCGTTAGCCACCTCCGCACATGGGAGGAGCGCAAAGAGGCTCCTGCTAAGCCAGCTAAGAAAGCCGCTCCTGCTGAACCACAGGTAGAAATGCCTAAGGTGGAGAAGACCACCCTTGGTGACCTCAGCGTATTGGCTGACCTCAAGGCTTCTATGGAAGCTGAAGAGAAACCAGCTAAGAAAGCTACCAAGAAAGCAGCTAAGAAAGAAGACGCTGAGTAATCTGCGATTTATGAGTTAACGAATTAAGGAATTAACGAATTAACGAATTAAGGAGTTAACGAATAATAGAAATGAAAGAGCGAGTCACATGTGACCCGCTCTTTTTTTATCTCTACATTCTCTCTGGCATCTCGATGCCTAATAGTTCCATTGCAGCATTGAGCACTTTCGCTACATTCTTTGCCAGCAGCAGACGCAAAGCGCGCTTCTGCGCATCTGGTTCATTGAGGATACTCAAATCGTGATAGAAAGAGTTGAAATCGCACGCGAGTGCGTACGCGTAGTTACAGATGATCGCGGGCGAGAACTCATTACCTGCTGCGCGTACCGTAGCTGGGTAGTCGCACAAGCGCTGGATGAGTACGAGCTCTTTCTCCTCTAAAGACCCTAAGGACTCTACAGACCCTATTCCATCTGCGGTTTCCGCTTTGCGGAGAACAGACTTAATACGCGCGTAGGTATATTGAATGAATGGACCTGTATTACCATTAAAGTCAATAGACTCTGCTGGGTTGAAGAGCATATTCTTGCGTGGGTCCACTTTCAGGATAAAGTATTTGAGTGCGCCGAGTCCCACTTTGCGTGCTATCTCATTCGCCTCTTCTTCTGTTATCCCCTGCAGCGTATTCACTTTGTCCTTGCTTATTTCCTTGGCATCGCTCACCATCTTATCCATCAAGTCATCGGCATCCACCACAGTTCCTTCGCGGCTCTTCATCTTACCATTTGGTAATTCCACCATACCATACGAGAAGTGTACCAATTCTTTGCCGAATGGGAATCCAAGGCGGTCTAACAAGATAGAGAGAACCTTGAAGTGGTATTCTTGTTCATTACCTACCACATATACCATTTTATTGATTGGATAGTCTTGGTAGCGCAGTTTGGCAGTACCTATATCTTGTGTCATATACACAGAAGTGCCATCTGAGCGGAGAAGTAGTTTCTCATCTAATCCATCTTTCTCAAGGTTAGCCCATACCGAACCATCTTCGCGGCGATAGAATTCGCCAGCCGCCAAACCTTTCTCCACTTCGGATTTTCCTTCCAAGTAGGTTGTTGACTCATAGTAAATCTTATCAAATGATACACCCATTCGCTGGTATGTCTCATCAAATCCGGCATATACCCATTCGTTCATTTTCTCCCACAAGGCGCGCACCTCAGGGTCGTTAGCTTCCCATTTGCGCAGCATAGCTTGTGCCTCTTGCATGAGTGGAGCCTCGCGCTTAGCCGTCTCTTCGTCCATACCTTTCGCCATGAGTTCGGTGATCTGCGCCTTGTACTCTTTATCAAAGCGCACATAGTAATCGCCGATGAGGTGGTCGCCTTTCTTACCGCTTGTCTCTGGTGTCTCACCATTACCAAACTTAAGCCAAGCCAACATAGACTTGCAGATATGAATACCACGATCGTTCACGATATTGGTTTTCACCACATTCCATCCATTTGCCTCTTGTATCTTAGCCACCGAATAGCCCAATAAGTTATTACGCACATGGCCGAGGTGCAAAGGCTTATTAGTATTAGGGGATGAATACTCCACCATCATGAGAGGAGCCTCTCCTCGCTCCTCCCCTAAAGGGAAGGAAGTTTTAGAAGGACGGTCGAAGCGTCCGTAGCGCTCGTCAGCATCAATAGCCTGCAACTGCTCAATCCAGAAGGAATCAGCTATCGAGAGATTCAAAAATCCCTGTACTGCATTATACTTAGCTATTAGTTCCGAACTATTCGCCATGAGCCATTGTCCTATCTCTTCTGCCACTTGCGCAGGGGCTTTGCGGGCAACCTTAACAAAGGGGAAAACGACCAGTGTGATGTTTCCCTCAAACTCTGGTCTTGTCTTTTGCAACTGCACTTGCGCATCTGTGCAGTCCACTTCATAGAGTGCCTTCACGGCATTCTTGGCTTGTTGTGTTAAAATATTTTCGAGTGTCATAATTTTGTTTTTTCTATTGCTACTATACTATCAAACTGTGCTTTATATTCATTAGGAATGGGTTCCACAGGTGGACTCTCCATCTTGAGTGGATTAATAGGTGTCCCATTCTTCCATACACGGAAATCGAGGTGTGGACCTGTACTGGCACCTGTTGAGCCCACATAGCCGATCACCTGTCCCTGACTCACGCGTTGTCCCACAGCTATTTTGCCAAACTTACTAAGGTGCAGATAAGCGGTGCTATACGTGCTATTATGGCGAATCTTAACCATGTTTCCTGCTTGCCCTTTGTATCGTTTCTCCACTACTGTACCATCACCTATACTCACTACCGGTGTTCCTTTTGGTGCGGCATAATCAACTCCCGTATGCGGACGCACAATCTTATAAACAGGGTGCTTGCGCGCATAGGTGAAGTGGGATGAGATACGCTTGTAATTGAGCGGCGCTTTGAGAAACGCCTTGCGCAGACTCTTTCCTTCTTCATCAAAATACCCGCGGCAGATAAGTTCATTCTTCGCTGTATCCTGCCAGTCCACCCAGTATGCTTCTTGCCACTTACCACCATGGTAGAAATGGCATGCATATATCTGTCCTATCCCTACGCGCGTGCTATCCACATATTGCTCGTCGTAATGCACGCGGATAGAGTCGCCTTGCTGTAATGCAAAGAAGTCTATCGTCCATGCGTATATCTCACTCAGTTCGAGAGCCAATTCCACAGGCAGGTCATTATTCACCATTGCATTCCATAGGCTGGACTCTATCACGGCCTCAGCTGTACACTCTTTCACCTCAAGTGGTTTCTCCCAATGCTCTACACCTATAGAGTCGCCCAATTCGAGGCGCACTGCATGGCGTACATCGGGCAAGTATATCCAGTATTGCAATCGCTCACAGTTCAATGTATCCGTTGTGCATGTATCGCGGTAGAATGCAAGGTATTTCTTGCCAGCGCGCATCTGACGCACATCAAACTGCCCTGGTGTGAGCAATCCCACTTTATTGATTTGCGCATGGGTAGCGCCCAAGTGATTGAGTATAGCTCCTAATGTCTGCCCATCCGCTACAATACCTGTATCCACGCGGAAGGAGTCGATTGGCAGACCATACTCATAGCGCACAGGTTTGGCCTGCTCGCCATTAGCAGTCCCTGCATCGCCACGACGGCAACTCACCACCGCCATCAAAAGGCACAATACATATAGGATTTTCTTCATTTTTTACTTGAAATCTAGAATTCAGAATTCTATTATTTATTCACTTGTGGGTATTTACGCACCCAACTGCTGAGTTTGAGTTTTACTACACCCAGTAGTGCTTCAGAGAAGATACCTCCGCTCATCTTGCTTGTACCCAATACACGATTGATAAAGACGATAGGCACTTCGATTATCTTCGCACCGCATTTATGGGCGGTAAATTTCATCTCTATCTGGAATGCATATCCTTTGAAGCGGATTTTATCCAATTCTATTGTCTCAAGCAGTTCGCGCTTGTAGCACACAAAACCGGCAGTGGTGTCATGTATATTCACGCCGAGCACAAAGCGCACATATTTGCTCGCGAAATAGCTCATCAGTACGCGTCCCATGGGCCAATTCACCACATTCACACCCGTCACATAACGGCTACCTATTGACAAGTCTGCACCGCTATTAGCACAAGCGTCATATAGCTTGAGCAGGTCATTCGGATTATGACTAAAGTCTGCATCCATCTCAAAAATATAATTGGCTTTGTGCTCTATCGCCCATTTGAATCCAGCTATATAAGCAGTGCCTAATCCCTGTTTGCCTGAGCGTTCCAAAAGATGTACATGTCCTGCGTAAGGTCCTGCCATCAAATCTTTCACAATCTCAGCCGTGCCGTCTGGCGAACCATCATCTATAACCAGCACATCAAAAGACAGCGGTAAATCCATTACTGCTGTGATGATTGCCTTGATATTCTCACTCTCGTTATAAGTAGGAATGATGACTAAGCGTTCCATAATGTATGATGTTTAATAATAGTACTTGGTAAATGGTAGTTGTTTCTTATTCTTTTGCGCTTAACTCATATACCGGTCCTGCGGTAGTGCGCTCCAGTGTCTCCAAGAAGATGTCTCTACCGGGCACAATGTTTATTTTCTCCAAATGGGCACACACGGTGTCATACGCCACAAGCGGGTCATTATTCTCTAAAGAGAGATGACACAACCACACATGTCGCAGCCCTTTGTGGTAGTTACGCACAAGGAGCTGTCCGCAGGTGTCGTTACTCTGATGACCTCGAGGACTGAGGATGCGCTGCTTGAGATAAGTGGGATAAGGACCATTGAGCAGCAGATGTTCGTCATGGTTAGCCTCTATCACCAAGTGATTGGCGGTGCTGATATAATGCTCCATCTCTTCGTTCACACTTCCGCAGTCCGTCATGATCACGAATCGCTGCCCTGCATAATCGATAGCATAACCCACACAATCGGTGGAGTCGTGGTCTATGCCAAAGGTATTGATCTTAAAGCCAAAGAGCTCCCACTCCTGTCCTTTCTCGAAATATTTTCTACTGGTACGCAGTTTCTCACGCACGCCATAGTTACGGTCTATACCCTCATGAATGAGGGTTGTGGCATATATAGGCAAGTGAACTCTTTCTCCCAGTGTACCCACCGCTCGTATATGGTCTGCATGGTCATGTGTGACAAGCACGCCCACTATGTTTCTGAAATCCAACCCCATCTCGCGCAAGCAACGCTGTATTTGGCGTGCCGACACGCCAGCATCAATCAGCAGGCCGTATTGGCGCGTACCCAAGTAGTAGCAGTTACCACTACTACCGCTTGCTAAGCATCGAAATATAAGTCCGTTTTCCTCCATCATAGTAATTTGGCTGCAAATTTACTACTTTTTTTTGACATATACAAGAAAAAACCGCCTTTCAGCGATTTTTTCCTATTGTTTAGATCTCCGCGCACTTGCGTGCCAAGAAAGCAGCCTCATCTGCATTGAGCAGCGGCGCCACCTCTGCATACACACGCGCATGGTAAGCATTGAGCCATTCTACCTCCGCTGCCGTCATGAGGCTCATATCGATGAGTGAGGTATCGTAGAAGCACAGCGTGAGCGTTTCAAACCCATACCATTCATCTTCAGTAGTAGCTGCATCTGTGCGTTCCACTGGCACTACAGTAATCAAGTTCTCTGTGCGGATTCCCCATTGCCCTGTGCGGTATATACCTGGTTCATCAGAGATGATATGTCCTATTTCTAATGGCGTAGGGTTATTATCGGTGCGCACATTCTGTGGTCCCTCATGACAACCCAAGAAATGACCTACTCCGTGACCTGTGCCATGACCAAAAGTAATGCCTGCTTCCCACATGAATTGCTTAGCCAAGGCGTCGAGTTGGTTACCTCGTGTACCGCGTGGGAAGCGTGCGCGAGCAAGGGCTATATGTCCTTTGAGCACATAGGTATAATCGCGTTTGGCTTGTGCAGGTTGCTCACCACCAAGCCATACAGTGCGTGTGATATCTGTGGTGCCGTCTAAATACTGTCCGCCTGAGTCGAGCAACAGCATTCCTTCTGGTTTCACCACAGCGCAGTTGTCAGCGGTGGCGCTATAATGCACGATGGCTCCGTTGCCCAAATAACCGGCGATCGTTCCGAAAGACTCTTCTACGAAATTCTCTCCCATGAGGCGATATTCGTGCAGTTTCTCCATGAGCGTCCATTCGGTTTGTGTCTGTCCATTCGCAAAAGCCTCCTCTTCAAGCCATTTGAAGAAGCGCGTCAGCGCCACAGCATCCTGACGCATAGCAATACGCTCGCCCTCCAATTCCACATCATTCTTGCGTGCTTTGAGAACCACGATAGGCGATTGGATATTCACTCGTGCGCAATCAGTATGGATAGCCTCAAAGAGGGCACGATTGACGCGCGCACCGTCGTAGAAGATAGTTGCATTCAATCCGCCAATATAGTCATACACAGCCTCATAAGGCAGTACATCTATATTATTAAAATCGAGGTAGTTCTGCGCTGGCGAATCCACTTTATTAGCATCCACAAAGAGGGTACATTTATTTGGCTCTAACACTACAAAACTGATTACTACAGGATTGTATTCTACATCATTTCCGCGTATATTGAGCAACCATGCTATCTCATCCAATGCGCTGGATATGAGCGCCCACTTGCCATTCTTACATTTTGCATTGAGCACCTCTCTCACGCGTGCAAGCTTACTCTCTACTGTCTCGCCAGCAAAATCTGCGCTGTATGGATAGAGCACATCTTGCGGAATAGCAGGACGGCCTTCTGTCCATAGTGGTGCAATGAGGTCAACCGACTGCACACCTATGCCTGTTTCCGCGAACTGTGCTTGCCATGCTGCGAAAGTATTCGCGCTGTACATCTTGGGGTTCATACCCACTGTGCCTTGTATATTGGTGCACAACCAATCGATGACAGATGGGCAGTCAATATCCGACTCGCGCATGAGTTCGATAGTTGAACCTTCTAATTCAGTTCCTGCTTGGAGATAGTAACGACTATCGGTCCAGAGGAAGGCTTTATCCATTGTGATTACTACCGTTCCGCTCTCGCCTTGAAAACCAGAGAGCCATTGCATCTCGCACCAGTGCGAAGCCATATATTCACTGGCATGTGGGTCTGTACCTGGCACAATGTATGCCGCCAATTGATTGCGCTGCATCATCTCGCGCAACGCTGCTATTTTCTCTACTACTGTCATAGTTATATTATTCATATTAACACTTTTTCGGGCGAGTTTTTGCAACAAGTCCACACTTTTTCGGGCGAGTTTTTACAACAAGTCCACACTTTTTCGGGCGACTTTTCGCTGCAAAGGTACTACAAAATAATCAATTGTGCAAGATTTTTAGCAAAAAAAATGTGGTAAGTTCACTTATATACATGATTTTGCTAAATAGATTGCCAGTTGCAGGACACTGCGACTGGACCTTCGAAGGGGCCCCTTTTGTAGGGGGAGTTGGTCGAAGATACTACAAAATAATCAATTGTGCAAATTTCGTGGTATATTTTTCATTTTTTAGTACCCTACACCCACGCAGCGATTAGCGATTAGCGATTAGGGGTACATGGTCCTTGGTCTAATTTATCTCCAAAGTTGATTAATAGGAATAGATAAGAACTCCTCTATTGTGAAAGCATTACCTCCCACAACAAATGTATGAATAGGATGAAACTTCTTCTCAAATACATGCACTCCCATATTTTCAATTCTGTGACCGCTCTTTACTTCAATGGAGATAATTTCCTTGCTACTATTTTCTAACACAAAATCCACTTCATCATTATTTTCTCGCCAATAATAGAGTTTATATCCATATACCTCTGCTTGATTGAGCAAATATGCTCCCACTGCAGACTCCACCCATCTTCCCCATCGTGCTGGGGATACACGCTCCGCGTTGAATCCTTTTCCGTACAAAGCGCTCAATAAAGCAGTGTTGTAAACCATAAACTTAGGTGATGACTGATAGCGTCGCGCTTTGTCATTAGAGTATTTCTGAAGTCCTGTCAACAAATTGGCTTCGGATAATGTGTAGAGATAATTAGAGAGAGTGGTTACATTGCCCGCATCTTGCAGTTGCCCCAATATTTTGGTCAACGAAAGTTCCTGCGAACTATATGAACAGCCCATCTCAAACAACTGCCTCATCAATGCTGGTTTTAGAATGCGCTTGGTCATCAGAACATCCTTTTCTATTCCGGGCTCTACAATAGCATGCCGCATATAATCCAACCAGCGCTCCTCCTCATCTCGGAGAGAAGCTCCGCCTGGGTATCCTCCAAAATAAATATACTCATCTAAACTGTAGCCAAATGCCTCGCGCATTTCAGTAAATGTCCAGTGTGGCATTCGAATCAATTCAAATCGTCCAAAAAGGCTTTCCGTTAGTCCATCTTTAATCAACAAACGACTACTACCTAATAGAATAACCTTAATATTAATCCCTTGCTGCGTATCTGCATCCCATTCTCTTTTAACTACTGCACTCCAGTCATTAATCCGTTGTATCTCATCTATGATGAGGATGTACTCTGTTAGTTGCTGAATGCGCATTTTAGAGCGCACAGTTTCCCATTGCAAGATTATCCAATCTTTATTCGTTGGCTCTACTAAATCAGCAGACACACTAAGCACTGGCGTATCAGTTTGTTGCGTAAATTGCTGCACAAGTGTTGTCTTGCCAACTTGTCGTGGTCCTGCCAACACTTGTATGAAGCGTCTTGGTTCTTCCATTCGCTTTTTGAGGATAGCTAACTGCTGTCTTACAATCATAAATGTTCAATTTTGGTAGCAAAAATGTTCAAAGTCGCGCTTAAAAATGTTCAAACTCGCTGCAAAGGTACTACAAAATAATCAATTGTGCAAGATTTTTTGCAAAAAAATGTAGTAAGTTCACTTATATACATGATTTTGCTAAATAGATTGCCAGTTGCAGGATACTGCGACTGGACCTTCGAAGGGGCCCTTTTGTAGGGGGAGTTGGTCGAAGATACTAAAAATTTTGTATATGTGCAAATTTTGCAGTATATTTTTCATTATTTTAGCACCCTACCCCCACGCAACGGTTTAGCGGTTAGCGGTTTAGCGGTTAGCATTGCTGTTTTTGAAGTGAATGCAATGAACGCTTTTTTGTAAGTGAGTAAAACGAACGCGTTTTTGTGAGATGTGTGTAATCTAATAGACTGGATAATGTAAACTTTATCTGTGTTTATGGCTGGCGTAGGATATGTGCTTATTGGTAAGACGGCAGAAACTCTGCCGGCAGGAGAGAATGATTATTAAGGCGCATTATATGCTCGCATATGAATGCGGATTAAGAAGATTACGCTCTGGGCGCGTAGCCCACTGGCTCAGCGATTACAATAGGCACATAACATACGACAGTGTTTATCTAGGTTATTTACAATCAATAATCACACACATCGAGTTTTTGATTACCTAAAAAAATGTTTTTTATATTTTTATTTTGTTTTCTTTATTTTTGTTTCTCAATCATTCAACCACTAATTCCCAAACGATTATCTTACACTCCAAGCAGCACCCTCCACCGTTCGCATCTCGTTCGCATCCTGAACATCACTGAAGGGTGCATGCAGGATACATGCAGGGTTTTTCAGTCCATTCACGGTAGCAGTACGAAACCATCACGGGACCATGTCCTAAGATGACTATAAGATAGAGCAAAGAAACCTTAAGTAGCAGTGGCGCGAGAGTGGCGCGAGAGTGGCTGATTGACCACTAATGATTTACAACAAAAGTTACATCCTAATTCAGCCCACCTACATTCTATTAGTTCTACTGACGAAAATATGCAAAAATATCAATTTTCGTCAGTATGGCTGCAAAGGTACAACAAAAGTTACATCCTAATTCCCACCTACATTCTATCCAATAAAACAGCAATCCGCGGCAGAGCCACGGATTGTTGTTTGTAATAAGTAAGTGGGTTACTTAACTTCCCCACATTTCATCTCCTGGAGTTCCATCAATAACCATACTACCGCTTAAAATCACAGCAGATGGCACAATACAAACAATTTCTGTTTGAGGTTGATTATAGTTCTTTTTCATATACTGATTAATGTTTAATGAGTTAACGAGTGAACGAATTAACGATCTTTCCACTCTTGACTTTTAACTTTCCACTTTCCACCCGCGGAGCGGTTAATTTATTTTACTAATTTACCTTGTGCGTCGTACGTCTTTTCACCACGGAGGATAAAGAGCTGACCATTAATAATCATTTTAGTAGGGACTTCGTCACCTTGTACTTGGTCAACGCCTGTAGCGGTATTTTGACCTGTTACACCCATTGATATGCGGCGTACACTAGGCGCTGGAGCTGGGGCAGTACCTAGATTCTCAAGTTCAGTTGCTACAAAGTATGCACGATTAGCTTGCAAACCGCAGTTTACACCGCACTTCTTGATAACATTGTTAACAACCATGTAGTTATCTACAAGTTCATTATCCGTAGCAGGATTAATTTGAGTGAATGTACCTTGCAAACTATTGTGACGTTGCGCAGTAAGTTCCGCAGTTCCAATTTGTGCCACTTTTATCTCCGTTGCTTCAGCCAAGAAGATATAAGGTTTACCAGCCTCAAGTGCAGCCACCTCGTCAAAGACAATCTTATTACCCTCTTTACCAGCAACCTCAAAGAATGTTGCACCAGTAAAGTTATCAGAAGCATATGGCAAGCAGATTGTACCATAGTTGCCCTCAGTCAATTCTGAACGGGTGTAGAATGTAGCAGTTTTATATATAGGAGTGGTAACGACTGGTGTTGAAGAATAACTCTCCGTTGTACCATCACTATTACTCTTTACAGAACCAGCATTTGAAATAGCGTAATTCTTAAAGCCGAATACGTTAGTTTTCGTATTTTCACAATACAAGAATGTACGTTTACCATCATTGCACAAATAGTTTACACCATTGTAATCCCACTCAAATTCAGTCGTTTCGAGTGTTAAGTTTGTACTTGTACCACCAGTCAAATAGTTGTCTCCATTCTTGAATATAGCTTTATTGCCATTCATAGAGCGTTGCCATTCGATAGAAGCTTTATCAGCCTCTGCTACATTGTATAGTGTACCATTGATATACTCTACAGAGATCGCAGACAATACATTGGTTTTACCACTAACATATGCACCTGTCATTGCATACCATTGACCATTGTACTCAGCGAGGATAACAACTTTTTCGCTCTTTGGACTAACGGTAATTACGCATGTAACTTCTGCAGGTTTGTAGGTTTCATTACCAGCGTAAGTAGCTGTGATAGTTGCAGTACCTGTTTTGCCACTTACCAATGATATAGAACCAGTGTTGTTAACGGTAGCCAAAGCCTCGTTGTCAGAAGCGAATGTAATACCAGTTACACTATTAGGTTTGCTGAAAGTAGGAGCAGTAAATGCATCACCCACAGTGAGAGATATAGTTGCAGGATTCCATGCAAGACCTGCAGGAGTACGTGTGTCTTGTTTGTAGTATACGGTAATCGCAGTCATACGCACTTGATCTTTAGCATTAAATGTGATAGACTTCGCTTCACCTGTCCATGTACCTACTTTTCCAAAGTATGAATAACTAGCAGTTTCTGTTTCAAAGCAACTTGGACCATATTTCGCATCATTATTGGTTGTACATTCCAAAACAATTTTTGTGATATTTCCATCCGCATATGAAATAGTCATTTTTTGACCACTATAGCAACGATAGTTATCATCACGACTAAAAGTACCACCAGTGAATTCAACCGTTACACCATTTTTCGTAATAGTCAATTCTTCACTTTTATCTGTACCGGCTACGAAGGTTGCCTCACTTACACTTGGATCAGTAATATTGATTGTATAAGAAGCACTACCTGCAACATAATCATCGTCACCTGCAAATGAAGCGGTAATAGTCACTTTACCTGCCTTGTCAAGGATTGTAACAGCACCAGTGGTTGCATCTACTGTTGCTAAAGTAGCATCACTTGTTGAATATGCTACAGTCAAATCATTAGGATTGGTAAGAGTAGGAGCAGTAAATGCTTCATTTACATTTGCTGTATATTCTGTAGTCTCGAATTTAATACCAGCAGGTTGTTGAGTTTCAATCTTCACCAAATCTTCTGCCTTACGAGGAAGGATTTCTTTTGTAGTGTTGAATTGCAAATATACACCAGTACATTCATAATTATATCCATCTTCAGGATTTGTATATGTGTACAACGAGTTGTATAGTTGAACACCAGCTACATAATATTTAGTACCTTCTAGTGTACATGGACCAGTAATCTTAATAACAGAACCAGTGTTTACGCCACCTAAGGTAGTTATATCAGTCACTTCTACAGGAGTAACAACACCATCAGTAGTTACGGTCAAACCTTCAGTAGTATTTGTCAATTCAGTAAGTTCTGCGGAACCATTGTACAATTGTACCTTACATGCAACTGTTCCAGAGAGAATATCGCCAACATTGAAGCCGTGAGAAGCTGTGTAGATAATCAAACCTTTAGTGCCATCAGTAACATATACATTGTTATTTTTAACACCAGTTACCACCCAATTGTTCATTGTGACATGAACAGGAGTAGCAGTTCCGCCTACTGCGGTTGCTTTTGCAAAAATTTGATCCATCGTTGTCAATGGCAAATTGATAGTATATTTTGCAGATGCTATAGGACTAACCTTCTCATCCTTAACAGCAATTGCCTTCACAGTTGTAGTTTCGCTAATCTCAATTGCAGAAGCATATATATTAGACTCAGTTGTTGGGTCTATTCCACCCAAAGTATAGTAAATGGTTGTTCCAGCTTCAGCAGAGATAGTTACATTTTGTACTGCATTGTATGTTCCTGCTTCAGGGTTAAATGTTGGAGCAGAAGGTAAGGTCAAATCAATTGCTTCAAATGTAATTGACGCATTTGCTATACGGTTTTGCCCAGCAAAAGAGAATATCACCTCTTGTGCATTTCCTGACCAAGATTTAGTTCCGTCATCATATGTGCCAACACTTGCACTAATAGAACCCTCCCATTTTTTATCAGAAGTAGGTTCTGTAAACTTAATAGATTTAATAACATAACCAGTTGGTACAGAAATTACAAATGTAGCATCTTTATAGAAACGCGTTTGTGTGGTACTTGCGTACATTTGAGACGAACCTTTTGTTGTATAGAATGTAATATCATTTGCCTTTCCTGTCATTGATTCAACAGAAGCCGTCTGTTGCCCAGCAGTTACATTCCACAACTCATTATTTAGTAGAACATTATAAGTTCCAGCAGTTACTTCATTTTCTGTAATCGTAATGTCATATGTAGTTGAGACTGTTTCATAAGTTACTGTTATCGTTGGTGTACCTATTTGATCCATATCAGGAGTTAACACAGATGTAGGAGTTACCTCTGCTGTTTCGTCATCTTGAGCAACACCATCTTTAGTAACACTATAAGTAGCTGTACAAGTTCCGTCAAATTTAAATACATCTCCTTGCTCGAAGGTAGTAGTCATACCAGTAACCGCAATAGACTTGAGCGTTTTAACGATAACTGGCTCTTGTTCGCCACCGCCAGAAGAAGTTGTATATGTATAAGATATATAGTATACTTTTACGCCCTTCGCAATACCAGTGAGTGTAACAGTTAGTTTCTTACCTGTTGCTTGTGACGAATTGCTTATAGTAACATCACTAGTTGCATTAAGAGAACCAGTTCCAACAGAAGTGTCATCTACCTTGAGAGTAACAGCTCCTGCGGTACTATTAAAACCACCAAATTTTGCACTAAAGGCTGTAACATTCACATCACTAGGCAAAGTAGTCGTAAATGTGATACTTGTAGCAGGCTTACTGCCTGATCCAACTTGATAATATGCATTACTAGCCGTATAAGAAGTTGTACCTACAGTTGTTATTGTCCATGTATTACCTAAATCATCATTACCAGTTACACTTGCTGCATTAATTTTAACAGCACTACTATTGAAGTTGATTGTACCTGTGCCACCAGTTCCTGGAGCTGGGTCTGGATCAGGTTCTGGTTCTGGATCAGGAGTTGGGTCAGGATCAGGTTCTGGAGTTTCGCCACTGCCAGCAGAAGTATAAGTAACTACGATTGTTTTAAAACGAGCATTAGCACTTGCTGTTAATGTTACCTCGTTAGAAGGAGATGATAAAGTCCACTCATCACTTGTTAATGCAGTTCCATTGTATTTTAATTTTGTTGCATTATAACTAGTATTAGTTGGAGTGAATGTAACTTTTGTGATATTACCAGAAGCACAACTGATAGTCAGTGTAGTATTCGCATACATACGAACGGATCCTTCTTTGTTTGTTCGAGGCGCATTTTGCGCAGTTCCTGCTGCGAATGTAAGTGTCACAGGAGTTTGCTCAACAACATAATCTGTTTTTCCAGCATCAGCAGTTGCAGAGCCTGACCAACTAAAGGTCACATCTTCCGCCCATGCGTTTCCAACGCCGAGGAAAAGAATTAGTAGTAAGGTTAGGATTTTGTGCGAAGCAATACTACCCTCATAGGGGGGGGTATTCGCACATAAGACACTTAAAGAGGGAATAAAGTGTTTCATAATGTTTTTTGTTTTGATTGTTAATTATTTAGTTTATTGTAGTATTCTGGTGTAAAGTGTAAAGGCGGGGCGCCTCATCGCTACATATAATAAGCAAATTTTAAAGTCCTTCTTTTACAAATCGCCCGTTTGAATAGGCGAATTGTTCAACTTTTTATTTCTTTTTGGGTTCCCTTTGGCAAATGGTGTCGGAAAAATGAAACAGGTTGTTTCAGTTTTAAACTGTACGATTTTTTCGTACACTTCACTTCCTTCTGCTTGTAGCTTGCGTTTGAGGTTGCTCCAATACTTGCGAGGACGGGTATGCGCAGCATGCATAATATATTGAAATACGACTGATAATGCAATATAGAGTCAGCGATGTTAATACATCAATCTAAATAACCACAACGGTAGTTTATTGCCAAATGTTTTACATACACAACAATTTTAGCGAAAAAATGTTTTACATACGAAACATTTTCCATTAAAAAGTGTTTTCCACGCAAAACACATTTCTATAAAACTGCATAAAATCGCACATTTATCAGTCATTCTCAATATTTCAAAGAACATCAGTATATGTAATGCGTCGCTACGGCGACTTACATTCCTATATTGGATACTACTATAAAACCACAACACCTAAAATGAGATAGAAAGCATTTTCTATCGTCCCGTATCCGTCTCGTAAGCGGCTATTAAAAAACAAAAATAGGGCATACACCCTATTCTTCTATCACGCAGCCGTTGCATCAAAAGGGAATATTCCCTCTATAGTTAGCGCGTTTAGCGCCTTTGTTGTATTGATGCAAGATGGTTTCATTATCAAAAAGTAGTGTCTTGCGCTTGCACTAACACTTGTACGAATCGCTGTTCTACAGCTCAAAAGGTACCATGTATTGTGCTACGCTTTCCCAATAAATTAAAATTTATCGGGGGAGTATTAATTAAACAAATGTACTTTTTATTTGCGGTGCAAAGGTAGTATATATTTTTCATATATGCAAATATTTCTGCAATTTTATTTATTTTGCTATGTAATGTGGGCATTTTGAATAAACAAAGAAACACATCACAAGCTGCGAATATATTGATCCAACTCATCTATATTCTCAAAGCGAAGCGAAGGAGTCTTTTCTGCATTCTCTACTCGTTCAAAAAACTCCTCTCTACTCATACACAGACGATTTTCCAGAACCATTAGGTCCTGCTAATATACGCAAACGCTTTCCCATCTTTATTTCAACAAAACAACTTTTTGAGTCACTTTTACCTTAGGAGATACCGTACCGATTGCTATATTCTCCCCATCCTTCACACGATAAATAGTATCCCCTCGTACAATCGTTACTGGGACTTTCGCGCGGCGTGCAGAGAGATAGGCTGTAGACGATTTTCTATTCACCATCTTCTCTATCGCAGCATGTTCTTTCTTCTCACTCGTACTCATAACTTGATAAAACTACATTATTGATTTCTAAATAATATTTCTTTGGGACAACCTTTGCGCTGCAAAGGTACAACAAAAAATTTGAATGTGCAACATTTTTGCAAAAAAAATATTTTTTAGACCGCTGCGAGGGTGTAGGGTGGTCTGTACTTTACACTTTTTAGGCGCACTTTTTGTAAAATATCACACTTTTTAGGCGCACTTTCTTGCACAATTCAAAAAAAAGCAGTATCTTTGCCGCCGGATTAACTATCATATAATATAGTTTCCGTTTCATTTATATTACTATATGATATATTATTGTGATTATGAGTAAGTCCACACAAAGCACTCTTCTACCACGAAGAGCCCAGAAAAACTTAGCCATTGTAGGAGAACAAATTCGCTTGGCTCGTTTGCGCCGTGATATTACCATTGCGCAGATAGCAGACCGAGCTGGTTGTTCAGAACTCACGGTTATGCGTGTCGAAAAAGGCACTCCATCTGTAGCGATAGGCACTTATCTACGCATTTTATTCGCATTAAACTTAGACGAAGACATCCTACTTATCGCACAGCAAGACACCATTGGTCGCGAGTTGCAAGACTTATCGCTCAAGAAACGCCAGCGTGCATCATCAAAACAATAGACTATGCAGGAGATTGAAGTATATCTTGACCATAACGCCCAATTAGAATTGGTAGGCAAACTCACCTACGAACAATTGCGAGGCAATGCTACATATCACTTCTCGTATGATGCTGCGTGGCTCACCAATCATCCGCACATATCCCTTAGCGGTGATTTACAATCACATACAGGATGGCAACATACCACAAAACGCTTATTCGGTTGTTTCACCGATGCCTTACCAGACCGCTGGGGACGGCGTTTGATTGATAAACGCGAGCAAATCTTGGCTCAGGCAGAGAATCGTATTCCTCGAAGCTTCAGCGATTTTGATTACCTGCTTCAGTTGGACGACTATTCTCGCATGGGAGCGTTTAAATTTCGCAGAGCAGGCGATAAAGATTTTATCGGCACCTTTGATGGCGCAATGTCCGTACCACCATTAACCTCTTTGCGCGATTTTACACAGATAGCACAAGCATACGAAGCCAAACCAGATAATATACTATGGGTGACTAATCTGCTACGCCAAGGCTCATCCTTAGGCGGAGCTCGTCCTAAAGCCAATATGATGGAAGAACATGGTATATTGTACATAGCCAAAGTACCATCTATTCACGATGATTACGATGTGGCTCTTTGGGAGCATTTTGCTCATCAGTTAGCGAAGAAAGCGGGAATACAGGTTGCGGAAACAAAACTAATGACCATTTCAGGTTTTTCACATCATGTATTGCTATCCAAACGCTTTGACCGAATAGGAACCAGTCGCGTGCATACTGTATCCGCGATGACACTCACTAACCTACAAGATGGTGCAGATGCTTCTTCCGGGAATGGGTATTTAGACATTGTGGATACTATTGTCAGTGGTATTGGTATTGCTGACGCAGAAGCCAATCTCAGAGAATTATATCGCCGAGTAGCTTTCTCTATTTGCATAGGTAACCACGATGATCATTTCCGTAACCATGCGTTCGTACTAACAACCAACGGATGGACACTTTCGCCTGCATATGATATCAATCCAACCAACATGCTTACTCAAAGTCTGCTGATTTCTGAAAGTTCTTGCAATTCTTCACTTGCAGAATTATTACAAGCTTCAGCACACTACTTGCTATCCAAAGAAGTTGCATCACAGATAATCAACGAAGTAAAAGATGCTGTCCGTGATTGGCGCAAAGTGGCCAATCTCTGTCACATCCCTCCATCAGAACAGCAGCGTTTTGCCAACCGACTAGAATATTGCTTATAATCATAACGAACCATTCCCTACTCTCCCAATTATGTCAATATATCAACATGGACTGCATTCTGCCAAAATGGCAGTCATCTGCGTGTGGCACGAAAATTGAGAATAGAGTTTAGACACTAATTCATTAATTCGTTAAACACTAATTCGTTAATTCATTAATTCGTTAAACATTAAACATTATACAAATATGGCAAAAGGTAATATTGGGGTAACATCAGATAATATATTCCCCGTCATTAAGAAATTTTTGTACTCAGACCATGAAATTTTCCTACGCGAATTGATTTCCAACGCCGTAGATGCTACACAAAAACTCAAGACACTCGCTTCAGTAGGTGAGTTCAAAGGCGAATTGGGCGATACGCGCGTACGCGTGATAATAAATAAGGATAAGAAAACACTCACCGTCTCTGACCACGGTATAGGCATGACAGCCGAGGAAGTAGATAAATACATCAATCAAATAGCTTTCTCCGGCGCAGAAGAGTTCGTGGCTCAATACAAAGACAAAGCCGAAGCTATCATCGGACATTTCGGACTCGGTTTCTACTCCGCTTTCATGGTCAGCAAGAAAGTAGAGATTTTCTCACAAAGCCACAAAGAGGACGCTAAAGCCGTTCATTGGTCATGTTCGGGCGATCCTGAATACACTATGGAGGAGACCATCAAAGCAGAAAGAGGTACAGAGATAGTGCTGCACATAGACGATGAGTTTAGCCAATACCTCGAAGAAGCAACCATCGAGGGATTGCTCAAGAAATACTGCAAGTTCTTGCCAGTAGAGATAGCTTTTGGCAAAAAGAAAGAGTGGAAAGAAGGCAAGCAGGTAGAACTAGACGAAGAGAACATCATCAACAACACCACTCCTGCATGGACACGCAAGCCAGCAGACTTAAAAGATGAGGATTACGATACTTTCTATCACGAACTCTACCCCACCCAGATGGACGAACCGCTATTCCATATTCACCTCAATGTGGATTATCCATTCAACCTGACTGGTATTCTCTACTTCCCAAAAATAAAGACCAACCTCGATGTACACCGTAATAAGATTCAACTCTATTGCAATCAAGTATATGTAACTGACGAGGTGGAGAACATCGTTCCTGAGTATTTGACTCTTCTGCGCGGTGTGATTGACAGTCCAGACATCCCACTCAATGTGAGCCGTAGTTACTTGCAGAGCGATAATAATGTAAAGAAGATTAGCGGATACATCACCAAGAAAGTGGCAGACAAACTGGCAGAACTATACAAAGCCGACAAAGATGAGTTCGCCAAGAAATGGGACGACATCAAGATGTTTATCCAGTTCGGCATGCTCACCGATGAGAAATTCTATGACAAAGCAACTGGATTTGCGCTCTACAAGAGCATTGACAATAAATACGCAACGCTCAGCGAATACATAGCACAAGTGAAAGAGGCACAGACCGACAAAGATGGCAACCTCGTACTGCTTTACACCAACGACCCAGATGCTCATTACACATATATCGAGCGCGCAAAAGCGAAAGGATACGATGTACTGTTCATGGACGGCGAACTGGATGTGCATATCATGAGCCAAGCAGAGCAGAAGGGCATGGAGAAAGAGAAGAACTCGGAAGATAAACTGCGCTTCGTGCGTATCGACAGCGATACGATTGAGAACCTCATTCGCAAAGAAGAGAACACCAAAGATAACTACTCCGACGAGCAGAAAGAAGGTTTGCGCAAAGCATTTGAGAACCTACTGCCAAGCAGCGAAGATAAGTTGCGCTATTTCGTTACCTGCGAAGCTGCTTCCGCAGACGCGCTGCCAGTCTTCCTGACACAAAACGAGTTCATGCGTCGCATGAAAGAGATGTCCGCACACCAACAAGGTATGTCTTTCTACGGAAATATGCCAGACCAATACAACCTCGTCATTAATACCGCGCACCCACTCATTCAAGAGTTAGTGGGCAAGCAGACGAGCGAAGAGGTGCAAGAAGAAGTAGAGAAGAAAGGCGAAGGCGATGCGCCAAGCACCAAAGAGACAGTCATCAAGACCGTTTATACCTTAGACGGCGAAGATGATCGCATCAAACAGTTGATCGACATCGCGCTTTTGGCAAGCGGACAACTCAAGGGTGAGGCCCTCGCCAAATTCGTCAATCGCTCCGTAGAACTGCTCTAAGACCACAAAAAAATGACACAAATTTGCATGTGTCATTTTTTTTGTGTACCTTCGACCTACTCCCCCTTGTTTTCAACAGGGGCCCCTTCGAATGTTACTGTCGCGTCCTGCGGTGCATACGCAAAAGATGAGTGTCTTTTTGCCTGTACTGCGTACTCCGTTTAACGTTCGTCTATATACCGCATTTATGCAAGCATATGCGGTCTATCTCCGCCCATAAAACATAGAATTTTATTCTATTAAGCAAAAAAACACCCATTAATTTGCGTATGTGCAGTTTTTGTTGTAAATTTGCACGAAATTTTACGCTATGAATGAATTTTTAGAAAAAGAAGAAGCTATATTGCAAATGCTCAAGACCGTATTTGACCCGGAAATACCCGTCAATATTTACGATCTTGGACTTATCTATGGCATTGAGCTGAAGGACGATGGCGTCTGCGAAGTGACCATGACGCTCACCGCCCCATCCTGCCCTGCGAGCGATTTTATCGTGGAAGATATTCGGCAGAAAGTAGGGTCCGTAGAGGGAATCAAAGATGTGAATGTCACTATCGTCTTTGAACCCGAATGGACCAAGGACATGATGTCAGAAGAAGCCAAATTAGAACTTGGCTTCATGTAATTCATTCACTAACTCGCTAATTCATTAATTCGTTAACTCGTTAACTCACCCCATGATATATTTTCTAAGCGACGCACACTTAGGCAGTCTGGCTATTGAGAACAACTGGTTGCACCAAAAGAAAGTGATAGCCATGCTCGAGCATATGAGCAAAGACGCGGCTTCTATCTATATGCTCGGCGATATGTTCGATTTCTGGATGGAGTATTTCAAAAGCGACAAGAGCAAACTCCAATACCACCCATTCTTCAAACAAATACGCAAAATGACACGCATGGGCATCCACGTGCATTTTTTCATAGGTAATCACGATATGTGGACCTTCGGTGGTATTGAGAAATTATGCGGCGCAGAAGTGCATTATTCACCTTGCACCATCATCCGTTACGGCAAAGCTATTTACCTTGCGCACGGAGATGGCATTCTTCCCAGCGACTGGGATAGAGAACCATACGAAGGAGAGACATCCACACTACGCACCAAGCAAAACCGCAAACGCATACGACGCTTCTTACAACTAAGAAAAATATTCCACTCACCCACCTTGCAGTTCTGCTTCCGCTGCCTGCCACCATCGTGGGGTAATACATTTGGATACAATTGGGCGAAACGCAGCCGACTCAAAGAGATAGCACATCCTTGTCCCTACAAAGGCGAAGAGAACGAAGAATTGGTGCTCTATGCCAAAGAACAAGAATACAACGGTAACCACCGCGATTACTATATTTTCGGACATCGACATATCGAATTAGACCTGCAGATAACAGCCGATAGCCGCGTCATAATGCTCGGCGACTGCTTCCAACAATGGACCTACGCTAAGTTAGACCATCACGGAAACATAACACTAAACAACTACGAAGAATAAAGATTATTATGCATACAAGACAAGAACAATTGGCAGCCTTTGAACGGCTATTAGACATCATGGACATACTGCGCGTACAATGCCCATGGGATAAGAAACAAACATTCGAAAGCCTCAGAGAAAACACCATTGAAGAAGCATTCGAACTGGCATCCGCCATCAGCAAAAAAGATATGACGGAGATAAGCAAAGAAGTGGGGGATGTGCTTCTGCATGTCGTTTTCTATGCCAAGATGGGAAGCGAGACAAACGATTTTGACATCGCCGATGTATGCAATAAGCTATGCGATAAACTGATTTTCAGACACCCGCATGTTTTCAAAGGCGAAGATGCTAACGGTCAGCATGTGAGCGGACTCAAGCCCGACGAGGTAAGTCAGTTGTGGGAACAAGTGAAACTCAAAGAGAAAGGCGGTAATAAAACCGTCCTCAGCGGAATACCCGATAGTCTGCCTTCGCTCGTCAAAGCATACCGCATACAAGATAAAGTGGCGAATGTGGGATTTGATTGGGAGAAAAAAGAAGATGTGTGGGAAAAAGTGAAAGAAGAGATAGGTGAGTTCGAAGCAGAGATAAACAACCAGCAAGCGAACGAAGCAACGAATAAAGAAGCCATAGAAGCCGAGTTTGGCGACCTACTCTTTTCACTCATCAATGCCGCACGACTATACAAAATACGCCCTGACAGCGCTTTGGAGCAAACGAACATCAAGTTCATCAAGCGCTTTAACTATGTAGAGCAACGCGCCAAAGAAGCAGGCAAATCCCTGCAAGAGATGACACTCGACGAGATGGAAGCGCTTTGGCAAGAAGCCAAGAAAGCATAAAAAAACGAGCCCCGAAGGACTCGTGTGCGGCATAAAAGAATCGAACTTTCACTCCTCTCGGAACTAGATCCTAAGTCTAGCGCGTCTACCAATTCCGCCAATGCCGCTCGCGTTCGACAATCAGTCGCAAAAGCGGGTGCAAAATTACTGCTTTTTTTTGACATATGCAAGAGAATACGCAAATTTTTTATCATATTCTACCAAACGGCATCAAATTGGTGCACCGCTGGACCGCTTCACCTGTGGCATACATGGGTGTAATGGTTGGCGCGGGTACACGCGATGAGCGTCCCGAAGAAAATGGTATGGCTCACTATATTGAGCATTGCGTTTTCAAAGGCACACACCACCACACCGCACGGCAAATAATCCACTCCATTGAAGGAATAGGCGGCGAGATAAATGCCTACACCACCAAAGAAGAAACCACTTTCTATGCCGCTACACTCACCGAACATGCTCAGTCCACACTGCATCTGATTGCAGAGATGATACTCGAACCGACCTTCCGCAAAGAAGAAACCGACAAAGAGCGAACCGTCATCTTTGATGAGATTGAGAGTTATAACGACTCACCCAGCGAACTGATTTACGACGATTTTGAGAGCCTTGTTTTCAATGGCCACCCCCTTGCTATGCCTATCCTCGGTACACGCAAGACACTACGACGCATCAGCAGCAAACCCGAATACGCATTGAATTGGATGCACAAGCACTATAGACCCGAACGCATGGTTGTTTTCTGTCAAGGGAACATCCGACCGGAGCGTTTCTTCCGCTTAGCAGAGAAAGAGTTTGGTCACTTAAATTCAACTCTAATACCGACAGTCCACCGACGGTCACCCGACGGTCAACCGACAGTCAACTATACGACCACTTATACCAGACACACCCATCAAGTACACGCTATGCTCGGTGGAAAAGCTTATCCCTTAGGGCACGAAAACCAACTCACACTCTTTCTGCTCAATAATATCCTCGGTGGCGGCAGCCTCAATAGCCGCCTCAATCTTCGCTTGCGCGAGAGCAAAGGATTAGTCTATACCGTCGAATCCACTTATACGCCGCTAAGCGATACTGGCTACTGGTGCGCATACTGGGCTTGCGACCCCGAACACTATGCGTCTTGCTTACAACTGGTACAAGATGAATTGCATAAACTATGCAGTACACCTCTGAGCAAAAGTGGGTTGCGCAAAGCAATACAACAACTGCGTGGTCAGATGGCCATCTCCGCCCAAAACCAAGAAAATAGCGCCCTCAGTATGGCGAAATCTATGCTCTATTATGGGCATGTTCCACACTGGACAGACACATTCAAAAAGATTGAAAGCATTAGTACTTCACAGTTACAAAATGTCGCAAATGAAACATACTCGCCTGAAAAACTTTACACTTTGACATATAAATAGGCGCTACACACACCATTATGCACACTTCATTCGCCTCTTTGCCAAACAAGTGTTACATTTTTAATATTTTTCGGCGATTATTCCCCCTTTATTAAATTTTTATTGCAAAATATTTGCATATGTCACAAAAAAGTAGTAATTTTGTGCACTTTTTCATATCATACGCGTAATATATAATGCTCGCATACGCATAATTATACGCACGAAAGGGCTGAAAAAGCCTGAAAGACATGTAGAAAAAGCCAACGGAATATAACAATTAATCACAAAATACAACAAACAATGAAGAAGATTTTTACACTCATGTTTCTTGCGCTCAGCCTTTGCGTTTTCGCAGAGCAGCAAGCAAGCGGTGTGGTAGTGGATGGCAATGGCGAGCCTGTTATCGGTGCTAGTATTCAAGCCAAGGGCTCCACACAAGGTACTATCTCGGATTACGATGGTAAGTTCGAGTTAAGTGTTCCTGAATCAGTAAAGACACTTGTCGTTAGTTTCGTAGGTATGTCCACCAAGGAGGTAGCAGTAGGCAAGAATCTCCGCGTGGTATTGACCGAGAATACTGAGGTTATTCAGGAAGTAGTCGTAACGGGTTACGGTACTGTAACCAAAGGTGCTTATGCAGGTTCTGCACAAGCAGTAAAGGCGGAAGATATCGAGAAGAAGAACCCGTCCGACATCACCAAAGCTCTCTCGGGAGAGGTGGCTGGTGTACAAGTGGTAACATCTAGTGGTCAGCCTGGTACAGTAGCAGGAATCCGTATCCGTGGTATCGGTTCTATCTCCGCTAATAGTTCTCCACTCTATGTGGTGGATGGTATTGCATTGGACGCAGGTTCTATCAGTTCTATCGACCCAGGTGACATCGCTTCTACTACTATTTTGAAGGACGCTACTGCAACTTCTCTTTATGGTAGCCGTGGTGCGAACGGTGTGGTATTGATCACCACCAAGAAAGGTAGTTCTAATGGCGACGAAGGTAAGATTGAGATTGATGTAAAAGCGGGTGCTAACATGCGCTTATTGCCTATGCACGAAGTAGTTGATAGTCCAGAAGACTACATCGTATTAGCATGGCAGAGTTTATATAACCAATCACGCGTAATTGGTAATCGTACTGAGAAGCAAGCCGTTAACTATGCTAATAGCAACTTGTATGGTTCATCTGGTCTCCCTACCATTTACAACCTATGGAATGCAAAAGGCAATTTATTAGTAAACCCATATGACAAGATGGGACTAGTTAACCCTACCTTTAGCACAGATGTACAGCGTTTGCCTACATATGAGAATATGGAGAGCTGGTACAACACCTTGTTTAGCAATGGATTAAAGGCAGAGGCAACTGCTAAGATTTCTGGTGGTAACGAGAAATTAAACTACTATACTTCATTTGGTTACCTCAAGGACGAGGGTTATTACACCTCTTCTGACTTCCAACGCTTCAATACGCGTGCTAACATCAACTACGAAGCAAAGAAATGGTTGAAGGGTGGATTGAATATTCAATATTCATATGCTACAATGAGCAATCCTGTACAGGATGACAATGCAGCTAACAATGGTTTCCTCTTTGTAAACCAAATTCCTCCTATTTACCCTGTATATGTGCGTGATGCAAATGGTAATATTGCTATCGATCCAAACAACGGCGGTAAGATGTATGACTATGGAGATAACGGAAATGAGAACATCGCCGAAGAAGGTGGTCGTCCATATTCATTCGGTATTAACCCTGCTGGCGCATTGGAGTGGGACAAACAAAGAGTTGTTCGCCACCAGACTGTAGCCAACGCATTCTTGGAATTCAAGCTCTACGAGGGATTGAAATTTACCGTAAATGCCGGTTTGCAATACATGAATCAGCGCGCTAATCAGTTGACTAACAAATATTATGGTGACGCAGCAGGTACGGGTCGTATCGCTAATGCGCAATACAACTACTTGGCATTCACCAGCAATCAGTTGTTAGAATACAACAAGACTATCAACGAGCACTCTATTCGCGTAATGGCAGGTCACGAGACAACATATTTCACCTACAACTACCAATACGGATATAAGAAAAACATCGTATTGGATAATGTGGACGAATTGAGTGGTGCTGTTAGCATGGACGCTGTAGAGGGTCATGCTCGCACGAGCACCTTGGAGTCTGCATTGGCCACCGTAACATACGACTACGATAGCCGTTACCTCATCACCGCCAACTACCGTGCGGATGGTTCAAGCAAGTTCGCAAAGGGTCACCGCTGGGGTCATTTCGGTTCTGTAGGTGGTGCATGGAACTTCACCAACGAGTCATTCATGAGCGATTACAAGGATTGGATCAAGAATGGTAAACTTCGTTTAAGCTGGGGTGTATTGGGTAACCAAGATATCGGCGACATGATGTTTACCGATCAATACAACATTACCAATGTGGATGGCGGTAAGGGTTATATCTGGTCATACAAAGGTAATCCAGAGTTAACTTGGGAGCGCACTTCTACTATTGACCTCGGTTTGGAATTCTCTGTTGGCAACTATGTAGATGTAGAGTTTGATTATTTCTACAAGAAGACCGACAACATGCTCTTCCCACGCTACGTAGCTCCTTCGTTAGGTTACGGCGGATATTATGTAAACGACGCAGCAATGGAGAACCAAGGTATTGAGTTTGACCTCAAAGCACACTTAGTAGATACCCGTAATGTGAAGTTAGACCTTCGCTTGAATGGTGGTTACTATCGCAATAAGATGCTCCAAATGCCTATCGATGGTTATGACGAGAACGGCGACGAAATGCGCATGGTGATGTCTGGCGGTATGGCAGTAGGCCACTCTACAGCAGACTGGTATATGGTTCACTACGAAGGTGTCAACGAGAATGGTGAAGCCACCTATACTGCATACTACGATGCAAACAAGGGTGATTTCGGTACTACTGCAGCTGAGCTTGTTGGCGAAGGCGAGAAAGAGGATAACTACATTGGTTCTGTATATGAGTACACACTCAAGAACCCAGATGCAGACATCCGCACAACAAGCGTAAGCGGTGACCTATCATCGTACGCAGGTAGCAACTACACAGGCAAGAGCTATATGCCTGACTTGGATGGTGGTTTCGGTATTGACTTCGAGGCATACGGTGTTACATTGAGCGTAAGCTGCGCATATCGCATTGGTGGTTATGGCTACGATAACAACTATGCGCTCTTGATGCATAGCGACAAGATTGGTAGCCGCAACTGGCACAAAGATATCAAGAACGCATGGACAGAAAACAACACAAAGACAGACATTCCACGCTTGTCTAATGGTTCAGACCAATATGCAAACATGAGTTCAGACCGCTTCTTGACCAGCAACTCATACTTAAGTTTGAATAATATCAACTTAGGTTATAAGTTCCCAAAGAAACTGATTGAGAAGATTAAGTTGAATAACTTGCAAATTTGGGTAGCTGCAGATAACTTAGCTATTGCTACCGCTCGTAAGGGTTACAACCCAATGATGTCTTCAAGCGGTACTAACGGCTATAACGACTACTCTCCACTCTCAACTATTATGGGTGGTATCAAAGTTCAATTCTAATATATAGGAGGACAGAACAATGAAAAAGATACAATTTTTATTTGCGACAATCGTTTTAGCGCTTGTAATGACTTCTTGTGGCGATGCATTTTTGACTCGCTATCCAGAAGGAGGCGTATTACTCCAGGACCAATACGACGGTCTATCTAAGGCGCAACAGTTGGAAGGTGCCATCAAAGGTATTTATTCCAAGATGTACGAATACGGTGGTGACCACGATGCTTTCGGTCAACGCGCTATTGACATGTACTGCGATATCCAGTGTGGTGACATGGCAATGAAGAAGAGTAACTATGGATGGTTTGAGGTATATGAACGTGGCCAATTCCGCGTGTACGCAAGTGGCTATTTATGGTCATACTACTATGATATTCTCAACCTCATCAACCTCAACACGATGGCTGTTGAGAGCAGCGTGCCAGCTATCTTGGATGGACTTGCAGAGCCAGATAGCATTACCAATGAGATAGCTGTAACAGGTTATTACTATGGTCAGTTATTGGCTATGCGTGGTTGGGCTTATGCTAACCTGCTTAATTTCTACTGCGATCCAATGGATGCATTGACCAAACCAATGGATGAGGAATTGGCTATCCCTGTTTACACAGAGACAGAGATTAAGAATGGCGCACTTGGTGCTCCTCGCGTAACAGTAGAAGAGGTTTACTCACGCATCTATGAGGACTTATCTACCGCTATTGAGATTTTGGACACCTATGGCGAACTCAACCAACGCGCATCTAAATTAGAAGTGGACGCCGACGTAGCTCGCGTGATACTCGCGTACGCTATGCTTAACCATGGCAACAAAGATATCACTGTAGCAGACGGCAAGAACGCATATGAAATCGCTGTAGAACTCGCTACAGCAGTTATTACCAATGGTAAGTATCCAATGCTCAAGAAGGCTGAGCTCACCACTACTGGTTTTGCAGATGTAACGGCACCTAACTGGATGTGGGGACAAGATGTAACCGTAGAGACCACAACAGCACTTGCTTCATTCTTCGGTCAAGTGGATGTACACACCTATAGTTACGCGCAAGCAGGTGATACCAAAGCTATTGATACTAAGTTATACGATGAGATCGCTGCTACCAAATGGGATGCTCGTATTGGTTGGTTTGCTGAGAAAGGAAGCAAGTACGCTTATGTACCTGATGGCAAATTCTACTGCCCACGCACCAAGAGCACCACAGCTTCTGACAAAGTGGATCGTGACTGGTTGTGCGATAATATCTTCATGCGTATAGAGGTTGCATACCTTATCGCAGCAGAAGCAGCGTGGGCAAACGGTGACTACACTACTGCCGCAAAATGGCTGACCGAACTCTGTAACGAGCGTGTATTGGATGGCAAAGATGCTGAGTACGCTGCATGGACTGCTACACTTACCAGCAATGATGCTATCAAGAATGCCTTGGTTTACAACTGGCGTGTAGAGATGTGGGGCGAGGGTTATGGATTGCAAACACTCCGCCGTTTGAGCAAGAACGTAATGCTAGGCGAGAACCACCTTAGCCGTGGCAACAAGGAGATTGCTGGTAGCGAGGTAACAAATCAATGCCAGATTCCAAGTTCAGAGACACGCTATAACCCATGGTTGGCAACTACTAACTTGACACACGATAACGGAAAGTAAACATCGACACAACACATTATAATTAAATAATTAATTATTTATTAACTAAAAAACAACAATCATTATGAAAAAAACATTGAAATTTTTTGTGATGGCTTTTGCAGCATTAGCTTTCATGGGCTGCCCTCCAGGACCACAAGGTAATGAGTACACCAAGATTGCTTTCAAAGAATCTGCAGTACAAATCGGTCTAGGCGGAAGCGATAAACTGATCGTATTGTACGAGCCAACCACATTAGATGCTCCTGTATGCGAGTGGGCGTCAAGCGACACTACTGTTGTAGCTGTTGACCAAAACGGTACTATTTATGGTTTAGCAGTTGGTAGCGCAAACATCACCGCTAAGGTAGGTGAATTAGAGGCTGTATGCCAAGTAGAGGTATTGGATCCTATGCAACTCATCGAATGGGGTGGTTTCTCTGTATTCGGATTGGATAGAGCAACCATTCTTAGCAAAGACACCCTTGAGACAACTTTATCTACAGGCCAAGATGTTAAGTGCGTTATGATTCCTGCTACCTATTATGTTTGGGATACCGACATTTTTATGGATGAGAATGGTCGTCTCAATGGCGCTGGTTACATCATGACTGCAGAAGGTACCGCATGGTTAATTACCGATGACCTTGGTAAAGGTCCTAACTTCCACTACCTCGACATGGGTTCATTGGAAATCGTTCCAGCTAATGAATTCAACCCAACGGATACCGCATACGCATGCTGCGCAGCAGCAGGTACACTCGGTGATGCTAAGCAACAATGGGCTTGGTTGACCGACACCACAGATTTAGTTGAACCTGCATGCGTTGGTACAGTGATCGACGCAGTTGACTTCAACGCTGGTGGCAAATACCTCCAGATGTTCAGCGGTTACGCTGGTCCAAGTATATTCGCAGGCGACGAGACTTCTGCTTACTACATGGCTAATGTTGCTTGGTTCGACTACTATAGCGCATACGGTTTAACACTTGTAGAGACCCCAGAAGGTTACAACTTCAAGCAACCTGCTGAGTGGGCAAAAACCACTAACTTCTACTACGAGAAACTCCCATCAAAGGCTGCTCCTAAGTATGTAGCTAAGGAGGTTCGTCCAATGCAAGACATCCGCAAATTCAACCGCGCACTTCCTACCGATGTAATGATTAAGAAATAATCAGTTTGCATCATATATTCTTAACAGGCTGCCTTCGGGTAGCCTGTTTTTTATGCACTATTTCTATTTTTTAAAGTGAATACTTGTATAATCAAAAAAAAATGCGTATCTTTGCAGCGAAAATTATGTGACGAAAATTTCGACACACAAATTTCAACACATATTTACCACTATAAATGAATGATTTATGAGAAATAACAGTCCCATTTCGAACCCTTTCTCTATTACATCTTATATAGGGAAAGAGTTTTTCTGCGATCGTATTAACGAGACAGATAAATTATCACATGCGCTCCACAACAGACGAAATGTCACTCTAATTAGCCCTCGACGGATAGGCAAAACTGGACTTATACATCATTTATTTCAGAATATTCCGTCCAAAGAGGCGAATTGCTTTTATGTGGACCTATATAGCACAACTAATCTACGAGATTTTACTAAAGCTCTAGCTGAAGAAGTATTAACAAAACGCATTACACCATTTTCCGAACGAGTATGGAGTGAAATTACACATTTCTTCGGTTCGTTGCGCCCTGTTTTTGGCGCCGACCCAATTAGCGGAATGCCACAATGTACAATTGACATCCAACCACAACGCGAAGAATGGACGCTACAACAAATATTCGCATATTTAGAAAAGTCAGATCTACCTTGCTATATTGCCTTAGATGAGTTCCAGCAAATCTCCGAGTACAAAGATGTAAAAATGGAAGCTCTACTGCGCACTCATATCCAACAACTAAACAATGTACGCTTTATCTTCGCCGGTAGCAAGAAACATGTTATGACACAGATGTTCGCCTCAGCGAAACGCCCTTTCTACAATAGCACACAGATTATGAATATTGAGGTTATAGAAGAAAGTGCATACTATGCTTTTGCATCCAAACACTTTTCTATGCACCACCAACAAATAAGCAAAGAGACATTTCACGAAATGTATATATTAGTAGATGGCTATACATGGTATATGCAAGTTCTACTTAATAGACTCTATCAAGAGAATAATCCCATCATTGAATATAACACTATTCTAAGCACTCTCAATCAACTACTACAAGAGTTCACCCCAGCCTTCCAAATGTATTGCCGCCTTATCACAGAGCGTCAATTACAAGTACTACATGCTATAGCCAAAGAGGGATCGGTAAAAGAAATTGGTAGTAATGCATTCCTGCAGAAACACCAACTCAGTGCATACAGCACCGTGCGTAGCGCAATTCTTAACCTAGTAGAAAGAGAATTACTCTACCAAAAAGATGATGGCAGTTATATAATTTACGATAAATTCTTTGCCATTTGGCTAAAAGGGAATTAATTTTTTATACAATGCTTGTATAATCAAAAAAAAATGCGTATCTTTGCAGCCTAATTTGGAAAAATACACACTTATGAAAAAATTACTATCTATTCTTTCTCTATGCTTATTGAGCATGAGTATGTTTGCGGTCATTGCGAGTCCAGAACCAATCGAAGTGACTCAACCAGACGGAAGCACACTGACTGTGAAGTTAGTGGGTGATGAATTCCATAGTTACTACACCACCTTAGATGGCACTCCACTCCGCCGTACTGCGAGTGGTAAGTTCGTTAAGGATGCATCTGTAGTGGAGATGCCTATGCAGGCACGCAAAGCACGCCAAGTAGTGCAAAAGCAGAATTTTGAGCAAAACTTCCCTCTTAGCGGTTCACCTAAGAGTATTGTTATATTGGTTAACTTCACCGATGTAAAATTCACCTATAAGGCAGAGGATTTCCAAGACATGCTCAATACCTCTGGTTATAAAAAGAACGATGGTATTGGTTCGGCACGCGATTATTTCATCGCATGCTCCGATAGTATTTTCTCTCCTATTTTCGACTGCTACGGTCCTGTCACACTAAGCAAGAACCAAGCCTATTATGGTAAGAATGTAGGTGGAAACAATAGCGCCAACGCAGACCAAATGGTTGTAGAAGCTTGCGCATTAGTAGAAGAAATGGGTATTGATCTCGCGCAGTATGACACCAATAATGATGGTAAAATAGATAATGTATTCATCTATTATGCCGGTCATAACGAAGCAGAGCACGGCGGTGAGAATACTATTTGGCCACACCGCCATGTGATAACAAGCAACGAAACAGTTAGCGGCAAATTGATTCGTGATTACGCATGTACATCCGAGTTACGCGGTCGCTCTGGCACATCAATGTGCGGAATAGGCACTTTCTGCCATGAGTTTGGCCATGTGCTCGGCTTGCCTGACTACTATGACACTTCATATGGTCAATACACTATTGGCGACTGGGACATCATGTGTAGCGGCAGTTACAATGGTAATGGAAAAACTCCTCCTACCTACTCTGCAGGAGAGCGCTTCCAATTAGGATGGCTCAAACCTATCCAATTACAAGACGCGGGTCCATACACCTTAGAGCCATTAGCTTCTACCAACACCGCATATCTCATTGCTCATAAGACGCATAACTTAGAATGGTCAAGTGCTGATCCAAACGAATATTGGTTATTAGAAAACCGTCAGCATGTAGGTTGGGATGCGGCATCCACATCACTTCCTGCTACTGGCATGCTTATCTGGCATGTCACCTATAACTCTGGCGCATGGAATTCAAATACTCCAAACAACGGAAATCCATTACGCTATGATTTGGAAGAGGCTGGTGGCACAAAAGGCTATTCTGCTACGAGCGACCCATTCCCAGGCACAGCCAAAGTAACCCAATTCACTCCGCTGATGCACGATGGCACATTGGTAGAACAACCACTCTTGGATATCGCACAAGACGGAAGAAATATCACTTTCACTTTCAAGTCAAGCGACCGTTTTATGTTCCTCCCCACACCAATGGAGACACTACAGAGCACTTATAATCCAGACACAAAGAAAGCCAACACTCCTTCTTACGAAATGAAAGTGGTGGGTACTGAGTTAGACCCAAGTGCTCCTGCAAGCCTTAGTGTTTCTGGTCAAGGATTTGCCCTCTCATTGGATAATAAAACATGGAAAACTTCATTTAACTTAACCGTCAATGCAGACTCCATATTAGATACCACTTATTATGTGCGCTACGCACCAGGAAAGCAAGTATGTGATCTACAACGCGGTACTATCACCATCCGTCAAGACAAAGCTGTGGGTACCTTTACCGTTTTAGGAACCAGTCCACGCCCTACACTCATCGGCGCACCAGAGTTATCTAAGGTAAAAGAAGTAACCCCTACTTCCTTCAAAATCAATTGGAAACCAGAGAAAGACGCCGAGGAGTATTATATCACACTCTACCATATTGAGGATGGCGAAGAGTCACTAATGGAGAGTTTTGAGGACTTTGACGAGGAAGCCAGTGTACGCGAGGCTGGTTGGGTATCCACCTTCCTTCGCACCACCACCAAAGCCAAAGCAGATGGTTTTGTATCCGCATGGTTTAAGCAAGAAGGCGAATACCTCATCACTCCAGCATATCCACTACCAGCTTCCCAACTATCCTTCTGGCTCAGCGCACCAGCAACCACAGACTCCGAAGTGGGTGCTATCGTCTTAAGCGGTTGGAACGACAAAGGCGAGAAGGTTGGATTGGATACAATAGACATCAAGCGTAGTACCAAGCAATATACATATACTATCGACTTAGACCCAAGTAAGAAACTCAACCAATTCGAACTCAAATACACTTCGTTTGGCGGAGAGGGTGTTTGCTTAGATGTATTCACCGCCACTTTTGACCAAAAGATTGTATATACCCACAAAGGACGCGAGAAGACAATTATCGCACAGAGTGGCGATGTAGCAGAAGAGTATGCCGTTTATTACGCGCATGATCTTATTCCTAACACCGATTATTTTGTCCAACTCCAATGTTCTGAGAATAAAGGTTGCGAGGAGCATTTGAGTAGTCTGAGTGCCGCTACATGCATCCGCACAATAGCGGGCGAAGCAAGTGACTCAGAGAGATTAACACTCGCTTACGACTCTATCTCATACGATCCCGCTAAGTATGTTGTATATATACCTCAATCACTCACAAACGGTAGTATATGCTTGTACACAGCGAATGGTGAATTAGTAGATCGCATCCCTGTTGGACCTACTTACAACATTGTTCCTCTACCTACACACAAGATGCAGAAAAATACCGTTTATCTCATCAAATACCTTCCAAACGATGCGCTCAACCGCAAGAGTCCTTGGATTAAGATATTATTTGAATAAGAAGTATCGCGTATTAATATACTGAAACACAATATGAAACAACTATTAATCGTATTACATATCGCCCTATTAGGAATAGTATTCTTTTCATGCCAGAATAATACGCCCGAATGGAATGAACAATACAAAGAAGGCACCTATCTGGTGCTTAAGTTCGAACCCTTAGCCAGCAAGTACCGCCCAAATGTTATGCTCACTCCTGATAAGAATGGTGTTTGGCGCATGCGCAACTTAGCAGAAGGAGGTACATGCCGCGAGTTTATCTACAAGAAAACGCCATTCATCAAAGTGGATACCGTGCAGAATTGGTATATGGTGGATTGGAAATGGAATATAGCATTGGGTTATAACCATGTTGTGCTACCTATGCTATGGACAGATGTTTCTCAACCCGATGCCACATATGCCTATTCTGATTTCGAAGTAGCCGCAACAGGTATCATTGAGAAATATGGTTTTGTAAAGCGCAGCGAGATAGATAAGATCATGCACATCCAGACCGCTCCTGCATCCAGTACTCCAGGACCATGGGGGTACACCACAGACGGCATTTCTACTGACCATCTTGCGCCTGTCTATCTCAATCGTTATTACTCCACCAAAGAGATACCTGATGTAATAGACACAAAAGGCGATTGGCACTATACAAAACACGATTTCTTACAAGAACGCCTGCGTCAAGATAGTTTGCAAGAGGTCTATCGCGAGCGATTGGCCACTCTCATCTATTCGGGTATGGTTAATAGCGTAGTGCATGTAGTAGAGAAATAAATCCTATTTACATCCCCCACTTTTCATCTAAGTGCTCTCCCATCGAGAGCACTTTTTCTTTGTTTTGTCACTCTCTTACACACTCACCACACAAATGCCCCATTTTTCCCCACTTTTCATTAAAATGTTAATAAAGTGCGTATTTTGCTGATTTTCTGCACCTTTAATTCACTTGCGTATTGTGGAAAACCTGTTGAAAAAACAATTGATAAATTTTTTCGTGGGGAATTGTGGTGGAATCAAATATTTTTTGTATCTTTGCAGTCGCAATCGCGTTCGGCAATTAGTCGCAATGGTCCATACCACTCCGCTAAATGGACAGGCTCCTAATGCCTCCGCTCTTCGGTCGGACTATCGTTACACTAGCAGTCCTCCCGAGAAATCATAGACCCTAAGGACCTTAAAGACTCTAAGGACTCTAAGGACTCTAAGGACCCTAAGGACCTTAAAAACTGACCACTGAACACTGACAACTGACAACTGAAAACTGACAACTAATAACAACATGAGTACATTTGTTGGAAATATAGACGGGCGATTGGACGAAAAAGGGCGCATTTTCGTTCCTGCTGCATATCGCAAGATTTTGGCCGAGAATGGGTCAAAACGCATTGTTATGCGCCGCGACACAGACAACGAATGTCTGATGTTCTACCCCGAATTGGTATGGAATGAAAAAGTGGAGCAATTGCGCCAAGCGCTCGACGAGTGGGACCCAGAAGACCAACTCATTCTAATGCAATTCATGGCTGACGCCGAATACATGGAGATGGATAGCCAAGGGCGAATCCTATTACAGAGAAAGAACTTAGAGGCCATCGGAGCACAACAGGATGTTCTTTTTGTAGGCATGCTCAACCGCTTCGCACTCTGGGCACCACAGACCTTCGCCGAGAAGCGTCTTAGCCAAACAGAATTGGCGGCCCGCCTGCGTGCAAAAATGAGTAAAAAAGTGTAAGGAGTTAAGGAATTAAGGAATTAAGGAGTGAAGGTTATGAACGAGGTTTACCACATACCAGCTATGCTGCAAGAGACGATTGAGGGTTTGCATATCAAACCTCAGGGCGTGTATGTGGATGTTACTTTCGGCGGAGGCGGACACTCAAGGGCTATCATGGCTACGATTGAACAACTATCCGCACAACAAAGAAGCGCCCAAAACTCCGAAAACACAAAAGCTAAACTCTACTCATTTGACCAAGACTTAGACGCTTTCCAAGCCGAGCAGAAACGCGCCGAGCAAAACGAAGGACAAGTATTATACGGCAATCCTCGTTGGCAGTTTGTGCATAGTAATTTTCGCTATCTACACAATTGGATGGATTATTACGGTGTGAAGCAGATAGATGGTTTATTGGCTGACCTTGGCGTTAGTTTTCACCATTTTGACTGTCCTGAGAGAGGATTTAGTTTTCGTTTCTCCGCGCCATTGGATATGCGAATGAACCAAACCGCCAAAGTGACAGCTGCACATATCGTCAACACCTATACAGAAGAAGAGTTGGCGCGCATCTTTTGGTTGTACGGAGAACTAAAGAACGGCAGAGGAATAGCAAAAAACATCTGCCGTGCGAGAAACAACAAAGCAATTGAGCGCACCGAGGAATTGGTAAGTATAGTCTTAGGTCGCAGCGTAGAGAACTTGATGAATGCACAAGCAGACGCGAATGGATGTATCGAATTGAATATTCCTTCCGATAAAAAGAAAGACCTGGCTCGCCTCTTCCAAGCCCTGCGTATCGAGGTAAATAACGAGATGGGTGCGCTACGCGAGATGCTCATCGCCGCACGCGACCTTCTCCAATCCGGCGGACGCATAGCCATACTAACTTACCACTCATTAGAAGACCGCCTCGTCAAGAATTTCCTTCGCAGTGGTAATTTAGAAGGTACGATAGAGAAAGATTTTTATGGCAATATACTCACCCCTTTCGAAGTGATAGAGAAGGGATTAACGGCAAGCGATGAAGAAGTGGAACGCAACCCACGCAGCCGCAGCGCCAAACTACGAATAGCAGAAAAGAAATAGACTTATGGCAGACGCACATGATATACAAGCATTACTAAATGGCGACCTATTACGCAGCAAGAAAATACGCCGTTTTTATCCACTGCTTGGACTCATTGCGTGTCTTTTCTTCATCTACATCCTCACGGGTTACCATTCCGTCAAGCAGCAACACCGATTGACGGACACCAAGAAAGAGATGTTAGACGCCAAGTACCAATACATGACTATCAGCGCGCAACTAACCAATGCTACGCGACTATCACAAATAACTACTGTGCTCCATGAGCAAGGCAGCAGTTTAAAAGAAAATAATAAACCACCTACTAAAATCCTAAACTAACTATGCTTGACGAACAAAAAAACACCGTATGGCGCTTCGCCATCATTTTCATTTTAATCTCCTTGGGTTTTTTAGCCGTTTTAGGCAAGATTATCTACATCCAAACCGTTGAACGAAGCGAATGGATGAAGATAGCTGAGAAGCAAGTACCCACCCATCGTCCTATCAAAGCCACACGCGGTAACATACTCGATTGCAACGGGCAGTTACTTGCGAGCAGTATGCCGCAGTATTATATATATATGGATACGCGCGCGGACGCGCTGGTGATCAATAATAGCCAACTTCTCAAAGAGCACTTAGATAGTTTATGCCACGATTTAACCTCTATTATAGGCGATTACACCACCGAAGAATACCGCCAACGCATCGTTCAGGGGCAGAAACAAGGTAATAGACGACTTAAATTGAGCAAGGGGCGCATCAATTATCTACAACGCAGAGCATTGGAGCAGAACAGCCTCATTCGATTAGGCAAATACAAGAGTGGCGTATTCTTTGAGGACCAACATCGTCGCATCAAACCCTATGGTCTCTTAGCCAGCCGCACGATTGGTAGTATCAATGGCGAAGAAGGCATTGGTACCGCTGGTTTGGAAAAAGCTTTTGACAAAGAATTGCATGGTGTGGATGGCATAAGCAGTCTGCAGCGCATCGGTGGTCGCAACGAATCAGTGACTATCGAAGAAGCACAAGATGGCATGGATATCATCACTACTATCGATGCCAATCTGCAAGACATCACTGAGAATGCGTTACTAACCAAACTCAAAGAGAAAAATGCGCAATGGGGTTGTTGCATCCTCATGGAGACACATACTGGTTATATCCGTGCCATTGCCAACCTGGACCGTGGCAGCGACGGCGAGTATTACGAATCACTCAACCACGCGGTACAACGCGTAGAACCAGGGTCCACCTTCAAAACCATCTCCCTCGTGGCGGCCATGGACGATGGTAAGATTGAGATAGACGACACGATTAGCGTCACAAAAAAACCATGGGTGTATATGCGCAAATCAAAGCACACCGACGCCCACCCTATGGACACTATATTAGATGTGCGCTCGGCATTAGCGGTAAGTAGTAATATTGCGCTCGCCAAACTAATCACAAGCAGTTACGAAGGTTCAGCACGTAAGTTCGTGCGCAAGATAGAACGAATGGGATTATGCGATAGTATTTATTGCGAGATTCCAGGAGCCGAACAAGCACGCATTGACATTCCTCGAGATACCGTCACTCTTAGCAAAATGTCGTATGGTTACTCCGTAGAAATGAGTCCGATGCACATCGCTATGTTCTATAATGCGATTGCTAATAATGGCAAAATGATGCGCCCCATGTTGGTCTCTGCCATCCAGAAAGAAGGAGAGATTGTCAAGCGCTTCAAACCCACTACACTCAATTCCTCCATCTGCAGCCGCAGCACCTTACGAGAGATACAAGGCGCCCTGCATGATGTAGTTTGGGATGACCATCTCGGTACTGCCTCTAAGAGACCATGGAGCAATAAAGCGCAGAGTAATCTTGTGGCACTTGCAGGCAAAACAGGTACAGCGCAACTATACATTCCAGGCAAAGGTTATTCCAATAGAAAGCACCGCATTACCTTCGTGGGCTACTTCCCCGAAGCCAATCCTGAATACACATGTATTTGTATGATTGAGAACCCTCAATACCCCTATGACGCAGGCATGGACTGCGGTTCTACAGTGCGTGTCATTGCCGAAAAAACAATGGCACACTGCGGTTATTATGTATGGAAAGATGAGGAGAAACGATTAGAGAAACGATAAATATATTTCCGTCCTATGCTACTAAGCGAATTATTAGGAACTATCCAACCTATAGAGGTTATTGGTAGAACAGACATTCAGATCAGCAACCTGCATTTCGACAGCCGTCAGATAGGCGCAGGCGACCTTTTCGTAGCGCAAGTGGGTACCGCCGTAGATGGCCACACTTTCATCGAGAGTTGCGTAGCAAAAGGGTGTGCTGCCGTTGTTCTGAGCAATAAGGCATACATGCCTAAAGAGCCAAGTGACAAGACACTAAGTACAACGTATATTCTCGCAGAGAATACCGACCACGCATTGGGTATGCTCGCCAGCCAATGGTTCGGCAATCCTTCCCACGAATTAACTTTAGTGGGCGTGACAGGTACGAATGGCAAGACCACTATTGCCACGCTGCTCTATAAGTTAGTTCGCGCATTAGGACACAAAGCGGGTTTATTATCCACCGTGGTTAATTATATTGATGATGAGGCAATAGCCGCCACCCACACCACTCCTGACGCCATAGCACTCAACAGTCTCTTGCGCCGCATGGTGGACGCAGGTTGCGAGTACGCATTCATGGAAGTGAGCAGTCACTCTATTGCCCAAGAGCGCATCGCGGGTCTGGACTTCGATGGCGCACTCTTTACCAATCTCACACGCGATCATATTGATTATCACAAGACATTTGATAACTACCGCGACACCAAGAAACGCCTCTTTGATGGTCTCAAAAAGAGCGCTTTTGCCATCACGAACAAAGATGATAAGAATGGACTGGTCATGACGCAGAACTGCCAAGCGGCCGTATCCACCTACTCCACACGTTCGCTGGCGGATTACAAGGCGCAGATCCTTGAAGAAGGGTTCGACGGCATGTTGCTGCATATCAATAATAGAGAGGTTTTTGTACCGCTTGTAGGTCGCTTTAATGTGAGCAATCTGCTCTGTATCTACGGCGCTGCCCTCTCCTTGGGTTTCAGCGAGACGGATGTACTATGTGTACTCTCTACTCTGCGCCCTGTGAATGGTCGTTTTGAGACCATCCATAGTTCCAAAGGATGGACGGCTATCGTTGATTACGCGCACACACCCGATGCAGTGGATAATGTTATTCAAACGATACGCGAGATCAAGAAAGAGGGAGCACGACTCATCACCGTGGTAGGTTGTGGCGGTAACCGCGACAAAGGCAAACGCCCTATGATGGCACAGATAGCCAAACGCGGTAGCGAACAACTCATTCTCACCAGTGACAACCCACGCTATGAGGACCCGAAAGAGATACTCAAAGACATGACGGATGGACTGAACACAGACGAACTGCGTAGCACATTGGTTATTGAAGACCGTGCCGCAGCCATCCAAACGGCTTGTACCCTGGCGCAAGCGAATGATGTGATTCTCATCGCAGGAAAAGGACACGAAGACTATCAAATTATTCAAGGTGTCAAACATCATTTCGACGACCACGAAGAAGTAAAAAAATACATCTAACATACAACATATAACATCCAACATGCTTTATTCTTTATTTAGTTGGTTACAAGAGACATATGGTCATTTTGCAGGTGCGCGATTAGTTACATATATCTCCTTCCGTGCCATCACGGCGGGCGTCATCGCGCTATGCATCAGTATTTGGTTTGGTAAGTTCTTCATCCAATACATGAAGCGTCATAACATCACCGAAACCCAGCGTGATGAGAAGACCGACCCATTCAATGTAGCAAAGAAAGGTGTACCTACCATGGGCGGTTTGGTAGTTATAGGAGCCATCTTACTACCCTGTTTGCTGCTTGGCAAACTGACCAATATATATATGATTCTCATGCTCATCACCACCATTTGTATGGGCGCTTTGGGTTTTGCAGACGATTATATCAAGACCTTCAAAAAGAACAAAGACGGACTGAATGGATGGATTAAGATAGCAGGTCAAGTAACACTCGGTTTGATTGTAGGTCTCACGCTGCGTTTCTGTCCTGCTGCCACGATGAACGAGGTCGTTACCAGTCATATTGAGAATAATATAGTGGTGGTAGAGAAGAGCCCTGAAATCAAATCCACACAAACCACTATTCCTTTTGTCAATCATCATAACTTCAACTACGCGGACCTTTTCTCATGGTTAGGCGAGGAGAATAAATACCGTGCGGGTTGGATTTTCTTCGTATTACTAACAATCTTAGTGGTAGCCGCTGTGAGCAATGGTGCCAACCTCAATGACGGCATGGATGGTATGTGTGCCGGCAACTCGGCCATCATAGGTGTAGCCCTACTCGTCTTGGCGTACACCAGCGGTAGCGTCGTCTGGGCAGAGTATTTCGATGTGATGTACATCCCCGGCAGTGAAGAGTTGGTGGTTTTCTTAGCTTCGTTCGTGGGCGCATTGGTGGGTTATCTATGGTGGAATGGATTCCCTGCGCAGATGTTCCTTGGGGATACAGGAAGCCTCACCGTAGGAGGTATCATCGGTGTATGCGCGATGGTTATTCATAAGGAATTGATGCTACCTATCCTATGTGGCATTTTCCTCATGGAGAGCGTCTCTGTCATCCTCCAGACCCAAGTGTATAAATTCTATAAGAAACGCGGCAAGCATGTACGCGTATGGAAACGCGCACCTTTCCACGACCATTTCCGTACTTCGGTAGAGAAAGTGCTACAGAACGACCCTACATGCTCAATCCTATTCAAAGGAAGCAAAGAGTTGCAACATGAAACCAAGATTGTACTGCGTTTTTGCATCATCACACTCATCTTGGCAGCTATCACCATCCTCACATTGAAGATTCGTTAAACCCCAAACATATATCCCTATGAAGCGAATAGTTATCTTAGGTGCAGGCGAGAGCGGAACAGGAGCAGCTATCCTCGCCAAAGAAAAAGGCTTTGATGTTTTTGTATCCGATTATGGTACTATCAGCGACACTTATCGTGCCCTATTAGACCAAAATAGTATCCAGTGGGAAGACGGCAAGCATAGCGAGAATGCCATCTTGAATGCCGACGAGATCATCAAATCACCAGGTATCCCATTGACAGCACCCATCGTTCAAAAACTGATAGCACAAGGTACGCCTATCCTCTCTGAGATTGAATTCGCTGCGCGCTATACAAACGCGAAAATGATATGCATCACGGGTTCTAACGGCAAAACAACCACCACTTCGCTCATCTATTATATCCTGCGCCAAGCAGGACTCAATGTGGGATTAGCGGGTAATATCGGTAATTCATTGGCGCTACAAGTAGCCCGCGAGCAATACGATTACTATGTAATTGAACTCAGTTCCTTCCAATTGGATAACATGTACGATTTCCGCGCGGATGTGGCTATCTTGCTCAATATAACGCCAGACCATTTAGACCGATACGACTATAAGTTTGAAAACTACGCAGATGCCAAGTTCCGCATCACACGTAATCAAACGGCCGATGATGCCTTCATCTATTGGGCAGAGGATCCAATCATAGATAAATACCTACAAAACCCTAAACAGGTGTTTGGAGCCACACTCCACCCTTACGGCCTTACGCAGCATTACTGCTTGCCTATTGGCGAAGAGGAATTGGCGCTCAAGGGACGACATAATGTGCTCAACTCAATGGCAGCCACCCTCGCGGCACAAGTGCTGGACATCAAGAAAGAAGTGATACGCGAGAGTCTCAAGACTTTCCAAGGCGTGGAGCACCGACTACAATACATATGCACCGTGCGAGGCGTACGATGGATTAATGACAGCAAGGCCACGAATGTCAACTCTTGTTGGTACGCTCTCGAATCAATGACCACACCTACTGTACTCATCTTAGGCGGCAAGGATAAAGGCAACGACTACAGCGAAATAGACCAATTGGTACGCACCAAATGCCATACCATCATCGCGATGGGCGTGAATAATGAGAAGATTATACAGCATTTCAGTCAAGACTCTTTTGCTAACCTTACACTCATTGACACCCACTCATTACAAGAGGCCGTACAAGCGGCTTATCAAGCAGCACGCGAAGGGGATACTGTACTGCTATCTCCATGCTGCGCATCATTTGACCTATTCAAATCATACGAAGATAGAGGCGACCAGTTCATGGCTGCCGTACGTAATTTATAAACCATTAAAACCTTAACATGTATGTTTAAAGACAAATTTTCTACCACAGAAGAGGGCACCAAACCACGGTTACAACTACAGCATATTGACCGTACTTTTTGGGGCTTATTCGGCGCACTAATCGTAGTGGCTATTATTGCACTTTTCTCTGCTTCCTCCACATTGGTGTACCAAAACCAATCCGTTTTAGGTCCAATAGGACAGCAGATCTTCTTCATCCTACTCGGTATCGTTGCCGCATTCATTATCCAGTTCATCCCTACATATTGGGTGCGATTCTTTGGTTATATACTATTGGGAATCAGCACTTTATTAGTCTATTCCACACTCATACCTGGCAATCCGCTTGTAGTCACCATCAACGGAGCAGCACGATGGGTGCGCATCGCTGGCATCACATTCCAACCATCTGAGTTAGCCAAACTATCGCTCATCATCGTCATTGGCGACCAACTTGCGCGCATGCGGACGGAAGAAGATAAGAAGAAGTATTTCATACGCACACTCATCATCACGGGTGTAGTGGTACTTCCTATCCTGCTTTCCAATCTATCCACGGCAGTACTCATATGTGGCATTGTATTTTGCCTATGGGTATTGGCGCGTATTCCATGGAAATACACGGCCTCTATTGTAGGTATCGCCGCCATAACCCTCGTATTAGGTTATTGCATTGTGGAGTTTGGTTATATACGCCGCGGAAAGAAACTAACGGGGCCATTCAGCCGTGCCACCACATGGGTTGCCCGTATTGACCGCCATTTTGAGAGCAATGATCAATCGAAATATGTACTCACCGACGATAATATACAAGAGGTATACGCTTCTGTAGCTATCGCTCGCGGTGGCACATCACCCTTAGGCGTATTACCTGGTAATAGTAAGGAACGCGATTATCTACCGCTCGCTTTTGCCGATTATATCTTCGCCATCATTGTGGAGGAGTTAGGTATTATTGGTGCGGGTTTCTTAATCTTCCTGTACCTTGCCATCCTCTTCCGTGCCTGTTATGTATCGAGTCGTTATTCCGACATGCCAGCTATGTTCATGACGATGGGTCTGGCACTAATGATCACTTGCCAAGCGCTCATCTCTATGCTTGTGGCGGTGGGATTAGGACCTGTCACGGGACAACCCCTACCACTCATAAGTCGCGGCGGAACGAGTGTGCTCATCACTTCTATCTATTTTGGTATCATGATGGCCGTGAGTCGTGAGCAGACCGAACTCAGTCAACGCGTACAAGAGACCATAGAGGAGAGCCAAGAAGACGCTCCTATCATCACATTGGACTAAGCGAGAAGATAATTAATAACTAACAATTGTACATTGTACATTGTACTTTGTACATCATACATTACTCACCATGCGTTATCTCATTTCCGGAGGCGGAACAGGAGGTCATATCTTCCCCGCCGTAAGCATCGCCAATGCACTCAAACAACTCGACCCACAAGCAGAAATCCTCTTCGTCGGCGCACTCGGCCGCATGGAGATGGAACGAGTACCACAAGCAGGTTACAAGATTATAGGTCTGCCGGTACGAGGATTTAATCGCGCCCAACCATGGAAGAATTTCTCCGTTCTATGGGACCTACTGCGCTCTATCATACAAGTGCGTAAGATCATACGCGATTTCAAACCACAAGTGGGCGTGGGCGTAGGCGGTTATGCTTCAGGCGCAGCCATGTGGGCAGCCGCTAATATGGGCATTCCTATCCTACTGCAAGAGCAGAACGGCTTTGCGGGCGTCACCAACAAACTGCTCAAGAATAAAGCTGCTAAGATATGTGTGGCATACCCTAATATGGAGCGCTTCTTCCCCGCTGAGAAAATCATCATCACGGGTAACCCTGTACGCCAAAACCTATTAAGTGGAAAGAGGAAAGTGGAAAGTGGAAAGAATATCCTCATCATCGGTGGCAGTTTAGGTGCGCGCACCATCAACGAAGCTGTCATTGCACAACTCGACACACTCAAAAAGGCGAATATACAACTCGTTTGGCAAACAGGGAAAACCTATTACGAGCGTTGCCGCCAAGCATGGCAAGAGGCTGGATGCCCCGCTAATATTGAGTGCCTCGACTTCCTCTCCGACATGCCTGACCGCTATGCGCAGGCTGACCTCGTCATCTCCCGCGCTGGCGCTTCGTCTATCAGCGAGATATGCCTATTGGGCAAACCTGCTATTTTAGTACCTTCGCCTAATGTAGCGGAGGACCATCAGACACATAATGCCATGGCGCTCGTCAATAGAGAGGCTGCTGTACTGATTAAGGATGTAGAGGCCAAAGAGCAACTCATCCCTACCGCGCTGAACCTACTCAACGATACGCAGCGCTTGGAGGCGCTACACACCCATGTACTTGCCTTGGCAGAAAACAACTCCGCCAATCGCATTGCAGAAGAAGTGATGAAGTTAGCAAGCATTTAGTGCTACATAATGCGTAGAATTTTATTCTATTTTGAAAAAAAACGCTAAATTATTTGCATATTCAAAAAAAATGTTGTACCTTTGCGCGATTTTTCGCGGATTAGGCTTAGTAAGTATTGTCCCCGCAGCGTATGAGTCACCCGACAGCAGCGCACAGGAATGGAGCAATCGCCGCACCGCATAACCTATAAACAATCGTATTACAATGTACGCAGTTGTAGAAATGAAAGGTCAGCAATTTAAAGTAGAGGCTGGCAAAAAATTGTTCATCAACCGTATGAACGAGTTCGAAAAGGGCGCAACGGTTGAGTTCGAGAACGTGCTTCTCATCGAGAATGAGGGCAAAGTAAAAGTAGGTGCTCCTTATGTTAAGGGCGCTAAAGTAGTTTGCGAGATTATCGACAACGAATGCCGCGGAGAGAAAATCCTCGTATTCCACAAGAAACGCCGCAAAGGTTATCGCAAACTCAACGGTCATCGTCAAGATTTGACCAATGTAGTAGTTAAAGAAATTGTTATTGCTTAAAAGAAAGGACAACAGAGTATGGCTCACAAGAAAGGTGTCGGTAGTTCCAAGAACGGCCGTGAATCAGAAAGCAAACGCCTCGGCGTGAAGATCTTTGGTGGTCAATTCGCTAAGGCAGGTAACATCATCGTACGTCAGCGTGGTACAGTACACAACCCAGGTGAGAACATGGGTATGGGTAAGGACCACACTTTGTATGCACTTGTAGATGGTATCGTAACCTTCCGCAAGAAACGCGACAATAAATCGTACGTGTCCATCCAGCCGATTGCTGAAGCGTAATCGGTTCGAGGACCTAACCAATAAAATCTCCTCCCGATAGCTTCGGCTTTTCGGTAGGAGATTTTTATTTGTATTCATACAACATACAACATATAACATACAACATATAACATCCCACATCCCATGCTTACACTAAAACAAATCTACGACAATAAAGAGCAAATCATTGCTGGTTTAGAGAAGAAACATTTCGCGAACGCCGCAGAGACTATCGAAGAGGTTATTCGCTTGGACGCTGAGCGCAAAGCAGCACAGCAGCAGAAAGATAACGCAGCGGCTGAGATGAATAAAATCAGCAAGTCTATCGGTGCTCTCATGGCGCAAGGTAAGCGCGAAGAAGCAGAGGCAGCCAAAGCACAGACAGGCGCGCTGAAGGCTTCTTTACCTGAATTAGACAAGCAGATGGCTGCTGCCGAAGAGGCACTCACACAACTGCTTCTCACCATCCCTAATGTGCCTTATGCACTCGTGCCAGAAGGAGCGTCTGCAGAAGATAACCTCGCCGTGGCAATGGGCAACTGGCCTAACGCATCAATGGCGAAAGCCATCGCTGAGAACGGAGCGGTAGCCCTATGCGATTGGGATACAGAAGCTGACGAGGCCATTGCCAACGAACGCTTACAAAAGAACGCAGGAGGCGAACCACTCGCACCACACTGGGAATTGGCAAAAAAATACAACCTCATCGATTTTGACCTTGGCGTGAAGATCGCTGGTGCAGGTTTTCCTGTCTATATAGGACAAGGAGCACGCTTGCAGCGCGCACTCATCAATTTCTTCCTCGCAGAAGCCAACAAAGCAGGTTATACAGAAATCATGCCACCTACCGTAGTGAACGCTGCGTCGGGGTACGGCACTGGACAATTACCTGATAAAGAGGGACAAATGTACCACTGCCAGTTGGATGACCTCTACCTCATCCCTACTGCAGAAGTGCCTGTTACCAATATATACCGCGATGTGATTATCGACGAAGATAAACTGCCTATTAAGAACTGCGCATATACCGAGTGCTTCCGCCGCGAGGCTGGTAGTTATGGCAAAGATGTGCGCGGACTCAACCGTCTGCATGAGTTCTCAAAGATTGAGATAGTACGCATTGACACACCGGAACACTCCGACGAGAGCCACAAAGAGATGTTAGCGCATGTAGAGGGATTATTGCAGAAGTTAGAATTGCCTTACCGCATCCTACGCCTTTCAGGTGGAGACATGAGTTTCACCGCTGCGCTTTGCTATGATTTTGAGGTATATTCAGAAGCGCAACACCGCTGGTTGGAAGTGTCTTCTACTTCTAATTTCGACACCTACCAGGCTAACCGCCTCAAATGCCGTTACCGCCGTGCGGAGGATAAGAAAGTGGCACTCTGCCATACGCTCAATGGTTCTGCACTCGCACTGCCACGCATCGTAGCCGCTTTGTTGGAGAATAACCAAACAGCGGAAGGTATCCGCATCCCTGCCGCGCTCCAACCTTACTTCGGCGCAGAGATGATTAAGTAATGAGTAAAAAAACGATAACACACAACAAGAGTAACATTGTTGTTATTCTTCTCTATTAATTCCCCACCGCTGCTCATTCCGAGTGGCGGTGGTTTTTGTTGAATATTTGTTGTTTGGATGGTGTGTCCCACCGAGAGATGACCGAGAGATGACCGACCAATAAAAAACAAGAATTAAAATCACGGGATATATACTCAGTATATCACTAGAATATATGAGTAGTGAGTACAGAGTAGTGAGATTTTTTATTCATACAAAAACACGCACGCGCTTGCATATGTCAGAAAAAATCACTATCTTTGCAGCCGATTTATAATACATTATAAAAATGAATACTACAGTGATTATTATAGTGGTCGTTATTACGATGATTTTTGGCTTTTGGCTCATACAACATTCACAGTTCAAAAACGAAGAGCGCAAACGCCTATGGGAACTCAAACGCGAGTCACAAAAAACCATCTCACCCATCCGCATGCGTGCTTATGAGCGCCTGAGCCTACTGCTCGAGCGCACCACACCCGAGCACATGATATTCGATCTACGCACCAAGCAGCCAGAGGCCATGGCGCAGTGGACTGTTCTACAAATGCAGCAACATCTACTACAAACGATACGCATTGAGTTTGAGCACAACCTCAGCCAACAAGTATATGTTAGCGAAGAGTTATGGACGCTCGTATTAAACGCACGCGACCAAATGGCTGCATTCATCATCGCAATCGGTAACCAGCTACCGAAAGATGCCACGGCACAGATGTACGCCACCACACTCATCACCGCCTATAAGTCCAACGGACTAACTCCTACAGACAAAGCCATGGACGAACTCAAACGCGAAGCAAAAGAATTGATGTAAAGGCGATGCTAAAGAAGCTTTTAATCATAATCATCGTAGTGGGGATGCTACCCATCGGGGTAAGTGCTAAGGAGAATATTGCCAAGAACGATAGCACGCACACACACGCACACCATGCTAAAGGCATTTACCAAGGGACGAACATCAAACTGGACCTTGGCGCTACCGCGCTCACTCTTGGCACCACCAAAGCACACTTACAACATTACGAGATTGCCGTTAACTGCCGATTAAAAAATCGCTTCTACCCTACCCTCGAAGTAGGATACGCGGGTTCACTGCCCGCCACCAGTAACGACCCCATGCGCGGAACCATCACCTTAGGCGATAGTATTGCGTACCGAGGACAAGGAGGATTCTTCCGCGTGGGATGTGACATCAACCCGCTCAAGAAGCACCCCGAGTCACCACACGCGTTACTCATTGGCGTACGCCTTGGCACAAGCATACAATCCGCACAACACACCCTACTCAATACTCAATACTCAATACTCACTACTACCTCCGCTGATTGTTGGGGAGAGATAGTAGCAGGATGCCAAGTGGAGGTGTGCAAAGGATTTACAATGGGTTGGATGGGGCGATTCAAATGTCTCTTCACCCGCCAAGCAGAAGGACTGCCTGCCAGCGAATACAAACCCATCTACATCCCCGGTTTCGGCAAGCGAGATAACATCGCATGGGGATTAGACTACTATATCGGAGTGAGTTTTTAACCAATTGGACTAATTGGACTAATTTGACTAACAAGACCAATAAGACATGAACACAAAAGAACTAATGACTCGTGCGGCGGATAACATCCGCATCCTCGCCGCAGCAGCAGTAGAGAAAGCCAAAAGCGGACACCCAGGCGGAGCAATGGGTGGCGCTGATTTCATCAATGTACTCTTCGCAGAGTTCCTGGAATATGACCCAGAAAACCCACAATGGGAAGCACGCGACCGCTTCTTCTTGGACCCTGGTCACATGTCACCTATGCTCTACGCACAGTTATGCCTTGCAGGCAAATATACACTTGCCGACTTGCAGAACCTACGCCAATGGGGTTCCGTCACACCAGGACACCCAGAGCGTAATATAGACCGCATGATTGAGAACACCTCGGGACCATTAGGACAAGGACACACCTTCGCTGTAGGAGCCGCTATCGCTGCTAAGTGGTTCAACACCCGCTTCGGCGCTATACACAACCCTACTATCTACGCTTTCATCTCTGACGGAGGTATTCAAGAAGAGATTTCACAGGGCGCAGGACGATTGGCAGGACACCTCGGATTGGACAATCTCATCATGTTCTATGATAGCAATACTGTACAGTTATCCACTGATTGCGACGAAGTGACTTCCGAAGATGTGGCAGCCAAATACAAAGCATGGGATTGGTTCGTACTCGAGATAGACGGCAATGACCCAGATGCTATCCGCGAAGCACTCAAGCAAGCCAAAGCAGAAGACAAGCGCCCTACCCTCATCATCGGTCATACCGTCATGGGTAAAGGATGCGTCACTGCAGAAGGAGCGAACTTTGAGAACCAATGTTCCACCCACGGACAACCACTCAGCAAGTCAGGTGCCAGCATCGAGAAGACCATCGAGAACCTCGGTGGTGACCCTAACGACCCATTCGTTATCTTCAAAGAGGTACGCGACCTATACGACCGCCGCGCAGCTGAGTTGCGCGAGTTGACCAACGCACGCTATGCTGCATACTACGATTGGAAGCAATCCAACCCACTCGCAGCCAATGAATACGAGACCTTCATGTCAGGCGAAGTACCATGTATTGACTGGAGTTTGATTACCCAGAAAGCAGGTGCAGCCACCCGCAATGGTAGCGCCACCGTTCTCGCACACCTCGCAGAACATGTGGGTAATATGATTGTTAGTTCAGCCGACCTATCCAACTCCGATAAGACGGATGGATTCCTCAAGAAGACACACGCTATTCAGAAAGGCGATTTCAGCGGACGCTTCTTACAAGCAGGCGTAGCCGAACTCACCATGGCATGCGTGATGATAGGTATGTCGCTCCACGGAGGTATTATCCCTGCATGCGGCACCTTCTTCGTCTTCAGCGATTATATGAAACCCGCCATCCGCATGGCTGCTCTGATGGAATTGCCTGTTAAGTTTATCTGGAGCCACGACGCTTTCCGCGTAGGCGAAGATGGTCCTACACACGAGCCAGTCGAACAAGAAGCACAAGTGCGACTCATGGAAAAGCTACATAACCATAGTGGCAAGCCATCCATGCTTGTTCTACGCCCTGCTGATGTAGAAGAGACTACTATCGCATGGCGATTGGCTATGGAGAATACCGATACACCAACCGCACTCATCTTCAGCCGTCAGGATGTACCTAATATACCGAATGTGTCGCTCGAAGGCGTGAGCAAAGGTGGATACATCGTTTCCAAAGACGAGAACCCACAAGTGGTGATGATAGCCTCGGGTAGCGAAGTGAGCACCCTCATGAGCGGCGCAGAACTCCTCCGCGCAGAAGGCATACGTCTGCAGATAGTGAGCGTACCATCCGAAGGACTATTCCGCCAGCAAGACAAAGCGTACCAAAACGAAGTACTACCACAAGGTATCCAACGCTTCGGTTTGACAGCAGGACTCTCTTGCACACTCGAGGGACTCGTAGGCGAGAACGGCAAAGTGTGGGGACTCAATAGCTTTGGTTTCTCCGCGCCATACAAAGTGTTAGACGAGAAACTCGGCTTCACCGCACAGAATGTCTATGAGCAAGTGAAAGCAATGCTATAAGCAAAAACAAGGTTGAACCGCGATAAATAATTAAATCGTTCATATTTTTATGGATTACAATTTTTCAGCCATTGAAAGCAAATGGCAAAAGGCATGGGCAGAACAAAACATCTACCATGTATCTAACCAATCAGACAAACCACATTTCTATGTACTGGATATGTTCCCCTACCCTTCGGGAGCAGGCTTACATGTGGGTCACCCATTAGGATACATAGCCAGCGATATTTACGCGCGCTACAAACGCCTACAAGGATTCAATGTGCTCCACCCAATGGGATTTGACTCCTACGGACTACCTGCCGAGCAATACGCTATTCAGACAGGTACACACCCTGAGAAAACCACTTTCGAGAACATCGACCGCTATATTGAGCAACTCAAGAAAATAGGTTTCTGCTACGACTGGGATAGAGAGATTCGCACTTGCGACCCCTCTTACTACCACTGGACACAATGGGCATTCATACAGATGTTCCATTCCTATTTTGACCCACGCACACAGAAAGCACAACCTATCAGTCAGCTCATCAGCGAATGGGAAGCCAACGACCCTACTTGGGCTACGCTGAGCGAGAAAGCACAGCAAGAGCGATTGATGAATTACCGTATTGCTTACTTGGCAGATACGAAAGTGAACTGGTGTCCTAAACTCGGCACCGTACTGGCTAATGACGAGGTGAGCGAAGGATTATCTGTGCGCGGTGGTTACCCTGTAGAGCAACGTGTGATGCGTCAGTGGTGTCTGCGCGTGAGCGCGTACGCAGGACGACTGCTCGAAGGATTAGACCGCATCGATTGGACCGATAGTCTCAAAGAGACACAACGTAACTGGATTGGTCGCTCCGAAGGAGCCGAGATGCAATTCTCTATCAAAGGACAAGACGCGCCGTTCACTATCTTCACAACCCGTGCTGACACTATATTCGGTGTAACCTTCATGGTACTCGCACCCGAAAGCGAGTATGTACAGCGCGTAGTGACGGATGAGCAACGCGAAGAAGTGGAGGCATACCTACAACGCTGCAAGAGCCGCACCGAACGCGAGCGTATAGCCGATAGACGCGTAACGGGTGTCTTTACTGGTTCATATGCTATCAACCCTCTCACACAAGGCGAGATACCTATTTATATATCCGATTATGTGCTCGCAGGTTACGGCACAGGTGCCATCATGGCAGTACCAGCACACGATAGCCGCGATTACGCATTCGCGCGCCATTTCAACCTACCTATCATACCACTCATCGAGGGTGCTGATGTGAGCGAAGAGTCGTTCGATGCCAAGGAAGGCAAGATGATTAACTCTGGTTTCCTCAATGGCATGGAAGTGAAAGACGCTATTCAGGCAATGAAAGAGTATATTACCAACACGGGTATTGGTCGCGTGAAGATTAACTACCGCTTGCGCGATGCTATCTTCAGTCGTCAGCGTTACTGGGGAGAACCATTCCCTATATACTACAAAGAGAACATGCCCTATACCCTGCCTATCGAGTGCTTACCACTCTGCTTACCTGAAGTATCAGACTTCAAGCCCACCGAGAACGGCGAACCACCATTAGGCAACGCCACCCAATGGGCATGGGATGAGGTCAATAAGCAAGTAGTGGATAAAGCACTCATTGATAACCAGACCATTTTCCCATTAGAGTTGTGCACCATGCCTGGTTTCGCAGGCTCGTCAGCCTACTACCTCCGATACATGGACAACCACAACGACAAGGCACTGGTAGCACCTGAAGTGAATGCATATTGGAAGCAAGTGGACCTCTATATGGGTGGTTCGGAGCACGCTACTGGTCACCTTATCTACTCACGCTTTTGGAATAAATTCCTATACGATTTAGGTTATATTTGCGAAGATGAGCCATACAAGAAACTAATCAACCAAGGTATGATTCAAGGTCGCTCTAACTTCGTTTATCGTTATATCGGTGAAGGAGCGACAGGCAATCTATACATCAGTTACAACCTCATCGAAAACCCAGAATACAAGGGCAAAGTACAACCAATACATGTCAATGTGAATATCGTTCATAATGATGTATTGGATATCAATGCTTTCCGCGCTTGGATGCCTGAGTACCAGAACGCACAGTTCGTCTTTGCAGATGGCACCTCGGTGGAAGATAATCCATACTTGGCTGGCGAGAAACAGTATATATGCGGCTGGGCAGTGGAGAAAATGTCCAAGTCAATGTTCAATGTAGTCAATCCAGACGATGTGATTGCTAAGTACGGTGCAGATACACTCCGCCTATACGAGATGTTCCTCGGTCCATTAGAGATGTCCAAACCATGGGACACCAATGGTATTGACGGTGTACACCGTTTCCTCAAACGCTTATGGAATATGTATGAGAATATAGTGGATGCAGAGCCTACCAAAGAGGAATTGCGTAGCTTACACAAGCTCATTAAGAAGATTACATGGGATATAGAGAATTTCTCATTCAATACTTCTATCCCTGCCTTTATGATCGCGCAGAACGAGTTGAGCGCGCTCAAATGCAATAAGCGTGCTATCCTGGAGCAAGTGGCTATCTTGCTCGCGCCATACGCTCCGCATATCGCAGAAGAAATGTGGCAGAGATGCCAAGCAATCAGCGATCAGCCATCAGCCAGCAGCCAGTTCGTTGTGAATGCTGAGTGGCCTGTATGCAACGAGGCGTACTTGGTAGAGGACACACAGAAATACCCTGTGCAGTTTAATGGCAAAGTGCGTTTCACTTTTGAGTGTGCAAAAGATACGCCGAAAGAGGAAGTGGAGAAACAAGTGTTGGCACACGAGGACACACAGAAATACCTCAATGGTCAAGCACCAAAGAAGGTGATTGTTGTGCCTGGTAGGATTGTAAACATTGTGATGTAACTACAAGCATTTATGGCCAAAAAGCACGACATAGAAAACCCGTACATTCCGGAGTTTGAAAAGTATCTTCGAACTCCGGAGCCATCTGTGCGTGAGCGTGCAGACTATTGGCGTACGGCTATCGGTCTGCAAGCCGTTGATCAACTGACCGTTTCCGATTTCCTCAAGCAAACCGCCCAAGAGCATATAGAAGGGCAGATTAGTGCTGATGAAGCGGAACAAAGGATTAAAACATACTACCAAGCGAAAGAAATCCGTTTGCCGGATGATGACGAAAAAGAGGAAGCGGATAAAGTAGCAATGAATATCACTAAGTTGCTTAGTGAGCAATCGTTTACATTCAGCGTGGCTGGCTTTGCGGCTATTCATCGCCAGATATTCAAAGGAGTTTTCAAGCATGCAGGGCAGTTCCGAGACTACGATATTACCAAAAAAGAATGGGTATTGGACGGCGACACGGTGATCTACGCCAGTTGTGCACAATTGCAAGCAACGCTGGAGTATGATTTGGAGCAAGAGAAGCAGTTTGACTACTCCAACCTCGCTCTTCCCGATGCGATTCGTCATATTGCTACTTTTGTGGCGAATATCTGGCAAATCCATCCCTTCCGTGAGGGCAACACGCGTACTACAGCGGTTTTTACTATCAAATACCTGCGTTCCATTGGATTCCAAAATATAGATAATACGCTCTTTGAGCAACACTCATGGTTCTTTAGAAACGCGCTAGTGCGCGCCAATTATAAGAATGTAACAAAAGCTGTCAATCCTGATAGTTCGTTTCTTGTTGCTTTTTTCCGCAATTTGCTGTTGAACGAACAGACACCTCTGCATAATAGGGACTTGCATATTTCTCTTGTTGGCAATCAAAGTGCGCACCAAAGTACAATTCAAAGTGCAAATGCTGCACTTTCAAAGAGCAATAATTGCACTTTGGAGGAAATAGCTACACTACAAATCATTCAACGGAATCCACGTGTTACGCAGAAACAGATTGCATTAGAAATCAGCAAATCAGAGCGAACCGTTAAAACTATCACCGTCAGTTTAACAAGAAAAGGGCTGATTGTCCGCCGTAACGGCAAACGTGATGGCTACTGGGAGATGCTAATGTAAGAGAAGATAAAAGAACACACATATACTACCGCCTATGGCAAAATAGGAAATCAAAGACTAAAAAGACATATTAAATAAGCATTTGCTTTATTAAGGAGCCCTTCATTTCTCGACAATTTGAATCACTTTCCGAAATATAGCGAATATTCACACCGTAAGTGTGGACTTTCTGCGTATATTGGAAGTGATGGGAGTCGAGACCCGAACGAACCAATAAGCAGTTGGCTCACTTTTTTGTATATCATACATTTTACAATAATCATTAAAACCGATGAAGCGATGGGATATAACTGCTAATCAAAATTTATGAAACGGAGTCTTACATTTGTTTTATTCTTATGGTGTTGTATTGCTCTTTCTGCGCAATTAACCAGAACTGTTTATGGAATTTCGTTAGGAGAAAAGGAAAGTAATGTGGTTCAACGAATGGTAGATAAAAAATTAACCATTGAAACTGAAGATAGTCAGCATGGGAAACTTATTTCAGGAAAAGGTGATGTGATTTTTGCAGGAGAGGCATGGGACGGTGTTTCTGTGTCTATCAGAAACGGGAAAGTATATGGAATTTTATTTCTAAAAGAAAAAGAGTATGAAGAAGGACGTGAGTTAATTCAAACATTTTCCTCTTTAATCTTAAGCCTTGCAGAGAAATATCCTGACTACGCGCAAGAACCTAAATCAAAGAAATATTCATATGGTATGGATACGTCAGTCCTGTTTAAAGATGATAAGACTACTATTGTATTAACAGAGAAACTTAGACCCGAATCTACTTCTTCAATTACCTTAGGTTATGTTGATAATGTTGAATTTGATGCTCATGGAAATGAGGCTGCGAAAGAATTATAATTTCTTTGTACACAAATTGTCTTGTATAAGCCAATCCCTAGCTTCTGATGCTAATGATGACTGGTAATAACATATTTACATTGAGATATTCCTATATTATGCGAATTAATTAGCTATATCTTATAAATAAGCAGTCTTAAATATCGTGACTGCTTATTTTTTTATTCAGTCCTAAAAGTTTTCGTTGAAAAATTTGGTAGAATGCATAAATGGTTGTATCTTTGTCGAAAATTTTATAATTATGGAGAATAATTTAGTGTTAAATTTAGTAGACAAAGATGGTAAGTTGGAAAGATGTCTAGAAAATATGGAGGACATACAGAACTACTTAGATGAGATACTAAGTCAAGTACCCCAAGAGGAACATATACTGAAAGGAAATACACAAATAAGTGATCCTTATGAGTTTATGGATCCCGGGTATAAACAAACACTATCTTCTAAAGAAAAAAATATTGTAAAGCAGATGTTTTCTACCGATTCTCAATTCTTTCGGTCAGATTACAAGATAAACAACCGTGAAGGGCGCAATATTTGGAATAATATTGTATTGTCTATGCCAAAATGTAATCGAAGATATGTCTATCGCTATCTTAATGAATATGATAGAATGAATCTACATGAAGGAGAGGTCTTAACAATAGAGCATAGTTTGACAACAACTACAATGGGAAGGAAGTTTAGATACCCTTCTGATTATATCGGAAAATATATAATAAGATGTCGATCTTCCAGCAGAACAAAAGCACACGATATGAGTGACATATGGAACGGAACATTTTCAGCACTAAAAAAAGAGAAACAGGTAAATTTTGAAGAAGGCACATCATTTAAGGTTGACGATATTAAATATGTACATGGTAAACCTTATATATATTTGCATGAAATTTAATTAAGTCACAAATAAATTGGGCACGAGAGTGGCTGATTGACCGCTATTTTGTTGAAAGGTGTTCAATACCTTATTCTTAATAATCATGTACCTTTCAATATCGTTCCTGAATTGGTTCAAATAGCAGAGGTTGCGCTGACGTTGCGCAGAGGTTAGGTAGATGTTAGAAGAATGTCAAAATCTTAACAATCGTACATTTTACTCTGCAAAGGTACCATAAGAGAAGCGCAAGAGATGCGCAACATACACTGATTACCGTGGTAAACCGTTTTGCAAGAATTCGAACAAGCCCATAAATAATATTCCGTCTTCGTTGGTCCACGAGGCTATATCCTCATAAACAATCACAATCTTCCGAAAACTGTCATCTATGCGCTTCAGCGACTGCAACTCTTGCTCGCGTTTGACTTCATCACTAATCCGATAGGCTGACTGGATATAGTACTTATCCTGTCCGTTGGTAGCAATAAAATCCACTTCATATTGTGTTTGCTGCTGCTTGCCGTCTTTCATCTCACGCACTTCCACTACTCCGACATCTACCAAATACCCGAAAATCCGCAAGTGGTTATAGACGATATTCTCCATAATATGGGTGAGTTCCTGCTGGCGGAAATTGAGACGTGCGTTTCGTAAACCGATATCGATGGAATAATATTTCTTGATTGATTCAAAATATCGTTTCCCTTTGATGTCAAAACGTTTCACCGATTCGAACAAGAACGCATCTTCCAAATAGGATAAATATTTGTCCACTGTTTCGCGATCTGCTTTCATCTGTTTGACCGATTGAATGGTGTTTGCCAGTTTGGTTGGGTTATTAAGCGACCCGACAGACGAGCACAACACATCCGCCAAATTCTCCAGCAACTCTTCGTTGCGCAGCTTATGCCGTTCTATCACATCAGCCAGATAGGTCTTTTTCCACAAGCGTTGCAGATACGTTATTTTCTGCTCTGCCGAAGCATGATTGCGCAATCCCGGGAGGCCTCCGAAGGTATAATACTCCTTCCATAACTCATTTACAGGCTCTGTCCTGTTTGCGCAAAACTCCCCGAACGATAGCGGATAGACATGCACTTCGTCGCCGCGTCCGCGGAACAAGGTATTGATATCCGAACTCAGCAGATGGCTGTTACTGCCGGTTACATAAACATCTACGTTCGGTTTCGCATTCAAGCCGTTAACCAGCCGTTCAAACCCTTGCACTTCCTGTATCTCATCCAACATCAGATAATATGTAGCCTCATCTTTTATGCGCTCATACAAATATTCCTTCAGTACCTTAGCATCCAGCAAGTCGTCACGCATATTCTCATCGTCCTGATCGAAGGACAAAGCAATGATATGGTCTTGCGACACACCTTGCTCCAATAAATAATCGTAATACACATGCGACAGCAGCCACGACTTGCCACTGCGCCGGGGGCCTGTGATAACTTTCACCTCGCCGTTATTACGTCTTGCAATGAGTCTGTTTAGATAAATCTCCCGTCTGATATAATCCATATGCCTATTATTTGCTATTTGTTATTTCGGCTGCAAATATACAGCTTTTTTTTGACACAACAAAATAATTATCCGTATTTCAGTGTAAATTTGCACTTTTTTGCGGTTTCGTTAGCTTTCTATCCGTATTTTAGTGCAAATTTGCATGCAAAGATATCATATTTTTTCGAAATATACAAATAATTCTTAGTTGAAGGTACGATTAATGAGATTTTTCTTGCACAAGTCAAAAAAAAGCAGTAATTTTGCAAGCAAAATTGTAAGACTTTATTTGAAAGAACAGGAAAGATGAATAAGCAAGGAGAGCATATAAAAACAAAAAGAGCAGCAAGACTGCTGCTCTCTGTGAACCAGCTGGGGCTCGAACCCAGGACCCCATCCTTAAAAGGGATGTGCTCTACCTGCTGAGCTACTGATTCCCGGCTTTTTGTCAAAAGCGGGTGCAAAGGTACTACATTTTTTTGAAATACGCAAATATTTTTAAAGAAAAATAACATTTTAGGGTATTTTATCCATTCTATATGCAACTAAAACTAACATATCATCGCCGAAAAACCACCCAAACGCGTGTGGGTAACCTCTTTATGGGTTCGGACTATCCCATCCGTATTCAAACAATGGCCAACACCTCTACGAACGCTATTGACGCCTCTGTGGAGCAAGCCAGACGATGCATCGAGTCGGGTGCTGAACTGCTGCGTTTCACTACACAAGGCATACGCGAAGTGGAGTCATTGCGCGAGATACATGCGCAGGTACTGACCGCTGTACCATTGGTGGCAGATGTGCATTTCCAAGCAGATGTGGCGGACGCAGCAGCGCAAGTGGTGGAGAAAGTGCGTATCAATCCGGGTAACTATATTGACCCCGCGCGTAAGTTCAAGCATATAGACTACACGGACAATGAATACCATGCGGAACTGCAACGCTTAGAAGCACGCTTCATCCGTCTATTGAATATCTGCAAAGAGAACCAAACAGCCATCCGTTTGGGTGTTAACCACGGTTCGCTCAGCGATCGCATCATGAGTCGCTACGGCGACACACCTGCGGGTATGGTGGAGAGTGTGATGGAATTCCTGCGCGTAGCGACGCAACAGCAGTTTGCAAATATCGTCATCTCTATCAAAGCCAGCAACACGCGCATCATGGTAGAGACAGTACGCCTCTTGGTCAAGCAGATGGATAAAGAGCATATGGCGTATCCGCTGCACCTCGGCGTGACGGAAGCAGGCGAAGGAGAAGATGGGCGTATCAAGTCAGCTGTGGGTATCGGTGCATTATTGGCAGAAGGAATAGGAGATACTATCCGCGTTAGTCTAAGCGAAGCACCAGAGAACGAGATACCCGTTGCGCAGCAGTTAGCCGATTATTTTGCAGATGAAGACTCGCCACGCTATGACGGAACTATCATCACTGAGGTATTAGACCAGATTGGCAGCGAAGCAGAGATTCGTTATTCTTCTTTAGAGGATAATTGGAGTATTTTCTGCTTGCAAGCAGCGGCAGAGACGGGAAGGTTATTATGGGATTATGATGCCAAAGAGTTAACACTTATCAATCCTAATTTCTCGGATGCACAACTCACACAACTCAGCAAGGACATTCTGCAAGCCGCGCGCGTACGCATATATAAAACGGAATATATATCCTGCCCAGGGTGCGGACGAACCCTCTTCGAATTGGAAGAGACCATTCGTCAAGTCAAGGCCGCCACGAAGCACCTCACGGGACTCAAGATAGCCATTATGGGATGTATCGTCAATGGTCCAGGTGAGATGGCGGACGCCGATTATGGTTATGTAGGAGCAGGCAGAGGTCGCGTCAGTCTCTATAGAGGCAAAGAGTGTATTATGAAGAACATACCTCAAGAGGAGGCAGTAGAACAACTACTTGCCCTTATCGAAGCAGATAAAAACGAAAACTAATATAATTAACTATTTAATATTTTATTACATTTATGCAAAAAAGTCCATTACAAATTGCTCGTCAGGCATATAAACCTAAGATGCCTGTGGCATTACAAGGAGCAGTCCGCCTTGTAGAAGGCGAGAAGACTCAATCCGTAGCAGATCAAGAGGAGATTGCTAAACTATTCCCAAACACCTACGGTCTGCCACTCATCACTATGGAACCTACTACTGGTAATAACCATTGTGCAGAACCATTCAATGTAGGTGTCATCCTTTCAGGTGGTCAAGCGCCTGGTGGTCACAATGTGATTTCTGGTCTCTATGACGGTTTGAAAGCCATCAACCCAGCGAATAAACTATATGGTTTCCTCGGAGGTCCAAGCGGTTTGATTGACGGCAAATATCAAGAACTAACAGGAGAGATTATCGACGAATACCGCAATACAGGTGGTTTCGATATTATCGGTTCAGGTCGTACTAAATTAGAAGAAACTTGGCAGTTTGACAACGGTATTGAAATATGCAATCAACTGGGTATCAAGGCTATCGTAATCATTGGTGGTGATGATAGCAATACCAATGCGTGCGTATTGGCTGAGTACTATCTCCAGAAGCAATGTGGTATCCAAGTGATTGGTTGCCCAAAAACGATTGACGGTGACCTCAAGAACGACATGATTGAAACCTCATTCGGTTTTGATACTGCTTGTAAGGTATATAGCGAGTTGATTGGAAATATTCAACGCGATGCTAACTCTGCTAAGAAATATTGGCACTTTATTCGTTTGATGGGTCGTAGCGCGAGCCATATTGCACTGGAGTGTGCATTGCAGAGCCAACCAAACATCTGCCTCATCAGCGAGGAAGTGGAGGCTAAGCAGATGACACTCAACGAGGTAGTAGAAGAGATCGTAAAAGTGATTGTTCTTCGTGCTAACGCAGGTCTCAATTTCGGTACTATCCTCATCCCAGAAGGACTGATTGAGTTCATTCCAGCCATGCGTGTTCTCATCCAAGAACTCAACGACTTATTGGCTGATAATGAAGAGTTTGCTTCTTTGGATGGCGACGAGGCTAAACGCGAGTATGTGAAGTCTATGCTCACTCCTGCTTCATGCGAGCTCTATCGCTCTTTGCCAAAAGGTATTGCTCGTCAGCTGACCCTTGACCGCGACCCACACGGAAATGTGATGGTTAGCCAGATTGAGACGGAGAAGTTGCTCATTGAGATGGTACAAAAGCGCTTGGCTGTTCTCAAAGCGAATGGCGAGTACAAAGGTAAGTTCTCTGCCCTCAACCACTTCTTCGGTTACGAAGGTCGTTGCGCTATTCCTTCTAATTTCGATGCAGACTACTGCTACTCTATTGGTGTAAATGCAACCCACCTTATTGCCGCAGGAAAGACTGGTTATATGTCTCTCGTTCGCAACCTCACCAAACCAGCATCCGAGTGGATTGCAGGCGGTGTACCTATCACGATGATGATGAATATGGAGCGCCGTAATGGTAAGATGAAGCCTGTTATTCAGAAGGCTCTTGTGGACTTGAATGGTGCGCCATTTAAGTATTTGCAAGACCATCGTGCAGATTGGGCTGATCCTATCACCAGTTATATCTATCCAGGTCCAATCCAATATTATGGTCCTACAGAGGTTTGTGACCAACCTACTCGCACTTTGCTCTTAGAGCAATCTAAGTAATGTATGCGTAAGATCGCCATTTTTCTTCTATGCAGCATGTTTTTGTGCATGCATGCAAATGCGCAATTCACAGCGGCAGACCAGCCGCTGATGAATGCGTATTTGGAGAATAACATGCCTGCGTGGCGCGCTTTTATCCATGCTACGGATTGGGAGCACGCCACGCAGGCTGAACGGCAGCGCGTCTTAGCATACGAGTATGGTTACTGCGCGGCGATGATGGAGGTGGATAAGCATGAAGCGCAGCGCGCCACGCAGGTCTTTCACTCACATGTGGAAGCGATGAAAAACTCGTTGCCCGAAGGTTACTATGAGATGTATTTATCCGCCATCTATGCCTTTGAGTTCAAATTAGGTCAGTCTTTCCATGTCTTTAGCATTCTGCGTTATGCCAATAAATCATTAGAGCTTGCTCCTAATGACCCTATCGTTGTAGGTTATATGGGTAATGTGCTTTTCTATGCTCCCAAAGGGATAGGCGATAAGAAAAAAGCGCTTGCGCTCTTTGAGAAAGCCGCTACGCTCTTTGAGTCTTCTCAATGGGAATACTGCTGGAATAGACCCGCCATGTTATTAGCTGCCGCGCAGTGCTATGAGAAAACGGGTCGCAAAAACGAGGCTCTCTCCATTGCCAATGATTTACTGAATGAATTTCCGAATTTCACATATATTCGCGACACTTATCTACCTGCTTTGCGTATCGCTAAATAACTATAGCACAGAGCGATACACGCAAACTATCCTTTCGCACCACGGGCAATCCATTGGTGCGTTATTAGTTCCTATAGGCGAGTCTCCCACGCATGGTTGGCCTGCTGTATTATTACTACATGACCACGGTGCGCGTTTTCAGAAAGGTTGGCAAAAAGTGATTGGTAATAATCCCGAACCTTATTACAGCGGCATGGCTATTGGCGACTCACTTGCGGCTCATGGTTATGTGGTGCTCTGTGTGGATGCGCTCTATTGGGGAAACCGACAATCGGCACTCCCGCAGCGCCTTTTTAGTGACTCGCTTGGCACAGGGAAGTGGTTTGAGCAAATTCTCAGCGAGGATAAGCAGTGTATTGATTGGTTGGCACACCAACCCTTCGTAGATAGCACGCGTATTGCCGTTGCAGGTTTCTCGTATGGTGCGTATCGAGCATGGAATATAGCTGCAGAAGATAGTCGGATAAAGGTATGTATTGCTTCGCATTGGATGACTACCCTCGCGCAGAATAGGTATAACGATTCGTGGTTGTGCATGTATCGTGAGGGTTTGTATCCGCTGAGTTATAAGGAGTTAGTTTCCCATCCCGACACCTACTCTACTTTACGCTTTGCGGAGATAGCCGCGCAGATTAGTCCTCGTCCCTTCTTGTTGCAGTACGGTGCGCAAGATAAACTTTTCCCTGTGAATGCGGTGGATAGTTGTGTTCAGTATATTGAGTCCCTGCACCATGGTTACTTTAAGCATGAGCGCTACGAGTGCGGACATGTTTTCACGCATGAGCATCTACTAAACTGGTTGATTTTTCTACAAAAACAACTTTAATTGCATTTTTTTGCTAAAATATTTTGTTGTTTCAAAAAAAAGCAGTACTTTTGCAGTCGCTTTTGTTTAGGAGCGCATACATATTGCCGAATTGTGTAATGGTAGCACCGCAGATTCTGGTTCTGTTTGTCTGGGTTCGAGTCCTGGTTCGGCAACTTTCAGTAAAAAAGAGACCTCATGGTCTCTTTTTTTGCGAACCGGCTCTCACCCAGAGGTTCTCCGCCACTTCGTTCTGTCGATTATTGCTTAAGCAATTCACGAGTCCTGGTTAGTTTTGTCTCTTTATCGTTGTACTAACCCCCAAGTGTTCTGATTTTCTGCAATTTTAACTATTCCAATGTTTTTAATTAAAATACATTCTATTTCTCCCGTCGTTATCCTAATTGTATCTTCGCCAATCGTAGTTTGACATATTGGTAATTCATCATAAGAATGTTCCTCATTTCTTATGCGACACATACCATCAACATATATTTTCTTGTTATTTCTAGAACAGGAAAACATCACATCCAGCGCATTTTCTGCACTTTTCAAATAGGTTCTCAATTTGTAGCCCGTTGTCACAGTATAAAACTCTCCTATATATCCTTCGGGTGACCTGCTCTCATCCAATCGGTCAAAATAATTCGCTTTAACAACGAATCCTTCTATTTCTCCTGTTTCTCTTTGAAAAAATATGCTATCTCCTTCTGTGTAATTATCTGTGAGAAATGTTCTTAATTCTAATGCCTTTTCTTCCAATGCTTTTAATTCTTCTTGTGTTGGTAATGGATCGTTACAAGAAATTAATGTGCAACACATAATACACATTAAGAATAAATAATTTAAATGTTTCATGGTGCTTTTATTTTATGATTTTGTTTGTACTAATAGAACCGTCCCTATAAATAGTTCTTACGACATACACTCCGGATGGAAGCGATATAGTTCTTGTACTTTGGGAATCTTTTCCGACGGCAACTTGATGCCCCTTAATATCATAAATCTCAACCGATTTGATAATAGAATCACTCATTAAGCCATTCGTATTGTCTTTTTTCTTAATATGAAAAGGAGCATAGGAACCTGCCGCATCCATACCATATACAGCTAATGTCGGATCACCAATAAGGTTATATTTCTCAATTTGAATTTCACGATACCAATTTGGCAATGACCAATAATAACTTGTCTCAGCCATCCTTAACCATACACTTATGGGGAAATTATCTATGCTATTCGTTATTTTGCGCAGATATTTAAAAATTTTCCTTGCAAAATAATGATCAGATGATTGATACGAAGGTGTTGTCGCGCCATAGAAAGTTACCCCTCCTGTTTCATTAGCCACCCATTTGGCTCCGAAATTATTGTCCGTATTGTAAGTATTCAAGCTACATGAGAATCCAAATCCCATTGGAGTTGGCGACGAATTTTCAAGCATCCATATGTTACCGGGCATTAACTCATATGGTTTACCAATACCTGATGCTGTTCCTCCACTATATCCATGACCATTATATACGAAAAATCTCACATGATTTTGAATAGCACTTTCCATACACACATATGCCTGATTTGGTGTATAGTTACGCCCATCATATAATGTATAAGGAATACCCATCAAATCAAAAGACTTTTGGGCAACATATTTCATATTCCTATAAAATTTTTTACTTATTCTCTTTTTTGAATCTATTCCTGAAAACAAAGCAGCAGTACTCGGCGAGGAAATGTAATCAGTTTCTGTGTTAATTGTTTTTTCTACAATATCTCTTAAATCAGCATATGGTCCATATTCGTCCCATGCTTCGCCAATTACCCATCTACCAAGCAAAGAGTGATAATAATCATCTGTATAAGGAATATCTGGATTGTCTAACCCTGAATGTGGAGGAATATCGTTTAAGCTACCGACCAGAAGTACAAAATTAGGACAAGGAAGTATATTGTTGTTATATATTAAATATTCTATCATATTAGCGTTTCCCAATCCGCCTAATTCATCTAAATATATAATCTCCGTGTTATAATTCTGTAATCGCTTGTAATGAACATAAGGCATTAGACTTTCTTCCATTTCACGATGTGCTGCAACAATAAGGTAATCGCCGTTGAAACCTACATTGTACACTTCAGTTTCATTAAATGTATCATAGTATAGTTGGGCTGCCATTGAATTAAAATCATTAGCTGCACGCACCTCATCAATAGTACTTAATAAATCACCACAGTCCAACTCAATTACAATTGTGCCTTCTCTTAAAACATCCATATACCCTAGTTCTGGATAATACGAAAAAGGGAAAACCGATAAGGTTATTCCCTTGTAACCCATAAAAGAATAAACATTACTAATTTGATAAAAATCGCGATAAAACCCAAAAGGATATTCATTAGTAAAACCATAAAAATAATATTCTGCATTATAGCATTCACTATCCAGTTCTGTTTCTATTCCATTTTCATCAATCCAACTTCCTCTTCTTGCAGGAGAGATATTATAAGGAAGGTAATCTGGTTCTATCACAGAAGACTCAACATGTGCGTTTATAGACGACGCACATCCTGGCAGCAGTAAATTGATAGAAAAGAATGGCAATTCTGGATAACCAGGAATATCCGTAAGATCGTATGCTATGTCTCCATCCATAACAATTTCAGAAAATACTCCACAATCATCATCTATTCCTCCTTCTTGGTTCCCATCTTCATAATCATTACCATCTTCGTTTTCAATCCAATATGGAGGAAGAACAAAGTGAATGACATATCTATCAGGCTCCATTTCAATGCTTATTTCTGGCGTAATTTGTTGTGCATGCGTAGTTGACGAAATTACACTTGCAATCAGTAGCATTACTGCAAAAAGAATCTTGTGTTTCATAATAAAAAGGGATTTAAAGGTTAATATTTTATTTGCGGCACAACGCTTTGCACCTATATGTCTATTTTTAATTTGAAATTCCCGTAGGCATCCTTTGCTGCCGCAAAGGTAGTAATAATTTTGCAATTGTGCAAATTCAGAAAGCATATTTTGTGATTTTTAGTAGGAATTAGTCCAATAAGACAAATAAGACAAATAAGACAAATAGGAGAAATAGGACAAACAGATAGTATAAATAGCCCTCAAAGGTATAGAGAGGGTATAGAGAAGGTATAGTAACTATCAACAAACCTCCAACCAACTACTAACTTATCTCTAACGCTTGGCTCGAAGATGACCCGAAAAAAGAGAACCACTTTCGGGTGGTTCTCTTGTTGTTTTAGTCTTTTTTGAGGTAGTGAGGGATGGCTTTTTCGAAGGCCTCGATGGCTTGGGTGAGTGAACCATGGTATTCGCCACCAGAGGCATTCATATGACCACCGCCAAGAAAGACCTCACTTGCCAATATATTCACAGGTCTATCCCCTTGCGAACGGAGAGAAATCTTGATTTTCGACTGCCACTTTCCATTCACTTGTTTCTTCTCCACACGCATCAATACCGAGTAGTACACATCGCTAATCTGCAACGGCAGATTGACAATTCCTTCTGCATCGCCTGGCCTAAAATTAAACGACTTTAACTCCTTGTCAGACAAGGCGATAAGTGCTGCGTGGCGCTCTGGAAAGATACGCATTTTCTGATGCAAGCAATAGCCCATGAGACGCATTCGGTCTTCCGAATATTGATTAAAAACCGCATTATAGATTGCGTCCTTGTTGATGCCTGCTCGTATGAGCGATGCAATCATCTCATACATAGTAGGGTCATTGCTATTAAAAGCAAAATTGCCCGTATCGGTCATCAAACCCGTATAGATACACGTGGCTATCTCTGTAGTCAATACATCGGGCAAGTCTATGTTCTTCTGCTGGGTTGTCTGCGCTATAAATTGATAAACCAAAGCGCATGTGGCTGGCGCTTCTGGTTGCGAGAAGACAATAGTTGCAAAATCAGCAGGATAGAGATGATGGTCGATAAGTATTTTTGGGCATGATTTTTGTAACACCAAATCACCAAGTGGACCGATGCGTTTAGGGTCGTTAAAATCTAAGCACAGACATAAGTCTGCTTCAGCTATATACGCCTCAGCCTCAGCGGTATGAGTCTCATAGACAAGGATATGCTCTGCGCCTGGTATCCATGCCAAGAAATTAGGAAACGCATTAGGCACCACTACCCTCACCTCTTTGGATTGGTTACGCAACCAATGGTACATAGCCAGTGACGAACCCATCGCATCTCCGTCAGGGGCGAGATGCGTGAAGATAACAATGCGTTGCGCTGTCTCAATAAGCGCATTGGCTTGGGTAAGTTGGGGTATTTCGAAAGGAGTTATCATATGCGTGAGTTATCAGCAGTCAGTGGTCAGTTTTATCGGGAGGACTGCTAGTGCAACAATAGTCCGACCGAAGAGCGGAGGCAATGGTTGCACCTACGATTTAGCAGAGCGGTATCGTCTTATGCAACCCATTTGCCGAACGCGAGGACAAAGATACAAAAAAAAGTGGAAAGAGGAAAGTAGAAAGTGAAAAGTGGAAAGTTTTTGCAGTAAAAAATATGTTTTTCGCAAATAATATGCGTACGCGCTTGCGTATGTGAAAAAAAAATAGTATTTTTGCACCGCGTTATAGTGAATAATGAATAATGAACAATTAATATCAACAATATAACAATGAAAAGAACATTTATTTTATTGGCAAGCATGGTTATGAGTTTGGTAACCATCGCGCAAGATGAGACACTAATGACCATCAATGGTGAGCCTATTAGTGCCGCAGAATTCATGTACATTTATGAAAAGAACAACCAAGCAGGTGCCATAGAGCCCAAATCAATGGACGAGTACTTGGATATGTTCATCAATTTCAAGCTCAAAGTAGCCGAAGCAAAAGCACAAGGTATTGACACAACCGAGAGTTTCAAGAAAGAGTTACAAGGTTATCGTGCGCAGGCTACGCCTAAATACCTGCAAGACGAGCAAGCGATGGACAGTTTGGTAGAGATGAGTTGGCGCCACATGGCTAAGAACCGCCGTGCAGCGCATATCGCTATCCAAGTTGCTATAGCAGATAGTGCGCAACAAGCAGAAGCATTGGCCAAGATTAACGAGGCTTATGAGCGCGTAACCAAAGGTTGGAGCGAGAAGAAAGGTCGTCGTACTATCCAACACGGGCCTGTAGCCTTCGATGTAGAAGCACGCCGTATCAGTACCGACCCTAATGTGCAAGAGACTGGTGGTGAGTTGGGTTGGATTACCCCATTCCGCTATGTATATCCATTAGAGGAGGCAGTATATGGCACCGCTGTGGGTCAGATAAGCAAGCCATTCCGCACTGCGTATGGATGGCATATCGTATTAGTAGAAGAGGAGCGCGACCACATGGAAGTGAGTGCGAGTCATATCATGAAGATGGTTCCTCGCGCTGGCATGGGTAACCCAGAGCAGATGAAGCAAGCGGATAGTATTGCAGCTATCAAGAAAGCACAAATCGACTCCATCGCACAAATCATCACCGCTGAGAACTTCGCAGAAGTGGCTACCATGGAATCAGAAGACCGCGGCAGCAGTTCGCGTGGCGGCGAATTAGGTTGGTTCGGCAAGGGCATGATGGTTAAGCCATTTGAGGACGCTGCTTTTGGTCTCAAAGAAGGTGAAATCAGTGCTCCTATCCGCACTGACTACGGATGGCACATCATCTATAAGAAAGGAGAAAGAGGTATCCTACCTTTGGATTCCATCCGTCCACAAGTATTACGCCAAGTACAACGCGACGAGCGCGTATTAGAGGCAGATAAGAGTTTCGTTCGCAAGACGCGCGCGGAGTATAACTTGGACGCATCTATGACAGACGCAGAAGTGAAAGCATATGCTGACGCCCATTTAGAGGAGAAATATCCTGAATTGAAGAACCTTGTACAAGAGTACCACGATGGTATTTTGCTCTTTGAGGTATCACTCCGCGAGGTATGGGACAAGGCTGCCAAAGATACTACAGGCTTAGAGACTTTCTTTAAGGCGAATAAGAAACAATACCCATGGGAGAAACCTCATTGGAAAGGATATATACTCCAATGCAAGGACGAGAGTAGTGCTCGCGCCGCTCGCGCCATTATCAAGAGCGCAGACAAGGATTCAATCGTTAGTTATATTAATCGCCGCCTCAACACCGATAGTATTCAGTATGTAAAAGTACAATACGGTTTGTGGGAGCAAGGCAAGAATGCAGCCGTAGATAAATATGGACTGAAGATTAAGAATACTGAATTCACACCGGCAGAGAATCTTCCTGTCGTGGTTTGTATCGGTAAGAAACTCAAAGCACCTGAGACTTGGAGTGACGAGAAAGGCAAAGTAACTACCGATTATCAAGATTACTTAGAAGCAGAGTGGATTAAGAAGTTACGCGCTACCTACAAGGTAGAGATTAACCAAGAGGTTTGGGAACAATTGAAAAAACAATAATCAGTTTGAAAGCAAGAAACATTGTTATAGTACTCTTCGTAGTAGGTTTGCTCAACCTGCTTGCATATCTATTCGTCATCCGCGTGGATATGACGGATGATAAGCATTACAGTTTGAGCGAAGCCTCTATTGAATTGCTGCGCAAGACAGAAGCGTCTATTGATATAACACTCTTTTTGCAAGGTGACCTAAATGCAGGTTTTGAGCGCTTGCAACGCGCCACCAAAGAAACGATAGAGGAGATGAGTGTCCATAGCGATATTCATTTCTCTATTGAAGACTTGCAATCATCCTATAGCAAAGAAGAAGCCGAGCGAATGGGCATGCGTCCTATTGTCATCCACGAGCGTGAGCAAGATGGCAAAACCGCACAAACAACAATCTACCCCTATGCACTCATACAATACAACGGCAAGAAAGCCGTCGTAGCCCTACTCAAGAATACACGCGGGTTGAGCGGAGAAGAGAACCTCAATGCCAGCATAGAGCAAATAGAGTTTGCTTTCATGGAAGCATTGAGTCTACTTCTGCAAACAGAAACACCTCGCATCGCTATTATCGAGGGGCATGGTGAACCCGATGAAACACACACCTATGATTTGATGACAGCATTGAGTCGTTATTTCCAAGTGGATAGAGGGCAGATAAGCGGGATTGACAGTATAGTGGACGTACATATCTTGGACGATTACAGAGCCATTCTCATCCTTGCACCACAAACACCCTTTAGCGATCAAGAGCGGTTTATTATAGACCAATACTTGATGCGTGGTGGGTCTATCTTATGGGCTATTGATGGCATTCGCCTGAGCGAAGAAGTGCTGCAACAAGAAGGATTCACACCCATTATCCCTTTGGATTTAGGATTATCGGAAATGTTCTTCCGTTATGGTATTCGCATCAACCCCGCCCTAGTACAAGATATACAATGCTTGCCAATCCCCGTTAATGTGAGTAGTGATCCTGAACAACCTAATCTGCAACCCATGCCATGGACCTACGCCCCATTATTACTCACGAGTCAAGGCAGTCCTATCACACGCAATATGGGACAGGTAATGAGTACTTTTGTCAGTCCTATTGAGGCAGTAGGTGGTGAAGATGGAATCGAGAAGCGCGTATTGCTTGCTACCAGCACAGCCAGTTGCTTAACAGCCACACCAGGAAAAGTGGATTTGAATGACATGAACCCAAATATAGAGCAATTCAAATACCAATACATTCCTATTGCTGTTTCCTTGGAGGGTGTCTTCCCCAGCGCTTATGCCCATCGCATGATGCCTGATGGTATTGCAAGCGACGAAAAAATTCGCAAGCAAAGTACACCCACTCGACAAATTGTTATCGCTAGCGGAAGTATCGTTATCAACGAGACACAAAAAGGACAAATTCTACCAATGGGTTATGACCGATACAGCGGTATGCAATTCAGCAACCGCGATATGATTGTCAATTGCTTGCTCTGGTTAACTGACTCGGAGGGTCTGATCAACCTCCGCGAGAAAGACATCACTTTACGCTTATTGAATGATAAGCGCGCACATGACGAACGCCTCACTGTGCAACTGATTAGCACCATTAGTCCCATCGCTATACTAGCACTCGTAGGAGGAGTGGTGATGATAATTCGAAAAAGAAAATACCAAAAGAGATGAAACAAATACATACATTAGCACTACTATTCTTGATGGTTTCGTTCGCATTTGCCGAAGAAAACGCAATCGTATTGGATTCCATTCCTTTAGATACAATCCAAGGAGAAGAAGTGTATAAATACCAAGTAGAGAAAGGTGTGGGTCTGTATCGTATAGGCGTTAACTTCAAAGTAAATCAAGAGGAGATTATTCGTCTCAACCCACAACTCCAATCGCAAGGACTACGCTTTGGAGAAACTATATACATCCCTACCAAAAGAGCCATCATCCAAAAGGCGAAAGAAATCATCACCAAGAAAGAAGAGGTAATAGCAGCCAATGATACCACCGATAGTATTGTTGATACGCGCAAGGTGATTGAACTTGCATTGATGCTTCCTTTTGAATCCAAGCAAACAAAGCGAAGCACACAAGCAACACGCATGATGGAATTTTATCAGGGCGCATTATTGGCATTGCATAACGCACAAAACGATAGCATTCTTTATCGCTTGCGTGTTTTTGACACCGAGCGCAGCGAACGCCGCGTGATTGAACTTATGAACAATGGCGCACTCAATAATGTGAATGGGATAGTAGGACTGGCCTATACTATTCAAATAGAGCAGTTGATTCCATGGTGCGAACAAAAACAAGTGCCTCTTCTGCTGCCTTTCAATGATGATATTAATCTCAAAGGTCATCCACATGTATACAAGTTCAACGCCGCTGACAATGACAAGGCAAAAACAATTGCCGAATGGGTAATGAGCAAAGGAGATAGCATTCATTGCGTGGTATTAGACGCTCACGAAGCGGATATATCACAGAGCACGCGCGCCATCCGTGCTCATCTGCGTTTTAATAATATTCCGTATAGCAAAACCACCATTCGCCACATCCTCAATGACTCTTTACACCTCGCATTGGATAGTACTAAGCAGAACCTTCTCATCCTTCATTCTGACAAGTATAGTCGCACGAATATTCTCATACCTCACATTGAGAAATGCATACAAACAGGTTATAACATTCTCCTGTATGGTCAATACTCATGGCAACGCGAGAAATCGCAAATCCCTCTTATATTCACATCCGTTTTTGAGGCCCAAACCTCTGATGACGAATATGAACAATTATGGAATCGCTATTTTGTAAACATCCCTCAATCACAACTACCACGCTATGACTTATTGGGTTATGACCTTATGAGCGAATTGATTCATATCGTCACAGGTACAGTTTCCAACACCCCACTGCAATCTACTATTATTTGGCAAGCAGAAACACCAGAGGACGGATGGTTTAACTCAAACACATCATTGGTAGAACAAGGAGCAAGGAATAAGGAGTAAGGAATAAGGATTTGAAACGATTTATCCACATAGTATACTTCATAGCACTCGCCTACACGGCGGTGGCTCAACCTCGTTTGCGCGTACCTGAGATATACATAGGTGTCCACGGAGGGGTTACAGCCAGCAGCGTGATGTTCAATCCTACTGTCGCAAACATGACTCCTATTACTCAAGCTTGTGTATTAGGCGGGAATGGTGGACTTGTATTCCGCTACGGAGGACATAAATGCTGCGCCATACAAGTGGAACTCAATTATCAGCACCGCGGTTGGCGCGAACACCAAGCCGCTGACGAGGCAACTGGAATAGCAGAAAGCACATATAGCCGAGAACTGCATTATATAGAACTACCCCTACTCATGAACCTCAATTTCGGTAATGAGCGATGCAGAGGATTCCTAAACTTAGGTCCACAGATTGGTTATTGCGTATTTGATAACAACGGAACAGGAACACCGCTCAATGAATCCAAAACGCATTACCGTCCAATAGATAAACCTTTTGATTGGGGTTTGGCGGGAGGCGTAGGCGTCTATTTCCGATCAAAGAATGCAGGACTATACCAATTAGAAGCACGATTCAATTATAGTTTCGGCGGCATTTTTGGTACACAACTCACAGACCATTTCTCCATGGCAAGTCCAATGGACCTAAGCATCAACTTGGCATGGATGTGGGAAATAAAGAAAAATAAAAAGACTATACAAACCATTAAATAATTACAGGTATGAAAACAAATTTTGAAGTACGCTACGCGTCTAATCCTATTGACGCAAAGAGTTATGACACAACGCGCTTGCGCAAGGATTTTTTGATTGAGAAATTATTTGTTGCTAACGAGGTAAACATGGTTTACTCTATGTATGACCGCATGGTTGTAGGTGGCGCTATGCCAGTGGGCGAGAGCCTTTTATTAGAGGCTATTGATCCGCTCAAGGCTCCTTATTTCCTCACTCGCCGCGAGATAGGTATCTTCAATGTAGGCGGAAAGGGCCGTGTCATTGCTGGCGAAGAAGTATTTGAATTGGATTACAAAGAAGCGCTCTACTTAGGTCGCGGCGATCGTGAAGTGCGTTTCGAGAGCATTGATGCAAACCAACCTGCCCTCTTCTACTTCAATTCTACTACCGCTCATTGTACCTATCCTGACAAGAAAGTAACCAAAGAGAATGCCATGCTAATGCACTTAGGTAGTTTGGAAATGAGTAATGAGCGCGATATTAATAAAATGATTGTTAATCAAGTGCTCCCTACTTGCCAATTACAAATGGGTATGACCGAACTAGCTCCAGGTAGCGTATGGAATACCATGCCTGCACATGTGCATAGCCGCCGCATGGAAGCGTATTTCTACTTCGAAGTACCAGAAGACCAAGCAGTTTGTCACTTCATGGGCGAAATAGAAGAGACACGCCATATATGGATGAAAGGCAACCAAGCCGTTCTCTCTCCTGAATGGTCAATCCACTCTGCAGCAGCCACACACAACTACACCTTTATTTGGGGTATGGGTGGCGAGAACCTCGATTATGCAGACCAAGATTTTAGTAAAATAACAGACTTAAAATAATATTCGTATGCAATCTATATTTAGTTTAGCAGGCAAGAACGCTTGGGTAACTGGCGCATGCTATGGTATTGGATTTGCCATCGCAAAAGCATATGCTCAAGCGGGAGCAAAGACCATCATCTTTAATGCCCGTCACGAAGAGGGCGTTGCTCAAGCGCTCGAAGCATACAAGGCAGAGGGCATTGAAAATGTAAAAGGATATGTATGCGATGTAACTGATGAAGTGGCTGTTGCTGAATTGGTTCAGCGTATTCACGAAGAAGTAGGTCAGATAGACATCTTGGTTAATAATGCAGGTATTATCAAGCGCATTCCAATGCACGAGATGACACGCGCTGAATTCCAACAAGTGATTGACATTGACCTCGTAGGACCATATATCGCCAGTGCGGCTGTATTACCAGAAATGATGGAACGCCGCGAAGGAAAAATCATCAATATATGCTCAATGATGTCAGAGTTGGGCCGCGAAACAGTGAGTGCATACGCAGCTGCTAAAGGTGGACTCAAAATGCTCACAAAAAATATCTGCTCTGAATACGGCGAGTATAACATCCAATGTAATGGACTTGGTCCTGGTTATATTGCTACGCCACAAACAGCACCTTTGCGCGAACCACAAGCCGATGGCAGCAAACATCCATTTGACTCATTCATCTGCGCCAAGACTCCTGCGGGTCGTTGGTTAGATCCAGAAGAATTGGCAGGGCCTGCCGTCTTCCTTGCCTCAAACGCATCCAATGCCGTCAATGGACAAATACTTTATGTAGACGGAGGTATTTTAGCCTATATTGGTCGCCAACCGAAGTAATACGAATTAGGGAGTAACCGATATGAAAAAATATCTTTATATATTCGCAGCATTGCTCAGTTTAGCAAGTTGCCAACCCGAAGTACAACGCGTATATGGCCGTTATGTACCTGAGCGCAAAGACGATTTCGCATGGGAGAATGAGTATGCAGCCTTCCGTATGTATGGTCCTGCACTTCGCCCCGAAAACCCATCCAATGGTGTGGACTTATGGCTGAAGAGTAGTTCCGAGTTGGTGGTAGATAGTTTCTACTATCGAGAGCATGTTTTGGGTCTTCCTTATCACATCAACTATGGTAAAGGTTTAGATTGCTACAAAGTAGGTCACACTGCAGGTTGCGGCGGTTTGGTGGTTGTATGCGATTCACAAACCTATGTAGGTGGTGCATACGATCGTTGGGAAATAATAGAACAAACTAACAATAAACTTGTCTTCCGCTTAGAGTACGATAGTCTATTGGTAGGCAACCAAGTACTACAAGAGTCTATCACTATCACCGCACAAGCAGGGCAACTCTTCAATAAAGCAGAGGTGGTCCTCACAAGCGCAAGTAACCACCAATTCGAGAGTCCGCTATTAGTGGGTGGAGGTATCTATATGCACGATACGATTGACAATTATATTGTGTGCGATAAATGCGGTTTGGTTTCTTATGCAGAAGATGCTTTGAGCGATAAGAACGCAGCAAAGATGAACTACGAGCACAATGGTTCTACCACTCAAGGCCGCTCTTATGTAGCAGTCATTACTCCTAGTGCATCGCAGCAAGGCATCGTAGATGGCAATCTGGTTAGCCTCAAGCCATACACATTAGGAGACACATTAGTGTACTATTTTGGTGCCGGTTGGTCCAATTGGTATAACGAAGATAATAAACAAGCTTTCGCTACCGACGAGGCTTGGTTCGAAACTATCAAAACCATTGCAGCAACATTATGACGTATCTGATTATCCGATTAGCGACTCTTGGTAATGTGGCGATGACTGTTCCTGTCATTGCCTCCTTGAGCAGTCGCTATCCGGATGATCGATTCATTATTGCGAGCAAAAAGAAGTTAGGTGCCATGTTTGCATCTATGCCCAATGTAGAATTTAGAGAAGTAGATAATCATATTACTTGGCAGGGGATAGTACAATTATGGCGCGACTGGAAGAAAGAGATTGATCATGTAATTGACTTGCAAGATAGTCCACAGACTCGCTTATTCGATGGCTTGATGCGCATGAGCGGAACAAATGTAACACGCATACAATACGGTCGTTTCCGCAAATGGATGGCATGTTTCTTAGGGGTAAAAGGGGAACTGAAGAGCGAGTTTCAACGCTACCAAGACACCTTCCTAAAAGCGGGATTAGAGACCGATGACAGTTTCACCGCTCTCCCTATTGACACCACTGCAGCCATGCATATTGAGCAGCGTTATGGTAAGAAAGAAGGGCAATGGATAGGTATCGCACCATTCGCTAAATATCACTCTAACATGTTACCTTACCGAGTCACAAAAGAGATTATACAGCGAATGAGTAGCCAACCCAACACGCGCGTCTTTCTCTTTGGTGCAGGAGAAATAGAATGCGAGATGCTACGCCAATGGGCCAGCGTATTCCAGCACACAGAGAGTATCGCAGGGCGATTACAGTTATCCGAGGAATTAGAATTAATGCGCCAATTGGATGTGATGATATGTATGGATAGCGCCAATCAACACCTATCCAGTTTGGTCAACCTGCGCGCAGTAAGCGTTTGGTGCGCCACACATCCTATCATTGGTTTTAAGGGGTGGAAACAAAGTGAGGAAAATATAATTCAAGTCAAAGACCTTCGTTGCAGGCCATGCACATGCCATGGTACCAACTACTGCAAATACGGCAATTTTGCCTGCAGACAAATCAACGCAGAAACAATAATTAAACATATATGAGCAAAATTATTTCATTAGCAAATCAAAAAGGCGGCGTGGGAAAAACAACCACTTCTATCAATCTATCCGCAGCTCTTGCTGCGCAAGGTAAACGCGTATTGCTGATAGACGCAGACCCACAAGCCAACACTTCATCAGGTTTAGGAGTAGAAATCCGCGAATTGGATAATACTATCTATGAGTGCCTTGTTAATGGTGTTGACCCACACACTGCCATCATACAAACAAAAACTAAAAATCTAAGTCTCATCCCAAGCCATATTGATTTAGTAGGAGCAGAGATTGAGATGTTAAATATGGAGCAGCGCGAATTACTACTCAAAAAACTCTTACAACAAGTGCGCGATGAATACGACTACATTCTCATCGACTGCAGTCCTTCATTGGGATTAATTACTGTCAATGCCCTCACAGCAAGCGATAGCGTTATTATACCTGTGCAATGTGAGTTCTTTGCTTTAGAAGGAATTGCCAAACTACTAAATACGATTAAGATCATCAAGTCGAAATTAAATCCAAGTCTAAAGATTGAAGGATTTCTACTGACCATGTTTGATAATCGTCTTCGCTTAAGCAATCAAGTATATGAGGAAGTCAAACGACACTTCGGCGATTTAGTCTTCAATACAGTCATCAGTCGTAATGTACGATTGAGCGAAGCGCCTTCACATGGATTATCCGTGTTAGACTATGACCCGCATTCAAAAGGTGCACAAAATTATGTTTCCCTTGCTAAAGAAGTAATCAAACGATCTAATAAATAAGTACAATAGACTATGAAAAAGTTCACAGGCCTTGGGCGCGGTTTGGACGCGCTAATAGATACCTCACGCGTAGATACAAATGGCGGAAGTTCAATCTCAGAAATAGCATTAAGCCAAATTATTGCCAATCCAGACCAACCTCGTCGCACTTTTGACGAGGAAGCATTAGAAGAGTTAGCCGATTCCATCCGAGAGCATGGCGTTATTTCTCCTATAACCCTTCGCGATAACGGCGATGGCAGTTATATGATTATTGCTGGTGAGCGTCGTTTCCGAGCAAGTAAATTAGCTGGGTTAGAACACATTCCTGCGTACATCCGCACTGCCAAAGACGAGCAAGTAATGGAATGGGCACTTATTGAAAATATCCAGCGCGAAGATTTAGATGCTATAGAGATTGCTCTTGCTTATCAGCGATTGATGGATGACTACAATCTCACACAAGAGCGTATGTCTGAGCGCGTAGGAAAAAAACGCGCTACCGTAGCAAATTATCTGCGTCTTTTACGCTTACCTGCAGAAATACAAGTGGGCATCAAAGAGAAAAAGATTGAAATGGGTCACGCACGCGCTATACTTGCCGCTCCTTCTGCCGAGCGTCAATTAGACCTCTACCAACGCATCCTACGCGAAGGATTATCCGTTCGCAAAGTGGAAGCACTCGCACAAGAAGAGAAAAAAGAAAAGAAAACGGCACCTAAAAAGAGTAACTCCTATAGTGCGTTACAAAAAGAAATAAGCAAGAAGAGCGGTTTTGCAGTGAAGATTCAAGAAGATAAAATCATCATCGCTTTTAAAGACGAAAATGAACTACAGCAAATAATAAATAAACTTTGCTAAAACGCTTCGCCATCATATTACTACTGGCCATCCCTGCTATTGCTTTTGCACAGCAGGATACTATCCGTTACACTCCTGACACCACACATGCAGGAGAGGAATACAAGTATATGATTGACCTAAGTAAGAAACCCGACGCCATGAAAGCCGTTTGGCTGGGCACTGTCATACCCGGCGCAGGACAGATATATAATGGCTCCTATTGGAAACTTCCCATTGTGTATGGTGCATTCATGGGGTGCGGATATGCCATTAGTATAAACCAAAATAGGTATAGCAGTTACAAGAATGCCTATTTGGACCTATACAACGACAAACAGGCTGGAACAATCAGCGAAGATATCAGTAAGAGTTATATAGCCGTCCTACCAGAGGGATACGACTTAAATCGAGTCGGCGGTGTGGACACTTGGATGAATACACTCAAAAATCAACAAAACATTTACCGTCGCTACCGTGATTACTCTATCTTAGCCACAGTCATTGTATATGCACTCTCCCTTATTGACGCCTATGTAGATGCGCAATTATTTGACTATGATATATCGCCTGATTTATCGCTTAATATAGAACCACAAATTTATTACGACCTTCAGCAACAAAAAAGTGCTGAACTAAAATTAGCCATACAATTTTGAAAAAGACAACACTCATCATAGCTTTGCTGTGCAGTATTTTTTATACCCAAGCACAAACGGCAGCAATAGATTCTATTGCATGCGACTCGCTCCAACGCGACACTTTGGGATTATCACTACAGGACAATGATAGTCTCACCACAACAGAAATCCACCCAACTATTGACTATAATGCTATTCTCAATGATAGCAATCTAACTGAGATAGAACTTAGGTCTATGGAATGGGCATTACAGTGGATTGACACCACCGATTGCACAGCCATACACGACACTACCACTCTATCCGACTCTATCTACAAGGCCCGTTTACAAGCATTGCCATGCGTCATCGAACTGCCATATAACGAGCGCGTACGCGCGTTCCTATTACGATATGTAAAGCGCAGCCCGAAACAAGTGGCACGATTGATGCGTATGAGTGAATATTATTTCCCGCTCTTTGAGGAAGCACTCAATCGTTACCAATTGCCTTACGAACTCAGATATCTACCTATCATCGAGTCGGCACTCAATCCCATAGCTCGCTCTTATGTAGGCGCAGCTGGTCTATGGCAGTTCATGCCTGCTACTGGTAAACTATATGGATTAGAAATCAACTCATTAGTGGACGAGCGTATGGATCCCATTCGCGCCACCGATGCCGCCTGTCGATTCTTAAGCAATCTATATAAGATATATGGCGATTGGAACTTGGTTATTGCTGCGTACAACTGCGGTGGAGGAAATGTGAATAAAGCCATCCGCCGCGCGGGAGGTAAGCGTGATTTTTGGTCCATATACCCTTTCCTACCCCGCGAGACCCGCAACTATGTGCCTATCTTCATTGCTGCCAATTATGCAATGAACTACGGACATGAACACGGTATATGCAAAGCACCTATCGAGAAAGCAATGCTCACAGACACTATCTGTATTAACCAACGCATGCATTTGCAGCAAGTAAGCGAGAAATTAGAAATCAGCATGGAGGAACTGCGCCGCTTGAACCCACAATACTCGCGTGATATTTTACCTGGAGGCAAAGACTACACACTCTGCTTACCTACAGAGAAAGTGGGACTATTCATCGAGCAGCAAGATAGTATCATCGCACACAAAGCAGATAGTCTCATTCACAACCGCCGTGCTGAGATTGATTTGGCAAAAGTAACCTCTATTAATGGCGCTTATCGTGTAAATGGCGTCACCTACTATACCATTAAGAATGGAGACACACTCGGAGGAATAGCCAAACGATTCCACTGCAGTGTGAAGCAACTCAAACAATGGAATGGACTAAAGAGTGATATCATCCGTGCAGGAAAGAAACTAAAGATTTGCAAATAATGGCTGACATAACCAAGAAATATTACTCAATGAGCGAGACCATCCAAATAACGGGTGTGCCTAGTAGCACTTTGCGTTATTGGGAAAAGCAGTTTGAGAATCTCAACCCACGTAAGGATGGGCATGGTAATCGCTATTACACCTTAGAGGACCAAGAATTAATTAAGCGAATTAAGTATATACGCGATGAACTCAAAATCACGCGTATTGAGGCCATCCGAAAGGAGTTAAAAGAGAATACTAAACACTCTGACGAGCGCCAAGCAGCATTAGATATATTGCTTCGCGTCAAAGAAGAACTATGTGAAATACGCAAAATGATTAAGTAATCAATATTTGATTGAGAACGGATATCTCAGCACGATTAATAAATGTGCCCATAATGTACGCGCTATTCCAAAATGCGTACACATGATACGAAAACGCTCCTTCCAGGCGCGTTTTCTTTGTTTCTTACTCACACCCTCTGTTAGAAACTTACACACATACTCATCCAAATACACATTTTGTTTGGAGATAGTCACCGCGCGCACACACCAATCATAATCGGCACAAATACGATAGTCCGTATTATACTTTCCTGCTATACTACGGCGAACGGCTATCGCCTGATGGCAGACGACTAATCCGTTGAGAAAATGCTTGCGTTGCAAGTTAGGCGGTGTCACCTTATGATGCTCACTCACTTTTATACCTTCGGCATTAACAATACATGCTTTGCCATATATTATATCCGTCTCGTCTGTAGCCGCAGCAATCATGTGCGCTAATGTATCCAAATTATATATCTCATCTCCCGCATTAATAAACCATACATAATCACCCACAGCACGCCTAATGCCTTTATTCATCGCGTCATAGAGCCCTTTATCAGGTTCTGAATGCCACGAGAGACGACCTTCAAACTGCGGTTCTAATCTTTTGATAATATCCACCGTACCATCCGTAGAAGCGCCATCTACGATAATATATTCGTAGTCTTTGCTCGTCTGGGCCAATACACTCCGCATGGTGCGTTCCAACCATTGGGCAGCATTATAGGTGATTGTGATTATAGAAATTTTCATCTGATTATTCTTTCATTTGCTCAAATAGTTTCTGCCATTGAAGTAGTATATGCTGTATTTCATATCGCTTACTACTTTCTATTGCATGGAGCGCCATTTCCTTTCGCTTTGCCTCATCCTCCATTATTTCCATCATAGCATTTTGAAATGCGACTAAATCGTTATTAGCCACTATTCTTCCATTATATCCATCTTCTATTATATCATGCAATGAACCAAACGAATCCATTGCCACCACTGGCACACCCATCTGTACAGCCTCCATCAAAACCATTGGCCATCCTTCTGCCGTACTTGTCATTAGGAAAAGTGATGCACGACGGTAATACTCTTGTGGATCCTGCTGACCAGTGAATTCTACCCTCTGCAAATTCCACTTCTTTACCAAATAGTGATAAAAAGCTTTATCGCGTCCATCGCCCACTAATTGCAGTTTCCAATCTGCATATTGGTTGGTCTTTTCTATCTCTCGCCATGCATGCAACGCATACGATAAACGCTTCGTATCCTCGTCAAAACGAGCCACTACGATCACTGTTTTTTGTTTCTGGCAAACATCTTGCTCAGTTGCGAATACATTAAAGCGCAACGCATTGCCAATAGCTGTCATCTTATTGCTGTCAGCTACGCCTGCATAATACAAGTATGTAGGGAAATAGTATTTTGACAACACCACTTGTTTATCGCAATTCTCGTAGGGCACACGATATTTAGATTGCAGCACCCGACGAGCTATACCTTTCCACAGCCAACTCGTCTTTGTCAAAACCCATTTCTTCGTCTCAGCCAATGCATTATCCCTATTCAGCCATCCGTATAGCATGCGTTCCCACGAACCATAGGTATGTATTTGGAAACCAGGACACATATGGAAAGCGTAAATCACTCTTGCACCACATTGATGGGCCACCTCATAAAGAGCTGGCATTACCACCAAGTTCCTTTTCTTCAAGAAATTGACCTGAACGACATCTATCTTATTCGTCTTTAGGAAATCAGCAAAAGCCTGCTTGTCCAAATGGCGATTAAGCAATATACGACCTTCAAATAGTGGTAAGGGTTCGAATCCCGCTGGTAAATTCTCAAAAAAACCCAGATAGCACTGCATACCGCACTGACTAGTAAAATATTTGGTCAGTTTAACGGTGGTTTGATTCACACCGCCAGACGATTGTGCAGAACAATCAAAACTATTTATAGTCAATAATCGCATTATGCTTTCTCTATTTTTCTACGGAATACCAATAATAAGATAATCACCAATACCACCAAACAAGAAGCAATAGTAGATACAATCTGCGTATCTAAAAGCAAATCATCTTCGCATCTAAACTCAATCGTATGCTTGCCCGCAGGCACCTCGATAGCACGCAATATATAATTAGCACGCACTACAGGCACTTCCTTGCCGTCTATGAATGCTTTCCAAGTCTTGTAATACACTTCGGAGAACACTGCCAAACCATCTTCGCCACTCTCGCTCTCATAGAAGAGGTTACCAGGGTTTGCATAGTTAGTTAAACGGATTGAAGCAGGTTGGGTCATTGCAAGACCTTCGCTCACCTTCGTGCGCCAACATGTATCTATCACCGCCTTTTGCAGCAAATCTATATTGCCTATTGCAGCTATTTCCTCATTAGGGTTATTTACCCATTCTATATTCTGCACGAACCATGCATTGCCAAATGCCTCAGGATTATATTGCACTCCTTGTTGCGTAATCACATAGCGGGTATTGAGCATATTAAGCACATTCATATTAATATTTCCTGCGAAATAATAATCTATTATATCTTGGTAACGGCGCAGTTTGGCAGGGCTATAACCACCCACCGACTTGTGGAAATAACTGGTCTGCGCATCATTGAATGTACTTGTCGTGAGATTGAGCACGCGGTAATTAGGGTCTTTGTCTGCTAAAATTTGTTTATCAGCTTCTGTCATTGTGACCAAATTGCGTTTCTTTGGCACAAAATGGTCATCATTCAAGAATCGTTTATCTACAGTCCATAAGTCAGCTAAGATTAGCACACCCATCAGCGCAATCAGTATTCCGCTACGCATCTTCTCTATCTTGAGGTAAGCGAATGCCCCTGCCGCTGCTAATAGAATAAAGCATAGTGAACGCCATGCATCCGATGTGAGCATCGCACGGCGGTCATCAAGCAAGCACTCTGATAACCATTCAGGTAACTGTGCATCCATCTTCGCCGTGAATCCACCAGCCATACCAGGGAATAGAGCAAAGAGCAAACAAAGACCTCCGGTTATTCCTGTTGCAATATAGATATGTTTCAGTTCTACTTCTTTTTTCAATAATGCACGCAATGCCAGCATACCAAGCATTGCCATCGCCGTCGTTGTCATCACGAGCGACATACTCGGGGTGCGGAATTTATTGTATAGCGGCAGATGATCAAAGAGCCAGTTATTGAGTGATGGTAAGTTTCTGCCCCACGACAGCAGAATACCAATAATCACAGCCGCCAACAACCACCATCGTTCAGGTCCTTTCACTGCGAGCAGACCTAATATAAATAAGAAACAAATGATTGCCCCAGCATAGACAGGTCCTGAAGTGAATGGCTGATCACCCCAATAAGTAGGTAATGCCTTCACAATCTGCTTGGCTTGAGATGTGCCTGCATAGTTTTTCACAGTCTTATACGTCTCACTATCCTCGCCCAATGCATAATTACTACTTCCACCGTAGAAATTAGGGATAAGAAGCGTCATCGTCTCCGCCTTACCATAACTCCATTGGAATGCATATTCACGATTAAGACCTGACTTACCAGCCTCGCTATCTTCCGTTCCTTTGAGCACCGCACCGCCACGCATCGTTTCCTTGGAGTAATCCCATGTGGGTACTAGTTTGTCCATCGCGGGGGCTATAGCCATAATAGCTGCCACAACTAGTGCAGCCGAAGCCGTCCAGAAATGTTTCTGCTTCTTCTCACGAATAGCGTATACCCAATAAGTTATCGCTAATGGGATAAGCATCAAAAGGGTGTAGTATGAAATCTGCTGGTGGTTCCAGTACACATTCAATCCTGTCGCCAGAAGTGTTACGATAAATCCCACAATATATTTCTTCTGGTAGCATAGCATACATCCTCCTATCACTGCAGGAACTGTGGCCAACACCCATCCTTTAGTCACATGACCTGCATCAATGATAATCAAGTTATACGAACCAAAAGCAAAAGCGATTGAACCCACAATACCCAACCACGGACCACTACCCGCAGCCAACATAAAGACATAAAAACCTATCAACAACAACCATAGCACAGCCGTAGTTTCTCCATAAAAACCTGCTTTCATATATGCAGAAATTTTGTGGAAAATACTCTTTGAGTCCACACCTGAGGTCACATTATAAGGCATACCGCTGAACATTGAGTTTGACCAATGACTCCACTCACCTGTTTGCTCATGGTATTCTCTTGCATCGTAACCCATGCCACGCGCACTAATCATATCGCCTTGTGGTAATTGTTTGTTTTCAAATACCTGTGGAGCAAAATATACCATCACAAGTAATACAAAAGTAACAATAGCCACCAAGTGAGGCCATGTTTTTGTCCAAATTTGTTTCCAATCAATTTTCTGCATAGTGTATTATTGTTTTCCTATTGTTGTTTGTAATAATGACATTATCTTATCTGAAGGCATAACACCATCCTTCGGGTACAAATAGTTCTTGTAGAACTGTTCCCTATCTTCTTTCTTTGGGTCATTGTCTGCGATGACCACATCGCGAATGAATGCCTCTGTTTCTTCTATTGAATAAGCATGGTAATGCTTCTCAAAACATAGTTGACCGAACGAATTGAATTCATCTTTTACTTTCTCATCACGAATCTGGAAAAGTACTGGCTTTTGGGCATACAAATATTCCACTGTAAACGAAGCGCAATCATGAATCATTGCGTCCGAGGTCTTGAATAAATCAATATAATCTCCTTGCTCTATCTGTCCGTTCTCTAAATCTTCCCATCTGCGATAATATATCTCTGTTTTTTCTAATCCCCACAAGTTGATGAGTTTGAACTTCAGTACAGGGTGAGGCTTAAACGCAAATTGAACTTCCTCTTTGTACTCCTCTGCCAACCGCAGCATATCTTCACAATAAATCAAGAAGTTTGAGAAATTAAACAAATAATCCACGGTGTGATGTGGTGCCCAAATAATTCGTTTCTTTTTCACTTCTTGTGGTTTCCATACATCTTTTGTCTCATACTCTTTTTGCATTAGTTTCTCCATCGCCAACGCACCTACCACCTCTACATTATCCCCGTGACTCTTTTCATAAATCTCTGCATAATGCTTCTGAAAGTCCGTTTCCAATAGGAATTTCCAAAGCAATGATTGAAATGGAAGCTCATAATTATTGTGATATAAATGCATACAATTTATTCCATACGGCACATATAATGTCAACACATCCGTGTAGTGATAAATATGATATGCCGGTAATGTATCCTTATAAGGTTTGGTAAAAAACACCACATCCGGAGTGCAAAGTTTTTTTATATCTCGCCATTGGCGTTTTTCCCAATCATAAGCGCTGATATATTTATATCCTCTCTCGCGGGCGAAATCTTCTGTTTGGTGCATTACCCGGAAACACTCTTTCATATCATAATTAAGATGCACATTATAAGGAGATATCACTATCAGCGGTTCAAAATACTCAGAACTTTCCAATTTCCCATATAGACTATCATACTTCCATACAGATGGAGTCTGCAAAAAGAACAAAACACGGCATTTTTCTTGCTGCCGTAATGCTTTTATTTTGCGCTCCTGCATCCGTCTCACTTTGCGGACTTTCCACAACAAACAAGAAGGAAAGGCCGCTATAAAAAAGTCACGGAATGTTAATGCCTTGTACAAACTATCCACAAAGTTTATACCGACAAATTGTTTTATTTTTTCTTGTATCTTATTTAGCATCTCTTAATCATTTTATTGCCCCACGTCAACACTCTGTCTATCATTGGCGTTTTTATATGATGCGCTTGTGCCAAATCTTTTATAATCTGTAATCCATATGGGAAATCCTCTGTGAAATATCGGCTCTCAACATCCGGTATCCAGCCTTCTTCAGTCTGTTTCATAGGTGCTTTAATCGTCTGAAAAGCTACTATCGAGCGCAACTTATACATCAGTGAGTCAGCATCCCTACTTTCATAATAGTCTAAAACACTTGGAATTACTACTCCTTCTATCTTGCACAACTTTTGAAACTCTTCATCCATCGCTATATAAACCTCAGAACTAAATTTATCCCATTGAGCATAAAAAAACGTCTGTTCCTTAAATGATTCTCCATTCCACCCATGCCACATACCATACAAACGAGCTGGATGGAGCAATGGATTACTATTACTTAGCGATGCCTCCAAATAATTTGACATATGAGTAACTGGTGTCTGTAGCCATTCTGACCACATGGACTCAAAATCCTCTGGCAAATTCTCCGTCGCCATGTATAGTTGTTGTTTGTATCCCAATAAATCTGCACTATGTCCATACTCTCGCACTCGTGCTATATAAGGTACTCGTTGAAAACCAAACAAAGAAGCCGTTTTGGCGAATATCCGATGAGCCTGAAAGAAAAAACCAGTGCTGCTCACTATACTTCCTATTGCCTGATTCGTAATAAATGGCGCTATCTGCCTTAGGCTCTTCTCAATAAGGAATCCCGGCAAACAAAGCAAAACAATATCACTCTGGGGAATAACTTCTGCTGCTCTATCAGACACTTTCTCTAATACACCTTGATAAACCTTTCCTGCACTATCAATAGTTTCAATTGACTTGCTCCATTGTTGTGGATGAGCAGTTAGCATACAAACAGCTACTTCGCGCGTGTGAGACAACACACTTGCGACTACCATGCCTAATGCTCCGCCACCACAGATACAAATCGTTTTCATAATTTTCTTAGAGCATCCAACAACTGATTATTATCATTAGTATCGCGCACAGCCAACCTAATATAATTCCCCTTACATTTCTGCGAGCAGTCTTTAATCAAGATGCCGTACTCTCGCAGCAAACGAACTGCTAACTCACGAGCCGTAAAACGTTCCTTTACTTCGCACAACACATAGTTAGCTTCGCTGGGAATAACACGCAAATACGATATATTTTCCAATGCCTTCACAAAACGGATACGCTCCTCACGGAATGCATCCATAGCTTGTGCATAAGCCTTCTCATACTTGCCTAAAATCTGCAGGAAAAACTCGCCGAAGGAATTGATATTCCATATACTCATCTCGCGACGCAAATTCACCATTAGACTTTGGTTGGCAGTCGCTAATACGCCCAAACGCAGACCTGGCACACCATAGGATTTGGAGATGCTTTTGACTACCACCAAATGGTCGTTTTGATCCAATATATCGTTCTTCAGGAAAGTAGGATGCTCGCTCGAGAAATCAATGAAACTCTCATCAATCACCAACACTATCTCGCGCTCTTGACACCAATGTATCAAACGTAAACAATCTTCATAAGGAATATAATTACCTGTTGGATTATCGGGGTTAATTAGCACTAATGACCAAATCTGCTTGCCTTCAAAATAGTCCATTAAATCATCCACCGTATAGCGAAAATCTGGTCGCTGCGGTTCGTAGGCTACTATCTGTTCCGCCATCAATCGATTTGGGTACTCTTCAAAGGTCGGACGAACAATTCCTACCTTACCTAACATCTGGATTGTTAACGCCTTAATCAATTCTGCAGCTCCGTTACCCACCAAGATATATTCTTGCTTCACTCCAAAATCCTTGGCTGCCAATAGATTATTCACTTTCTGCCCAGATGGATATTCTGTCAGCAGACGGCTAAAACTAGCCGCCAACTCATCTCTCAAACGTTGATTCGGGAAATACGGATTTACCAAATAGCAGAAATCTAATAAATGCGGATATCGCCAATAACCGCCATAACGAGAACAAAGCAAATCATACTGGTTATCCGTAAAAATCGATTCCGCAATGTCCAAATCCTGTATATCGTCTATCTCATACCATTGCTCGCCTTCCAAAGGTAGCGCACGAAGAGTCGAATTATCAAGCATCGTGATTACACGTAATACCTGCTCGTAGTACTCATTATTACCCAAAGCAGAACTATACGCCTCTAAAAATGGGACATACATATGCTCCGAGAATGTTTGTGAGAACTTATAGATATTCACCGTCTTGTAATAATCCGGTATTTCTTCGTAACGGAACTGACTATTCGGTATAAAATGTTGGATACGATTTTCTTCATCAATCGTCACTACGGTTCCGTCCATCCAACTCTCGTATTTATCAACCAAAGCCAAATCCGGATAAGGATGTTCAACTAATTTAGTCAGCACAGAATCCTCCATGATTATATCCGACTCCAAGAGCAATGTATCTTGCTCACGCATATAATCTTTTGCCAAATACAAAGAATAGATATTATTCGTTTTGTCGTATATCGGATTTTCAACGAAATACAATGGCGTTTGGACAGACACTTGCGATAGATATTCGCGCAACTCTGCTCCTTTATATCCTATAACGATAACTATTCGGTCTAAGTGAAGCGCATCTAATTGATGTAACACACGTTCTATCAGCGTTTCACCGCCAACTCGAATCATACATTTCGTATTTCCTTGCGTTAACTCTCCAAGACGCTTGCCCATTCCCGCCGCTAAAATAATTGCTTGCATTTCCTATATCTCTTATTTGTTACTTTCACACATTAATGATAAAATCGTGTTCCTGGGAGGCAAGAGAAAGAATCTATAATACCACATACCTTACCTTCATTATCCACCACAATCAAGGTGTGAATAGAATAATGGTTCATCTCCTCGCCTGCCTCTACTATCTTCGCATCTTTGCTTATTGTCTTAGGATTTTTAGACATTATTTGCTCCACAGGTGTGGTAAAGAAATCTTTTCCTAATCGCTGCATTGCGCGACGCACATCGCCATCAGTGACAATACCCACCAACTGTTCTGCTTCTTGCACGATGGCCACACCTAATTTACCATTAGTGACCACCTCGATAGCTTCTTCCATCGTTTGAGTAGGCGTCACAATAGGCAAATTATCCTTAAACATCACCTCTTCCACACGCGCTAGTAACTTACGCCCAAGGTCACCTCCAGGGTGAAGCATTGCGAAATCTGTAGGTTGAAAATGACTATACTCAATCAGCGCACAAGCGATAGCGTCGCCGAGTGCTAATGTAGCAGTAGTGGATGAAGTAGGCACCAGATTAAGCGGATCTGCCTCCGTCTCCACCGCAATAGATAAATGATAGACTGAGTACTTAGCCAAGAGCGAATTCGGGTTACTTGACATTCCGATGATAGGTATGCGTTTGGCTTGAATCAATGGCAAGAAACGCAGCAATTCTTCTGTCGCGCCTGAATAAGAGATAGCCAAAACCACATCCTCTACTCCTATCATTCCCAAATCGCCGTGATAGGCGTCCAGCGGATTGAGGAAGAACGCAGGCGTACCTGTACTCGCCAGCGTAGCGGCAATCTTGCTTCCTATATGCCCCGATTTACCTACTCCAGTCACTACCACTTTGCCTTTACAGTCGTGGATAAGTTGAATCACCTTAACGAAATTCTCGTCTAACCGTGGAATGAGTGCTTTGATTGCATCAACCTCCTTATTTAGGCACTGTTCTGCTGCTTGTATGATGGATTGATCTATCATTGTTTGTATATTTTTATAAATGCTTGGGTCATGTTAGACCAGGCATATTTACTTTTTTCTTGTATCAAATATTGAGTATATACTTGTTGTCTATCATTAGAAAAATAGTCCATCAAGTCCTCTGCTATCGCTTGCGGATTAGGTTGCGAAGCATATCCCATCTGATGGTCGTGCACTATCTCTGCCAATCCTCCCACATTAGTCACAAGCATTGGTTTCTCAAAATGGAATGCCACTTGTGTCACACCACTCTGCGTAGCGGTCTTGTATGGCTGAACAATCAAGTCTGCCGCACCGAAATACTTGCGTAAGTCATCATCTGGAATAAACTCATTCTTCAGCACCACGCGTTCTGCCAAACCATTTTCTACTATCTGCTTACGGTATTTCTCTTCATCCTCATAAAACTCCCCAGCGATAATCAGTTGCAGCGCAGGCAGTTGGTCTTTCACCATCGCAAATGCATCCAGCAACCAATCCAAACCTTTATATGTCCGCACGAGTCCAAAAAAGAGCATATACTGCTTATCATTCGGCAATCCTAATGCGCTGCACGCCTCATCTTTACTCATCCGCTCTCCATAATGGTCATATATAGGGTGCGGCGAATACGTCTTTGCGCTTCGCACATCGTGCGCCATACATCGCACCTTATCTCTTTCCACCTGCTCTATATCTTTCACCACACTCTCGCTAAGTGCTACAAAGCCATTCTGACTCTTCACAAAATAAGGTGCAAATAGTTTATCCAATATAGATGGCTCGTGTGGAATCATATTATGAACCAACGCCACACACCGCGTCTTCCCATTGCGTTGGGCGATGCGAGATACCAATCCAAAAGCAGGCGCCATAAAAGACATCCAATAACAACAAATCAGCATATCAGGCGACTCTTTGCGAATAGCGCGACCCACACGCCACCACGAAAACGGATTGCATGAATCCAGTTTTCTGTGTATCACCAAACCCTCTGGTGCTTTCTCCTCCGAGTACTGTGTTTTGCCTGGAAAAAGAAAATTAGGGTATTGGCGGGTAAATGTCCACACCTCCACATCATGTCCCTCCATAGCGAACTGCTTTGCCAACCTTTCATTGAAAGTTGCCAAACCGCCTCTATAAGGCCATGCTGTACCTAAGATAATGATTCTCATACACTTATGCTTTTAGGTCTTGAGCAAAAGTTATTTTTCTATTCTCCTCATCACCCATCACGATATAAATACTTTGTTTGGGTGCATACTTGCGTACTATGCCTACATCGTCTGTTGCAATGACAGCCTCGTCAGCTATTGCTTTCATATACGCACTCGCTATAAGTTCCATATGAAAAGCTTGTGGTGTTTGCGCACGCATATATTCACTCCGTGCAGGCACACTCTCCACTCTCCACTCATTCTCGCCTGCGGAGGCTCTCCGCCTTTCCACTCTATATAGTGTTTCCGTCACAGGCACAGCCACGGTCACAGCGGAGTGCGTCTCTAATGCAAGAGCTACATCCGCCAAGATGCGTTGCGACACGAAAGGTCTTGCTGCGTCATGAAACCACAACGCACTCTCTTCATCCTCATCCATATAAGCCACTATAGCATGCCAAGACGACTCCCAACGCTCTGCACCGCCAGGTATTATCTTAGCCACCTTCTGCCAATCGTTTTGCTCACACATGCCCTGCACTTCGGCACTATAATCAGGATGCATCACGATTGCTATCTCGTCTATTGATGGTGCCTGCTCAAAAGCATCCACCGAGTGTTCTAAGATAGTCCGTCCATCGGCCAAGGGTAAGAGTTGTTTGGGTTTATCTCCCCCCACTCTATTTCCCACTCCTCCAGCTAATATGATTGCTATATTACGCATTGATGATTTTAGATTTTAGATTTTAACTTTCCACTCTTGGCTTTCCACTTTCCACTCATTCTCGCCTGCGGAGGCTCTCCGCCTTTCCACTCTTGACTCTTAGCTTTTGGCTTTCAAAATCATCTCCGCCACTTCTCGTATCGCTCCGTCACCGCCTTGTTTGGTTAGACGGATAATTCCTGGAACGGCTTTCACCTCTGCTACCGCGTTGGCAGGACAAGCAGCCATTCCCACATGTTGTAATAAGTCCAAGTCATTCACATCATCGCCCACAAAACACACATTCTCAAGCGTGATACCCAACTCTGCGCATATCTTATTAGCGGCATCCAACTTTGTCATCTTCACACCATCCACCACGCGTCCCACGCCGGTGTAGATATATTCCAATCCTAATTTCTCTCCGCGCTGAAGTCCAATATTGGTATTCTCACTGGTGAGTATTCCGCATGGTATCCCAGCTTTGCGCATCAATACAATCCCCATGCCGTCATAAACACAGAAACGCTTAAACTCATCTCCCTTCTCGGTGTAGTACATACCTCCATCGGTCATACACCCATCCACATCAGTCAAAAACAACTTGATATCTTTCATATTCCATTCCACTTTTAACTTTTGACTTTTGACTTTCTACTCAAAACGCTTTCCACCCTTGTGCTTTGAGCTGCAACTCCTCACCATTCCTACCAATCAAGTTACAACCATATTCTGCCTTCGTGATATGACCAATGATATACAGGTCCTCAATAGGAATGAGTTTCTCATAGTCCTCCAACGAACAAGTAAAGAGCAATTCATAGTCTTCACCTCCATTGAGTGCACAAGTCACTATATTGAGATTCATCTCCTCCGCCAACGCTGCCGCTTGGTAGTCAATCGGCAGTTTATCCTCGTAAATACAGCATCCCACGCCCGACTGCGAACAGATATGCATCAATTCGGACGACAAACCATCTGACACATCCATCATAGCGGTAGGTTTGATGCCCGCTTGCTTGAGCGCTGCAATCATATCGCGTCTCGCCTCGGGTTTGAGCTGACGCTCCAATAAATATTCTCTTCCCTCAAAAGCCAACTGCGCGTTCTCGTCCGCTCGAGCCACTATACGCTCGCGCTCCAACAACTGCAATCCCATATATGCCGTACCAAGGTTTCCGCTCACACAAATAAGGTCATTCTGTTTCGCACCATTACGATAAACGATGTCCTTGGCATTAGCCTCACCCAAACAAGTGATAGAAATCGTCAATCCCGTCATAGACGAACAGGTATCTCCACCCACAATATCCACACCGTAGCGCTCGCATGCAAGACGAATACCACTATAGAGCGCCTCTATGTCTTCCACTGTAAAGCGCTTACTTACACCGAGACTCACCGTTATCTGCGTCGGCGTTCCATTCATGGCGTATATATCCGAGAAATTAACTACCGCCGCTTTGTACCCAAGATGCTTCAGGGGCACATACTCGAGGTTGAAGTGTATTCCTTCGAGCAGCATATCAGTAGTCACAAGTACTCTTTTAGAACCAAAATTCATCACGGCGCAATCATCTCCCACTCCTTTTTGTGTAGATTTATGCACTGTTTTAATGTCTTTCGTCAGGTGTTTTATCAACCCGAACTCTCCTAATTCTGCTATTTCCATTCTTTTTATAATTCTATTCAGCGCGCAAAGGTAGTAAAAATATTGCATTTATGCAAATATTTTCGCACAAAATCGTGTATTTGGCACAATTTTAATCCGCCATATAACCAAAAACCAACCATGCATTTGGTTGGTGATATTTGGCATCTTTGTAGTAAAAAATCGCTTGCGATTAATCGTTCGAGCCCATTGAGCGAGAAAAGTAACAATCGTCGAGTCTATTGGGCGAGATAAGACGATTGTGGGGAGGGTTGTGGTGTATATTTATTCATTTAGACATGTTGTATCAAACAAGAAGTCAAATATTCCGATTCTTAGTACACCTTCATTGTTGTAAAATCTTCCTCCATAATCACCAGAAATAATCACCTTTCGGAAACTATCATCTATCTTCATTAATGGACGTATTTCTTGAGATATCTTATCTGTATCTGACATCATATATGCAGACTGGATGTAAATACGTTGTGAACCACGATTAATAACATAATCCACCTCTAACTTCTTATGTTTGTTTTTGCCATCTGTGCCTTTTTCCCATATCTCAACTAAACCTACATCTACAGAATAACCACGTAAAGAGAGTTCGTTGTATAGCACATTTTCCATCATATGACTGTTTTCAATCTGCCGAAAACCAAGAATCGCATTACGAATACCTGGGTCTTCGAAATAATACTTACTATCTGCGCCAATGTATTTGCGTCCCTTGATATTATAGCGCATTGCTTCACTAATCATAAAAGCATCCTTAAGGTGCTCTATATACTTAGATATGGTATTGGCAGATATTTTGAGGTCTGCAACAGACTTGAATGTATTTGCAATCTTGGTTGGGTTGATAGTTGCCCCCATAGATGAGGCCAACACTTGAAGTGTTTTCTCCAGTCCCTCCTCGTTCTGCAAACGATTACGTTCTACTATATCACGAAAGTATATGGTATGATACATTTCTTTTAGATAGGCAATTTTCTCTTCTGCTGATGGTAGTAATGCTACAGCAGGCAATCCACCATACGCATAATACTCTTGCAATGCATCGCGTTTATCGCCACCTATCCCCTCGAAATATTCTGCAAAACTCAACGGACGTACTCGTATCTCCCAGCCTCGTCCACGAAATTCAGTAATAACATCTTTGGATAGGAATCTCGCATTTGACCCTGTTACATAAACTTCTGCATTAGAAATATGCAAGTAGGAGTTTAATACATCTTCAAACTCAGACACTAGTTGTATTTCATCTAGCAGGATATAATACTTTTGTTGATCTTTGAGTTGATTATCAATATATTCAAGCAGCATGTCAGGATTACGCAGACGTTTGTTTCTTCGGTCCTCCAAATTGATTTGGATGATATGATCTGCTTGAATCCCTTGCTCCAACAAATAGTTTTTAAACAACTCAAATAATAGGAAAGATTTACCACAACGACGAATACCTGTGATAATTTTTATCATTCCATTTCCATCAGCAGAAATGAGTTTCTGCAAGTATAAATTGCGATTAAATACCATTATTACAGAGTTTTTTGGTGACTTCTCACCGATTTACGCTGCAAAGGTACTAAAAATAAATGACATATGCAAATCATTACGTATTTTTGTGGCATTTCATTATGTGTTTTTGTGGTATTTCATTATGTGTTTTTGTGGTAAGTAACTGAATGCGATTTGAGATTTTGGAGAGTAAAATGGCATATATAACACGCGAGAAGAGTAGTGTTTACTATGCTTCCCGCGTGAGTTGTTTTTTTGAAGAAAGTTTTCGTGTGCCGAAGATTGCGCCGAAGGTTCGGTTAAAGTATCCCCCGTTTTTTCAATTCAAGGTAGCATTTTCGTGTTGCTTCCACATCAGACATTGCATCATGAGCGCCAGAGAATGTTGTACCAAATAATTTTTGATATAATTCTTCCAACTTTGGCCATTTATATCCTGCGTAGTTACCATTGCTTGGGATTGCGCAAAAGTTGATTGATTTTTGCATAGTGCATATACTTGGCTTGGTCATCAATTTGTTATAATTCATGTTTTCACGGAACAACTCACAACCCACAATATGCATATCAAAATCAATATTATG
>JAXJUN010000021.1:0-83799 GCA_036309065.1 Paludibacteraceae bacterium | reverse complement strand
CTGCTCTGTCTTATTAGGGTCAAAAGCCTTCCATTCTTGACCATTGATAACCATCTTATCTATCTTAGACGAGTAAATCAACTCCACATCGTCCACATAAAGTGCATTGCCGTCGTATAGACCATCGTTAGCACGAAAAGCAGGATAATTACCCGCCGAGAAAATCACATTGCACATCGATGGCTGCGCATTATTCATATAATAAATAGGCACCTTAATGAGCGTCCACTCATCGTACTTTGCCCGCGCACGATACCAACCCTCTGCTACCTGCTTAGCCGACTCTACCGTCGTGCACTCATTGCCGTCCAGCGCCTGACGAATATCACTCTCTTCGTTGATACGCTCCACCTCGGTACAACCGCCATTCTTGGACTTGTAATGACTACCCTTGGCTGTGCCTGTCCATGCGTAATAAAGCAAGTGAAAATCCTCCTTATCCGTGTGCGCACCCGTACGCTTCACCCATACTGCCATCGTGTCAGGACGGTGCTTCCACTGGATACCACCGTAGGTACCCGCAGTAGCTGTCTTAGTGCTCAATCCATTCATAAACTGCCATGCAGTACCCAATCCGAAATAACCCGGACCCACCTCCTTGATACCAAACGCACCAATAGTGCGGTCTGCTACATACGCGCAGTAACCTGTACGACCAGGTTTCTGGAACATAAAAGTGAACTTAAACCCAAATTGCGCCACATTACTTCCGTGCCAATCTTTGAGCTGCTTATCGCCGTTGAACTTCTCACTCCAGTTCTCGAAATGTGGGTCAGGCAACTGCTGAGCAGACACCACACCACACAAAAGCATAGTGAATAAGACTATTACAAAATGTTTCTTCATATCTCTTTGATTTATTATCGTTCTGCGTTGTCATTTAACCTTTGCGACTGCAAAGGTAGTGTTTTTTTTGCATATGTGCAAGAATTTTAGCAAAAAAACATGAAATAATTTGCACATATGATTTATTTTTACTATCTTTGCAAAAGATTTCTAAAAAGCAAGAGGAGTGTCAAATTTCTTGCAGTTTTCTTAGGTTATCTTATAGTTATCATTGCCTTGACCGTCGATTCACCGTCGGGATAGAATGCTGAATGGAAGCAGTTAGGTGGCAGTTATCAGTTGTCAGTTATCAGTTGTCAGTTGTCTGTATTGTATGGTAATTGGCTGTTAATGCCATAGGATAACCATAACATACCCATAGGATAACCATAAGATAATATACTAAAAGTTTATTTTTCATGCTTTATACTATATATACTAAAGTATATATACTTTTTATCAGCAAAATTGTAAAAAATAAGTTCTACATGACGCATTATGCTCGCATATGCGGCATATAAGCCGACCATAAAACATAGAATTTCGTTCTATTTGCAAAAAAAAACACCCGATTTCTTGCATATGTGCAAGATTTGTTGTACTTTTGCAGCGCAAAAGTTTTTAATCAATGCTTATGAGAAAATGGTTATGGATAGTGATGGTTCTTCTCACCACAGTGGGATGTGGACGAAGTACGAAGGACAAAGTACAGAGTAGTGAGGACAGAGTAGTGAGTACAGAGAACGAAGGGATTGGCGTGCAGATGTTAGAGACACTCAACCAACAAGGACTTAGTTTGCTCATTTATAACGACAGTACGCTCACCACGCATGACAACCGCGGTGTGCGCGACTTACTCACACTCGTTGCTACCCAGCCCGAACGGCTCCAAGGCGCTATTGTAGCCGATAAGATAATCGGTAAAGCAGCCGCAGCATTGATGGCCACAGGCGGCGTAGTAGAGGTACATACAAACATCATCTGCACACCCGCACGCGAGTTATTAGAAAGAGAAGGAATACGCGTCTATGCCACACAAGAAGTGCCACAGATACTCAACCGCGATAAATCACATATGTGCCCTATTGACAGTCAGTTAGAAGGCATTGAGAGTATTGAGGAATGTGTTCAAATACTACAAAACATCCCACCTGTGATATGAAAAACAAAAACAATCTTCTTCGCGTAATACGCATCGTATTAGCCACATTCTTTTTTGTAGCCGTCACTGCGCTTTTCTTGGGCATATGGCCATTAAACATATGGTTGGGTTGGGTAGCAAAAATACAATTCTTACCTGCTATATTAGCATTGGATGTAGCTGTCTTGGTGGGACTAATCATCCTCACCCTACTCTTCGGTCGTCTTTACTGCTCCGTCATCTGTCCTTTGGGCATCATGCAAGACCTATTCAGTCTATGGGGCAGAAAGCACAAGAAGAACCGCTATAGTTATTCGCCAGAGAAGAAATGGTTGCGCTACACGGTATTAGGCGTATTCATTATCTGTCTTATCATCGGTTTTGCACCCGTCACGACGCTTCTTGCACCTTACTCAGCGTATGGGCGTATCGTCAACTCACTCTTCCGTCCGCTCTACGACCTCATGCTCAATGGATTGGCTGCCATAGACAGCCATTACGAGTGGTACTTGATACCCGAAGCCGAACTATGGTTACGCAGCGTGACAACACTCGTCATTGCCTTACTCACATTGGTCATCCTCGGTGTACTCGCATGGCGCCACGGCCGCACCTACTGCAATACGGTTTGTCCCGTAGGCACTATACTCTCTTTCTTCGCACGCTTCTCACTTTTCCGCATACGCGTGAATGAAGATAAATGTAATAAATGCGGTTTATGCGCCAAGAACTGCAAAGCGGCGGCTATCGATTCCAAGAATGGTACTATCGACTATTCGCGCTGCGTAGTATGCGGAGACTGCATAGATACATGTAATCGCAAAGCGATTGAGTATGGAGTAGTGAGTAGTGAGAATCGAGTAGTGAGTAGCAAAGAGGTGGAGAGTCCGGAACGGAGAGCAATGCTCACAGGCGCATTACTCGCCGTGGGTACTGCCGCCATGGCGCAAGCGAAGATAAAAGTGGATGGCGGATTGGCGGAGATAGAAGATAAACAAGCACCGCAGCGAAACAAAGCCGTTCTACCTCCAGGAGCACTCTCGGCACAACATATGCAGCAACACTGCACCGCATGCCAGTTATGCGTCAGCGCTTGTCCTAACAATGTGCTACGCCCATCCTCTGACCCCTTACACTTCATGCAACCCGAGATGTCTTTTGAACGCGGTTTCTGCCGCCCTGAATGTAACCGCTGTTCGCAAGTGTGCCCTACAGGAGCTATCAAACCCATACAAATAGAAGATAAGACTGCCATCCGCATTGGCCATGCGAAATGGATTAAGAAGAACTGCATACCTATCGCCAACGGAGATAGTTGCGGCCTATGCGCACGGCAATGCCCTGCAGAGGCTATACTGATGGTTGATTATACCACCCAAGATGGACGAACGGTACAAGTGCCTGCGATAGATAAAGAACGCTGCATAGGTTGCGGTAAGTGCGAATACCTTTGCCCCGCCAGACCATTCAGCGCTATCTATGTAGAAGGTTACAAAAAACATCACAATGACTGATTATGGATAGAAGAGAGTTTATCAAACATAGCACAGCCGTCGTGGCTGGTTCATCACTCCTACTGACAGCATGTAAGAAACAAGGCGGAGAGCCTCCGCAGGCGAGAAGGGACAAGGAGGCGATGGGACGAGAAGGCGAGGAGGCAATGACTATACGTATCAATCCCAATACAGGCGATAAAGTGTCTCTATTAGGATTTGGTATGATGCGCTTGCCCGAAAAAGAACAAGTGGAAGGCGCTCCTTTCGCCTTGGACCAAGAGGCAGTGAACGAGTTGGTGGACTACGCACTTGCACGCGGAGTGAATTATTTCGACACCGCGCCTGTTTATTGTCAAGGACAATCAGAGACAGCCACAGGTACTGCCCTCGCCAGACATCCACGCAAGAACTATTTTATCGCTACCAAACTCAGTAATTTCTCGCCAGACACATGGGCTCGCAAAGAGTCTATTGCGATGTTTGAACGCTCACTACAATACCTACAAACCGACTATATTGACTACCTACTACTCCATAGCATAGGCGGCACTGCCAAAGGAAAAAACTCCATGGAGACTTTCTATGCACGATACATGGACAACGGTGTGCTCGACTGGCTCGTAGAGCAAAAAAAAGCAGGCAGAATACGCAACCTCGGATTCTCCTACCACGGAGACATAAAGATTTTTGACATGCTACTGCGTTGGCATGACGAGGGCAAGTACCATTGGGATTTTGTACAGATACAACTCAACCTGCTCGATTGGAATCATGCCAAAGTGCAAAAACCACGCAATACCAACGCATCCTATCTATATGCCGAATTAGAGAAAAGAGGTATCCCTTCCGTCATCATGGAACCACTCTTAGGCGGACGACTGGCTAAACAACCAGCACACATCATGCGCACTATGAAGCAGATGGACCTTGATGCCACACCTACTGAATGGGCACTACGCTTTGCAGGAACACCACCAACGATACTCACCGTACTCAGCGGTATGACTTATATGGAGCATCTACAGGAGAACTGCAACACCTACTCGCCACTCCGCCCTATTACGGAACAAGAGAATGCTATGCTCATGAAGATAGCAGACGATATTTGCCGCATGAATGCTATTCCTTGCACCGCATGCAACTACTGCATGCCATGCCCATACGGTATAGATATTCCAAACATCTTTGGATACTACAATATATGCCTTTCGGAAGAACTGCTATCCACCGATAACAATAATGATAGCGCTTTCCGCAAAGCACGCAAAAAATGGTTGGTAGGTTACGACAAGAATGTGGAACGCATGCGCCAAGCAGACCACTGCATAGGATGTAATAAGTGCCTATCGCACTGCCCGCAACGAATAAACATACCACAAGAAATGCAAAAAATAGACGCACTCGTAGAGTCATTAAAACAATAAACATTACACAATAAACATTACACATTATGAACTTAGGTATTTGGGAAATTCTGCTCATTGCACTCATCGTATTACTCATCTTCGGAGGTAAAAAAATCCCTGAACTGATGCGCGGTTTGGGCAAAGGTATTCGTTCTTTCAAAGACGGAATGAACGGCAAAGAGGATGAACAAAAGGACGATGTACAAGGTACAAAGGAATGAATAACAATCTCTCTTTCTGGGAACATTTAGACGAACTGCGTAGTGTCTTATTTAAGTCACTCGCCGCTTGGTGCATTGCTACTATAGTTGCGTTCGTCTTCAAGGACCCACTCTTCTCTATCCTATTCGCGCCATCTCAATCGGACTTTATCTTGTACCGTGGGTTGTGCCGATTAGCGCAGTGGACGGGTTGGGACACATTATGCCCCGGAGAGACCACTATTCATTTCATCAACACCGAGTTGACTGCTCCTTTTTTCACCCACCTTCAGGTGGCTATGTTCGCGGGCTTAGTCATCGCTTTACCACTTATCATATGGTGGTTGTACGGGTTTATTGCTCCCGCTTTGTACCAGCATGAGAAACGCTATTCTATCATCTTTGCGCTCGTAGCCATCTTGCTCTTCGCATTAGGAGTGGTTGTGAGTTATTTTCTCATCTTCCCCCTCTCCTTCCGCTTCTTGGGCAGTTATCAAGTAACACCATTAGTGGTCAATCAGATCAGCCTATCATCCTATGTATCGCTCTTATTATTACTATGTGCCATCATGGGATTGCTCTTCGAAGTGCCTATTATCACTTGGTTTCTCGCGCGCGTAGGTATATTAAAAAAGGAACATCTACACCGTTATCGCCGCCATGTGTTTGTGGCGACACTCATCGTAGCAGCAGTAATAACACCTACTGGCGACCCATTCACACTACTACTCGTCACAGCGCCTGTGTACATGCTTTACGAACTTAGTATTGCTATCATCAATTAACCACCATATGAATACATTCGGAGATAAATGGAGTTTCACCTCCTTCGGAGAGTCACACGGAATAGCCATTGGCGGCGTGCTGGACGGTGTGCCCGCTGGGATAGAAATAGACTTTACTACCATATACCACGAACTGGACCGCAGAGCGGGAAGAAAAGGAGCAACTGGCGCCTCGCCGCGAGCAATGCGCGAACCAGACCACATCGAATGGCTCAGCGGAGTAATAGAAAGTGACAAAGTGACAAAGGACAAAGGACAAGACAACTCCTTCGTACATCGTACATCGTCCCTTCGTACTTTAGGCACTCCTATCGCCTTCATCATTCGCAATAAAGATGCGCGACCAGAAGACTACGAGCACCTCAAGCATACCTACCGCGTAGGACATGCAGATAAAGTGTACGAACAGAAATACGGCATACGCGATTATCGTGGCGGAGGACGCGCCTCCGCACGAGAGACTGCTGCCAGAGTTGTCGCAGGTAGCATCGCCAAACAAGCACTGCAGCAAAAAGGTATAACCATCCACGCACAACTCATACAAGTGGGAGCAGAAACCGACCCCACACAGTTCGCCAGCACCATCGCATACTATCAGCAACAAGGCGACTCTATCGGAGGAATCATCGAATGTACCATCAACGGAATACCTGCAGGAACAGGCGAACCCATCTTCAATAAACTACAAGCCGAACTCGCCTTCGCCATCATGAGTATCAATGCCTGCAAAGGATTTGAATACGGTACTGGTTTCACAGGCGTCACACAACCTGGCAGCGCCATCAATCATATATCAGGAGGAATAGCTGGAGGAATAGCAGATGGAACAACCATCTCCTTCCGATGCGTCTTCAAACCTACACCCACCACACCAAAAGCACTTGCTGATCTACAAAGGGACGATGTACAATGTACAAAGGCCGGTCGCCACGACGCCTGTGTGGCGGTACGCGCTGTACCTGTCGTAGAAGCCATGACAGCCCTCTGCCTCGCGCAATACGAACTATAAATTACTTAGATACATATACAAAAAATCCCGCCGGAGCGGGATTTTTATGTATCATTTCATCTCAACTATCAATCCAAAACGATTGGTTTGTGCTTTGGAACTAAAGCCTTCATAATGCTCCATGCAAGAACATACGCCACCGCACAAATGCAGAAGATAATCATATAACCTGCTTGCTTGCCTTCAAAACCTAAGAACTGGAACGCACTACCCATTCCCTCAGAATAAGTAAACAGCACACCAGCGCCCTTATTAATCAAGAAAGAACCAATACCACCAGCCATACCACCTATACCTGTGATAGTGGCGATAGCCGATTTAGGGAACATATCACCAATAGTAGAGAATAAGTTAGCAGACCAAGCTTGGTGTCCTGCACCCGCCAAACCAATGATGATACATGGCCACCATACCGAATGAACACCCAAACCTTGAGCAAACAACGCTGGTAATGGCAAGAAGGCAAACAATAACATTGCTAACATACGACCATTATAAGGGTTCATACCCTTCTTCTCTACAAACAACTTAGGCAAATAACCACCAAATATAGAAAGCACCGTAACGATAGCATACAGCGTGAAAATCAACGCTATACCCATACTTGAACTGGATGAATAACCATACTGGTCAGAGAAATATGCTGGAGCCCAGAATAAATAGAACCACCATACACCATCCGTGAAGAACTTACCTGCGATGAAAGACCAAGTTTGACGATAAGTAAAGCACTTCCAGAATGGAATAGTTGCCTCCTTGGTAGTCTGCACCTTCTCTGCTTGCACATCTTCCTCGTCCTGGTTGATATATGCCAACTCAGCCTCATTCACATGCTTAGACTGCTCTGGCTTCTCATACATAAATACGAAAAAGCCCATCCAAATAAATCCAAGAGCACCGATGATGATGAAAGCCATCTCCCAACCACCACCAATACCTAAATCCTTAAAGTACTGAGCCAATAATGGAATAGTGGCTGGCGCTGCTAACGCACCTACAGACGCACCCGCATTGAAGAGAGAAGTAGCAAATGCACGGTCTTTCTTAGGGAAATACTCAGCGGTTACCTTGATAGCCGCAGGGAAGTTACCCGCCTCACCAAGCGCCAAAATAGCGCGAGCAGCAATAAATAAATACACCGAAGTAGAGGCAATAGCCAAAGCCACAGCTGAACCCGTCTCCACTGCCGTCATCGCAGCAATAGACTCAAAACCCTCGATATGCATCGTTGCCCAACCACATGCTGCATGCAAACATGCACCCGCTGACCATACACCAATAGCCCAGAGGTAACCTTTCTTAGTACCCATCCAATCGATGAAACGACCAGCAAACAACATACATATCGCATAAATAATAGAGAACAATGCTGTTATTGTACCATAATCACTATCCGTCCAGTGAAACTCTGGAGCTATAAAATCTTTCCAAGTAAGGGACAGCACTTGGCGGTCCATGTAATTAACTGTTGTAGCAATGAAGAGCAATAAGCACATCCACCAGCGCCAGTTTGTCATTAGTTTTTTTTGCGTACTCATATTGTTGTGTAATGTTTAATGAGTTAATGTTTAACGAGTTAATGAATTAATGAGTTAATGAATTAATGAGTTAATGTTTGATAGCTGCGATAATATCAAAGCACTCTTGGCACTTAGCAGTCACATACGCCCAATCACCAGCTTTCACTTTGTCGGATGGGAAGAGTTTGCTACCCATACCTACGCAGAAGACACCTGCGGCGAACCATTTCTCAAGGTTCTCCTTCTCAGGAGCCACACCGCCAGTAACCATAATCTTAGACCAAGGCATAGGAGCCATCAATCCCTTTACAAGGTTGGTACCTACCACATCGCCTGGGAAAACCTTCGTAAAGTCACAACCTACCTCCTGCGCTGCGCCAATCTCGCTCGGTGTTAAGCAACCAGGGCAGTAAGTCACACAACGACGATTACATACCACAGCCACATCCTTATTGAACAATGGACCCACTACGAAATTAGCACCCAATTGAATATACAACGCGGCTGTCGGAGCGTCCACTACTGAACCAATACCTAATACCAATTCAGGACATTCAACGGCTACCCATTTGCTCAATTCAGCAAACACCTCGTGCGCAAAATCACCACGGTTGGTGAACTCAAAAGCACGCACACCGCCGGCATAGCACGCCTTAATAACATTCTTGCATACCTCCGCATCTTTATTATAAAAGACCGGAACCATCGGTGCGGCGGCAATCTTCGCCATCACCTCAAACTTATCAAATCTTGCCATCTATTTAATATTTACGATTTTACGATGTACAATGTCACTTTGTCACTTCAATTTAGCGTTGCACGCGGCCGTTAGCGTTACCTCCGGCAAGACTCATCACCTCTTCTTCTGAAACAAGGTTGTAGTCACCATTGATAGTATGCTTCAAAGCAGAAGCTGCTACTGCAAACTCCAAAGCAGCACCCTGGTTATCTGGATACTTGAGCATACCGTGAATCAATCCACCAGAGAAACTATCACCACCACCTACGCGGTCGATAATAGGATTGATTTCATAACGCTTAGACTGATAAAACTCCTTACCATTGTAAATCATCGCTTTCCAACCATTGAAAGTAGCGCTATAAGACTCACGAAGAGTAGAAACAACAAACTTAAAGCCGAACTCTTTCATCATCTGCTCGAAAATACCTTTGTAACCCTCTGCATTAGTTTCACCACCTTCCACATCTGCGTCCGGCTTGAAACCAAGGCACAACTCAGCATCCTCTTCGTTACCAATACATACATCTACATACTGCATGAGTGGACGCATGATAGAGATAGCTTTCTCGCTGGTCCATAGTTTCTTGCGGAAGTTAAGGTCCACAGAAACAGTCACACCATGACGCTTCGCTGCCTCGCATGCCAACTTGGTTATCTCTGCTGCTTTGTCAGAGATAGCAGGAGTGATACCACTCCAGTGGAACCATGAAGCGCCCTCCATGATTGCATCGAAATCGAAGTCAGTTGGGTCTGCCTCAGCAATAGCTGAGTGCGCGCGATCATAAATCACTTTTGATGGACGCATAGACGCGCCTGTTTCGCAGTAATATAGTCCCACACGGTCACCACCACGAACAATATAGTTCGTATTCACACCGTAACGACGGAGAGAGTTAACAGCTATCTGACCTATCTCGTGCTTTGGCAGTTTGGTAACAAGGTAAGCCTCGTGACCATAGTTAGCACATGAGATAGCCACATTCGCCTCACCACCACCAGGGATGATACGGAAACTCTCTGATTGAACAAAACGATCTTGTCCTTCTGGACTTAAGCGAAGCATGATCTCGCCTAATGTAATAATCTTTGCCATTTGGTTGAATTAAATAATTAATATTTGTGTTAATTGTTATATTGCTTTATTGTTTGCTTTATTTACTTGTGTAATTGTTTTCTTAGGACGAACCTGGCAGCCGTTTTCGTGTCATTGCCGTGTCGTTTTCGTGCTTACCTGCTACTTTACTGCTTTTTGATAGTATTCTATTGTTAATTCTTCTGGTTTATCAAATTCACCACCACTTTCACCATAGTATCTTTTTCTTCTGTGCGGCTTTCGGCAATCATAAGGGTCAGGGCGACCAGCGTGTTATCAGCGATACGCTTGGTGCCATCCTCGCGGTAGAGAATGCCGTTATTATTCAAGAACCACAGGAATAAAGTAGCCGCAATGCGTTTGTTCCCATCCGAAAAGGAGTGGTTCTTAGTCACTAAATACAGCAACATAGCTGCTTTTTCCTCCACACTCGGATACAAATCCGTTCCTCCAAAGGTCTGATAAATCTGACCTATACTGCTTTTGAACGAGTCGTCTTTCTCATTGCCAAATAAGGTGCTGCCGCCGAATTTCTCACGCAACGCACTAATCGTTTGCATAGCGTTCTCATATGTAGCACGAAACCTTTCTTCGGGCGTCGTCTCTTTGACAGTAAGACGCTCGTAATCATAATTATCAAGCGTGTCTAGCGCGTATGTGTAATCCAAAACAACATCAAAAACAGCCTGCGTCTCATCTGCGCTCTCCACCGCTTTGCTTTGTACCGTTCGTCCGACAATCTGAACTAACTGCCGCAAGTCTGACAACTGCTCACGACGAATCTTTTCATTAATAGCGTAGCCTTTGACGAGGTAGTCTTTGAGAATCTTGTTTGCCCATTGACGGAATTGTACACCCCGTTGAGATTTGACACGATACCCGACAGAGATAATCACATCGAGATTGTAGTACAGAACTTTACGACTGATTTGTCTATTCCCTTCAGTTTGAACTGTCAAGTATTCCTTGACGGTTGCTTCTTTTTGTAATTCTCCTTCGCGAAATATATTGTTAATATGTAAACTAATATTTTGCTTTGTAGTGTTGAAGAGGCGAACCATCTGTTGCTGGCTAAGCCACACGGTTTCGTTCTCCATGCGCACATCGAGTTGAATCGTGTTGTCTTCTGCACGATAGATGATTATCTCGCCTCTATCTCCAATGGGTATCTCGTTCATTGTTTATTTGCGTGGCTTATTTTTCAAGTAACGCTTCTTTTGGATTTTGGTCATATCTTGCGTGACCAGTTCGTCAGTAAGAGTTGGAACCTCAACATATGTCACTTTTTCATACCGAACATATTGCGTACCATCCCATATTTGCGGTATAAAATGAGTATAAGGATACTCAACAGCTACTTCTTTTTGTTTAAAATACTTCTCATCCAGATAAACAAAACCCACATATACTTTTCCTTCAGAAGCCAGACCGACGGGTTGTCCTACCTCCACCACCTCTCCTGGTTTTACAAACGCACGCCGCATATGATAATAGACTGCAAATGTCTCGTCAGTATGGTTTATAACCACTCCTTTTTCATATCCTGTCAAACAAGCCGTTCCTCCTCTCATCGCGTAAACGGTATCGTTATTCTGGACAAGGAAGGAGAGATAGTTCTCCTCTCTTTCAGACCCTTTGAAATGAATGATGTTCGGATCCACGACAACTTTTTCTCCCTGCGCCAAAGGCATAGCATAAACTCCTGCTTTTGGTTCTTTCTTTGGAAAAATTCCTCTATAGGACCGATATTCCGTCGCAGCATAATTCCCTTCCATAGTCTGGGATCGCATAGGACGGCTCTCTATTATGTTCTCACCGGGGATAACATTATAGTATCTAGCGCCTTTTCTTACCACCATACACGAGCAGTAATCTTTATTGATATACACCCGTTCGCGAGATTTAGTTGCTTTATTATAGCGTGTGACACTTTGCACAACCGGCTCCGGGTTGTTATGTAAATAGAACACCCCAAGGAACTTTTGTGCAGGTACAGCAACAGCGAAGCACAATAGTATTGCTAATAATTTATAACGCATGGCTAGTATTCATTACATAAGTACCACCAACGCCTACCTCACGGGATTGAGAGGCAGGCGGGGTGAGGGTATTTAGAACTTGAAGTAGTTTTTAGCGTTGTTGTAGCAGATATCTTCTACCATTTGTTGTACGCGGACTTTCTCGTAACCTGTATAAGGAATCATACCCGCCTCTATGTCATTACCGAGGATATTACACAAGGTACGACGGAAATACTCATGACGAGGATAAGAGAGGAACGAACGGCTGTCAGTCAACATACCTACCATACGGCTCAAAAGACCAAGGTTGGAGAGAGCCATCATCTGCTTCTCCATGCCATCCTTCTGATCCAAGAACCACCATCCAGAACCGAATTGAATCTTACCTGGCACAGAACCATCTTGGAAGTTACCCAACATAGTTGCAATCACCTCATTAGCGCACGGGTTGAGATTATAAAGGATAGTCTTCGCCAACTTACCCTCGCTATTCATTTCATCCAAGAAGTGCGCCATGGCCTTCGCTGTAGTGAACTCGCCAATGGAGTCAAAGCCTGTGTCCGCACCGAGCAATTCGAACATCTTGCTGTTATTATTACGGATAGCACCATAGTGATACTGCTGTGTCCAACCAGACGCATAATCCATCGCTGCTTGCATATGCATATAAGCATGCTTGTACTGACGAATCTCGTAAGTAGTCAACTCCTTGCCTGATAATGCCTTTTGGAAAATAGCATTCACCTCTGCATCGGTGTATGGTTCATCATAGAACTCCTCAATACCATGATCAGAGAGACGGCAACCCATAGACTCGAAGAAGTCATGACGCTTTTGCAATGCCTCAGTTAGCGTATCGAAACTATTGATCTCCACACCAGCTACCTCAGCTAATTTCTGGATATATGCCACCCATGTAGCAGCCTCGATATTCATTGCTGCGTCAGGACGCCATGTAGGTAACATGCGTACCTCAGCTTTTGGATCATCTTTCACCATCTTATGCCACTCAAGACTATCAGCTGGATCGTCGGTGGTACATACGAGCTCTACACCATAGTGCTTCATCAATCCCTGTGGGCAGAACTTAGGATCATTTGCTATCAAATCATTACACTTGTCATAGATAGCACGAGCTGTCTCTGGATTCAAACGCTCCTCGATACCGAAAGCTGTCTTGAGCTCCAAGTGAGTCCAGTGGTATAATGGGTTGCGGAATGTATAAGGAACAGTCTCAGCCCATTTCTCAAACTTTTCCCAAGCGGTAGTGTCCTTACCTGTACAATAACGCTCGTCAATACCATTAGAACGCATTGCACGCCACTTGTAATGGTCGCCCATCAACCAGATTTGTGCGATAGATTCAAAACGCTTGTTTTCCGCTACCATCTGAGGAATGAGATGGCAGTGATAATCGATAATTGGCATCTTAGCCGCATGATCGTGATACAACTCCTGCGCAGTTGCTGTCTGCAGCAGAAAATCTTTGTCCATGAATGGTTTCATAAGGTAAAAATATTATAATGTTTTGATATAAACATAGTTTCGGGTGCAAAGGTACAAAAAAGAAACGGATTAAATGTGGAAAAATTGACACTTTTTTATGTTTTTTTGTACACATGAGCAAAAAATCTTGTTTATTTAGAAAAAAAATCGTACCTTTGCACACAATTTCACAAAAATGGACACACTCACAGACATACGACTATCTATTGCGAACGATTGGAAGCGATACGAGCAAAACATGGCTAATTGCTTACAATCGGATAATCGTGCTTTGCAGGAAGTATTGAATTATATCCGTTCGCGCAGCGGAAAACAGTTGCGTCCATTATTAGTTCTACTCAGCGCGCAATTATGCCATTCCATTACGGATAAAACCATTCACACAGCCACAGCATTAGAGTTGCTCCATAATGCAAGTTTGGTACATGACGACGTAGTTGATAGTTCCGACACGCGTCACGGAGCGCCCGCCGTTCATGCCAAATGGACCAACAAAGTGGCAGTGCTGACAGGTGATTATATGTTAGCCAAAGTGATAGCACTGATATCTGAAGTACGCAATACGCGCATCTTGGAAATCATCTCTCATCTGGGACAGAGCCTAAGTAGCGGGGAGGTACTACAGTTACACATAGGTCAGTCTATGTGGATTAACGAGGAGCGCTACCTCCAAATCATCAATCAGAAGACAGCACAGCTTTTTCAGTCATGCGCGGAGGCCGGCGGCGAGTCTGCGGGTTGCACACAGCGCCAACGCACTGCCCTCAAAGAGTACGGACAACTCTTAGGCCTATGCTTTCAAATAAAAGACGATATTTTCGATTATAGCGATTTAGAAGATTTAGGAAAACCGACGATGAGTGATTTGCGTGACGGCAAAGTGACGCTTCCACTTATCATCGCTCTCCAACGCGCACCCCAACCCGAGGCAGACCATATTCGTCAGTTGGGCGAATTAGTGGCCACAGAGAGCGAAAGTCCTGAAACAGAGAAACGATTGGAAGAAATCAAGTCTTTCGTACTACGTTTTCAGGGGAATGAATATGCCGTGCAGAAAATGTTAGCATACAAGAAACAAGCGATTGAAGCGCTGCGTATTTTCCGTGATAGCAAAACAAAAGAGAGCTTGTTAGCTCTCCTCGATTATGCCATCCATCGTATCCAATAATGTTTGACGAAGTGAAGTATCTTCGATAGTATTAATCACCTCTTTGATAAACGCGTCCACTAATAGTTGGCGCGCTTTTTGTTCCCCGATACCTCGTTGCTGCATATAGAAGATAGCTGAGGTATCCAACTGCCCCGTAGTAGCTCCGTGCGAAGCCTGCACATCATCGGCATAAATCTCAAGTTGCGGCAATGTACGCATCTCGGCGTCATCGGAGAGTAGTAAATTGCGATTCGTTTGATGAGCAATCGTCTGCTGCGCGTCAGGAGCAATCTTCAAATCCCCCACGAAGCGCCCTTTAGCATAATCCTCCAAAACAAACTTAATCAACTGATTAGACTGCCCACCGCCCACGGCATGGTTCACATGCGTTTCTATCTCCACCTTGTCCGTATGATGTAGGAAAGCAGCACCATACACTTCCGTCGTACACCCTTTGCCTTGCTGTTCCACCGCAATACGGTGTTGCTTAGGACTATCGTCATAAGCAGGGAGCATGTACATATTAATAATATGCACGCACACGCGAGACCCCTCTTCTTGGATAATATGCCAATCAATAGACGGCTGATTAATCAATACACGCGAGAAAGTTTCGCCTTTATGAATAACGAACTGCTCCATCACTCTTTATTCAACCATTCATACCCTGTTTGCTCTAATTCGAGCGCAAGGGTCTTATCTCCTGTTCTTACTATTTTTCCATCCGCCAGCACATGCACAAAATCGGGCACTATATAGTCCAACAAGCGTTGGTAGTGTGTGATAACGATAGATGCATTCTGTGGCGTTTTGAGTTTATTCACTCCCTCTGCCACCACGCGCAGTGCATCTATATCCAACCCGCTATCCGTCTCATCCAAGATTGCCAGAGTGGGTTCAAGCATCGCCATTTGGAAAATCTCGTTCTTCTTTTTCTCTCCTCCAGAGAAACCTTCATTCACCGAGCGGTTATTCATCTTCTCGGTCATCTCTACCATGCGTTTCTTCTCGCGCATGAGTCCCAAGAACTCTTTGGCAGACAAAGCGGGTTTGCCTTCATGCTGACGTTTTTCATTAACTGCCAATCGCATGAAGTTCACCATACTCACACCTGGTATCTCTACGGGATACTGAAAACTAAGGAACACACCTTCTCTAGCGCGTACCTCTGGTTCCATTGCAAGCAAATCTTTACCACGGAAGAACACCTCTCCTTCTGTAACGGTATAATTAGGGTTACCCGTCAAGATAGCGCTGAGTGTAGATTTACCCGCGCCATTAGGCCCCATAATAGCATGCACTTCGCCTTCATGCACTGCAAGGTTCAGTCCCTTGAGTATTTCTTTTCCTGCTACCGAGGCATGCAGGTTGCGTATTTCAAGTAATGTTTTCATCTTATTTTATCCTCCGTAAATCCTCGTATATCGTACATTTATCCTTTGCACTTACAACTGACTCATCACTACTTCTCCTACTGCTTGTAGTGTGGATTTGCTGATATTGCTCATATCGTCTCTGCGCGTATGCCACCAAGATGCGAATCCAGTTGCTGTTCTTGTATCGTAGTGAATGATATCCACGCATGGAATACCTGCAATCACATTCACATAGTAATGGTCGTCCGTAATGGGGTATGACTGTTGTTGCGAGAAGAGTGCTCCGTACCCCAATTGTTCTGCTGCGCGCCAAATTTGCTCTTGATAATTCTGTGCGTATTGTGTGGAATACATTTCCTTAGGGAATACTGCGTCGGGTGCCCCAACCATATCCAACAGAATACCGTACTTATACTTGGCTGGTTGTTCTTGCTGCGCGTAGTCGGTGGACCATAACTGGCTACCCAAACACCATGTATCTTCGCGTTCTTGTCCTATATAGAACTGCGGAGTACCCATATCTTCGCCATCAAAGAGAACTATATCCACAGGCGTATAAAGAGTTGAGTCTGCAATGCGCATTCCTATTTGTCTTCCCACTTCAAGAAGAACTCCCACACCACTCGCGCCATCATTAGCGCCTGGAACATTATAGAAACGGTCCGCATAGTTTTCCTCCTCGTCGCACCAAGGACGGGTATCATAATGCGCAGCGAGTAGTAATCGTGGTCTATTCTCTATCTCTGGAGTAGAGAAATGCGCCACAATATTATATATCTGCTGCATGTTTCCACGATAGTCGGGCATTTGGCCTTTCTGCAATTCCACTTGTGCACCGCACGCACGTAACTGCTGTATGAGCCACACAGCGCAATGCGAATGTGCAGCACTATTAGGCACACGCGGACCAAAACTCATCTGCTTCTCGATATATGCATATGTCGAATCAGACGAGAAAGTTGGTCTTTGCTGTATTGTTTTGGTATTTGAACTACAGGCAGCGAGTAAGCAAAGCATACCCGCCACTAATAGTCCTATATAGATTCTCTTTGTCACTGTTTTGATGATTATGAATGAGAGTTTGCTTCGCTCACGCTGGTATGCATTTGGATAGCACGGATAGTATGCGCGATAGGCACTGCGAGCGATTCCATATGCAGTTTGCTGCAGCATTGTGGGTCAATTGGAATAGAGTCGGTGCATACAAACTCCTCAATGGAACTATTCTCGATATTAGCACAAGCGTTTCCGCTAAGCACGCCATGTGTCACTACCGCGCGAACACTCTTTGCGCCTGCCTCCTTCATCACATCTGCCGCCTTGCAGAGTGTACCTGCTGTGTCGGCCATGTCATCAAGGATGATAACATCCTTACCATACACATCGCCCAAAACGCGAATCTCAGATACTTTATTGAAGTCAGGTCTATTCTTATAACAAATAACCATTGGAACTTCCTTATTGGTCATGATATGTAACTTCTTTGCAAAATTAGAAGCACGTTTCGAACCGCCCACGTCGGGTGAAGCCACAATCAGTTTTTTCAAGTTGAGGCCCGCTACATAAGGTGCTAACACATTAGAACCAAAGATATGATCCACTGGGATATCAAAGAAACCTTGAATCTGATCAGCATGCAAATCCACTGTTATCACGCGGTCCGCACCCGCCGTTTGCAGCATGTTTGCTACGAGTTTAGCTCCGATAGAAACGCGTGGTTTATCTTTTCTATCTTGTCTTGCCCAACCAAAATAAGGGATAACAGCGATTACCTTGTATGCGCTTGCGCGCTTAGCCGCGTCAATCATGAGCAGCAATTCCATCAGGTTGTCGCTATTGGGACAAGTAGATTGCACCAAATAAACCGATTGACCTCGTACGGATTCCTCGAAATACACACAGAATTCTCCATCAGAAAAGCGATCAATACGCACATTTCCTACTGAGCATCCTAATTGTTCGCAAATACCTTTTGCTAACGCTTCGCCTTTTGTTCCGGCAAAGACCTTAAACTGATTTGTTTGTTCCATTAGATGGGGATGTTTTATTTTCTTTTCTTTTTGTTATTTATGCCGTTAGGCAATTGAGTTGGTTGTGCCATCAGGTGTTCAAATGCACTTGACGTGCAAGTGAGCACACCCTTCGACAAACGAATTATATCTTCTTTCACACGTGCCATGCCTGCCTCTTGGTCTTTATTCCAAACAAGGTTACGCTGACTCATACAAGCAGCGATATACACTTCGAGTGACTCTCGTTCGTTTATATCCTCTATTGTGCAAGCATATGCTATCATATCCTGAACGATACGTCCATAATTGCGCATCAGAATAGGACTGGAATTTCTATTGAGATGAAAAGCCATAATAGTAGTGAGTGTCGCGTTCGGCAATTAGTCGCAATGGTCCATACCGCTCTGCTAAATGGACGGGCTCCTAATGCCTCCGCTCTTAACTCGGACTATCGCTTGCGCTAGCAGTCCTCGTTAGTATTAAACATTAAGTAATTAGTAGTTAGTGTTTTATTTTTTACGAATGAGATAAATCATTGTTGGGTAGTGGTCTCCATACCCATTCTGCCACACGCCCGATTTATGGGTACGCAGTGGCGTACCTTTCTCCTTACCTTCTTGCACCGTGAGGAATGGTTTATTGAAAATCTGCGGTTTCCAATAAGTCCATTTACCGCTCTCCAATTTCGCATTCATCAGCGGTTCGGAGATGATTATCTGGTCAAAAAGATTCCAACTACCATTATATGCGAGCGAACCAATACCTCGGTCCAAGAACTGCCACATGGTGTTGAAATAACCCCGTGGTTCTACTTCTTCACGCGTTTTGCGAGCCTTAAGTATCTCCTTGCACGAATGATTAAATGGATCATCATTCAAGTCACCCATGATAATGATTTTCGCTTGCGGTTCACGCATATAGATAGAATCGCATATATAGCGTGTAAGCATAGCGGATGTGTCGCGACCTGGACGACTACTCAATTCACCGCCATAACGACTAGGCCAGTGATTGACGATAATATGAATCTTCTCTGGCGAACCATCACCCAAGAGATATCCTGAGATAGCCAATTGCAGACGACTCTTGATAACGCCGCCATCCGCATAGTGCGCCTTGAGCTCAAAACCCTTTGCGCGAGAGGGCTTAAACATCGTGGTATCATACAAAAATCCCACATCTACGCCACGGCGGTCTGGACCCTCAATCAAGATAGGCTTATACTTACGGCCATACTTGCTATTCGTCTCCGCACATAAGTCGTACAAACAGCCTATATTCTCCACCTCGGTAACACCTACACAAGCAGCACCGCGTGGGTCATAGTCCGTACCTAACTGCGAAACGGCATACGCCATATTCTTAATCTTATTCTCATACTTAAAACCAGTCCATTTCATACCACCATCAGGCAAGTATTCATAATCATTCTTACCCTCATCGTGTATTGTATCGAAGAGGTTCTCCAAGTTATAAAACGCGATACAACGCACATAAGTCTCATTAGACTGAGCAAAAAGACTGGTAGCAAAGAGCAGCGAAATAAACGCTATGCCAAAGAATGTATGTTTCATACGATTGAGTTTTTATAATCTCTTTTAAAATCGGGCACAAAGGTACGATTTTTTTTTGATATACGCAAATGAATGTAAAATTCTATTTTATTGCAAATCTTTTACTAAACGAACAGGTTGTCCCACATAGCAAGTAATATAACCGGTATCCGCCATATGCGAATCAAAAACCAAGAGATATGCATAGCCATCTGTCATAGCAGCCGTGGATGTCCAATAATAACTTCTAACATTTGCATCCATCACTTTACTCTCATAGCGATATCCTGCTGCAGGCAAGAAGACCGCACCTGCATGCTCCAATTTCAGCCACTCTGCAGCGGTAAACCTTTGATATTGACCATAATACGACTCGCCATTACTAGACGCAAAACCCGATTTAAAAGCCACCCCAGTTGGACACACCCATTCATCAGGTAGCAGCACCAAACCATTCACGCCATTTACCTCAGCCACACCTATCAAATGCTCTGCATTAAGACGTCCACTAATCAGAAAAACTAACTCTTCATGAGACAGCGTACGCCATGTATTAGGTTCGTCTTCACCTATTTTATTCATCCCCCAATCTACAAAGTCACCCGTATAATCCGACAGATTACCTGATATATTCACGCCATATGCTACGGCTGAATTACTACCACTCCATCCAAACAAATCAATCTTATTTGCAAAGTAACCATTTTGAATATTTTCTTCACCGATTATATCATATTGATTTTCAGCAAAAGACCAAGTACGGGACATACGGTCATATTGCAAATTACCAGGAGAGAAGACCACCTTCTTAGTACTAGACACAGAAAAACCATACGCTTTAACATTAGGCAAAAGAGCCGGCTCGCAACTTGCGAATACAACCGCTGCAAAACAGACAGCCAAAATAAAGAACTTTTTCATACCAAATAGGATTTATTTATTTCGAGCGCAAAGGTAATATTTTTTCTACACATATGCAAATATTTTACAATATTTTCACAAATATTTGTACGATTCAAAAAAAAGTAGTAAATTTGCAGCAAATTTCACAAACTAACTTTAAATCTATACAAATATCATGTCAAGCGTAAACAAAGTAATTCTTATCGGTAATGTAGGGAATGATCCCGAAGTGCGTTACTTGGACAGAGGTGTATGTATCGCCAATTTCAACCTCGCCACCACAGAGAGAGGGTACACCATGCAGAATGGCACACAAGTGCCGGATGTAACAGAATGGCACTCAATCGTCTTATGGCGCAATTTAGCAGAATGGGCAGAACAGTACCTTCGCAAAAGTATGAAAATATATGTAGAAGGCAAGCTCAAAACCCGCGCTTGGGAGAAAGATGGGCAAGTAAGACGCAAAACAGAGATTGTAGCGGAGAATATCCAAATACTCTACAAACCCGAGCAATACCGCAGACAAGAAAACACCACCGAAACACGCACACAAGAAGAACAAACACAACAGTCATTTACCATCGGAGCGGAAGAATTGGGATTCTAATAGCATATTAATCGCTAATCAACTATATTATGACCCGTAAAGAACGATACATAGAATGGGCAAACCAACAAGAGTACATGCCTATTTATATGAAACCATGGTGGTTGGACGCCGTATGTGCGGGTAAGGAATGGGATGTATTATTGAGCGAAGACGAGAACGGGGTTATCTTGGGCGCAATGCCATATTTGCTACGCAAACGCGCTTGGATGAAGTATATTCTCATGCCACAAATGACACAAGTGGGAGGCATATGGTTAGACCCCATTGTTACCGCAGATAACTGGCAGAAAGCCGAAGTATGCAAACATTTGAAGGAACAATTAGACTCCTTAGGACTATCCTACTACTACCAGCAGTATGCACCAGGCAGTCTATGCGTTGAACCAATGAAAGCACTTGGTTTCAAAGTGCGCGAACGGGTCACTTACCGCGTTGACAACTTGAGTAATTTAGACGAACTAATTGCCTCTTTCTCCAAGAACAAAAAGCGTCAACTACAGAAAGCTCTCAGTCTGCACGCAGATAGAACGATGGACGGCGAGCAGTTCTACCAATTCCACAAACAATGCTTACAGGCGCGTGGACGAGCAATAAGCTACACGCGCGAGTTCTTACTTGTATTAGAGAAAAAAGCAAAGCGTAACAACCAATGCCAAGTGCTCTCTATCTGCAACGCAGATGGTCAGGTATATGCTGCCGCCTTCCTTGTATGGGATAAGAACTACCTCTATTACCTCATTCCCACTATTGACCATGCTTTTGGCGAATCAGGGGCGGGGGCATTATTGGTATTAGAAGCGATGAAATTAGCGAGAGAGAAACATGTATTCTTCGATTTCGAAGGTTCAATGAATAAAGGAATAGCGCGCCACTACAAGCAGTTTGGAAGCACTCCCACCCCCTATTACAGCGTAGAGAAATACTACAAACCACTCTTCCGATTGGTTATATGGTTTCAAAAACTACGCGAATGGAAAATGTACCGATAGGCATTATGAAAGTACTCTACCTCACTCCTTGGTATCCATCCGCAAAAGACCAGATGGCTGGTCTTTTTGTGCAGAAACATGTGGAGTCCATACAGGCACAAGGTGTGGATGTGCGAGTTATACATTCGCAAGGATGGAGAGACCTTTGGCAACAATGGAAACAACTCAAACGCACATGGGGATTGCCTGATTTAATGCAACTCAATGTGATTCAAAAACAAGGTCTATTAGCCCTATGGCTAAAGATGCGATACAAAATTCCTTTCCTCATCATAGAGCATTGGAGTGGATACCTACCCGAGAGCGGACAATTTATGCAGCAATCCACCGCCAAAAGACGATTAGCATACTCTATTGCCAAACATGCCTCATGCATTCTCACCGTCAGCCAAACACTCGAGAAGGCCATGAAGCAATGCGGCGTCCAAGCATCCCATTGGGGACACATCAATAATATTGTGGATGAGTTCTTTTACCAAGGCGTTAGGAATCAAGAGTCAGGAGTCAGGAATTTATTACATGTTTCTTGTTTCGATGAGCGAGCGAAGAACACCACTGCTTTATTACAAGGTTTCTCTGTATTGTGTCAGCAACGCAAAGATATTCATTTGGAGATGGTAGGTACGGGCGTGGACTGGTTGGCTGCACAACGCGTAGCGAATGATTTACATATCCCATCCGAGCGAATCACATGGACGGGAGAACAGACGCCACAGCAAGTATGCGATTGGATGCAGAAAGCGGACGCTTTTGTACTCACAAGTCGCTACGAGACAGCTGGTGTTGTACTGAGCGAAGCGGCCGCTGTAGGCATACCTATCCTATCTACACCCGTAGGTATAGCACCCAAACTCATCACACCACAAACAGGCATTCTCATTAGTCAAGAACAAGCCAATAATCCCTACACTTTATCACAGGCACTGATGCGCATAGTGGATATGAGCACTTATCCATCCGCAGCAGAAGAGTACCGCTTTAGCACCGTAGGAAAACAACTCACAGACATCTATGATAGCTGTTTGCATCGCCACATATAATCAGCAATCTTTCATTGCCCAGTGCATTGAGAGTGTATTATCGCAACTATGCGATGAACCTATCCGTATCTACATCGGTGATGACGCCTCGACGGACAACACACAGTCTATATGCGAGCAGTATGCAGCCACAGATGAGCGTATTGTGTATGTCCGCAGAGACAAGAACATGGGGTTAACAAACAATACGATTGATCTATACTATCGTATAATGGCGGATGAATGCGAATACATAGCGATGCTTGACGGCGATGATTATTGGACAGATCCGCACAAACTACAACTACAGATTGACTACCTGCGTGCACACCCCGAGTATGGATTTATCCATACTGCTGCTTATGAAGAAATAGGCGGACAATTGTCACTACCACCACAAGCGCCACCAGTGGGAGATATACACTTATGCTATAATCTGGCAGGTGCCAAACACACCAACTGCACGGTACTCTTCCGCACTGGTCTATTAGACAAAGAAGTGCTATCCACTATCCAACAACAAGCATTCCCTGTATTAGATTACCCTCTATATGGACTTTTGGCACAAAAAACCTCTTTCGCATATCTCCCCTCCCCTACAGCCGTATGGCGCAATCATGCATCCGTGTCTAATCCAATAGGATTGCGGAGACATTCAGCATACAAAAGAGAGCGCATACGCATGTGGAGATGGCTGAACCAAACAATCCCTGACACATTCCATTTTTCGTCGTTTAAAGCTCTAATTTGGTATTTTAAGCAGATACTTAGCTTTTTTTTGTAAAAAAACACACTTTTGTTTGCACATGCAAGAAAAAAGTTGTAAATTTGCAGCCGATTTGATTATAAGACCAAATAAAACACAATTATGCAAATAAAGAAATCACAACATGCTAGCCTTGAGGACAAGAAGATTATCTATGTCTTAATGGGCTTTGTTTTTGTACTTAGCTTATGCTATGTAGCACTCGAGTGGACAGAGCAAGAGGTTACTAAGTACGAAGTTATGGATGACGAATTCCTCTTTGAGGAAGAGGTTGAGATCCAGCAAACCACTCAAGAGACCCCTCCTCCTCCACCACCCCCAGCAGTACAAGAAGTAGAAGTGCTCAATGTGGTTGAAGACAATGTAGAGACCGAGTCTATCGAGATCAACACAGAGGATGATAAAGAGGAAGTTGTTATCGCTGCGCCAGTAGAGGCTCCAGAAGAGGAAGAGGAAGAAGAGGTTATCTTCGTAGTCGTTGAGTCAATGCCAGAGTTCCCTGGCGGACAACAAGCATTGTTCAAGTACATCAACGAGAATGTTAAATACCCTGTTATTGCACAAGAGAACGGTATTCAAGGTCGTGTTATCTGCCAGTTCGTGGTTAACAAAGACGGTTCTATTGTGGATATCGAAGTCGTTCGCTCTGGTGGTGACCCTTCATTGGACAAAGAAGCCGTTCGTGTTGTCAAGTCCATGCCTAAATGGAAACCAGGTAAGCAGCGTGGCAAACCTGTACGCGTGAAATTCACGGTGCCAATTAACTTTAAGTTGCAATAAGAGCCGAGAGCTTTTATAGTTAATGGAATTAGCACATAGAGATATAACCTATTGTAAGAATGTCGGCGCCAAAAGAGCCGACATTCTTCGTCAAGAACTCGATGTTCACACAGCAATGGACATGCTGCGTCAATATCCCTATAAGTATATTGACCGCAGTCGTTTCTATCGCATAGCGGAGATTGAGAACGAAGAAACCTATGTGCAAATAGTAGGTGAGATCACCGAATGGCACACCATTGGTATAGGCAAGGCGCAACGACTGAGCGCTACTTTCTTTGACGGCACCCACCAATGCGAATTAGTTTGGTTCAAAGGAGTGCAATACATCAAACTTGAACGAGGCGTCAAGTACCTGCTATTCGGCAAACCAAGTCGCTTTAATCACACCTACAACTTCGTTCATCCCGACCTTACTCCATGGAGTAAAGTGACATCTGAGATGACACAAGGTCTTGAGCCTTATTATAACACAACAGAGAAGATGAAGCGCGTCAACCTCAATTCCAAGGCGATGCGTTCTATCATAGCCGACCTAATTCCTGACTTGCGCAATGGTATTCCTGATATCATCGGCATGGATGTGCTACAGAAATACCACCTCATGTCATTGACGGAGGCTCTTATTAATGTACATTTCCCCGCTAATACACAAGCCATGCAGAATGCGCGGGCGCGCCTTAAGTTCGAGGAATTTTTCTACATCCAATTACAATTACTCCGCCAGATGAAGCGGCGTGAGCAAAATAGCGGTTTTACGATGCCCACTGTGGGTAGTCGTTTTCATGGATTGTACCAATCTTTACCTTTCGAACTCACCAATGCCCAGAAGCGTGTGATACGCGAGATACATACTGACCTCAAGTCGGGTAAGCAGATGAACCGCCTACTACAAGGAGATGTCGGTTCGGGTAAGACTCTCGTGGCCCTACTATGCTGCTTATTAGCTGTGGATAATAATTACCAAACTTGTATCATGGCGCCTACTGAGATTCTTGCCAATCAGCATTACGAGACGCTCAAGTCCTTTTTAGCCCCCTTAGGCGACGCAGTGCATATCTCCCTTCTCACGGGTTCCACCACCGCTAAGCAACGCACACCTATCCATCAAGGACTCATGGATGGCACTATACATATATTAATAGGTACGCACGCGTTATTAGAAGATAATGTGCAGTGGAGCAATTTAGGACTCGTCATCATCGACGAACAGCACCGTTTTGGAGTGGCACAGCGCGCTAAACTATGGAGCAAGAACACCCTACCTCCGCATGTACTCGTTATGACCGCCACACCTATTCCTCGTACGCTGGCGATGACCGTCTATGGTGACCTGCGCGTGAGTACGATAGATGAACTACCTCCTGGCCGCAAACCCGTTCAGACCTTCCACTACTCACTTCAGCGCCGCCAACAAGTCTATTCATTCGTGCAGAAACAGATAGAAGAGGGACGCCAAGTGTATGTTGTCTTCCCACTCATCAAGGAGAACGAGAGCCTTGACCTACAAGACCTGCAGAATGGGTATAATGAACTATGCGAAGTATTCCCTAACTACCGCATCTCTATGGTACACGGACAGATGAAAGCCGCTGACAAAGACACACAAATGCAGCGTTTCATCTCGGGCGAGACCCAGATACTCGTAGCCACAACGGTTATTGAAGTGGGCGTGAATGTGCCCAATGCATCGGTGATGATCATACAGAATGCGGAGCGCTTTGGTCTTAGTCAACTACACCAGTTACGCGGCCGCGTGGGACGTGGAGCAGACCAGAGTTATTGCTTATTGCTCACCAAGATAGAACTAAGTAAAGACACCCGCAAACGCATGGATATTATGGTGGCCACGAACGATGGTTTCCGTATCGCGGAGGCAGACCTACAGTTACGCGGTCCTGGTGACTTAGATGGTACACAGCAGTCTGGATTACCTTTTGAACTGCGTATTGCCAATCTGGCTACGGATGGGCAGTTGTTAAGTATGGCCCGCGAGGCAGCGAGTGAGATTATCGAACGCGACCCAATGTTAGAAGACGAATATAATCGTATCTACAAGCGCCAATTAGATATTATGCGTTCTAAGGCACAAAACTGGTCAGGCATTAGTTAAGTGCTTTGCACAATTTTAGATTTTTAGATTGCAAATTTTAGAATAGAACCATATTTCATCTCTATTTTACACTTTTTTACAAAAAAAACACTGAAAAATTTGCACAATTCAAAAAAAAGCAGTACTTTTGCACCCGCTTTTGCCCAGGTGGCGGAATTGGTAGACGCGTTGGTCTCAAACACCAATGGGAAACCGTGCCGGTTCGATCCCGGCCCTGGGTACTAACTTTAAAGGTCAAGCGGGAGACTTAAACATCCGCTATCACTCAGAACAGGCTAAATGCCTGGAGAGAACTAAAAGGAGGTGTATGCAATGATTATCGTTCCTGTAAAAGAAGGCGAGAATATCGAGCGCGCAATTAAGAAATTCAAACGCAAATTCGATAAGACTGGTGTCGTGAAGGAGTTACGCCGTCGTCAGCAGTTCGACAAACCAAGTGAACTGAAGCGAATCAAAATGGCTCACGCTAAGTATGTGCAATCATTGCACGCTCACGACGATAAGTAATTATGATTACTACAGGGGTTCACTCATGTGAACCCTTTTTTATTACTATATACCATTATTTATGTTTTCATCCCCCGACACATTCAGCAGAAGTGAGGCGCTCTTGGGTGCCGATACGATGAACCGTTTGCAATCTGCTCGCGTCCTCTTGATTGGCGTGGGCGGCGTGGGTTCGTGGTGCGCCGAGGCGCTCATCCGCACGGGTATCACACATCTCACCATCATGGATGGAGATACTGTGCAAGCATCGAATATCAATCGGCAATTACCCGCCACACAAAGCACTATTGGTTGCTCCAAAGTGGAGGTATTGCGTGAGCGTTTGCTCACCATCAACCCCGACGCGGAAATCACAGCGACACATGCCATGTACGATGCGTCTTTCTCCCTTTCAGGTTACGACTATATTATCGACGCCATTGATAGTGTGGCAGCCAAGACAGACCTTATTCTACACGCCACGCGCATGCGCGGTGTGAAACTCTTCTGCTCTATGGGTGCCGCTTTGCGTTTTGACCCTACGCAGGTCACCACAGGCGAACTGATGACTATCAAAGGAGATGCGTTAGCAAAAGCCGTGCGTGCCCGCATGAAGCGCCTGGATGCCAAACCCTACAAGAAGGTAAAATGCGTCTATTCGACGGAGAATGTGCAACCCCTTCCTTCTTCTCCCGAAGGAGAGGTTATCAAAGGTTCTATCATGCCTGTGACCGCCGTTTTCGGCTGCACCCTCGCCAGTATGGTGATAGATGATTGCAGAAGACAACCACGGGACCATCACGGGACCATCTCCTAAGATAAGATTAAGACCACTACATTACTTTATTTAGAAATCTTTCACAAAAAATGCCATTTATGCGGGTTGGGCATAAATGGCATTTATTTATTTTTGTTACTTTCGACAAATCGCCGCAAAGGTACAACTTTTTATAATCCAAGGCTGGCTTTGATAGCTGGCACTTTGGCTTCGGCTTCGGCAGTGCAGCGTTCGTAGTCCGCACCAGTGAATGGTTGGCCCTTCTCAGTTGCCACAGGGATCTCGAAATAGAACTTAATCTTTGGTTCCGTACCTGATGGGCGCACAGAGGCTTTGAGTCCATTCTCGGTGAAGTACTGCAGTACATTCGAAGTAGCGCCAAGCGCCATTTCAATAGGTGTCTCCACCCACTCGCCGTTGATAAGTTCGCGCTGGATAAGTGTCTTGAAGTCTTTGATTTTCACCACTTTCTCTCCTGCTATCTCTTGTGGCGCATTGGTACGGAAATTGAGCATCATAGCTTGTATCTCCTCTGCGCCTGTCTTACCTGGGCGTACTACATTGATAGTAGTCTCGCGTTGGAAACCATACTCAGCGTATATCTGGAGCAAGTAATCATAGAGTGTCATTCCGTTATCCTTGGCATAGGCAGCAATCTCGCAGATGAGACAGATAGCAGAAGGCGAACATTTATCGCGCACTGCGTCGTATGGCAAGAAGCCAAAGCTCTCTTCACCACCGCCGATATACTTGCGTGTGCCTTCCCACTCGCGGATACGATTAGCAATCCACTTAAAGCCCGTATATTCGTCTGTGAGTGTCACACCCTGCGCGTCTGCAATCTTGCGAATGAGTTCGGAGGTAACGATAGTCTTCACCAGATACATATCATCGCGCATCTTGCCGAGTTTCTTCATATTATTGATGATGTAATAGCAATACATCATGCATGTTTGATTACCATTGATAATCACCCACTCGCCCTTGTCATTGCGGCACACGATAGCAATACGGTCTGCGTCAGGGTCGGAAGCGATAACGAGATCTGCTCCCAACTTGGTACCTAATTGCATACCCATGGTCATGGCCTCAGCGTTCTCTGGGTTGGGAGAAACCACTGTTGGGAAATTGCCGTCGATAATCATCTGCTCTGGCACAACATGTATATTCTCAAATCCCCATGAGCGGAGGCAGAGCGGTACTATCTGACGTCCCGCACCGTGCATAGGTGTATAGACAATATTGAGGTCTTTTTGGCGTAGGATGGTCTCTTGGTCAATCATGACAGACTTAACGGCTTGCATGTAGTCATAATCCATCTCACCACCGATAATCTCAATGAGGTCTGGGTTGGCTTCCCATTTCACATCCTCCATGCGCACTTTATTGACCTCGTCGATAATTCCTTGGTCGTGCGGTTGGAGCACTTGTGAGCCATCTTCCCAGTATGCTTTGTATCCGTTGTACTCTTTTGGGTTGTGGCTGGCGGTAACATTCACACCACCTTGGCACTTGAGGTGACGGATGGCGAATGAGCACTCTGGTGTAGGTCTAAGGCTCTCAAAGAGATAGACCTTGATTCCATTCGCAGAGAAGATATTTGCCACTGTCTCCGCGAAGAGTCGTCCGTTATTACGGCAGTCGTGTCCTACCACCACTGCTATTTGTCCATTCTGTACATTCTCAAAGCCGTTTTGCGCTTGCACTTTGAGCATATAGTTGGCATAGCCTTGTGTAGCTTGTGCGACGATATATTTATTCATACGGTTGGTACCAGGTCCCATGATGCCACGCAGACCACCTGTACCGAACTCTAATGTGCGGTAGAAAGAGTCAATCAAGTCAGTTTTATCTTCCGCATTGATCATCGCTTGTACTTGTGCGCGTGTTTCTGCGTCGAACGGCTCTTTGGTCCATACCTCAGCCGTTGCCATTACTTGTTTTAATTCTTCTGTCATAGTAGTATAGATGTTATATGTTGGATGTTAGATGTTAGATGTTAGATGTAAGATGTACGATTTATGATTTGATTTTGTATATTGCGTCGAGGTTGCGAACAAAGCCATCGAAGTCAAGACCGTAACCGATGACGAACTCATTGGTTATTGCATGGCCCACATATTCAGGTTTGGCGTCGTTATACTCCAGTTTATCGGGTTTGAAGAGCATGGTAGCCACCTTGATCGAGTTGGTTCCTTGTGCGCGAAGGTAAGCCTTAAGGTGATGCATGGTTAAGCCCGAGTCTATCACATCCTCCACAAGGATAACATCCCTACCCTTTACCTCTTGCTGTAAAGGAACGATGAATTTCAGTTCACCTGTCGAAGCCATGCCTGCATAGGAACTGACGCGCAGGAAAGTGATATCACAGTGGAGGTTCAGTTTTCTCACCAAGTCCGCCGCGAAGATAAATGCGCCGTTGAGCACGACGATGATCAGGGGTTCTTTACCCTCATAATCGGCATTGATTTGGTCCGCCACTTGCTGCACATCGCGAGCTATCTGCTCTGTGCTCAGCCACTCTTCAAAGGAGTAGTTCTGTTCAGTTACTATTCGCATGGTTCGTAATTTTGGAATAAAAAATCATTATATGGGTATCGCTTCACATGTATGGCTTTGATACGCTCATACATGAGTGTACGCAATTCGTCTATATTCTCCTTCTTGCGTGCGGAGATGAAGATAGCATCTTCTCCTAATCTCGCCATCCATGTACGCTGTAAGTCCTCGAGAGAGAGGTTTTCGCGCAAGATAGGCGTGAGGTCGTCTTCCTCCTTGGGCGTATAGGTGAAGTTATCAATCTTATTAAAGACCACGATGCGTGGTAAGGGATTACTGATTATATCATTAATGGTCTGCTCCACCACTTCGTACTGCTCTTCGAAATTAGGATGCGATATATCCACCACATGAATGAGCAGGTCCGCCTCGCGCACCTCGTCCAGTGTGGATTTGAAAGACTCCACCAAGTGGTGCGGCAGTTTGCGTATAAAACCTACTGTGTCCGACAACAAGAATGGTAGGTTTTCGATGGTCACTTTGCGCACCGTGGTATCGAGTGTAGCGAAGAGTTTATTCTCGGCGAACACTTCGGATTTGGATAGTAGGTTCATCATGGTGGATTTGCCCACATTGGTATATCCCACGAGTGCTACTCTCACCATCTTACCTCTATTTTGTCGTTGTGTGGCCATCTGCTTATCGATGCGTTTGAGTTCTTCTCTGAGCAATGCTATTCGTTGTCCGATAACTCGCTTATCTGCTTCTATCTGCGTCTCACCCATACCGCGGTTAGTTCCTCCACCGCCTCGTTGTCTATCCAAGTGTGACCACATGCGTGTGAGTCGTGGCAGCATATACTGCAGATGCGCCATTTCCACTTGCGTCTTGGCATAAGAGGTCTGTGCGCGTTGTAGGAAGATTTCTAAGATGAGTATGGTACGGTCGATGACGCGCACATTAGCAGGATGTTTCTCGCGTCTATTGATGGCTTTCTCTAAATTGCGTATCTGTCGTGGCGATAGTTCGTCATCAAAGACTACCAAATCCACTTTCGCTATTGACTCATCTGCTTCGTTCTGCTGCTCTTTATCAATGATGAACTGCCTTATCTCCTCGAGTTTACCTTCTCCCACATAGGTAGCGGTATGTGGCTGTGGCAGTCGTTGTGTAAAGCGCTTGATAGGCACGATGCCATGTGTATCGGCAAGGAACGCCAATTCATCCAGGTACTCTTTTGTGCGGTCTTCAGGCTGGTTTGGCGTGATAAGTCCCACGAGTACTGCGTGCTCTATGTATGGTTTGATTTCAATCATAATAGTGTATTAAACCTTTGCGCTGCAAAGGTACTACTTTTTTTTTACATATGCAAAAAAAAAGCGAACCGAAGTTCGCTTTTAGCCGTTTGTAAGCAATATTACTTACGAATACCAAGCTCTTTGATGATAGCACGGTAGCGCTCGATGTCTTTTGCCTTGAGGTAATCAAGCATGCTACGACGCTTACCTACGAGCAATGTGAGGGCACGCTCTGTACCGAAGTCCTTGCGGTTCTTCTTCAAGTGCTCTGTGAGGTGATTGATACGGAAGGTGAAGAGTGCGATTTGGCTCTCTGCTGCACCGGTGTTCTTTGCGTCTTTGCCGTACTTAGCGAAAAGCTCGGCTTTTTTCTCTGATGTTAAATACATAATGTTTTGATTTTTCACTTGCCTTTATATAGGCGGCAAATGAGGGTTAAACAATGGTAACTGAAGGACAATACTTGTATTCGAACTTCGTTACATTTATCGCTTTCTTTCAAAAGCGGGTGCAAAGGTACAACAAAATAATCAATTGTGCAAACTTTTTAGTAAAAAAATGCACTTTATTTGCGTATCTGTATAGGAAATGAACCGATGAGGTTACCTTCGCAGAAGAAGTCAATGGTATAAAATCCTTTTTCCACTTCTTCGGTGATAGGCAGATAAACCGTTCCCATATACTGCTCTCCGCTATATTCAAATTGCTGTGTGATAGAATAAGCAATCGAGTCACTCTCGAATGGGAATCGTTTATTTTCTGCTTCATTCATGAGTACGCCATTGGGTGTGATGACGCGCACATAGAGGTCTTTGAGTCCTCGTTCGCAGGTGATATTTTTCGCGATAGTATAATCGAATTGCAGTTTGGTCACTTGGCTCACCATGCGTGTTTTGCGGTCATTCTTATTGAGCATAGTGCATGTGCAATCAGTGAGTTCGAGCATAGCAGCTCGCGTAACCGTTTCGGTGAGTTGTGTATTGAGATTGGTGAGTTGTGTATTTTTTGTTTTCACCTGTTCGTTCTCAGCGCGCACGATGATATTTTCTTCTGTGAGTCGTGCGTTGGTAGCATTGAGTGAGTCCACTTGTCGTATATAGTCTTTGAGCACAGTACGCACGGTGGCGAGTTCTTTTTTGAGTTCGGATATACGGCGTGCATTGGTCACTTTGGTTATGCGCAGTTCCTCCAACAAGTCCTGTACGCGTTGTTGCTCGCGGTATAGAAGGTCTTGCAGTGAGTCATTCTGTATATCCATCTGACTATACCCATCAAACTCAATGGCTAAGTTCTCGTATTCCTCTTGCAGTTCTTCTTTCTCAATCTCAATGATTTCCACCAGTTCTTGCATCTCATTGCGTTGGTGATAGTTGAGATAAACGAGCGCACCTATTGCCCCTACTAATAGGACCAAGACGGTGATGAGAAGTATTTTATTTGTTTTAGTCATTTTATAAATATGGTAATGATTCCTCTAATTTATTTCCTCTGCTACCCTTGAGCAGTATATGTGCTGCTTGTATAGGTTGTGCTTGTAATGCGGCGCATAGTGCTTGCACATCATCGTATATGGGATAAGGAGCGGTGGTGGCCTTGTATTCCTTGCCCACAAGTAGCACTTTATCTGCTTTTCGCTCGAGCAGCATATTGACTATATTCTGGTGTTCCAGATGGCTATATTCTCCCAGTTCGCGCATCTCGCCCAAGATGTATGCATCTCCTTTGAAGGCATTGATTGCTGCTTGCATAGAAGTAGGATTGGCGTTATAGGCATCTACGATGATTGTATTGCGTGCTGTTTGGAGGCGTTGTGAGCGTTTATTGGATGGCTCATAGGCGCAAACCGCTGTTAATGCATCGTTTTCACTCACTCCGAAATACTCACCCACACATATAGCAGCCGATATATTCTCCGCGTTGTATGCTCCCACTAAATGGGATTGCTCAGGCATAATGCCTGTGGTATAGGCAATCGTCTTGAGTTCGCCTGCCATTTGCTCTAAATAAGGATTATCTATGTTTCGGAAGATGAACCCATCGTGGTCACGGAGGTAGTCATATAATTCTGCTTTGGTACGCATCACTCCCTCGAACGAACCAAAGCCTTGTAGGTGTGCGCGTCCTACATTCGTTATCAATCCGCAGGTAGGTTCTGCTATCTCCACCAGTTCTTTTATATCTCCCGGGTGGGAGGCTCCCATCTCGATGATTGCTATCTCATGCGCGCGCGTTAATTGTAATAAGGTGAGGGGTACACCAATCTGGTTATTGAGGTTGCCCTGCGTATAATGCACTTTGTAGCGCGTAGCCAAGACGGCAGCCGTTAGTTCTTTGGTGGTTGTCTTACCATTCGTACCCGTGATAGCGATGATAGGTATATTGAGCGTGCGTCTCCATTCGCGTGCCAGTTCTTGCAGCGCAAGCAGCGTATCAGGCACCAAGATAGTCTTTCCTTCTATCGCATAATCAGGGTTATCAATAACCGCCATAGAGGCCCCTTGCTCAAGGGCTTGCGCTGCGAAAGTATTACCATCAAAAGTGGCACCATGCAATGCAAAGAACACACAACCTGCAGGCAGGTTGCGGGTGTCGGTACTGACACAAAGAGACTCCTTATTTCTTATTAGGCAACTCCAATCCATAGTTTTTGCGTTTATCCTCTACCTTCAAAGCGAGGCTCAATAGGAATGCCAATACGCCGAAGGAAGCAAACACGATCATTGGCACGAGGTATCCCTCTGTAGCCACACGCAGTTTACCAATCAAGAGTGGCACCAAGCACAAACCTATATTCTGCACCCAGAAAATCAGACAGTATGCCGAACCAAGTACTTTCTCGTCAATGATTTTTGGCACGGAAGGCCACATAGAAGCAGGCACGAGTGAGAAACTCACACCAAGTACTAATATGGTGCACAGAGCGAGTGTTTGGGATGGATATGCAGGTAATACGAAGGCAAATACAGCGTGGCAGATAGTCATGATGATGGCACCTATGAGCATCATGGATGCACCTTTACCTTTGTAATCGATGAACATTCCCAAGAATGGAGTGAGCACCATTGCTAAGATTGGGAACCACTTGAATAGACCTGCCGCATCGGCATTAGATATGCTGAGTGTCTCCTCGAGATAGTTGGTTGCAAAGCGCTGGAATGGGAAGATAGCAGAGTAATAGAGCACACACAAGAGCGCAATAATCCAGAACATCTTAGATGAGAAAATCTGCTTGAGGTCAGATATATGAAACTCATCTTCAGGGTCTTTCTCTGCCGTCGCCTCACCGATAGCCACTAATTGCTTATCAAACTTAGTATCCATGATAGTGAATACAAAGAAGTTCAGCCATCCAATAACGAGCAATGCGGCAGCGAAGAGTAAAGGCATCACTACTGAGTGAACGCCATTGACTGCAAAATGCTCGCTGATGAGCGGAGATAAGCCCATCGCAGCAAAGACACCAATACGCGCGATGGCCATCTCAAGACCCATTGCCAATGCCATCTCTTTGCCTTTGAACCACTTAGCAAGAATCTTGCTCACCGTGGTACCTGCCATTTCGCAACCACAACCAAAAATCATAAATCCAAAGGCTGCCATCTTAGCTGAACCAGGCATTGCGGTCCACCACGAGTTGAGCCAAACCACATTATTGGCATCAAACCATTCAGACACACCTATATACTTAATAGCTGCACCCAATACCATTAGACTGGCAGATAAAAGGCCCGTAAAACGCACGCCCATCTTATCGAGGATAATACCCGCAAAGATGAGGAAACCAAACACACAGAGTATATACTCTGCAGCAGCGTATGTGCCGAAAACACCTTGGTCCCAACCGAGTGTTTGATTGAGTGTGGATGCTAATGGGGATAACATATCCACAAACATATAGGCGAAAAACATCATAGATGCAACGAGGACGAGTACCGTCCAGCGTGCCCATGCTTTATCACGAAGTAATGATTGTACTTGCTGTACCATAATTGAATGATAATTTATTAGGTAACACCCTAATTACAACGCTTCGTCCTCTGGTTTTTCAACCAATGGACGAGGCTTTGTTTGTAATCGAAGTGATTTATTTTTCTTTTTTAACCACGCTGCTTTGCGTTTCTCGTATTCAGCGTAGCGGTTTTCTAAATATCCGTCCGCCATGGATTATTTGATACCCAATTCTGCTTTTACGGCTGGAGTTACATCCTTTGCATCCGCACCAACATGTACCATTGCTGCTGAGTCAAAGATATATGTATATCCTTCGCGTTCACCTACAGCCTTGATAGCTTTTGCCATCTTCTCGTGAATAGGTGCCAAGAGTTCTTGTTGCTTACGCTGTACATCCTGCTCTGCTGTTTGATTGAATAATTGGATGCGTTGTTGCATTTCCTGCAACTCTTGTTGACGAATTTGCTTGATTGCATCCGCCATAGTAGCCTCTTGTGCCTGATAATCTTGTACTTTCTTTTGCAATTCCTCGTACATCATAGTGAACTGTGACTCATACTGCGATTGGATAGTATCCATCTTGAGTTTCACTTGTGCCACCTCTGGCATTTGCACGAAGAGTTCTTGTGTGTTAATGTGACCAAATTTCTGTGCGCTGGCTACCATAGGTAATACCAACAAGATTGCAATAATAATTTTTTTCATACTTGTATAATTGTTTTATATTAATCGATTGATTTCGTTTATTTCGCTCCTAATTTGATGAGCACTTGATCAGACACATCCAGTTTGGATGACATATAGATGAGTGATGGGTCAGCCGAACGGTCCTTGACAAGATCTATCTTCTTCTCGCTTGCAAGTTCCTGAATGGCATTATAAATCTCCTCTTGTATCGGTTTGATTAGCGCTTCGCGCTTCTTGTATAACTCCCCATCTTGTCCAAAATACTTGCGCTTGAGTTCAAGCACTTGTTGCTCTTTCTGCACTATTTCTTCTTCTCGTTGCTGTTTCATCGCATCGGAGAGGAAGATTTGCTCCGTTTGATAATTAGAGAGTAATACGCGTGCTTCTTGCTGCGCGGCGTCAATCTCTTTCTGCCAACGCTTGGAGAGCATAGTGAGTTGCTCATTCGCTTGCTCGTATTGAGGCAGATTTTTCAATATATACTGCATATCGATATATGCTATTGATTGGTCTTTAGCAAAAGCCGTGCCAGAGAGTAGTAAAGCGGCAATTATGCAGAGTGAATAACGAATAATGACTATTTTTTTCATACCTGATTTTTATCTTTTAGCATCCTATTTTATAACTCTTGTCCGAGTACGAAGTGGAACTGACTGCGATTCTTCTTATTTGCTTCATCAAATCCGTAACCCCAGTCAATACCGAGCAGACCGAACATTGGAAGGAAGATACGCACACCGACACCCGCAGAGCGCTTGAGTTTGAATGGATTATACTCCTTTATATCTGAGAAGCAGTTACCAGCCTCAATAAAGGCGTGTGCCCAGATGGTTGCTGACTGCTCAAGAGAGATAGGATAACGCAACTCCATGGTGAATTTATTATAGAGGTAACCCATGTTTCGTCCCATAGCAGCGTCATATGGAGTGAGCGAGCCCGATGGATAACCACGCATTGCCACATACTCGGTGGAATAACTGGTATAACTGGACATACCGTCACCACCCATAAAGAAGGTTTCGAATGGCGATTTAGCGTACTCGTTATAATGACCTAAATATCCAAACTCAGCGCGGGTCATGAGCACTAACTTGCTATCACGCGAGAGCGGTGTGAAGACCTTACCTGAGAATTTCCATTTATGGTACTCGATGAGATTGTAACGCTCCGAGGTATTCATCTTCGAATAGTCTTTACCATTGATAAGACTCCATGGTGGAGTGATCTTGAGTCCCAATGTGAATTGCGAACCACGACGGGTGTAAATAGGGTTATCAATAGATGAGCGTGATAACTGCAAATTGATAGAAAGGTTGTGCGATGTGCCGTCTGTGATGAGCAAGTATGGCCAATCTTTCATCATATACATCTGATAACTCAGTTCTCCATAGAAGGTGAAATAATCATCTGGCCAACGCAGACGCTTACCATACCCAATAGAAACACCCAATGTGCGCAGATAGCGATCTCTATCTGCTTCGGACTCTAATAACTGCTGATAGTAATTGGAGTTACCTGAGTAGTAATAGTAGTTCGAATAGGTATTATAGAGGTTTTGGTATGCATGCTCGTAGCGTTTGGAGTAGCCTGTTTGATTAGCGAAATAGATACTTGCGCTCAAACTATTTGGTCGCTTACCACCCAACCATGGTTCAAGGAAGGAGATAGACGCTGAAGTATAATAGATACCATTCGTACGCGCATTGACAGAGAATGTTTGTCCTTCACCTTGTGGCACGATGCGATAAGACTTCTTATTGAAGAGGTTTTGTATAGCGAAATTGGTAAATTTCAATCCTAACGAACCCACCAAACCTGTTGCTCCCCAACCGAGTGAGAACTCAATCTGGTCACTACTCTTTGTCTCCAACTGATAGGTTATATCCACCGTTCCATCTTCTGGATTAGGTTGGATATCTGGCACAAGTTTCTCTTGGTCAAAATGTCCCATTTGCGCCAACTCACGCAACGAGCGCATAATATCTGACTGCGAGTATAATTGTCCTGGTTTGGTATATAACTCACGGCGCACCACATGCTCATAAACGCGCGTATTACCTACTATCTTCACCTCATTGATAGTAGCAGGTTTGCCCTCGTACATACGCATTTCGAAGTCAATGGAGTCATTCTCTACATTCACTTCCACTGGTTCCACATTGAAGAACAAGTATCCACGATCCGTATATAGTTTAGAAACTGCGTCGTCATCCGATTGTAGGCGTTCGTTGAGGATCTTGAGGTTATACACATCCCCTGGTTTGATACCCAGTGATGCGTCAAGTATCTCGTATGGATAAACGGTATTTCCTACCCACTTGATAGAGCGCACATGGTATTTATTTCCCTCGCTGATAGTCATATAGACATCTACGCGTGTAGGATCTTCTGGGTTAGGCGCGATGGAATCCGAAACGATATACGCATCGCGATAACCACATTCGTTATATTTCTCAATAACGGCTTTCTTATCGTTCTCAAACTCCTCTGCCACGAATTTCTTGGTGCGGAAGAGGTTGATAATATTATTATCATTGGTTTTTTTCATCGCCTTGTTGATATCAAGGTCGGTGAGTGCTTTATTACCTGTGATATATATCTTGCCTACTTTTGTTTTTTCCTTTTTATCCACTGCGCATAGCACTTTTACATATCCAGGATGATCAGGGTCGTTTCGTTGAATGATATGTACTTGCGCATTATGGAATCCTTTCTCTGCGAAATATTTGGTGATAACCATCTTGGAGTGATCCACAAGGTTGGGTGTCATTTGCGAACCCGGACGGATACCCAATTTCACTTCTATCTCTTCTCTCTCGCTCTTTTTGAGTCCCTCGTATTGCATTTCGCTGATGCGTGGGCGTTGCTCCAACTGAATGACGAGCCAGATCTTATCCCCCTCTATTTTCTTTGCTCTAATCTTAACCGAAGAGAATAGTCCTTGCTTCCAAAAGCGCTTCACGGCTTTGGTTATCTGATCACCTGGCACTTCTATCTTATCTCCCACCGCGAGGCCTGAGAAACCGATGAGCACAAAAGGCTCGTAACTATCAGCGCCTGTAACCTCAATAGAAGCAATCTCGTATGTCTTGCGTGTGAGTGTATATTCGATAGTAGGCGCATCCGCATACAGTGAATCCTCTGCATGCGATGTTATCGTATCTTTCTGTGCCATCAAAGGCATAGAAAGCAATAGAAATAATAGTATTTTAGTTAATCTGTTCACTTGTTTTTCCAAACCTTCGTTCGCGTTTTTGATAATCGATAATAGCTTTATACAATTCTTCCTCTGTAAACTCAGGCCATAAACAATCGGTGAAGTATAATTCCGAATAGGCTAATTGCCAAAGGAGGAAATTACTAATGCGGTATTCTCCGCTCGTTCTGATGAGCAAGTCAGGGTCAGGCATTTCTGCTGTAGTCATACATGCGGCCACAAACTGCTCGTTAATATCCTCGATACGAAGATGATTCTCCTGTGCGCGCTGCACCGCTACCTGCATAGCTCTCGTGATCTCCCATCGTGCGGAGTAACTGAGTGCAAGCACCATAGTGAGGCCTGTATTCTTACTCGTCTGCTCAATGCATTGCATGAATTTATTTCGGGCACTTTCTGGCAATCTATCTATATCGCCTATGGTCTGCAAACGCACATTATTCTCCATGAGCGTAGGCGTCTCTTTGGCGATCGTATCCACCAATAAGATCATGAGCGCATCCACTTCCTCTTTCGGTCTATTCCAGTTCTCAGTAGAGAAAGTATAGAGAGTGAGGTATTCAATACCCAACTTAGTAGCTGCCACGGTGATGTTATGCACCGTTTCCACTCCTTGCTTATGACCGAACATACGCGCAAGTCCTTGCTTTTTTGCCCAGCGCCCATTACCATCCATAATAATGGCTATATGGCGTGGCAGACGCGATAAGTCTATTTGCTCTTTGTATGTCATCGCACTAATAATTACATATTCTACAATTACCCGGAGCGCGTCCAAACTCAAACACCAATCCAAGTGTCAACTGGCCTGTGAGGTCACAGTTCATCCAGTTCCATCCATTGAGCTGATGTTTATTATCGAGCGTCTCCTTACATTCAATATTATCCGCCATGTATATATTATGCTGCCATGCGATATTAAGCCCGCACCAATCAGCGAACTTCCACTTAAATCCAATACCTACTGGCACATAGCATGCTATATTATCCATAGTGAATGATTCCTGACCATAACCATACACAGCCGCACCTATTCCCAAGAAGATATAAGGGCTATATGGCTTAATACCCGTATTGCTCCCACCTATACCATAACGGAAGAAATTAAACTCTGCCATCACATCTATATTCACCATATGGTTCTCCCAACGCGTATCCAACTGCTCGCCTCTAATCGTATAATCCGAACCCACTATACGCTGCGTCATACCCTTTACCTGCAGAGCCCAACGGGATGTGAACTTATATCTAAAATGCGCACCGTACGCCTCGCGCACATCCATGAAGATATGCGGCGTGGCATCACCCACATAATAGCCGCAACCAGCCTGCAATCCAAACTCGCATAAGTACGGACGATTCTCCGCCTGAGCACCCACGCCCAAGAGGACAAACAAGCACATGATACTATATTTGACACATCTCTTCATTGCAATTTACACGCGTATATACGCGCGCTCAACAAAATCAAGCGTGCAAAGGTACAAAAAATAATTGGGATACGCAAAAAAAAGTTAGTTTTTTAACAAAATCTTATGATTTTATTAATAGACGGAAGGCATCCACTACTTTTTTCACAGGAATAATTTCTATTTGGAAGCGTTTAGAATCCACTTTTTGTTCGGCAGGAATAAGGATGCGTTTGAAGCCCAATTTCTGTGCTTCCTGTATGCGTTTGTCAATACGATTGACCGAACGCACTTCTCCTGCGAGTCCCACCTCTCCACATAAGCATGTACTGGCATCAAGCGCAATATCCATATTACTACTCAGCACCGCCGCGAGCACCGCGAGGTCGATTGCCGGGTCTTGCACGCGCATTCCGCCCGCTATATTAAGGAATACATCTTTTTGCAATAGTTTGAATCCCACACGCTTCTCCAGCACTGCAAGGAGCATATTGAGGCGTTTGGCATCGAATCCCGTAGAGGAGCGTTGAGGCGTACCGTAGGCGGCAGAAGAAACCAATGCTTGCACTTCGATAAGGAAGGGTCTCACCCCCTCCACCGCCGCTGCGATAGAAACGCCTGAAAGTCCTTCTCTGGCCGTAGAAAGGAGCAGTTCAGATGGATTAGTCACTTCACGCAAACCATCTTGTCGCATCTCATAAATACCTAATTCAGAGGTAGAACCAAAGCGATTCTTCTGCGCGCGAAGCATACGATACATATAATGCTGGTCGCCCTCAAACTGCAACACGGCGTCCACTATATGCTCCAGCACCTTAGGTCCCGATAAAGCGCCTTCTTTATTAATATGCCCAATAAGCAAGAAAGGTATATTGCGAGTCTTGGCAAACTCCAGTATTTTGGCAGCACACTCGCGCACTTGCGATAGACTACCGATAGTGGCGTCAATCGTCTCAGTACCAATCGTTTGTATGGAATCAATCACCACCACTTCGGGTTGTATCTCGTTCACTTGCTCCAAGATACGCTCTAAGGATGTATCGCTCGATATGAATAAGTTCGTTGCATCGCCAGCCAATCGTTCAGCCCGCAGTTTGATTTGCTTCACACTCTCTTCGCCGCTGGCGTAGTAAGTGCGTTTATCGCCCATCTGCAATAGCACTTGCAGCGCGAGTGTGGACTTACCAATACCTGGTTCGCCACCTATAAGCACCAGACTACCTGGCACGAGTCCTCCGCCTAACACACGATTGAGTTCGCCATTATGCGTGTCGATACGCATCTCTTCCGTAGCGGTCACTTCGTGCAATCGTTGCGCCTTGGCATGTCCTCCTAAAGAAACTGACAAGGTGTGCTTGGATGAAGCAGTAGCCACTACCTCTTCTTCGTATGTTCCCCACTCTCCGCATACGGGGCAGCGACCTAATAACTGCGGAGCTTTTGCACCGCATGACGAACATATATATTGAATCGTTTGCTTTGCCATAGATTACAAGTCTATTGTATTATATTCCTCTGCTAAGACTACATTATCGAATAGTGTTTCGGCTTCTATCTTGAAGAGGTTATGGTCCTCTATTCGAGCGCTATAATGACCGATGATTAGTTTTTTAGCCTTTGCCAATTGGGCTATCTTAGCCGCATCGAGCGCCGTAGAATGTTTCACTTTCTTGTTGCGTTTCTCATTTCCCTCGAGGTAAGTGGACTCATGATATAATGTGGTCACTCCCTCGATGATAGGCACCATTTTCTCGTTATACATCGTATCCGAACAATAGGCATAGCGCTTGGTGGTTATTCTATCGAACGAACCGTCCTCTAATCGCACACGCCGTGTTTCCTTGAAGAGAAAGCCGCAGCATGGCACGCTGTGCTTGAGCGGGATAGTCTCTACACTCACGGTGCGGTCTTGGAAGATCACTTCGTGCTTGCGTGGGTTGATAGGATGAAAGATGATCTCATACTCTCTATCGGCACAATGGTATTGTAATAGTGGTGTGAGCAGTTTTTCCAAATCAGGATGCGCATAGATATGCATAGGTTGTGTACGCTTGAGCATCGAGAGCGTGGTGAGCAGTCCGATGAGCCCAAAACAATGGTCGCCATGCAGATGAGAGATAAAAATCGTATATAGGCGTGAGGTATGCACACCTAATCGCTGCATAGCTATCTGCACTCCCTCGCCGCAATCCACCAAGAACGACTTATCGCACATCTCCACCAGTTGTCCTGATGGAGAGGTAGTCCGCGTAGGTTTAGCACTGCCGCATCCTAATATGGTCACTCTTGCTTCACTCATCTACTGCCGATAATTGCTTTAGTATCTTATCGCCCAATGCTGATTTGCGTTCGATATGCTTGAGCACGGCTTGCACAAAGGCATTTGATTCAAAACTACCGCGCACTTCTTCAAAGTCCGCCTCAGCCTGCTTGCTATCGCCATCCACACCAAAACCTGTTTGGCTATTGAGGTTAAACTCCTTACGAGCGTCTTCATATACCATCTCATCGAGCGTCACAACCGCTTCTTTCCATTGCTCTACTGTTTCGCGCAATTGGGATAGACTCACTTGCGTCCAAGGGCATCCCCATACTTGCTCCAACTTATCAAGCGCCCACACCCATTCGTACTCGTAATACTGCTGATGCATATGCTCAAAGATAGACTGAATATCCGATAAACTATGTTTTTGCTGCTCTATCTCATCCAAGAGAGCACTCACAGCATGCTTCGGTACGATGAGTCCTGCCAGGTCCACCCAATTGCCCAAACCAACCTCCACATTAGGTTGGAGCGCAGCATAGACATCCGCCATGCTATGTAGCGGTTTATCCTCCAAACGGCTGATAAGACTATTTCCCAGGAATTTCTGAATACCTATCGTGTAGAGGTTTATACCATGGTGCAGCGATGAATGGCGTATCTTGCAGTTCTTATAGTCATACACCTCTTGCGGACTGCCTGCTTGCTCTGCCACTTGGGTGAGCACTTCGCGTCCATGCCACATTTTCTGCACAGTGTATGGACTGAGCAGGTTGAAATTTATTTGATCTAATTTCTTCGGGTCTTTTCTATTATCGCGTTTAGGCCATTTCTGCGCATCGCGGATAGTACCCACCGTGCGCAAGTTAGCGCCTGGCACTATATAGGTCTCTGAGTTATTCTCAATGAGGTACGAGAAAGGCAGTTCGGATGTATCAGCATGGTGTGTATGACGCCCCATGACGAGTGAGAAAGCACCTATCTTGCTGGGCCATAAGAGGTAACTATCACTCGTGGTCTTCGTACCTCGCTCGGCTATACCTTGGTGGATAGGACCGAGTTTGTACATATGGTTCGATTGATTACTACCCGAACCCGCATTGAGGAAAGAGAAGAGACCTGCGATGAGCAGTGTGGACTTGTGGTGGGTCACGGTGTATGGTCCTGCGAAGATAGCACAGGCCTCGCCGTGCATTCCTTGGCAGTTACTAAAGAAGAGTGACTCTCCTGCCGAGTAGTGCTTATCGAACACACATCCTTGTCCCACGAAGCATTTATCCACCAGTGTTGAATCGCCTATCTTCACGCCTGAGGCAATGATGAAATCTGTACACTTCACGCCGCTACCGAGATAGACAGGCGCTTGTGGATTGCTATTGATAGTACCATTCTTAAGACGACTCACGCCTATCAATTCGGCGCAATCACCTATCTGTACATTCTTAATACTGCCGCAGTTGAGGATACGCACATCGCGTCCTATTCGTCCTCGCTCCGAGGCTTGCTGCTCGGCGTAGGCATCTATCTGCTGCTCCAACTGCTTAATCATCGTTGGGCGATGGCGATAAAGCGTGAGGATATATGCCAAACTGGCGGATAACTCATTGAAGATAGGTATCTCTCTACCTCCGCCTTCGTTCATCACAGGCACACGCACGCCATTGCCGAAAGTGGAACGCCCATCTACCAAGATGGCATTCACATTCTCAATACATGTATTATCGCCTATGCAGTAATTAGCAATATAATTATGCACATTGTATAAGCGAGCGTTATTACCAATCTCGCAGTTATGCAATGTAGCATGGTAGATACCCGAATGGACGGTCAGTCCACCAGGCAACATGGTCTCTTTATCAAACACACCCAAGCGATTGAATCCCGAGAAATTCGTATCGCGCACATAGCGTGCATCGAAATGCTCCGCCACCTCGATAGCAGACCAATCCTTGGCAGAACAGTCCTGCGCTTGGAGTTGCTCAATCTCTATGGGTGTTAATGGTCTATATTTCATATCTATATGCAATAGGAAATTTTATCCTACAATAAAGTCTTCCTTAACGGCAATACCGAGGGGAAGACTTTATATACTAATTGAATTTTGCTGACTGACTCTTAATCATTGAGCAGCATAGGCATCAATAACATCAGCACATTCTCCTCACCCTCTTCTGCCACTGGCAAGATGAGACCTGCGCGAGCAGGGTCAGCCAATTTGAGCTGTACATCCGTAGTACCTACGGTAGAGAGCAAATCGATTAGGAATGGCGCCTTGAAACCGATAGCCATGGACATGCCTTGGTAGTCACATTGAATCATTTCCTCTGCGCTGGTAGAGAAGTCGATATCCTGTGCAGAAATCTTGATTTGATTCTCAGAGAGCGCCAAGCGCAACTGTGCCGTACCGTTATTGGCGAATACAGCCACGCGCTTGCAGGCATTCACCATCGTTTGACGATCTACAGTCACTACATTCTGATTGCTCTGTGGAATAACGGCGTTATAATTAGGGAAGCGACCCTCGATACGACGGCAAACCACGATAGTCTTATCAAACTCAAAGCGAGCATTCTTTTGACCAAAGGTCACCTTCACCTCTGCCTCCTCTTTTGCCAATAAGTTCTTCAAGAGCGCTGCAGGCTTTTTAGGAAGGATGAAATTAGAAGCCATACCCACCTTTACGCTTGTATTCGAATAGCGCACAAGGCGATGTGCATCGGTAGCCACCAAGATAAGACGGTCCTCCAAGATATCGAAATAAATACCGTTCATCACAGGACGGAGAGGATCATCGGCAGTACAGAAAATCGTTTTCTCTATCGCGCTCTGGAGCGTAGTAGCTGGCAATGACAACTCCTGCGCATCCACCTCGTCTTGCGGCATTTCTGGATATTCATTTCCATTCACACCCACAAAAGAGTATGTACCATTCTGGCTCACCATGTTCACCGCAAAATTCTGCTCATCGATAGTGAATGCTAATGGCTGCTCAGAGAACTCTTTCAGCGTCTCCAATAACAACTTCGCTGCACTCGCTACCTTACCTCCACCTTCGGCACCCTCTACCTCTATGGCTGTGCGTACAGTAGTCTCACCGTCCGAAGCGGTCAACTTAAGCTCGTTCCCTACTAATTCGAATAATACATCGTCTAAGATAGGAAGCGCATTCTTACTGTTAATCACACGGCTTACGGCCTGTAATTGAGAAAATAACTTACTGCTTGATACATTAAATTTCATAATGTTTTTTATTTGGTATTAATACTATTATCGCATTTATTTACTAAAATTGCGCACAAAGTTAGCACTTTTTTTTGAAATAACAAAATTTTTTTGTACTTTTGCAGCGTTTTTGCTAAAATAGGACAGTAGAACAAATGAAAATAGGTGTTTTTGATAGCGGCTACGGCGGTTTGACGATACTTCGCGCCATTCGCCAAGTACTTCCCCAGTATGATTATCTCTACTTGGGAGATAATGCGCGTGCGCCATATGGAACGCACTCTTTTGATATCATCTATCGCTACACCTTGGAGGCTATTCGCTACCTCATCGAGCACGACTGCACATTGGTTATCGTGGCGTGTAATACGGCGAGTGCCAAAGCGCTCCGTTCTATCCAGCAGCGCGACCTTCCGCTCATCAATGCGCAGCGCCCTGCGAACCGAAAAGTGAATGTGCTGGGCGTCATTCGTCCTACAGTAGAGGTTGTGCCTTCTATCACAGCAAATGGACATATAGGTATCCTCGCCACCCCCGCCACCGTGCAATCTCAGTCCTACCTCTTGGAATTGGCTAAGATAAGCGCGGAGCGCGAACAAGCAGACCAACCTGCCTTGGTAGTTAGTCAGCAGGACTGTCCATTATGGGTACCACTCATTGAGTCGGGCGAACATAACCAACCTGGCGCGGACTATTTCATTGACATCTATCTGCGCAGGCTCTTTGCCCAAGATGAGACGATAGACACCTTGGTATTGGGTTGCACACATTACCCACTGCTCAAAGAGCAGATTGCTCGTCACTTGATTGCAATGGGCAAAGGAGGTGTGCAGATTATCGCGCAAGGCGCATTAGTGGCGGATAGTTTAGCGGATTATCTGCAGCGCCATGCGGAATATCGTGAGCAGTTGAGCGAAGAGGGTTCTTGTGTCTATCTAACCACAGAGAATGCTGACCGCTTTGCGCAATCAGCATCCATCTTCTTGGAGTCCCCCATAGAGGCACAACATATTGATTTATAATTCCTTGTATCATCCCTGCATAGCCTGCAGACGATTTTTCATTTCCATCCATTCATCGCGTAATCGCGCAGCCATTTCGTACTCTTGTGCCTTGGCTGCCGCCAGCATTTGTTTGCTCTTATTAGCAATCGCTTTCTCCAATGCTTTGGCATCCATCTTCTGCCAATCAGCCGTTTTCCATCCTTCGCGTATCGTCTGCTCCATGCGTTGTTTCTCTTCGTCAGCGTCCTTATAGAGCGATGCCAGCGCGGTGGTGTTAATCTCTTTGCGGATGGCAGTGGGAGTGATGCCATGTTCTTCGTTATATCGTATCTGAACAGCGCGACGCCTATTCGTCTCATCTATAGTAGCTTGCATAGCGGGGGTTATCTTATCGCCATAAAGGATAGCCTTACCATTCACATGTCTGGCGGCACGACCTACGGTCTGTGTCAACGAGCGTTTATCGCGTAGGAAACCCGACTTATCGGCGTCAAAAATAGCCACCAGACTCACTTCGGGCAAGTCTAATCCCTCGCGCAGCAAGTTCACACCCACCAGCACATCGTACATGCCTTTGCGTAGGTCCTCCATGATTTTGATACGCTCTATCGTATCCACCTCGCTGTGTATATACGCCGAAGAGACGCCATACTTACGGAAATACTCGTCTAATTCTTCTGCCATGCGTTTGGTGAGTGTAGTCACCAGTACGCGTTCGCCTCGATGTGCGCGTGTATGCACTTCGTCCATCAAATCATCCACTTGGTGCTCTGTGGGTCGCACTTCTATCTCGGGGTCCAAGAGTCCCGTAGGACGGATAAGCTGGTCGATGACTATTCCTTCGCTCTTTTTCAATTCGTACTCCTCTGGCGTAGCAGAGACATAGATTGTCTGCTTCGTTTTGGACTCAAACTCATCAAAAGTGAGCGGTCTATTATCGCGCGCTGCAGGCAGACGAAAACCATACGAAACGAGGTTATCCTTGCGCGATTTATCTCCCCCGTACATACCTCGTATCTGCGGAACGGTCACATGACTCTCGTCTATGACGAGCAACATATCATCAGGGAAATAATCGAGCAAGCAGTACGGAGGTGTTCCTTCTTCTCGTCCATCGAAATAACGGCTGTAGTTCTCCACGCCCGAGCAGTACCCTAATTCGTCAAGCATCTCAAGGTCATATTTGACGCGTTCCTCGATGCGCCGTGCGAATAGTTCTTCGCCCAAACCAATGAAATAATCAATCTGCTTATTGAGGTCCGCTTTGATTTGCTCTTTGGCGGCCGTGATGCGATCTTTGCTGGTACAGAAAATAGTGGCAGGACTGAGATTATAGTGCTCAAACTCCTCTAACACTTGCCCTGTAAGCGGATGGATAGTGGCTATACTATCTATCTCATTTCCAAAGAACTCTATGCGCACTATATAATCCGCATAGGCGAGGGCGATATCTATCGTATCGCCTTTCACGCGGAAACGCCCGCGCGTGAGTTCCATATCATTGCGTATGTATTGCGCGGCGATGAGTTGCTTGAGCAAATCATCCATCGCTATCACATCGCCGCAACGAAGATGAATAGCATTATCGCTAAAATCCTGCGGGCTACCCAAACCGTATATACAACTCACTGACGAGACGATAATCACATCTTTTCTGCCACTGAGCAAGGCAGCCACCGCCGAGAGCCGCAGGCGGTCAATCTCCTCATTGATAGACAAATCTTTGTCTATATAAGTATCGGTGGAAGGGATATATGCTTCGGGTTGGTAATAATCGTAGTAACTAACGAAATACTCCACGGCATTATTGGGGAAGAAAGTCTTCATCTCCGAGTACAACTGTGCCGCAAGTGTTTTGTTATGACTCATGATGAGTGTAGGTCGGTTGAGTTGCGCAATAACATTAGCGATGGTAAAAGTCTTACCACTACCTGTCACGCCCAATAAGACCTGCGCATCTGCGCCTGCCTGCACTCCCGCCACCAAACTATCTATCGCCTGTGGCTGGTCACCCGTGGGTTTATATGTGCTTTTTAATTGAAACAATTCTTCGTCTCTCTTTAAAAACAAAAAGGAGCCTCGCTTGGAGACTCCTATCTGTTTGCGTTTTACTTCACGCGGCGCTCTGGAATACGAGCCTTCTTACCTGTGAGATCACGTAAGTAGTACAATTTAGCGCGACGCACTTTACCATACTTATGAACGGTGATGCTCTCGATAAATGGGCTGTCCATAGGGAAGATACGCTCAACACCTACGTTACCAGACATTTTACGAACAGTGAAGCGCTTTTTGTCTCCGCTACCATGGATGCAGATTACATCACCACGGAACTCTTGAACACGCTCTTTGTTACCCTCTTTAATACGATAACCTACTGTAATTTGGTCACCTGCCTTGAATGCTGGCAACTCTTTTTTCTCGCCGGCAAATGCTTGCTCAGCAATCTTAATTAAATCCATTTCGTTATTCTTTTTTATGGATTAGTACTGCACGCAGAGTATATACTACTATTCGGCACGCCAATTCTAAATTCAAAATTCCTAATTCAAAATTCAAAATTCCTAATTCAAAATTCTTAATTCCTAATTCAAAATTCTTAATTCCCTCAGCGTCCTAATGCAATCGCCAGAGACTCTACGCGAAAAACGGGGCAAAGGTACAACAATTTTTTCACATACGCAAGAAATTGGGTGTTTTTTTTGCAAATAGAATGCAATTCTATGTTTTATGGACGGCGATATGCCGCATATGCTGGCATAAATGCGGCATATAGACGAACATTAAACGGAGTACGCAGTACTGGCAAAAAAAAACACCCATTTTTGCGCATGGTCTGCAAAATGCGACTGTACCTTCGGAGGGAACCCACCCCGTAGGGGAAGGGGCGTGCAGAAGTACAACAATTTTATGGGCGTGCAGAAAATTGCTTAGCAATAATCGTTTGAGCGTAGCGAAATAAGAAATAAGAAATAAATGGGTGTTTGATGGTTTAATGTTTAAGGATTTTTATTAAAATTACACTTTTTCGTAAAAATATTTTGTTATTTGGAAAAATAGTATTATCTTTGCAGCGTAATTTAGTGAATACAACTATGAGAGTCATCAAAAAACAAGCATTGGTTGAATACTACACAACCCATCCACAAGCTAAGGATGCTTTAGAAGATTGGTATGCCAAAACAGAGGACGCACAATGGAACAACTTTGCAGACATACGCCAAACTTTTAATTCTGTGGATTATGTAGGCAATCAGCATTATGTATTTAACATCAAAGGCAATGACTTTCGACTTGTAGTAGTTATCAAATTCACACCGCAATTAGTATTTATTCGGTTTGTTGGATCTCATGCCGAGTACGATAGAATAACCAATATTTCAAACTTATAACAATATGACAGCTATCAAAACACAAAAAGAATACGAAGCAATGCTTGCTCGTATAGAGGAGTTACTCCCATTAACATGGGGAGATAACATTCCAGAGGATAGCCCAGAAAATATTGAATTGGCGCTTATCTCTAACCTCGTAGCAGACTACGAAGACATACATTATCCAATAGGCAAACCCACATTGGTAGCCACTATCAAGCTGCGCATGTTTGAAATGGGATTAACCCAAAATAAGGTGGCAGCTATGCTTGGTGTCAGTGCGCCTCGTATGAGTGAAATCATGCATGGTAAAGTAGAGCCCAGCCTCTCGCTTGCCCGAAAAATAAGTCAAAAACTCAATATTTCACCATCCATTGTATTGGGAGTATAAATTCCCATAGGTTTCTTACTTTTTTGTGTAAGGTGTAAGGTGTAATCAAAAACGACGAAAGGAGCCGCGATAGCGACTCCCTTCTTTTTGCAATCTGCGGGGTGCGATTAGCCTTTCGGGGTCCCCGACGAATTTTTAATTCGTGGGGAGCAAGCGTAGGCAAAGGCGAAAACGCTTTACGAAAGCTGTGCTTTCAGTCGCGTGAGCCTTATGCCAAGCTAGCGTCATACTCTTTACCGCAGACATCCCAATACCATGACTTCATGGTTTTCTTTCCACCTGGCTGGTCCTTTTGCGCCAAGAATGCCTCTTGGTCCGCAGTTACTTTGCTCAGGTCCATCTTACGCTCGTTAACCATAACGGCTACGGCGCTAAAGCGCTCGCGTTGTGCGATCTCACGCTGAGTGAGCGGAGTGCTGCGCTGAACTGGAGTGCGCATGTAAAGGCGGTTGCAGTTAGGGTTGGTGGTAGCCGCTACGCGGTGGGTTGCAAGCATGAAAGAGTCGCAGCTGTGCTGATCGCCTTTCTTAGCGCCTGACAATTTACCGGAAACGGACTCAATACCAGGGGTCCATCTAACAATAGCCATATCTACTCGGCGTTGTTTATTCTTATCTCGCGCATTCGCTCGAACGATAATTCCTCGTGCCGTGCGAGGGGTTAAGGTTTAGGTTTAATGGTGATAAGATTTCTTTGAAAACGCTCTTATCTCTCGCGTTTGTAGGGAAAGGGAATTCTCCTTGCTCTTTTTCTACGGGGTGTGCTTCTTAGCATCGTAGGATTCAGTAGTCTTAGTTTGAATCATGACGGAGGTGTCTCCGTGTTGATAAAACTCAGACTTGTTGGTGATGGTTCGCACCACATTACAGGAGGTCAATCCTAAGCCTGTTGCCAATGCCGTCAATGCGGCGATGAGAGCCATGATAATGGCTTTGATGATCTTTTGCTTTGTCATAGTTGTTGTAAATTTGATTTCATGGTGCAAAAGTAGTATAAAAACGCGAGCCCACCAAGAAAGTGAACTCGCGGACTACCGAAAACCCGAACTTTTCTAATATAGCAGGTCATATCCCGCATATTTAGAGAACGAGTATGCCTCATGTGCTGTGAGGTATTGTTCTCCTCGCATTTGTTTGCGGTCGTTGAGTATTTTGTTATCTACTAGTTGTGTTTTCTTCATCCATCCGTATAGGAGAATGCGTAAGCCGTGCATACCCACATTGCTATTGATAGCTTTATCAAGGTTGGCAGCCAGTTCGTGGAGTGTGATTATTTCTCTGTGCATAGTTGTTTTGTTTTTTTTGGGGTGCTTTTAGTCTCGTAATAGTATCGTGATTGACTCGTAAATCATTGCGATAGTTCAAAGACCTGTATTTGTTTGTTTTCGGAGGTGTTTTTTCGTCTGACCACGATTTCTATTTGCCGTAAAGCAGTCATTTCGTCGGGATACCTGTTTCTTGCCTTGGGCATTAAGTTTACAGAAAAAAGTTGTTTATTGTATTTGAATGTGCGGAAACTAAATCCTTTCTTGTTTAGTATTTTGCGTGTCTGCTTGCAGTCCACGATGTAATCATCTTTGATTCTCAGTAGCATAATATATAAATTCTTTAGTTTTTGATGTAGATCACTTGTTGTCCTGTGGGGTTAGTCATGTGCCATCCGTCTTGCTCGAGTGTGGTGCCAAATCGCGCATAGTACTCTTTGAAGGTGAGTGTTTGTTGTTTTGGTGCTTTTGGTGCATTCTCTTTGACTGCTTTTACGGGGTTGTAGTTAACGAATTTCCCACTCCGCAGTTTGTCGCGGATGGAACGGTATATCTCTCTTTGTTGTTGGAGTGAATACTCATTCCACACCCGCGCACATTCTGCTTTGTAGCTTGCCACAACACCGTGACTTTCAAGTAAAATCCAAAGAAAATCAAATGAAGTCATAAAAAATTAGGTGTTGTTAATATTATACAATGTTATTGTTAACAACAACAACTTTCTTTTTTTTCTTTTGGTTCTTTTCTTTTTTGTCTTTTAACCATCAGTCAATCACTTTGACGGTTAGTTTGACTTCATCGGGTGTCCAATCAGGGTGAAGTGTGATGAATGATTTGACAATAGCATCCATCTCTTTGGTGAGTGCAGCTGCGTATTTGCGTGCTTGTGCCTGCGCCTCTTTCTTGGTTCGCCAGCGGATAGCATCTTCGCCTTTATATCGGTAGTAGTTGGACATATCAAAGACTTCTGTTCGTTGTAGTTGGTACTTGTGTCCATCATGCACAAACTCGCCTTTTGGGGTGTATGTGAGTGCTTCTTCGATGGCTTGGTCGGAAATTAGTGTGATGCGCTCTTCAGCGGCTTTGATGGTATTGCGCAGTTCGCGCAGTTCTTGTAATGCTGTCATAAGATTAATTGTTTTGAATGTCATAGGTGTTAAAAATGTCTTTTAGTTGTGCGTATGTGTACGCTTTTTCGGGCACGATGCCTGCGCTGCGGAGACCGCGTAAAATCTTGGCTCTGCGTCGGTTCTCTGCGGGTGTGACCCACTCCAGATTATCGGCGTGAAAATCGTATGGGTTGGCGTTGAGATGGTCGCACTCCATGGGTTTTTCGTTGCCGTGTTCGTCAATGAAAGTGGGTCTTGGTCCGTGCCACGCGGTGCATACGAGTGAGTGGCATGATTTGCCGCCGAATTGCCGCATGCCAGGGTATCGCGAACCAGCGGATACATAGTTTTTACTACCCCTTGTGCATGCCCGTTGGCTTGGACTAAAAGTGGGTAACACCTCGTTAAGTCCGTTTTTGGACAATGAGTAGAAATGCCCGTCGTAGGAGCAGTAGAGTTTAGCTGTGCCTTCTGTGTTTCTTGCGTCGGCACATAGCCGCAGTTCTGACCCGTCAATGAGGAAGAGTGAGTTTGCGACTTCCACTCCGCTTAATGGGAGTGGTTTGATAAATGGAATTGAAGCCATAATTTTGTTTGGTGTTTGGTTAAAAATTATGGCTACCGGTAGCCGTTGATTTCGTTCAACATTGAATTCGAGTGCAAAGGTACGGGTTTTCCGCAACATGGCCGAAACCTAAAAAGGTTTCACTCTTCCATATACCTATAAATTCGCACCACATGAGTTTGACTAATACCAAAGTAATTGGCTACAAACCAAGTACTTGCGTCTTTGTCTTCGAGGTGGTATTGGTACACTTCGAGCCAACGATTAATTTTTGTACTGAGAAGTCCGCGATGTATGTATTCATCTAATCGTCCACACTCGCGTTCAGAAATAAGAAATTCATAATTTTTCATGATTGTAGTCGCATTGGGGGAAGTTAATCCAATGCGACCACAAAGTTATGGTAAAAGGCGGTCATTACTTGATCGGTGCGTTAGGAAAATGAAATTTTTCACTAAATTGCCCAAAACGGGCTCCTTTCGTTTTTTATAGAAAAACACCCATATACTTGCGTATGTCAAAAAAAAGTAGTACTTTTGCAGCGCAAAAGTTTTAGCACGAAAAGTTATTGATATGAATAAAATAGTTGTTTTAGCCGAAGAAGGCGAAGTGAGTTTGATAGACAAACTATACGAGCAGTTAGGCATCGACCTACGCAATATACCTATCCTATACACAGGAGTGGGAGCCATCAATGTGATACGCGCACTGCAAGAACTGCCACGAGAAACGGAGATATTCAATATAGGTTACGCAGGCAGCGCTAACTTCGAAGTGGGTTCATGGGCAGAAGTGCAAGAAGTGAGGCTTAATCACCCCAATGTGACCTACAACGAACCACAACTCCTATTAGTGGAAGGACAGCAAACACAACCCGAACTATTCCCAAAAAGCACACTGCACAAAGCCGTTTGCTATACGAACACCGATTTCGTACTGCAATCAGACTATACCAATTGTGTCTTTGACATGGAATTGGCATACATAGCCGCATTGGGTTTTGACAAATTACATAGCATCAAGTATGTGAGCGATAACCTATCCCTACATGCTTATCACGAACTAACCAACGGAGTGGAATGATAACTATCTATCTCAAACCGAAAAAAGAAGAGTCTCTCTTACGCCAACACCCATGGGTTTTTAGCGGTGCTATCGCACGCGTGTCCTTAGACAAAGATTACCCACACGACGCACCCGAAGAGGGCACATTGGTATGCGTGCGCGCACACGATAAGACCATATTAGGCGTAGGTCACTGGCAAGTGGGTTCCATAGCGGTGCGTATATTAGCCTTTGGTGTGGAGCAGTTGCCCGCTGATTTCTGGGCAGAGCGTATCCAAGCCGCATACACCATGCGCCACACAATGGGGTTGATACAAGCCAACAATAACACCTATCGTCTCATCCACGGAGAAGGCGATTTCTTACCTGGACTCATCGTAGATATATACGCCAATACAGCCGTTATACAAGCCCATTCGGTGGGTATGCATCTCCATCGCCAAGAGATAGCACAAGCCATACAAAAAGTGGTGCCAGGTATAGAAGCAGTATATTATAAGTCCGACGACACGCTGCCCCACAAAGCACCTATCACAGGCGATAAAGTGGGATATCTGATTGGCACACCCACAGAGGACCAAGAGGAGTTCTGGTCGGTAGAGAACGGATTGGAATTTCGTATTGATTGGTTGCGCGGACAGAAAACGGGTTTCTTCATTGACCAGCGCGAGAACAGAGCCCTCGTGGAGCGCTATGCCGCCCATAAAACGGTGCTCAACATGTTCTGTTACACAGGTGGCTTCTCGCTCTACGCCTTACGCGGCGGTGCGCTACGCGTGGACTCAGTGGATGTGAGTCAGAAAGCTATTGACCTGGTGAATATCAATGTAGCGCGTAACTTCCCGCAATGCGACTGCCACACAGCGGTGACGCAAGACGCTTTTGACTACCTGCGCGAGAAACATACCAGCGGACTATCATACGACCTCATCATCTTGGACCCACCCGCTTTCGCCAAGCACCGAGACGCCATACGCAACGCCCTCCGTGGTTACCAACGAATAAACGCCAAAGCGATAGAGATGATCAAACCAGGAGGTATCCTCTTCACTTTCTCTTGCTCGCAAGCGATAGACAAGGAGATGTTCCGCCTGGCTGTCTTTAGCGCTGCCGCGCAAGTAGGACGCAAAGTGCGCATCCTGCACCAGTTGCACCAACCACAAGACCATCCTATCAACATCTACCACCCCGAAGGTGAATACCTCAAAGGACTGGTGGTGTATGTGGAGTAGAAAGCCTACCCCCGACCCCTCCCTAAAGGGAAGGGAGGGTTAACTAGGGAACTAGGGAACTAGTAAACTAGTGAACTAGAAACCGCATAACAACTAAAAACTGAAAACTCACTACTCAATACTCAATACTCAATACTCAATACTAAACCACCATGCCTATCGTTTGCTTTGATACGGAAACAACGGGATTAAGTACCCAAAAAGACCATATTATCCAATTCTCTTTGGTCAAGATTGACACCCATTCATGGGAAGTACTCGGCACACGGGATTGGTACATACTCCCCGAAGGAGAATTCACCATCCCCGCCGAAGCGGAAGCCGTTCACCATATATCCAAAGCCTATCTCTTGGAACACGGCGTATCTATGCGCAGCATATACGATGACCTCATCGCTTTCACCGATGGATGCGACATGTTGTCCTACAACGGCAATGGGTTTGACGCACCTATCTTGCATTACAACCTCGCACGCATTGGACGCGACTTTGATTTCGAAGGACGCACATGGTACGATGCGCTCCTCTTGGAACGACAACATATGTATGGCAAGATAGACCCGCAGACCAACGAACCCTACCGCTGCACACTCACAGACGCTTATACCCGCTATTACGGACATCCTTTCGAGGGCGCGCATAACTCACTCGATGATGTGATGGCCACGATTGAGGTTTTCAAAGCACAGATACAAGAGCACGGATGGGCATGGGCACAAAGAGATGATTTTGGGTTTATATGCTTCGATAGATGGCTCACCAAGAAAGGCAACTATTACTACCTCAACCAAGGAGGACACAAAGGTGAGTCTATCGAGAGCATGATGCGTATCGACCGCAGTTACCTGGAATGGATCATCAATAAATGCCAATGGACGGACGATCAGACACGCGCTATCATCACCGAACGAATGGGCGGTGGTGCGGCGGCGAACCACCGCGGGCAAGAGGCAAAGAGCATAGAACCTTCGCAGGCAAAGAGCGTAGAACCTTCTGCACCATTAAAATCCTCCAATGGCAAACCACGCACTGCCAAGAGTGCGAAAAACGCCACTTGCACAAGCAAAGACTTATCACTTTTTGATTAATCATAAACAACAAATACCCCATGAGACTCCAACCACTCTTCCTCCTCCTCGTTGCCCTCTTATGCGGCATTTCTTCTCTACACGCTGATACGAAACTAACAGGTACACCTATCAGTTCGTATGGATCGTTCGACTACAACAACACGGGTTCGCCCTCCTTCAGCGTCAATACCGCTCAGATGGCATTCGACGGCAGCATGGACTCCTATTTCGCAGCATGGGATGTGTCCTACGGATGGGTAGGTCTGGATTTAGGTTCGCCACATATCATCACCATCGTAGGATGGGCACCACGCAAGAACTCCGTAGGACCTAACGGCGTGCTCTTAGGTGTTTTTGAAGGTTCTAACCGCCCCGATTTCATGGACGCCGTACCTCTACATCTCATAGACAATGAGTCATTGGTGGGACAGATGAACTACACCACCGTGAACTGCTCACGCGGGTTTAGGTATGTGCGCTATGTAGGTCCATACAGCATGCGATGCGGAATAGCCGAATTGGAGTTTTATGGCGAGCAAGGCGAAGGAGATGACTCGCAGTTATGCCAACTGACGAATATACCCCTTGTTACTATTCACACCAAAAACAATCAAATACCATTTGATAAAGAGACGGACATAGAAGGATATGTATCTATCATCTCGCAAGACGGTAAGCATATCTTATCGGATACTATCACCATCCGCGAACGAGGTAACGCTTCACGCCAATTCCCTAAAAAACCATACCGTATTAAGTTTGAGCACAAGCAGTCCGTATTGGGTTCGCCCGCGAAAGCCAAGAAATGGACACTCATCAATAACTACGGCGATAAAACACTGCTACGCAATCCATTAGCCTTTGAAATAAGCAGACGACTGAATATGCCTTATACACCTTTCTGCGCACATGTGAATGTGCTGCTCAATGGAGAATACAAGGGTTGCTATCAGTTATGCGACCAGATTGAAGTGGATAAGAACAGAGTGAATATCAAAGAGATGAAACCCACCGATAATAGCGGACCTGCACTCACAGGGGGTTATTTCATCGAAGTGGATGGCTACGCAGACACCGAAATAAGTTATTTCTATTCGCAACGAGGTACACCCGTTACTATCAAATCACCAGACGAAGAAGAGATAACACCCGAGCAGAAGAGTTATATCTCTTCGCATTTCAGTCTCATGGAGAATAAATACGCGCAGTACTTGGATTACAATACCTTCCTACGCCATTTTATCGTGGGTGAGTTATCGGGTAATACCGACACCTATTGGAGCACCTATATGTACAAGCAGCGCGAGAACGATACCCTCTTTGTGGGACCCGTATGGGACTTTGACATCGCGTTTGACAACGACTATCGCACATACCCTGTGAATAACAAGAATGATTATATATATCGCTCAGGCGGTAGTACCGTGGGATATATGCGCACCTTGGTGGACAGAGTAATCACCTCTTCGCAAGGAGCAGACCAACTGCTTATCACATGGATTCAAGCACGATGGACAGGCATTGACGCAGGCAATCTATGCGCCTACATAGACCAACAAGCACATATGTTACAACAGTCACAACGACTCAATTTCCTACGCTGGCCCATCCTCAATAGCGGTGTGCATATGAACCCCACCGCACGCGGGTCATACCAAGCCGAAGTGGATTACCTGAAGAAATACATCGAAAACCGCGTTGTATGGATGGATAGAAAACTCAAATACGTACACACAGGAGTGGAGAATATAGACAACACTCAAACACCCACCAAATACATCCACAACGGACAACTATACATCCAAAAAGGAGAACATACATACACCGTAACGGGCAATAAAGTGCTATAAATTCATTCTATTTGCAAAAAAAACACCTATTTATTTGCATATGTCAAAAAAAAGTAGTACCTTTGCACTCGCTTTCGATAAGAGAGATATATCGCGGAGTAGAGCAGTGGTAGCTCGTCAGGCTCATAACCTGAAGGCCGGTGGTTCGATCCCATCCTCCGCAACAACTTTTCATAAGAAGTGAATAATTTTTGTTTGTAACGAATCCCATATACGGTAATGTATGTGGGATTTTTTTGAAAAACAGACCATCAACAAACTATACAATATGAAAAAAACAGTAAGCCTCGCACTCTGCCTACTATTCGCAGTACTCGTTTCTGCCGCAGAGAAAGTGACACTCGAAACACTCCAAGCCGATTGGAACAAGTACACCAACCAAGTGGTAACACTCACTACCCCACTCGTGGTATGCGGTAATTTCTACGACTCGCTCATCTTAGCACCACAACGCCTCTACTGCCCCGAAGAGTTCGCGGTGGGTTTGGCTGACGGAGATAGTACCATGTACTACCAAATCATCGAGCAAAACAAACAAAATAGTATATGCGTTCATTGCCGCAACTCATACTACGAGGTGCGCACAGGAGATATCATCAAAGGTATCACCGCGCGTGTCACCAGCGAGAGACACCTACTCACGGGTAAGTCACTGCGCACCAAGCATACCAAACAGGCACCATTACCCAAGAAAAACAAAAATCACCTACGCGTGGTGGGAACGAATATAGAGAATTATTTCGCCGACCTGGGCGGATATGCTACACGCAAGACCACACCCGCACAGCAACAAGTGAAGACACAAAAAGTGGTACAAGCACTCCATAAGATGGACGCTGACATCTTCGCTATCTGCGAGATGCAACAAGGCGACAAAGCACCGCTTATGCTCCTTGCTGAACTCAACAAAAAAGGTAATCAATACGATTATGTGAACCTTGGATTGCCTAACCAAGACCAGATAAGCGGGGCTTTTATTTATAATAAGGAACGCGTGCGCCCGTACGAAGAATGGATTTCCGCCTACTCTGCCGTTACCAGTCATTACCACACACGCCTTATTGCACAGGGATTTGAACTGCTCGATAAGAAGGGACAACCCACAGGCAAAAAACTGATTGTAAATGTCAATCACTTCAAATCTAAACGAGCAGGCAGACAAGCATATAGTACCCACATGCGCCGATTAGCCAACACCGACTCACTGCTCATCATGCTTCCCAAAGCCGTAGAGCGATTTGAAGATAGCGACATTCTGCTCCTGGGCGACTATAACTGCTACACCCAAGAGACACCTATACAAAAAATCGTACGAGCAGGTTACGCAGATATGCTACAAGCATTCTGCGCACAAGATTATTCGTATAACTACAAGGGATTGGTGGGATACTTAGACCGCTGTTTCGCTTCGCCCAGCATGGCAGAACAGATAGTACGCGTCATGCCTTGGCATGTGAATACCGACTGGTACTACTCACACGGCGCCTACAAAATGCGAGATAAATCCCTACACCGCTACGCCGACCACGATCCCATCATCGTGGATATTGAGTTGAAGTGACCCCGCTGGGGTTCAAACCCAGAACCTTCAGGACCGGAACCTGACACTCTATTCAGTTGAGCTACGGGGCCTTACTCCTACAAAGAGGAGTGCGATTATCTTCTATTTCCTCCTATAAAAATGAGGATATAATAAACCAATGTGGCGAGCGAAGATAAAGCGGCTACCACATAGGTATAAGCTGCACTATGAAGCGCATCGCTTGCCATCTCAGTGGTGTGATTATCGGTTATACCTGTACTACGCAACCACGCTACCGCACGCTGACTCGCATTCACCTCTACTGGCAATGTGATGAAAGAGAACAATGTGGTCATTGCGAAAAGGATGATACCGAAAAGCATCAAGTGTGGAAATTGCGGAAAGGCATTTAGAACAAGCATTCCTATCAATAGTATCCACATCACCCAATTACTTGCAAACGATACCACTGGCACCAAGGCCGAGCGCATACGCAATGGTGCATAGGCCGTGGCGTGTTGCAAAGCATGTCCACACTCGTGCGCAGCCACCGCTGCCGCAGCTATATTAGCACTATTATAGACCGACTCTGACAAGTTGACAGTCTTGGTGGTAGGATCATAATGGTCAGTCAAATGACCCTTCGTGCAAGTAACGCTCACATCATCAATACCATTCTCACGCAACATACGCTCCGCCACTTCACGACCTGTGAGCGGCAGTGCTTCCTTGGAATAGCGCTTAAACTTACGCTCTAATGACGCGGATACCATCCAACTCAGAAGAGCAAATCCAATAAAAATAATCCAATACATAATTCGTTGATTTCTAATTTGTTGCTAACTCTTGTGTCTGCGGCAAATCTTACACTCTCCATACACGAATAATGAGTAGTGCTGCAGCGTGAAATTAGAGTACTTGCGCTCCTTGATAAGTCGCGCAATGGCCTTATCTTGTATCTCAGCCACTCGTCCGCATTTATGGCAAATAATCTGCATGCGTGGCTGGCTACCTGCTATGACCTCATATTCCGTAGCCGCTTTTCCTCTCTGCCGTTCATTAGCATGCAAAATTTGTGCCGAAATGAATAGATTGAGTGAATTATAGACTGTTCCGATAGATATTCGTTGCTCTTGACAAACCGCTACTAACTGCTTGGCAGTAAAAGGTTGCGGCAGATAACACGCCTGTTCCAGCACGGCATTCCGCACCACAGAAGGACGCAAATCATTTGCTTTTACATAACGATTTAAGCGTTCAAGCGCATTAGTATAGAGTGTTTTTTTCACCGAAAAAATCTATTAAATCTGTTTGATATACGCACGGCGACGCTTATGCATCTTATGATCAAACTGCGTAAAGTTAGCAATATTCTTCGTATTGGTTTCCAAGATAGCAGTGGTCTCTAAGCGTTTAATCTTGTATTTATTGATATATGGTATTTGGTCTTGGAAGAAGAGCGCATTGATACCCTTATCCTGGTAGTCTGGTCTCACTGCGATAAGCAAGAAATTGAATGCATCCATCTGCTTGGCTTTGAGTGCTTTAAGCACATGATACCAACCAAATGGGAAGAGGTGACCACCGCATTTGCGGAGCGGTTCTGAGATATCTGGCATACCTACGCCCACGCCTACTACTTCGTCCTTATCATTCACCACGAGGGTAACGAAATCGAAATTGAGGATAGGGAAATACATATCCTTGTAATAGTTTTTCTGCTTGATGGTCATGGGTTGGAAATTATACAACTTTTGATAAGCAATATCTATCACATCCATGTATTCAATGCCGTATTTGCGCACTAATTCGCGTGCATTCTTCACCTTATCCACACGCACTTTGGAGCGCTCTTTTACTATCTCTGCAATGCGGTTCAAGCGCTCAGGGCAGCATGTAGGCGGATAGACTTGTATCTCAATCCAGTCCGCATCTTTGGTGAGACCGTACGCATCGAAATGCTTCACATAGTATGGGAAATTATAGAGCGACGCCATAGGCGCGAGATAGTCATAACCCTCCAAGAGCAGTCCTTGGTGGTCAAAATCAGTGAATCCAACAGGTCCGTTGATAGCCGTCATTCCTTTCTCCTTACCCCATGCAGCCACTGTATCCAAGAGTGCCTTGCTCACCTCGAGGTCATCGATGAAGTCGAACCAACCAAAACGGGCATTCTTGTATCCCCATTTTTCGTTGGCTTTGTAGTTGACAACACCCGCGATGCGTCCTACGGCTTTGCCGTCACGATATGCCATCCACAACTTATAGTCGCACACCTCCAAGGCAGGGTTTTTCTCCTTATCGAAGCAGTTCATCTCATCAAAGAAGAGAGGTGGACAATAGTACTCGCATTCGCGGTACAATGTATTTGTAAACTCAATGAATTGTTTCAACTCTTTGCGAGTTGTGATTTCTCTAATTTCTAAAGCCATATTGATTGAATGTTATACTATGTACGATGTACAATGTACGATGTACGATGTATGATGTACGATGTATGATGTACCATTTTTTGGCCCCCCGACGAATTTTTAATTCGTGGGGAGAAGCGTAGAACAGTAATCTGTTTTCAGCAATCAGTTTTCAGTGGTCAGTTTTCTCGGGAGGACTGCTAGCGTAAGCGATAGTCCGACCGAAGAGCGGAGGCAATGGTTGCACCTACGATTTAGCAGAGCGGTATCGTCTAATGCAACCCATTTGCCAAACGCGAGTGGAGCTAGCGGGAGTCGAAAATTACGCCAGTAATAATCGTACCCCTCTAGGGGTTAAGAACCCGCCGCGGGGAGACCCGATAGCCACGAGTGTTGCCAAACGCGAGTGGAGCTAGCGGGAGTCGAACCCGCGTCCAAACAAGGACTGTATATGCTTTCTACACGCTTATCTTGGCCTTCATTTTCGTCCGATAGCAAGACCCAAGCCACCAACTATCGGCTTATCTGCTAAGGTTTCGAATTCGCATCGCAGCCTACGAATTCTATTTCGCGTATTTCCGCGCCGCTTAGTCCTATCAGCCCGCGAACTCGGCTTGGAGCGGCGTCTCGTTCAGGCACCTTGTGCCCGAATAATGCGATCTACTATACTTCGATCAAGCAGCGAGAGCTACAGTATTGTTGCCAGTTATAGCTTAAGAATGATATTTACGAGCGTATCCTCAAAGCTCGGCGTGCTTACCTATCCAATCTACCTGCTGTCAAAACCAGATAGCCCCGATTTTGGGTGCAACAACCCAATTTCGGGTGCAAAAGTAATAAAAATATTGCATATATGCAAACAAAGGACCTCCGCAGGTGATTTTTTTTCATTTTTTTGCTGAGTGATTCGTGTTTATAGATGTTTTTTTTCTTTTCATTTGCATATTTGCAAAAAATATTGTATCTTTGCACGACTTTTTGGGTCTAGATACATTAACCGAACGCAAACGGCGTTCATAAACGATTAAAAACAAATGAATATTGTAAGAAAAGAAATTGCTTTGCCTGATGGTCGTGTTATCACGTTAGAGACAGGCAAGTTAGCAAAACAAGCAGACGGAGCCGTGATGGCGACACTTGGTAACACTATGATTTTGGCTACCGTTTGTTCCGCAAAAGACGCAGTTCCTGGTACGGACTTTATGCCTCTCACCGTAGAGTATAAAGAGAAGTTCGCTTCAGCGGGTCGTTTCCCTGGTGGTTTCACTCGCCGCGAAGGAAAAGCATCGGACTATGAGATTCTTATCGCTCGTCTTATTGACCGCGCTCTCCGTCCATTATTCCCATCTAATTATCATGCTGACACTTTCGTTAATGTAACGATGTACTCTGCAGATGGCATTGACATGCCTGAGTCAATTGCAGGTTTGGCAGCGGGTGCTGCTTTGGCTTGCTCTGATATTCCTTTCGAGGGTCCAGTGAGTGAGGTGCGCGTAGCGCGTGTGAATGGTGAGATGGTTATCAACCCTACTTTCGAGCAATGCGAGCAAGCAGACCTCGAGTTAATGGTTGCCGCCACCTATGATAATATCATGATGGTTGAGGGTGAGATGAAAGAGGTGCCAGAGAGCGTAATGCTTGAGGCTATCAAAGCTGCTCACGAGGCTATCAAGCCACAATGCTTGGCTATCGATGAGATGATGAAGGCTTATGGTAAGGAAACCAAGCGTGAGTATTGCCACGAGATAAACGATGACGAACTCAAGCAAGCCGTACATGAATACAGTTATGCTCGTGCTTATGCACAAGCTACCAGCGCGGACACCGACAAGCACCACCGCGAGGCGATGTTCACACAGATACGCGAGGATTTCAAGGCAGAGAAGGCCGAATACATGGCTGCTCGCGCCGAGGCATTAGGTGTAGATGTGGATGATATCACTGCTCTCGTAGATAAATACTACCATGATGTAGAGAAAGAGGCTATGCGCCGTGCTGTGCTCGATGAGGGCAAGCGTTTGGATGGTCGTACCACAACAGAGATTCGTCCTATCTGGTGCGAAGTGAGCCCACTGCCAGGTCCTCACGGTTCATCTATCTTCACCCGTGGTGAGACTCAATCGCTCTCTACCGTTACTCTCGGTACCAAGCGCGATGAGAAGATTATCGACGAGGCACTTATCCAAGGCAATGATAAATTCCTATTGCATTATAACTTCCCTCCATTCTCTACAGGCGAGGCACGCCCAAGCCGTGGCGTAGGTCGTCGTGAGATAGGTCATGGTAACCTTGCTTGCCGTGCGCTGAAGAACATGGTTCCAGCTGATTTCCCATACACCGTACGCGTGGTCAGCGACATCTTGGAGTCTAACGGTTCTTCTTCTATGGCCACTGTATGCGCAGGAACACTCGCGCTCATGGACGCAGGTGTGCCTATGATCAAACCAGTGAGTGGTATCGCAATGGGTCTTATCTCTGAGTGCAAAGGTACTAAATATGCTATCTTATCCGACATCCTCGGTGATGAGGACCACCTCGGTGATATGGACTTCAAGACCACAGGTACTGTGGACGGTTTGACAGCATGTCAGATGGATATCAAGGTGGACGGACTATCATACGAGATCTTGGAGAACGCTTTGGCGCAAGCCCACGAGGCACGTATGCATATCCTCGGTAAGATGCTCGAGTGCATGCCAGCCCCACGTGCAGACCTCAAGCCACAAGCTCCACGCATCGTTTCCTTCATGATTCCAAAAGATATGATTGGCGCTGTGATTGGTCCTGGTGGTAAGATTATCCAAGGTATCCAAGCAGAGACCGGCGCAGTGATCTCTATCGAAGAGGTAGAAGAGGGCGGTAAGGTAGAAGTAGCTTCTAACAACGGCGATTCAATGGCTGCAGCAGTGGCTAAGATCAAAGCTATTGTGGCATTGCCAGAGGTAGGCGAAGTATATGAGTCAGTGGTTAAATCCATCATGCCTTATGGTTGCTTCGTTGAGTTCATGCCTGGTAAAGAAGGTTTGCTCCACATCAGCGAGATCGACTGGAAGCGCTACGAGACAATGGAAGAGACTGGCATCAAAGAGGGTGATAAGATCACTATCAAACTGATGGAAGTAGATCCTAAGACCGGTAAGTTCCGCCTCAGCGCTAAGGTGCTCAAAGAGAAACCAGCGGATTATGTAGAGCCAGAGCGTCCTGCTCGTGCGCCACGCGGCGATCGCGGTCCTCGTCCAGAGCGTCGTGGTCCACGCCCTGAGAAAAATTAAGAAAATGTACAATGTACAAAGTACTATTTAGAATTTAGATTTTATAATTTAGAATTATGGACAAGTATATTTGTGAAGTATGCGGATATGAGTATGATCCAGAGATAGGCGATCCAGATAATGGTATCGCAGCAGGCACTCCTTTTGAAGAGTTGCCAGAAGACTGGAAATGTCCGCTATGCGCAGTAGGCAAAGAACTATTTGCTAAAGCATAAAAAGAAAACAGAGCCTCGTGTGAGGCTCTGTTTTTTTTGTTAGTTTCCACTCTATTCTTCCTTAGGTATCTCGCCATCGAAGCAGAAAGTGCAGACCTTGCACTTTGGCAGTCCGATGGAAGCGATAAGGTCTTCAATCTTGGTATATTTGAGTGACTTGAGAGCGAATCGGTCTCTGAGTGCGCCCATGAGTCGCTGATATTCAGGCGAGTCGGTAGTGGCGTAGGCTTTGATACGCTCTGGATCATTGGCTGCATCTATGCCCTCAAATTCCGCGATGAAACGGCGTGTGATGAGTTCAAGGTCGGACTTGGAAGTGGTGAAGTTAGTAAATGGACATCCGTACATGATAGGCGGACACGCGATACGCATATGTACTTCCTTGGCCCCCGCCTCAAGTAAGCAGCGTGTGTTATCACGCAGTTGTGTACCACGCACGATAGAGTCGTCACAGAAAAGGACGCGCTTACCTCGCAGCAGAGAGGAGTTGTGGATGAGTTTCATCTTCGCCACCAACTCACGCGTTGCTTGTTGGGAAGGGGTAAAAGAGCGTGGCCATGTAGGCGTATATTTGGTGATAGCTCGCGCATAGGGTACCTTAGATGTTTGGGAATAGCCGATAGCCATGCCGATGCCTGAGTCCGGTATGCCGCACACGCAATCCACCTCCACATCATCGTTTGCTCCCATTGCTCTACCGCACTCATTACGCACATCTTCCACATTGCGTCCTTCGTAGTCCGAAGTAGGGAAACCATAATAAACCCATAAGAAAGAACAAATTTGCATTTTCTCATTGGGTTTGCGTAACTGCTCCATGTAATTAGCACGGATGCGTACTATCTCACCCGGGCCAAGGAAATACTCCGTTTGAAAACCCAGGTTGTAGAACGATGAGGATTCGCTGGCAACAGCGTATGCGTTATCTTTCTTACCCACCACGATAGGTGTTCGTCCCCATGCATCACGGGCGGCGATAATTCCATCTTCCGTTAGAATGAGTACACTGCAAGAGCCTTTTATCTGGCGATACATATACTCTATTCCATCGACGAAATCCTTGCCTTGTACAATGAGCAGTCCCACCAACTCAGTAGGGTTGACACGACCGCTACTAAACTCTGTGAGGTGCATATTCTGGGATAGGAGATGATTAACCAGTTCGTCTAAGTTATTTATCTTACCTACCGTGCTGATAGCAAAGCGTCCAAGATGGGAATTGATAAGAAGCGGTTGCGCATCTGTATCTGAGATAATTCCGATACCCGCGTTTCCTGCAAACTCGTCTAATTCATCTTCGAATTTCGTACGGAAATAGGAATTTTGTATATTATGAATACTGCGTTTGAATCCTTTCTCGTGGTCGAAAGTAGCCATACCCGCTCGGCGTGTACCGAGATGGCTATGATAATCGGTGCCATAAAAGACATCCGTCACGCAAGAGGTAGTTGAGACAGTTCCAAAAAAACCAGCCATATGTAGTTAGTAGTGAGTAGTGAGTAGTGATTAGCGGGTTAGATAGTTATTTACATTATTCTCAATGCGAGCGGTGAGGTCTTCGGTAGAAGCCTCGATAACGAGTTTCTCACCTGTGATACATTCGTACAACTCTATATAGCGATCGGTGATACCCGCTACCACTTCGTCTGTCATCTCAGGCACTTGCTGTCCCTCTTTACCTTGGAAACCATTCTCTATCAACCATTCGCGCACAAACTCCTTTGACAACTGCTTTTGCGGTAGTCCTGCTTGGAAACGCTCTTCGTACTCATCGGCATAGAAATAGCGGCTTGAGTCAGGTGTATGCACCTCATCCATGAGGATGATTTGTTCGCCTTTTTTACCAAACTCATACTTGGTATCAACCAGAATAAGTCCTTGTTTGGCAGCTATCTCTTGTCCTCTTTGGAAGAGTGCGAGTGCGTATTTCTCCAACTGCGCATACTCTGCTTCGGATACAAGTCCTTGGCTGATGATTTGCTCACGAGATATATCTTCGTCATGCGCACCTATCTCTGCCTTTGTAGTAGGGGTGATGATAGGTGTAGGGAACTGTTCGTTCTCGCGCATTCCTTCAGGGAGTGCTACGCCACATATCTCGCGCACGCCGCTCTTATAGGCACGCCATGCCGAACCGCACAGATAGCCGCGAACGATCATCTCGATAGGATAACCTTCGCAGCGGATACCTACGGTAACCATTGGGTCTGGTGTGGCTTGTTTCCAGTTAGGAATAATATCTGTTGTAGCATCCAGAAACTTAGCAGCAATCTGATTGAGTATCTGTCCCTTAAAAGGAATACCTTTGGGAAGGATGACATCAAAAGCAGATATACGGTCTGTAGCAACCATAACTAATTGGTCATCACCAATGAAGTACACATCGCGTACCTTGCCGTTATATACTTGTTTCTGACCAGGAAAATTGAAATTTGTTGAAGTTAAAGCGTTCATATGTAGTTATCAGTTATCAGTAGTCAGTTATCAGTTTATTTATATTCATCCCATGATTGAATGGCGAGTTGGTCTATATCTATTGTGCAGAAAGCATTGATGAATGCTGATGCAAGGCGGGCATTCGTAAGCAAAGGTACATTGAGGTCGATAGCCGCACGGCGCACATGATAGCACACATCGTGTTGTGGGTCGGTTACGATATCCTTTGGTACACTCACCACGAACTCAATCGTTCCGTCACGCATGAGGTCAATAGCTTGTGGAGTGCCTTGTTCAGAAGGCTGGTAAACCACCGTATTAGGTACATTCGCTTCGTTCAGGAAATTGCTCGTTCCTTGTGTAGCATAAATATTATATCCCTTAGCGATGAGTTGGCGCGCTGCTTCCAACATTTGTGCTTTCTGTTTGGGTGAACCGATGGAGAAGAGGATATTCTTCTTTGGCACACGCAGCCCGACAGAGAGCATAGAAGTGAGCAATGCGGCGTTAGCGTCCTCACCTAAGCATCCCACCTCGCCAGTGGATGTCATATCCACACCGATGACAGGATCCGCTTTCTGCAAACGATTGAAGGAGAACTGCGAAGCCTTAACACCCACATAATCAAAGTCAAAGAGCGATTTATTCGGTTTTTCCACTGGCAAACCAAGCATGATACGCGTAGCGATATCGATGAAGTTGATCTTGAGTACTTTCGACACAAATGGGAAGGAACGGGATGCGCGGAGGTTACACTCGATAACCTTGATTTCGTTATCACGAGCCAAGTACTGAATATTGAATGGACCAGATATCTTGAGTTCGCGTGCAATCTGTCCGGAAATTTTCTTAATACGGCGAACAGTCTCCACATAGAGTTTCTGCGCTGGGAACTGGATAGTGGCGTCACCTGAGTGTACACCCGCGAATTCCACATGTTCGGAGATAGCATATGCGATGATTTCTCCGTCTTTGGCCACAGCGTCCATCTCCACCTCTTTGGTATTAAGCATGAACTTGGAAATCACCACTGGGTGTTTCTTGCTGACAGTAGAAGCGAGTTTGAGGAAGCGGTCCAGTTCATCTTGATTAAAGCACACATTCATCGCGGCGCCTGAGAGCACATAAGATGGGCGTACGAGTACTGGGAATCCCACTTTGTCTACGAAAGCCTTCACATCTTCCATTGAGGTAAGTGCGCTCCATTCTGGTTGGTCCACCCCTATACGGTCAAGCATAGCAGAGAACTTATCTCGGTCCTCAGCGTTATCAATAGAGCGCGCGGTGGTTCCCAAAATAGGCATACGCTGCGCATCGAGTTTGAGGGCAAGGTTATTAGGTATTTGTCCACCTGTAGAAACGATCACTCCGTGTGGGTTCTCCAATTCCAAGATATCCATCACGCGCTCGAAAGTGAGTTCGTCAAAATAGAGACGATCGCACATGTCGTAGTCGGTAGAGACCGTTTCTGGATTGTAATTGATCATTACCGAGCGGTAACCATTCTCGCGGATGGTCTTGAGGGCTTGTACGCCGCACCAGTCGAACTCTACCGACGAGCCAATACGGTATGCTCCCGAACCGAGTACAACCACAGACTTGCGGTCATTGATATATTCTATATCATGCTCTGTACCAGAATAAGTGAGGTAGAGATAATTGGTTTGTGCAGGGAATTCCGCTGCGAGTGTATCTATCTGTTTCACCACAGGGTTGATACCCAATGACTGACGATATTTGCGTGCTACTTGTACAGCCAGGTCCATATCCATCTGTTCGCCTAAACCGATAGCCTTCGCTATTTGGAAGTCAGAGAAACCTTGTATCTTCGCCTTGCGCAAGAGGTCTGCGCTAAGGGATTGCATATTGGAAACGGCTTGCAACTCTGCATCCGTGCGGCATATATTCTGCAGTTTTTCGAGGAACCAACGGTCAATCTTAGTCAGTTCGTGCAGACGATCAATCGTGTATCCCTCGCGCAATGCTTGTGAGATAAAGAATATACGCTTATCTGTTGGTGCAGCGAGGGCGTGATCAAGGTTATCAACATGAAGGGTCTTATTCTCCGTAAAGCCATGCATGCCTTGGCCTATCATACGAAGACCCTTTTGAATAGTATCTTCAAAAGTGCGACCTATGGCCATCACTTCACCTACGGATTTCATAGAAGAACCGATTTCTCTATCTACTCCGCGGAACTTACCCAAATCCCAGCGTGGCAGTTTAGCCACTATATAATCGAGTGTAGGTTCGAAGAAAGCGGGTGTATTCTTTGTAACCGAGTTCTTCAGTTCAAACAAACCATAACCGAGTGCTATCTTGGCAGCCACGAAAGCGAGTGGATAACCTGTTGCCTTGGATGCGAGTGCAGACGAGCGTGACAAGCGTGCATTGACCTCGATAACGCGGTAGTCCTCTGAATTAGGGTCAAGGGCGTATTGCACATTACACTCACCCACGATGCCCACATGGCGCACGATCTTGATAGCGAGTGCACGCAGTTTGGATGCCTCAGATTTGGTGAGCGTCTGGGTAGGAGCTATCACGATAGACTCTCCTGTGTGAATACCAAGTGGGTCGAAGTTCTCCATATTACATACGGTAATACAGTTGTCATATTTATCGCGTACTACCTCATATTCAATCTCTTTCCATCCTTTGAGTGATTTCTCCACGAGCACTTGTGGTGAGAACGAGAAGGCTTTCTCTGCGAGTTTATTGAGTTCCTCTTCATTATCGCAGAAACCCGAACCGAGTCCACCGAGTGCATACGCAGCACGTAGGATGACTGGATAACCCAGTGCTTTCGCTGCAGCGCGCGCTGCCTCAATAGTCTCGCAGGCTTCGCTTTGGATAGTCTTTACATTGATTTCATCCAGTTTTTCTACGAATAACTCACGGTCCTCAGTATCCATAATGGCTTGCACGGGCGTACCCAGTACCTGTACATTATATTTCTCTAATACACCTGTCTTGTACAATTCCACACCGCAGTTGAGGGCAGTCTGTCCACCAAAAGCGAGAAGGATACCATCGGGGCGCTCCTTCTTAATAACACGCTCCACGAAGAATGGATTGACCGGAAGGAAATAGATCTTGTCTGCTACTCCTTCGCTGGTCTGAACAGTTGCGATATTCGGATTGATGAGCACTGTATATATACCCTCTTCGCGCAATGCTTTTAAGGCTTGTGAACCCGAATAATCAAACTCACCTGCTTCGCCGATCTTGAGTGCTCCTGAACCGAGCACTAATACTTTCTTAATCTCTTTCTTATCCATGGCTGTTACTTATTAAGAAGTTCAAAGAACTGATTAAATACAAACTCTGTGTCAATGGGTCCGCAATTCATTTCCGGTATGAACTGAACTGCCATCCATGGTTTTTGGTTGTGACGAATACCCTCATTGGTATTATCATTCATATTAATAAACCACTCACTCCATTCAGCAGGTAAGGTAGCGCTATCTACAACATAACCATGGTTCTGCGCAGTGATGAAGCAGCGTTTCGCATTGGCGAGTTGCACAGGTTGAGTGGCCCCGTGGTGACCATATTTATGCTTAGACACTTTCGCTCCCACCGCGAGGGCGAGGAGTTGGTTGCCTAAGTCCAACCCCAATAATGGTTTATCTTCGCCTTTGGCGAGGAAAGACTGAACATGAGCGATAGTTGGCTGGCATTCTTCTGGATTACCCGGACCATTGGATAGAATAAGTGCGTCAAAGGTGAGTGTATTGAAATCATAATCCCATGGCACGCGTGTCACTTCTACGCCTCGCTCAATGAGGTAGCGAATAATGCTTTGTTTCACGCCACAATCGACGAGTACCACTTTCTTCCCTGCACCGCTGTTGTAGGTGATGGGTTGGGCACAACTCACTTGCGCTACCAGGTTGGTCTCGTTGGCTTCAGGCACTGTGTTATCGTTCTCAAAAAAGAGTGTGGCTTGCATACTACCCTTTTCACGCAGATGTTTGGTTAGGGCGCGTGTGTCTATTCCCATGACGGCTGGTATCTGTTCGCGGATGAGCCATTGAGCGAGGCTCTCATTCGCATTCCAGTGCGAGTACTCAGGACTATATTCCGTCATGATGAGTGCCGCAGGGTGAATAGCATTGCTATCCAGATAATCGGATAGACCATTCTCTTGTTCGCTGCATGCAGGCACTCCATAGTTACCAATGAGCGGATAGGTCATCACTACTATTTGTCCTCGCGCGCCTGCGTCGGTCAATACCTCAGGATAACCAATCATCGTGGTATTGAAGACTAATTCTCCCGTTACATTTTTCTCATATCCAATAGACACGCCTTCAAAGCATGTACCATCAGATAATTTCAAAGTCACTTTTGACATATATTATTGTGTTTATGTTTAGCGTTTAGTGATTAGTGATTAGCGATTAGTGGTTAGATACCTACTTGCTGGAAGATATAATCTACATTCTTCATGTAATAATCCAAACTAAAGCAAGCATCAATTTCCTCATTGCTCAGATGTGCTGTCACACCTTCGGTGAGTTTGAGGTTTTCTTGCATCTCACCACCTTCCATCAGCGTCTTCATCGCTACGGGTTGTACAAGGTCATATGCTTGCTCACGCACAAAACCCTTCTCTATCAGTGCATTCATCACGCGTTGTGCGAAGATAGCACCGTGGGTGAGACCAATATTATGAAGCATATTCTCAGGATATACCACGAGGTTGTCGAGGATGCCCTCGAAGCGTGCCAACATATAATCGAGCAACATGGTTGCATCAGGCAGCACGATACGCTCGGTAGAAGAATGTGATATGTCACGCTCGTGCCACAAGGCAATATTCTCGCTTGCAGTGCACATGTATCCGCGCATCACGCGCGCACATCCGCATATATTTTCAGATGAGATAGGATTGCGTTTGTGTGGCATAGCAGACGAACCTTTTTGTCCCTTCTTGAATGCCTCTTCTACTTCGCGCACTTCTTGGCGCTGCATATTACGCACCTCCAATGCCATTTGCTCGAGCGTACCGGCGATGACTGCCAAAGTGGCCAAGTAGAAGGCATGGCGGTCGCGACCCAACACTTGTGTGGCAATGGCAGCCGACTCAATACCGAGGTGCTCGCACACATATGTTTGGATAGCTGGTGGGATATTCGCGTAGTTACCTACCGCGCCAGACAACTTACCAGCCTCCACGCCTTTGGCTGCCATCTCAAAGCGCTCTAAGTTACGACGCATCTCTTCGTACCATAACGCCCACTTGAGACCAAAACTGCTCACATCGGCGTGCATACCATGGGTACGACCGATGACAGGTGTGTATTTGAACTCATTTGCACGGCGCTTCAATACCTCCAAGAAAGAGTGCAAATCTTTGCGCAACACCTCATTGGCTTGCTTGAGCAGATAACCATTCGCAGTATCCACGATATCGGTAGAGGTAAGTCCGTAGTGTACCCATTTTTTCTCTTCGCCCAAGGACTCGCTCACCGTGCGAGTAAAAGCAACGATATCGTGACGAGTGATTTCCTCTATCTCGTGGATGCGATCGATATTAAATGTGGCTTTCTCACGCAAGAGTTGTACATCCTCTGCTGGGATAACACCCAAGGTGCTCCACGCTTCCGCAGCGAGTATTTCTACTTCCAAATAGGCACGAAACTTATTCTCTTCTGTCCAAATGTTGCGCATTATTGCGCGGCTGTAACGATCAATCATATTATATGTAAGTCTTTATTTTCTACTTTGATTTGGTTGAAAGCCTCAATAGCTTTCGCTACGGCTTTTTCAGTATTTTCATCGGTGGCCAATACTACGCCGTAACGACGATGCCCGTGTACTTCTGGTTTGCCAAAGAAACGCACTTGTACGCCTGGCATAGCCAATGCCTTTTCCACGCCGCTGAACACCACCTCGGTAGCATCGCCTTCTACTACGATAGCTTTGGATGCACTTGCACCGAAGAAACGCACTTCAGGGATTGGCAACCCGAGCACCGCACGCGCATGGAGCGCAAACTCCGACAAGTCTTGCGAAATCATCGTTACCATACCTGTATCGTGTGGACGAGGACTCACCTCAGAGAAAATCACATGGTCGCCCTCCACGAACATCTCCACGCCGAAGATACCATAACCACCCAATGCGTCGGTCACTTTCTTTGCAATCTCCTCTGCTTGCGCCAACGCTGTTTCTGACATCGCTTGTGGCTGCCATGACTCGCGGTAATCGCCATCCACTTGATGATGACCAATTGGTTTGAGGAAGGTAGTACCACCTGCGTGACGCACAGTGAGAAGAGTGATCTCGTAGTCAAAGTGCACAAAACCCTCTACTATGACGCGACCAGCACCGGCACGACCACCCATTTGCGATTCGGTCCATGCGGGCTCTATATCTGCCTCGCTCTTCACGGTGGATTGGCCATGACCAGAAGATGACATGATGGGCTTCACCACGCATGGGATACCAATCTCCTCGATGGCTGCGAGGTACTCCTCGTGAGTGTCAGCGAACTTATATCTCGCGGTGGGCAGACCCAACTCTTCGGCTGCCATACGGCGGATAGCCTCACGGTTCATAGTTAAAAAAGCCGCGTTAGCCGTAGGGATAACGCGGTAACCTTCTTTTTCTAATTCGACGAGAGTAGGGGTAGCAATAGCTTCCACTTCAGGGATAATCAATGATGGTTGCTCTTGCTCAATCACTTGACGAAGAGCGGCACCATCCAACATATTGAATACATGGCTTCTATGTGCCACTTGCATAGCTGGCGCATTGGCGTACTTATCGCACGCAATAACTTCTACACCATAGCGTTGGAGTTCGAGGGCTACTTCTTTGCCCAATTCGCCACTTCCAAGCAATAACGCCTTAGTAGCCACAGAAGTAAGGGGAGTTCCGAAATTCATGAAAATATTCTATTATATTGTTGTCCTTATTTCGGGTTGCAAAGGTACAACTTTTTTTTGACTTATGCAAGAAAAAATACAGGAAAAGTATTTTCGCTAATTCTACTATACAAAATCCTAAAAAAATAGGTCACTTTGCATCGTTATGCAGAAGTGACCTATGGGTGTTATTTATTCATTCTATTAATAAAACATTCTATTGTATTACGCATGAGCATGGTGATGGTCATGGGGCCTACACCGCCTGGCACAGGGGTGATAGCGCCAGCAATAGGCAATACAGCCTCATAATCCACATCGCCCACCAGTTTACCTGCTTCGGTGCGGTTGATACCCACATCTATTACCGCTGCACCTGGTTTGACAAACTCTGCCGTCACCATCTTGGCGCGTCCTACGGCAGCCACTAATATATCTGCTTCGCGGCATACAGCAGCGAGATCCTTGGTGCGGCTATGCGCAATAGTAACAGTAGCATTGCGGTCGAGCAACAGTTTAGAAACAGGCTTACCCACTATATTACTGCGACCGATGACAACTGCTTTCTTGCCTGCTATCTCCACGCCTGCTTGGTCAAGGAGTTCGATAATACCTTTTGGGGTACAAGGGAGGATGCAGTGTTGGTTGAGCCACAGGCGTGCCACATTCTCTGGGTGAAAACCATCCACATCTTTCTCTGCGGAGATAGCAGCAATGACCTTATCCTCGGAGATATGTTTAGGCAAAGGTAATTGCACCAATATTCCATCCACTTTGTCGTCGTTATTGAGTTTATCTATCTCTGCCAGGAGTGTTGCTTCGCTCACATCTTCTGGCAGTTCCACAAGGTGTCCATCAAAACCGCAGTACTCGGTGGCTTTGATCTTACCTGTTACATAGGAACGGCTGGCAGGATTGTTGCCTACAATGATGACCATCAAGCATGGACGGCGACCATACTGTGCTTCCAGTGCTTCTACTTCTATTTTCATCGCATCTTTGAGGGACTGCGAAATTTGTTTTCCGTCGATTATCATAAAATATTCTTAATACTCTGTACTCAATACTCAATACTCACTACTCTTAAAGCGCCCAGTGGGCGATGTCTTTGCGGTAGAAGAGGTTATCGCAGTGGATTTTCTCTATTTCATTATATACTTTTTCGCGTGCAGCTGCAATATCCTTGCCCGTTGCAATGCACATCATCACACGACCTCCATTGGTTTTCAGCACGCCATTTTCGTTCTTCGTACCCATATGGAAGATAGGACCATCAAAAACCTCTGTGCCTTCTATCACAGCTCCTTTGGTATAATCACCTGGATAACCTTTGGATGCAAGTACCACGCCTATTGTGGCTTCGTTACGCCATGACAAGCCTCCACCCTGCTCTTTCTTGTAGGGAAGGGTGTTTGTTGCAATGCCGTAGAACACATCATAAGCGTCAGACTCAAGGAGCGGAAGAACAACTTCGGTTTCAGGGTCGCCAAAGCGCGCATTGAACTCAATCACTTTGATACCTTGTGCGGTCTTCATCAAACCTCCATAGAGCACACCTGTGAGTGGTAATCCTTCGGCACACATACCTTTGGCTACTGCCTCAAGAATATATTCCTTTGCAAACGCTTCGTCTTCTTCAGTCACGAAAGGCAGTGGCGTATAGGCGCCCATACCGCCTGTGTTCGGTCCTTCATCGTTGTCGTATGCGCGCTTATGGTCTTGCGAGAGAGGCATTGGATAAACCTTCTCTCCGTTGACGAAACACATGAAAGAGAACTCAGGTCCCTCAAGATAGTCTTCGATTACCACTTTTCCTTTGCCGAAGGCTTCATTGCAGAGCATATCTCGCAGGGCAGTGTCTGCTTCCTCGATGGTATTGGCTATCACCACTCCTTTTCCAGCCGCCAGTCCATCGTATTTCAATACGATAGGTAATCGCCCTGCCTGCACATATGCTAATGCCTCTTCATAATCGCTGAAGGACTGATAGGCGGCAGTAGGCACATCATATTTCTGCATGATGATTTTAGCAAACTCCTTGCTGGACTCAATCTGTGTAGCTGCTTTGGTGTGCCCAAAAATAGGCATTCCTTCGGCACGGAAAGCGTCCACTACGCCTGCGGCGAGTGCTGCTTCTGGTCCTACAACGGTTAGGTCCACTTCTGTCTCTTTGGCAAAGAGAAGAAGCCCCTCCACATCGGTATCCTTGATAGCCACGCACTCTGCGAGTTGTGCTATACCTGCATTACCTGGTGCGCAGTAGATTTTCTCTACTTGTGGACTACGGGAGAGCGCATACACGATAGCATGCTCTCGTCCACCTCCACCTACGACTAATACTTTTTTCATAAAATCAAGAAGAGTTCTAATTTCGGGTGCAAAGGTACAAAAAAATGCTTAATCTAGCAAGCATTTTTGCAATAATTTTGCTTATTTCATTAAGCACGCGTTGTCCTTTTGTGCCGATTAGATTTTCCACAAAAAAGTTGTTTTATTCCGCCACGAAATGTATTTTTGCCGATTCGTAGCGGATTATCTTAATGTTTTTTCGCTGCAAAGGTAGTAATTTTATTCAATATATGCAAGTATAATGGATAAAAAAGAGGAAATTTATTCATTATATGGTTAAATAATGTATAAAATCATGAAAGAGCTTTTGTGTTTTTTGTATAAAAAAAGTTTTCGCGTGCCGAAGGTTGTGCCGTAGAATGGCAATATAGTTGCTTATTATTAGATACAATGCCATTCTTGCGTAACGGTAGCGCAAGGGTAGCGGGTTTAGTGGTGCTTTCTTAGTTCATGTATTCTCTTTCGCTCCTCGCGAGCCGTTTCGAATTTCTTGTATAGAACAAAACCATGCATGCTGCCATGGCCTGACATATCTTCTACTTGCTCTATCTCTTGTTCTTCTTGCTCTTGGAGTTTCCATTCTTTTAATTGGAACTGTATATCCCAAATGAGGTTGCGAAGCCAACGGAATGGAGTACGCCTATTTAAAGTATATACTTGGACACCATAATTTCTTAAGGCGTTGTTTATCAATTTTATTGTTGATTGATATTCTTTTTCTACGCCATAGTCTAAGTAGTATTCTGTTGCTCCCAAGTGTACAAGATCTCTCACTATTTCAGGAATGCGTTGTGCTGCATTGATTATACTTTTTTCTGGACAAGCATAACGATGCACGATAACACTGCCATTAACTTCGCCAGAATCAGCAGAATCGGCAGTAGGCACATCAAAAATATTGACTTCTCCTAATTTCTTTAAGCAATCTATCAATTCATTTAGAGCAGACGAATTCTTTTTTTGATTGTATTGCCCTACTACAACATAAACATTTTGTTTCATATCAATCTATTCCTTTTAGTTTCCGTTTGATTTGTATGAGTGCATTTATTGTTTCTCGCACTATCCAGCTATCGCGCAAACGATAATGTCTTTTATTTGTCCAACTACCTGCAAAATGATGAATACAATAGGTGTTTTTCGTTTTACGCATAACACGGGTAGATGTTATTGGCGAAAAATAATCGTGTGTGTAAATTCGCAGTCCATACACATCTATATATTGTTCGTTTCGACATGGGATAAATCCCTTTTCTATAAGTTTTATTCCCATTCTTTGTACGTTAGTGGTCATGTCGAGTGTTCCATCCTTGCGCACAAAGCGAATGTCGTTATACAATGCAAGCATGTCATTTACCCAATTGCAGTGTGCTTCACAACCCATCACGCAAGTTCCTGGCAAATGTGCTAAAGACTCTTCTAAACCAATAAATGCCACATCATTTAGTAAATCTTCAAACGACCTCAACACTTCTACATCTGTATCTAGATAAACTCCGCCATGTTGATTAAGTGCCCAAAGCCGTACGTAATCAGATACGAAAGCCCATTTTTGTTCACGATACGCCTCTTGTACATATAGTGGTGCTGTGCCAATTGAGAAATTATGCTCATTCCACTCCCTTATTTCCCAATCGGGCATCAGCATTCGCCATGTGGCCATGTATCGCTGCAAATTATCAGGAACTACTTTCCCTCCAAACCAACAATAATGTATTATCTTAGGTATCATTTGCGTTTACTATAATACCACTTAGCAGGTAACCAAACTAGCCATGGATTATTTATCATGAAGGTTTGTAATACTCGCTTCATGTAGGGTTTGAAAGCATAATCCCATCCAGCAACTTTAATCCAAGCATAATCTAATGGATATATATTCTCTTTACGGAAGTCGTTGAGTAGTGCTTTATACTCTTTCAATGTTAATTGGGCAGAAATAGCATTACGTACAGTACATACCCAACGCATATATTTGAGGCGTTCAAGCCTCATCACTTCAGGTTTGTGTTCTTGCACATAATGTCCCCTATGCTGCGCAGCCTTTAGTCCGCTGATAATTAATCTTCTCTGTTTTTCAACAGATTGGTTATGTGTAGAGCTATAATTAGATGCTGAGACATATCTATATAATGGTAAATCGGTTGCTATAACAACATTTGCATGGCAATATAGCATACCCATAAAAGTATCATCTTCCCTCAAACACAAGTCTGTCTTGAAAAGGATATTATTCTCTATGATCACAGTACGCCTGTATATTCCGTCCCATACAATATAATCAGATATATCATGTCGATTGAGAACCCCATCGCCAGTAGTTATTTCTATATTCATGGGTATATCTGATACGGAAGACTTATCTAACTCAGAAGAATCTTGAACGCTTCTATTCTTAAACTTAACTACATCTGCATTATGTTCTTCTGCAAGATTGACAATTCGTTCTAGACCTCCGCTCACAATATAATCGTCTGCGTCAATGAAAGAAATATATTTTCCAATAGCCTCTTGTATTCCTAAGTTTCGGGCAGATGAAACACCTCCATTTGGCTTATTGATTAAACGCACATGCGGGTGAGTTGCAACGTATTGCTCAACCACTTCTGCACCATTGTCTCTACTGCCATCATTGACTACGATGATTTCGCAGTCAGGATAATCAATACTATCCAAACAACGCACAATAACAGGTGCGCAATTGTACATAGGGATAATGACGGAGAGCAAAGGACTATTTACATTGGAGTCTTGCATAGTTGATTAGTTTTAAAATTGAACCTATTGGATAAAGACAGATACAAGAGAGAATAGGATATTGTATCAGTAGTTTCACTATACCTGACCATTGCATTTTCTGTAATTCGCGCAGCGGTATGTATGTATGTATGTATGTATGCGTCGCAACTGCGAGCTAAATGTTGATAGAATTTAAAATAGTTATCTACTTTCCAAATCTTTTTCATTCCTCCAATGATATTTTGTCTTCCGTCATTTTCCATTATTTCGGAAAATTTAGATGATTTGCTTTTGTAAGAATGAGCGTCACGTATCTTTCGATAACCATATTTAATCCAATCTGCACGATTGATATAATGTTGGCTGTGAGTTATAGAAGTAGGGTTCATAACCCAAGTGTAAATAGGGATATTTAGTATTCCGACTTTATTAGCATGAATCCAATGCCATGCAATCCAATCAGCATCTTCCATTACTACATTTTCTTCGTATGGTCGTGATACTTTTTGCAAAAAGTTGCGCTTATAGAGATTTGCCCAAGGAGCTAGATTATATCCCGTGGCAAAATATTGCTCGCAAAACTCTTTGCCACTTATTATTTGCTTATCTCCTTTATCAATACCATATTCTCGTATATTTTTATCTTCATGCAGAATAGTGTAGTGACACGCCAACATATCTACATCATGTTTTAATGCAAAGTCTAAAGCTAATTTGGAATTATTGGCTATAATTGTGTCGTCTTGATCTGCGAAAGCAATATATTTTCCTGTTGCTAGTGATATCCCTGTGTTCTTCGCTCCGCCTTGTCGTTTGTTCACTGAGTGTTGAATAATTCGAATATTTCTATACTTTACTAAATAGTCACTCACTATACTCTCAGCAGACATAGGCGAGCAATCATCTACAATTATTATCTCCAATTCATTTAGATCTAATCCTATAGCCAATATACTATCCAAACAATGATGAATAGTGTCTTGACCATTATAGAATGGTATGATGTAAGATAGTTTCATGTCTCTATCGCCTTTAGTGAACAATATGGACATAAAAAAAGCGTGAAACTTGCATTTGCCAGTTCCACCTTTTGAGGCCTTCGCATTGCCCGAAACATTAGAACCGACAACGCGAAGCCCACGCCGAATATAAAATATACTCTCGTGCTATATCATAGTTGAGGTACGCGTGTGCGCATATACGTATACGCAAATGGCGTACCAAATTGGCACAAGAGGGACAATCTATATCCCGTAGGACATCTATCGTTGCTAAGTCCCGAATGTTTCTGAAGTTTGCGAAGTTTCAAAAGGTCAGAACAGAGCGTAATAAACGCCTTTTATTATGTCTGCTACCCTCCGCCGATGATGTACAGACATCCCTCGGCGCAGGTTTGCGATTGCAAAGGTACAACTTTTTTCTGAAAGTACCAAATTTGCAAAGCAGATTTTACATTTTTGCATTAAAATAAGGATAATAAGAACCTTAAGGACGATTACTAGTCTAACGCTCTATGGGCTGGTAGATTTTTAGATTGACTAGCCCAACTAGTCTAACTAGATAATATAGAGAAACTAGCACACTAGCAGATTAGCATACTAAGGATACTATCAGTAGTATCCAAACGCAATGAATGACTTTAATGGAACAATAGTGAATTAAAGTGTCCAAAAAATGGGGGTCAGTACATGTGAAGATAGCATAAAGATAGCATAATGTATCGTATATCTATCGTATATGTATCGTGTATCTATCGTATATGTATCGTGACTATCAGCGGAATTATGTGACTAAACCTGAAAAAGGTTGACTCGAAAACTGAGTTAGAATCTTAAAAATCGTAAACTTTTGACTCGATACCTAAAAGGGTTGATTTAATACCTGAAAAGGTTGACTGAAAGCCTAAAGAGGTTTACTATTTAAAAAGACGACGCAAAGGTACTACAAAAAAATGACATACGCAAATTTTATTACTATACGAGATGCAATTTTCATTAAACCTATACCTTTAACTTTTGAAAATTATTTGTTTTCCTCATACACCTGCGCAGGTGTGCGCATGTTGAGGTTAAGATGAGGGCGTAATGTATTATATGTGCGGACAGCGTGGTCGACTAATGGTAACGCTTCAAGCAGATTCTTAGGAGTTTGTAATGGCTCCAGAAACTCGTTCTTGATAATACCATTCACCCGTTCCGCCATGCCATTATCCGTCGGATTGCTGTCTT
>JAXJUN010000020.1:0-1977 GCA_036309065.1 Paludibacteraceae bacterium | reverse complement strand
TCTTGGATATTGTTGTAAGACATCTCCTTACCTTGGAGTTGTTTGCCTGTAGCAAGTGAGAATGGAATAGCTTTGGTAGAAGCATAGAACTTCGCAGATTGGTGAGGGTTCTCGCCATAGCGAAGACCTTGCTTGAGGTCGAACTCGAGGAAGAGTTTCTCGTTGAGGCCAGCCTTCTCGCGCATGTAAGTAGCGATGCAAGCATCGTATTGCGCGGTGTGGGTATATGCCTTAGCAGAGAGTTGGAGACGAGTCTCGAGCGTGGTGTTGCCTGTGGTGTTGATCTCAGCGAGGATAGTGTCGTAGTCTGCAGGATCGCAAACGACGGTCACATCGTTGTAGTTCTTCGCTGCTGAACGGAGCATAGATGGACCACCTATATCGATGTTCTCGATAGCGTCTGCCATACTTACGCCCTCTTTGGCGATGGTCTCGCGGAATGGATAGAGGTTCACGCACACGAGGTCGATGAACGAGATGCCGTTCTCCTCCAATGCTTGGAGGTGAGATGGTTCGTCACGGCGTGCGAGAAGACCACCGTGTACCTTTGGGTGAAGGGTCTTAACGCGACCGTCGCAGATCTCAGGGAAACCAGTCACATCGCTGATACCGATAGTCTTAACGCCTGAGTTCTCTAATAATTTTTGTGTACCGCCTGTAGCGATGATTTCCCAGCCCGCTGTTTGCAGACCTTTCACGAAATCTACCAATCCTGATTTGTCGCTTACGCTGACTAATGCTCTTTTTGCCATAAAAAATTAGACTAATATTATTGTTAATTTAAAGTTCTTAATTGTTAGTTATTTCCCAATGTCCGCCTTTGGTAGGTCCTACATATTTCACCACATGTGACATAGCAGATAATTCGCGTTTTACGGTACTCATACTTAATCCTAAGGCGTCTGCCAATCGTTGCTTGGACAGGCTATTGTCTTTGCTAAGCAGTGAGAGAATCTGCTGCTGTCTTGTGGATAATGGTGTGAACTTTTGGGGTTCATTTTGGGGTTCATTTTGGGGTTCATTACTTTGTTTCTCACCCAAATTCGCTTGCTCTTTCCATTCTGCAGATGGATTGATGTGCAGGTATCTGTTGCGTAGGTCCCATTGTTCTCCTAATAGGAGATTGCGGAAGAAGCGTTCCAAATATATTGGCGAGTAATCAATCCCTTTGACGGCATTCTTGTAGTTGGCTCTCACCAGGGCATTGCGGAAATACCACGAATGTTCTGCAAATAAGTCGTTCTCTACATTAAAACCTATGTGACGCAGATACAGGATGGTAAATACTGCTGTAGTGCGTGTATTGCCTTCTCCGAAAGGATGTATTTGCCACAATCCAGATACGAATTGCGCAATGTGCACCACTTGTTGCTCCAATGATAGATTCTTATAACTGAAATTACGCTCTTGCTCTATGTCAAATTCCAACGCGCGATATAGGTCTTCCCAGTTGAGGTAATTGACCGTTTCAGCGTCTAATACCCATTCTTTTTTGGTGATATCGTAACGGCGTATCTCGCCAGCGTGCTTTAGTACTCCGTCAAAGATTCTTCGATGCAAAGCAACAAATCCTTTCGCACTAAAGTCCAGCGATACTGAAGATAGAATCTTTGTGATGTTTGCCGATGCTTTATCCGCCTCACATTGGTCATCATCGATTGGCTCGCGTGATGCTTTGGATTGATAATAGGTTTTTATCAAATGGCGTGCCTCGTCAATATCAATCTCACCTTCAATATGTTTTTTTGCCGTTTCTTTCAGGTAGTCAGATGTTTGCAAGCCATCCACAGCTTGCAAACCAATAGCCGTCCGCCAAATGGCAGCTCGTTCTTGCTGATTGGGCTCACCCTGACGGATGTATTCATCAAACTCCAAAAAATCAGTCATTCTATTGAGATTTTAGAAAATACTCGGCGCAAATTACTTTCGGGTGCAAAGGTAATAATTTTTCTGCATATACGCAAGGAAATGTTTAGA
>JAXJUN010000019.1:0-73938 GCA_036309065.1 Paludibacteraceae bacterium | reverse complement strand
GGATGAATTCCTAATTCTCGTCCTACGCTATCAGGAGGAAAACCTTTAAGACATTTTTTAACAGCTAGTAACCTTTTTTCATAAGAATGTTTCATAATAAAACCCCAAAAGTTTTTTGTTCAACTTTTGGGGTTCATTACAAATCGCTCCCTTTTTATCAGTTTTCCATAAACGTGTGATAGTACTTTCGTACCGTATCCTTATTAACGTGCAATATATCCCCTACCTTCTTGAATGAAACTCCCTCTGCAAGCAATCCGCTTATCAGTTCTTCCTTCTTGTGTAACTTGTATGTACATTGCCGTGATTGCTTTCCTTTCGGTCTTCCCAATTGCACACCTTCAGCACGTTTTCTTGCCAAAGCTTCTTTCGTCCGCTGGCTAATCAGATTTCGTTCTATCTCTGCCGATAAACCGAAAGCAAAAGCTAACACTTTGCTCTGTATATCATCACCAAGCCTATAATTGTCCTTGATCGTCCAAACACGGCACTCTTTCTTCATGCAAATACTCAGTATCTCCATAATCATAAAAAGCGACCTCCCAAGCCGTGACAACTCCGAGCAGATAATCACATCCTCTTTCTCCACTTTCTTTAGCAACACACCTAACTGCCGTTTGTTGTAAGCTTTCGTGCCGGAGATCGTTTCTTCAATCCAACCGTCAATGTGCAGATTATTCACCTTGCAGAACCGTTCAATCTCAAACCGCTGGTTCTCGACCGTCTGCTTGTCAGAACTTACGCGGATATAACCATAAATCATCTTTTTTGCTACAAATATGCAAAAAAAATCTCGCAAATACAAATTAATTGATTAAAAATACCATTTTCACTACTTTAAATAGCCCGCTACAAACGGGCGATTTTTTTTATCTTTTCACATTCCATACCCTTTTCATAACTTTGTGGTCGCATTGGATTCACTTCCCCCAATGCGACTACAATTATGAAAAAAACAAATAACCAAACAAAAAATGCAAATACGATCAACTGGTTAAATGGTTGGAATAAGAGAAACAAAACGGAAAAGACCATTACGCAGAGGCTAATTTTAGTCGAAGCCAATTGTGCCGTAACTTGTTAAAAATCATAGGTTGGGAACCAAACCAAGATTCTTTAAGAAAAGCACTTTACAAATAATTAGGACAAATTAGGACAAAATTGGGAAAATTTTCCTAATCATTCCCCAAAATAAGCAGTACCTTTGCATCGTCTTTTTAAATAGTAAACCTCTTTAGGCTTTCAGTCAACCTTTTCAGGTATTAAATCAACCCTTTTAGGTATCGAGTCAAAAGTTTACGATTTTTAAGATTCCATCTCAGTTATCGAGTCAACCTTTTTCAGTTTTAGTCAAAGTTTTAGTCACTCACTATTCAGCACTCATTTCCGAGTTGAGCGTTAGAGATAAGTTAAAGATAAGTTAGAGGTTTGTTGATGGTTACTATACCTTCTCTATACCTTCAATATACCTTCTCTATACCTTTTGTGATGTTTATGCTATTTATTGTTGCACCAGCCAAGAAGTAGTTTATCTTCCTCTCTATAAATAGTCTTTTTTGTAAAAGCTATGCAAGTAAATGCAAAAGTTGTAAAACTAAAATAGAGTGTAGTAGCGATACTTTTGTCTTGTTAAATATCCTGTTAATCAGTATTTTATAAAATTCTATAAAAAACATCTCGCTCTCCCTCTCTTTTTCTTTCTATAGGGCTCCGCCCGTCCTTCCTTTCCCTAGTTCTTCTAGTTAGGTTAGTTAATCTAGTTGGGATAAACCAGTACCCGTATGTCGTTTTGCTCGTGCAAAGCGTTGTAAATTTTTGTAACTTCAAGGTGTCAATTCATTTTGTTTGATAAAAAAATTTGGTCAGTTCAAAAAAAAGCAGTAACTTTGTCGCCGAATACGCGTAATGTACAATAATTGTACAAAACATCAAAAAATCACTCGCTTAATTACTAATACTAACGAGGACTGCTAGCGCAAGCGATAGTCCGAGTTAAGAGCGGAGGCATTAGGAGCCTGTCCATTTAGCAGAGTGGTATGGACCATTGCGACTAATTGACGAACGCGAACAAATATATTAACAATTAAAATCTAACAACATGGTAAGTTACAAAGAATTAGGCTTGGTAAACACCAAAGAAATGTTTGCCAAAGCAATCAAAGGCGGATATGCTATTCCTGCCTTCAACTTCAACAACATGGAGCAACTCCAAGCAATCATCAAAGCAGCTGCTGACACCAAGAGCCCTGTTATCCTTCAGGTTTCTAAAGGTGCGCGCAACTACGCTAACCAAACACTTCTCCGCTACATGGCTCAAGGAGCTGTAGAGTACGCAAAAGAGTTAGGTTGGGAGAACCCACAAATCTGCTTACACCTCGACCACGGAGATAGCTTCGAGACCTGCAAGTCTTGCGTTGACTTCGGTTTCTCAAGCGTGATGATTGACGGTAGCCACCTTCCATACGAGGAGAATATCGCCCTCACACAAAAGGTAGTAGAATACGCTCACGCTCATGGTGTGACTGTAGAGGCAGAGCTCGGCGTATTGGCTGGTGTAGAAGATGAAGTATCTGCAGCAGAGAGCCACTATACCAAGCCAGAAGAGGTAGTTGATTTCGCTACTCGTACTGGTTGTGACTCACTCGCTATTTCTATCGGTACCAGCCACGGTGCATACAAGTTCACCCGTGAGCAATGTACAGTAGATCCACAGACTGGCAAACTTGTTCCTCCTCCATTGGCATTCGACATCCTCGATGCAATCATGGAGCAGCTTCCTGGTTTCCCAATCGTACTCCACGGTTCTTCTTCTGTACCACAGGAGTATGTAGATATCATCAATGAGTTCGGTGGTAAATTGCCAGACGCAGTAGGTATTCCAGAGGAGCAACTCCGCAAGGCATCTGAGAGCGCTGTTTGCAAGATTAACATTGACTCTGATAGCCGCCTTGCCTTCACCGCTGCAGTACGCAAAGTATTTGCAGAGAAGCCAGGTGAGTTCGACCCACGCAAATACTGCGGTCCAGCTCGCGACTTGATGACAGAGCTCTACAAGCACAAAATCATCAATGTATTAGGTTCTAACGGTAAAGCAGAATAATCATGGCTCTTCCATTTATGTCAGCCTCTGAGGCGGCTGCGTATGTCTTTGATGGTGCAATCTGCGGTATGGGTGGTTTCACCCCCGCAGGTGCTCCCAAAGATGTGCCTACAGCCATCGCAGAGAAGGCTGAGGCTCTCCATGCAGAGGGCAAACCATTCAAGATTGGCATGTACACCGGCGCGTCCACAGGTGACTCTTGTGACGGCGCTTTAGCGCGTGCACACGCTATCCTTTTCCGCACTCCTTATCAGGGTAATAAAGACTTGCGTACGGAACTCAATGCGCAGGGTGCACATTACTACGATATGCATTTGAGCGAATTGGCGCAAGACTTGCGTTATGGCTTCATGCCAAAGCCAGATTTCGCTATCATCGAGGCGTGCCAAGTAGTAGAGAAAGGCGATGTGATAGAGATCGTTCCTACCGCTGGTGTGGGTAATGTACCTACTTTCTGCCGCTTGGCAGATAAGGTGATCGTGGAGTTGAACGAAGCGATGCCTGCCACTATGCGTGGTATGCACGATATCTACGAACCAGCCGACCCACCACAACGCCGTGAGATACCTATCTATACCGTTTCAGACCGTATCGGTACCGATTGTATCACTATCCCTGCAGAGAAACTGCTCGCCGTAGTGAAGACCAATCGTCCTAATGAGGTTGGTGCGTTCACTCCGCTGGATGAAGTGACAGAGAAAATTGGTGAGAATGTGGCTTCTTTCCTCGAAGCAGAGATGAAAGCAGGTCGTATTCCTTCTACCTTCCTTCCTATTCAATCAGGTGTAGGTAATGTGGCGAATGCTGTGCTCGGTGCGCTTGGTGCTAACGAGAACATCCCTCCATTTGAGATGTACACAGAGGTTATTCAGGATTCCGTAGTTGGTCTGATGGATGAGGGACGCATCAAGTTCGCAAGTGGTTGCTCACTCACTATCGGTGCTGACAAACTGCAGCATATCATCGATAACATGGATTTCTTCAAGGATAAACTCGTTCTTCGTCCTCAGGAAATCAGTAACAATCCAGAGTTGGCTCGCCGCATGGGATTGATCACCATCAATACTGCCCTCGAAGCAGATATCTATGGAAATATCAACTCTACCCATGTATGCGGAACGAAGATGATGAATGGTATTGGAGGTAGTGGTGATTTCACCCGCAATGCGTATATCTCTATCTATACCACTCCATCTACTGCTAAGGGTGGTGCTATCTCGGCTTTCGTACCAATGGTAAGCCACCACGACCACTCAGAGCACTCTGTGAAGATTATCATCACCGAGCATGGTATTGCTGACTTGCGTGGTAAGAGTCCTATCCAACGCGCTCACGAGATTATTGAGAACTGCGTGGACCCACAATACCGTCCTATGCTTCGCGAGTATATCGAGATGAGCAAGAAGGCTCACACGCCTCATACACTCTCTTGCGCACTCGCTATGCACGAGGAATTCCTCAAGTCAGGCGATATGCGTAACACCAAGTGGGAGAATTATAAACGCTAATAAAAAAGAGGTAGAATATGTATCCACAACAAGTAATAGAGGCTTTGAAGCATGTTCGCTATCCAGGTACTGGTAAGGACCTGATAGAGAGCGGAATGCTCGAGGATGATATACGCATCTCGGGGTATGAGGTTAGTTTCTCTCTTATTTTTCAGAAAGATAACGACCCGTTCATGAAATCAGTAGTCAAGGCAACTGAGGTGGCTTTGAAGACCTATATTGATGCAAATGTGGTACCGCATATTCATACCAAGTTCATCAAACAAAACCTATCCCCAGAGCTCACTGCTCCTACTATCCAAGCCAAGCATGTTATTGCTATTCATAGCGGTAAAGGCGGAGTAGGAAAGTCCACTGTGGCTGCTAATATGGCTGTTGCATTGGCGCAAAAGGGCTTTAGGGTAGGTTTGTTGGATGCAGATATACATGGTCCATCAATGCCGAAGATGTTTCAATGCGAGGGATGTCGTCCCGTCTCGGTAGAGGTGGAGGGTCGTACGCTGATAGAACCTATCGAGCAGTACGGCATAAAAATGCTATCTATTGGATTCTTTGTGGACCCTAACCAAGCCGTCATATGGCGCGGAGGTATGGCATCCAATGCTATTAAACAGTTGATTCAAGATGGCCATTGGGGAGAACTGGATTATTTCTTAATAGACCTGCCCCCAGGTACGAGTGATATCCATTTGACACTTATTGCTACACTGCAGTTGACAGGCGTGGTGGTTGTGACTACTCCGCAACCTGTGGCGCTCGTTGATGCACGCAAAGGTGTGGATATGTTCCGCAATGAGAAGGTGAATATACCTATCCTCGGACTGATTGAGAATATGTCTTGGTTCACGCCTGCCGAGTTGCCAGAGAATAAGTATTATATCTTCGGCAAAGAGGGTGGTAAGCGCTTAGCAGAAGAGTTGGATGTGCGTTTATTGGGTCAGATTCCTTTGGTGCAGTCTATCCGCGAAGGAGGCGACGAGGGAATGCCTATTACAATGCAAGTGGGTCACCCAGGCGCTGCGGCTTTTGAACAGATAGCACAACAACTGATTGATTAGCATGAACGCCACCACCGAATTAGGTACAGCCCCTATCCATAAACTATTATTCAAGTATGCCATGCCCGCCATTATAGCAATGACGGCGAGTTCGCTATATAATATAGTGGATAGTATTTATATCGGTCATGGTTGTGGTGCGTTGGCGTTGGGTGCGCTGACAGTAGCCAAACCATTTATGGATATATGCGCAGCATTTGGCAGTTTGGTAGGCGTAGGCGCTTCTTCATTATTAGCTATCTATTTAGGGGAGCGTGACTACGACAAGGCGAATAAAGTATTGGGTAATGTGATTGTACTCAATATGATTTTATCCGCATTGGTGATGGTAGTGGGGTTGATTTGGTTAGACCCTATCTTGATGGCTTTTGGTGCGAGTGAGGATACATTGGGTTATGCGCATGACTATATAGAGATTATCCTTTTTGGAAATGTGCTGACGCATATCTATTTTGGATTGAATAGTATGCTTCGTTCGGCGGGACATCCTCGTTTCTCTATGGTAGCCACGATAGTAGCGGTGACGATTAATGTTATTCTGGACCCAATCTTTATCTTCGGTTTGGATATGGGTGTCCGCGGTGCGGCATTGGCAACGGTATTGAGTCAAGCAGTGGCAGTGGTATGGCAAGTGACCAAATTCTTCAATAAAGAGGAGTTAGTGCGATTTCATCGAGGCATTTGGATGCTCGATAAGCATATCACCAAGCGTGCCCTGGCAATTGGTTTATCGCCATTCTTGTATAATATAGCTCATTGCTTTGTAGTCATTATCATCAATAATCAATTGAAGCACTATGGAGGAGATTTGGCAATCGCTTCGTATGGCGTCATCAATCGTATCGTGTTTGTGTTTGCAATGATTATCATGGGATTGAATCAAGGTATGCAACCTATCACGGGGTATAATTATGGTGCGAAACAGTATGACCGAATGCTTCGTTCATTCTACCTCACTTGCTTATATGCGACAGGTGTGATGGCTATCATCTTTGTATTAGGAGAGTGTTTCCCGCGGCATATAACGCAGATTTTTACCCACGATATCAACCTTATCGAGCAGACAATAACGCCTATGCGTATTATCTGCAGTACGATGCTTATCATTGGTTTTCAGATGGTAGCGGGTAACTTCTTCACTTCAATAGGCATGGCAGGTAAGTCTATTTTCTTAAGTATGACGCGTCAAGTGCTCTATCTTATTCCGCTACTCTTATTCGTGCCCTTATTATTTGATAACCCTATATTAGGCGTATGGTGGGCTATCCCTATTAGCGATACCATGGCGGCCATCACGGCAGCCATCATGTTAGGTATAAGTATTAAGCATTTCCGTGGTTTGATAAACGAACAAGAGGCATGGAAAGTGACATGTCCGCCCGAACCCGATTAACGAATTATTTTATAATTGCCCTGCTTCGACAAGATTGATAACGCGCTCAACAATCTTATCTTTATCAGCTGCGTCATACTCTTCTTTGAGGTCATTCTTGAATAGTTTGGCAACGAACTGCCAGAAATTCGCACTCGCTTTGCCTCTATATTGCTTGATGAGTTCGTAACTTGTTCGGTCTGTTTCTCTATCCATCAGTTTCATGAGCATCATTCCTTGACTGGCATACATGCCACGGAAGTCTTTCTCGTATTTCTTGAATAGGTATTTCTCGTAGCTTCGCCACCATTTCTTGCGACTTTTCTTATCAGGCAATTTGGCTAATTCAGCATCCGCATAAGCCATATCTTTGGTAATCATCTTGGCGTATGGGAGTGTTTTCTTGACATCTCGTACGGTCTTCCAATAGAATCGTTCTTGCCGTTTGTTTTTGAATCGCATCGGCGGGTACACCCACACATCGTGTAGCCACGCCATGTATAGTGTGTCTCCGTTCTCAATGCGTATCATACAGGAGTCCACATACGCATTGGCAGCGAGCATATTCGTGCTCACTGCCAATAGTAATATGAGGTATAGTAATCGTTTCATGTACCTCTTGTGGTATGCGGTTCCCCGCTGTGTGATTAATAACTGAGTGCGAAAACAACTCTTCCTGCACTTGGTTTGCCTGTCACCATGCATACGCCTGGTTCGGACTGGAACTCTATGAGTTCAGGCAATGGAATGCAGCGTATAGTAGCTTTGGTTTCGTCTTTAATGCGCTGCTCTGTCTCAGGTGTACCATCCCAATGTGCGAGGATAAATCCACCTTTCTTTACTTCTTCTTTGAATTCCTCGTATGAGTCCACGCTGCGTGTATTCTCTACGCGGAAAGAGAGTGCTTTCTGCAGAAGGTTGGTTTGTATTTCCTCGAGCAGCGCTTGCACGGTAGCCACGATGCCGTCAATAGAAACGGTCTCTTTAGTTTGTGTATCGCGGCGCGCTATTTCAATAGTACCATTCTCCAAGTCACGGCCACCCATTGCTAAGCGCACTGGTACACCTTTGAGTTCGTAGTCAGCGAACTTATACCCCGGAGTATATTTATCATCAGTATCCACTTTGACGCGTATGCCGAGTGCTTTGAGTTGGTCAGCGATAGGATTGATTTTCTCTAATAGTTCGCCTAACTGCTCTGCTTTGCGGAAGATAGGTACGATAACCACTTGGATAGGTGCGAGGTGTGGAGGCAGTACTAATCCGTTATCGTCCGAGTGCGTCATGATGAGTGCGCCCATCAGACGAGTAGAAACACCCCAACTGGTAGCCCATACATATTCGAATTTATTCTCATTGGTGAGGAATTGCACATCGAAACTCTTGGCGAAGTTCTGACCTAAGAAGTGACTGGTACCTGCTTGGAGCGCCTTACCATCTTGCATCATAGCCTCAATACAATAGGTATTGAGTGCGCCAGCAAATCGTTCGTTAGGTGATTTAACACCCTTGACAACAGGTATTGCCATCACTTTCTCTGCGAAATCAGCATATACATCGAGCATTTGGCGTGCGTAGTCCTCTGCTTCCTCTTTGGTGGCATGTGCGGTGTGTCCTTCTTGCCAAAGGAACTCAGCCGTGCGCAAGAAAAGGCGTGTACGCATCTCCCAACGCATCACATTACACCATTGATTACAAAGGATAGGCAGGTCGCGGTAACTATTGATCCAGTTCTTGTAGGTATTCCAAATGATTGTTTCTGAGGTCGGGCGAATGATGAGTTCCTCTTCCAATCGTGCTTGTGGGTCCACTACTACTCCTTTTCCCTCTGGGTCATTCATGAGTCGGTGGTGTGTAACGACAGCGCACTCTTTGGCGAAGCCCTCTACGTGCTCCGCTTCGCGGCTAAGGAATGATTTAGGGATGAGGAGTGGGAAGTAAGCATTCTTTACTCCTTTCTCTTTGAATCGTTTATCCAGTTCTGCTTGTATTGTTTCCCAAATGGCGTATCCGTATGGCTTGATAACCATACATCCGCGTACTGCGCTTTGCTCTGCGAGGTCAGCTTTGACCACGAGTTCGTTGTACCATTTAGAGTAATCCTCTGCTCGAGGGGTTAGTTTTTGAAAGTTTGCCATTATAGTAGATAGTATTTAGTATTCATAAGTATAACTTCAGACACCGTTTTAGTGTGAAGTGACCTTTGCGGGTGCAAAGGTAGTGTTTTTTTTTGATATATGCAAAAAAATCGCCCGGAAGAGCGATTTTTTAGTGTGGTGGAAGCCTCCTCCCGGCCTCCCCCTAAAGGGAGAGGAGGGATTATTGGTGTTTATTTTTTTGAGTTGCGAATGATGTCTTTTCGTACCCAGGCCATGGATTGCAAAACTACTGCAGGACAAATAATGGTGAAAGAGGGATAAAAAGTAGCATAAAACTCATCAGAGATGCGGATAGCATAATACACAATGAGCAGATAATACACCCCCGCGGCCGCTATAACTAATGCGCAAAGTAAGAAGCGCAAATAATCATCAAAGAAGCACAATAGGCATGCAATACTACCACATAGCATTACCAAATAACAGCAATACAATCCCCATACAGGTAGGGTGTTCTCTACATGCTTAGCGCCTGTCTGTAGGTCTGTACGCCATTCCACGAACTCCTTTACATCCATCGTAAAACTGCGGACATGGACAATGCCCTTTTCTTCTTGAAAAGAAAAGACAGGAGCAATCCTTATCAAAACAACAGCCACAAGCGCAACCGCCATGTATATCCAAGGCCGCCACGCGATGTAAAATGGTATTTTCTTTTGCATTGTACTCATAGATTCGAGTGCAAAGATACTACAAAAACTGCACATACGCAAAAAAATGGGTGCTTTTTTTGCCAGATAGAATGTAATTCTATGTTTTGTGTACGGCGATAGGCAGCATATGCTCGCATAATGCGGCATATAGACGAAGTACAAAGGGACGATGTACAATGTACAAAGTACTGGCAAAAAAAGACACCCATTTGCTGATGTATGCACCGCGGGACGCGGCTGTATGTTCGGAGGGAACCCACCCCGCAGGGGAAGGGGCGTGCCGAAGATACTACAAAAACGGCACATACGCAACTTTTTTATTGTTTAATGTGGAATGTTTAAGGATTTTTTGTGTAAATACAACGAAAGGAGCCGCGTATTAGCGACTCCCTTCTTGAGTATAGAGTAGTATTATTTAACGAAGGCTCTTTCGAGGGCTTGGGAGATGTTGATCATGAAATCACCCATTTTCTCCAGTTCGCTTACTATATCCAAATAATATACACTGGTTTGATAGTTCGTCTTATTCTGCTCGATGTCTTCTATCTCCGATTCTCGTAACTGATTACGCAATTGATTGATTTGCTCCTCTGCCTGCAAAGCATTGGAGATATCTAAAAGCGTACCCGCGTGCGCTTGTGACAAGTTGTTAATCATCACTTCATAGGCATGGTGGATGGCGTCAATCATCTGTTCAATATGCGCTATAGTCTCCGTCGTAAAGGATTTATTGTGACTATTGCGTCTGGATAACATACGACTGATAGCCTCGCCAGAATCCCCGAGTGACTCTAATTCACCAATAATCTTGTACATAGATTTAATCTTCATCGAAGTGGTCTCGCTGATATCAGCCGTAGAAACCGAATTGAGGAATGTGGCAATCTCATACTCAATACGGTCAGAGATCTCTTCGTATTTAACTAATTTCTCGCGATAGAATTCGAAGTCTTCTTTTTTATTTGCGCCGATAGCCGAGCGTATATATCCTAATCCGTTGTGAGAGATTCGCGCGAAGTGTATAATCTCGTTGAAAGCCTGTTCGGTAGCCAATTCAGGCGTACTCATGTTACCTGCCTCGATATATTTAAGGCGATAGAGATTATCGGTTGCTTTCTTACTTCCCTTAATAATCGCGCATACTAATTTCTCGATTGCAGGAACAAATCCGATGAGAAGGGCGGTATTGACGGTATTGAAGCATGTATGCAACATGGATAATCCGTACAGTGCCGCTGTTTGTGAGTCGGACTGTATAGCATTGCCTTGCGCGTCATGAGTTACCTCAATACTGAAAGAATCGTCTGCAGGGTTGGGTAGTCCGAAGATAGAGGCCGTAATCCATCCGACGAGTTTGAGGAACCAAGGGAAAGTGATGAGTGCCCATACTACACCAAACACATTGAATACGGTGTGTGCCAAGGCGGCTCGTTTGGCGGAGGTATTACCTACTGATGCCGCTATATTGGCCGTAATAGTAGTACCTATATTCTCACCCAGTACCATTGCGCATGCCATATCAAAATGAATCCAACCCATATTGAGCATGATGAGTGTGAGTGCCATGGTGGCGCTGGAGGATTGCAATACAAGCGTTAAGATGACACCTAAAGCGAGGAAGATGAGTGTAGAACCAAATCCATAGCCCTGCCATCCCTGGATGAAGGACAATACTTCAGGTGTCTGTCTTAAATCAGGTACGGAGTTTTTCATGAGTGATAATCCCAAGAAGAGCAGCGAGAAACCCACGATGAGTTCGGAGATATTTCGTCTGCTGTCCTTTTTAGATATAGACAAGATAAATCCTAATGCCATCAAGGGGATAGCCAAGATTGAGATGTCCGCTTTAAATCCTAACCATGAAACGAGCCACGCTGTAACAGTAGTACCTATATTGGCGCCCATGATAACGCTAATGCCTTGTACCAGCGTGAGCAAGCCCGCATTGACAAACGAAACAACCATAACTGTGGTTGCGCTTGACGATTGGATGACAGATGTGATGCCTAAACCAGTTAACACACCGCGAAAAGGATTTGCGGTGATGGCAGAAAGGAGATTACGCAATCTGTCTCCTGCCGTTTTTTGGAGACCCGAACTCATCAAGTTCATACCATAAAGAAACATACCGAGGGCTCCAAGTAATGTAAAAAGTTGTAAAATCATACGATTAAATGTTTAATGTTAAATGTTATATGTTGGATGTTAGACGGTTTGTGTGCTTAAGAGATACCAGGTGTATGCCACGAAGCACAAGAACATTCCCATACCCGCCGCGCGACTAATTTTTCCGTTGAAACCGAAGAGTAATGGTAGTACAGCCGCAAAAATCATCACGCAGTAGTCCACGATAGTAATGCCAGACGAATTGAGTGGCATAACTTGTGCACTGAGTCCTAAAATCCATGTGATATTAAAGATGTTTGAACCAATTACATTACCCAATGCCAATTGCGTATTCTTCTTCAGTGCAGCTACGAGTGAGGCTGCTAACTCAGGTAATGAGGTACCGCAGGCGATGAGCGTTAATGAGATGAATGCGTCGTTGACTCCGAAGTTTTTTGCAATTAAAACGGCGTTATCCACAAAGAAATCACAACTGACAATCAGTATTGGCAAACCGAGTGCTACCTTCAATATAGATTTCCATAATGCTTCGTTCGTTGTCTTTGTAGAAGAATGGGAAGTATTGCTTATCTCTGCTTCTTCATTCTTTTGCTTATCGCGATAGAACGAGTACCACATGTAGAATGCAAAAGCAAGTAGTAGAATCCATCCGTCAATACGGCTGATTATTGGTGTACCCCCGCAGAAGACATTAAAGACCAATATGGTAAGCATGATAGAAACGCATATACATAGTGGTATTTCGAATCGCATATTCTCTTTGTCCACTGCGATGGGAAACAAAGCAGCTGTAAGACCTAATATACCCAATACATTGAATATATTAGAGCCCACCACATTGCCTATCGCCACATCCGCATTTCCTTCTAATGCTCCGATGAAACTAACAACCAACTCAGGCATTGAAGTACCAATACCGACAATAGCTGCACCGATAACAAAATCGGACACTTTGTATTTTCGAGCGATAGCCGCAGCTCCAGCCACTAACATATCCGCTCCAAAAACTATTCCTACTAAGGAAATAATCAATATGAGGTATTCCATAATTCAGCAATTAAATTATAAAAATATATTGCTAACCAGTTCTGCTATTTCTCCTTCCAAGAAGATGGGTTCGCAGATTAGTTGGTAGTCCAAGGTGCTATACTGGCTCAATTGCAATGCAATAAACTGACGGTCGGATGACACAAATGCTTCTAAAAGCAAGTTACCATTCGTTTTTTCCTCCAAGTGAGTGCATTTTTTAGCAAAACTAACCAAGGCATCACCTTGTAGCTTAAAAAGGGATAGTAGTGTTTCCTTGTCCTTTGGACCGAAATATAATTCAATGGACTTGAGGGAACTATTAGTAGGTTGGTAGTAGAGTTTTTTAATAAGACCAAAGCATACAGATTTGCATGCAATATTTGAATGTTGGGCTACAGTTTCCTTGAGCCCGATAGTAGTATTTGTCATAAAATATAATTGTATTAGGTGAATATTAGCGGTAGTGTACCGCATGCTTAAAGAGGCCAAAAGAGATTGGCGCAGAAAGAATTAAGCGATTATCTAACACAATATTCGCCGTAAACCATAAACATAATACTCCTTGCATATATTCACGCAGAATGGGCAAGTTTCTTTGATGGCTGTTCTCACTCGAACAGGTGTCTTGCGATACGAAGACTTTATTAGTTTAATACTATTATATAAGCGATTATAATTATGCTGATTAGACGAGAATGATTTGGCGGAATGGAAGGTTATACCATTGTTGGTTTTTCCTCCAATACCCATTGTGGTGGTATAATCAACCTGACCGATGCAGTCATTCGAGGTAGCTGCTACCGGTATTTCTGAATGGTTATTTATTGGCTGTGTGCCTAATAGTAACCAAGCCCATATATACAATATGCACATCATTTCGGGTGCAAAATTACTACAAAAAAATGACATACACAAGAGTGTATGCCACTTTTAATATTTTTTTAACAAACAATGGTTTTTTTATGGATTATTGATTGTCCTCTTCGGATTTATCAGGACCATATTTCTTGAATAGTCTCATTTCGACCAAGAAAGCAGAGAGCAGTCCTAAGCCAATACCAAGTGCGATGATAAGCCAGAAGTAAACTCCGCCGCTACTAATTATTCCGTTGGTGCAAGTACAGCCTTGGATGAGCAGATTGACTATTCCTCCTAATCCAGCGCCGAGTAAGACGCATGCCGTGCGCAGGGAAGATACATCTACTTGACCAATCTTGCGTTTTTGTTTTTTAGGTTCATCTAATAATAACTTTGCTACTTCTGGTTCTGTTTTGTTTTCGATGATCATTTTTCGCACATCTTTTTGGTGTTTGCTTTTTTTGATAACAGCCACAAAGACCATTACGATGGCCACGATAGGAATTGACAGTGCGAGTACGATGGCTACTAAGCCTTCAAAATTAACAGGATGTAACATAATTGTAAGGGTATTTAGTGAAACAATAATTATTTTATATAAGGAGTGAAATCTCTCAGTTTAGTGCCGCCTATGATAGCCAATACGATGACAGGTATGGCGATGAAAACGGGGGGATATAGATGGGGTATCTCTGGTATGTATGTGATGAGACAAAATGCGTACAATACGATGGCAACAGGAATGCCGAATGAGTAGGTGAGTATTTGTGCCCACTTTTTTATTTTGGTTATGCGCACCTCATGTCTGACAGAAGTCATTATATGCTGTGTGGCTCGTTCGATTGCCTTGTTATTGGCTTCGTATTTGTCGGCATATTGCTGTAGAAGTTGGTTTAATTGGTTATCGTTCATATTGCATTCTTTTTTTGAGTCTTTCTCGTATGTGGTGCAGTTTGACTGCTATGTTATTGGGTGTTTGTTGTAGGAGTTGTGCTATTTGTTTGAGTGGTATTTTTTGTCTATAAAATAGATCGATTATTTGTTGGTCTTGTTCGGAGAGTGTTAGTATAGCTTTTTCGAGTTGTTGCAGTTGTTGTTCTTTTTCTGGTTGGTCGTTTCTTTCTTCGATAGAATCGTAATTATTAAGTGGTTCTTGGTTTCTTCGTTTCTCCTTTTCTAATAGGTCAATAGCGGTATGATTGGCAATGATGATGATCCATGCTTTGATGTTTTCTCCTCGCCATGTATCTAATCGTTTCCATAGTTTGATAAATGTCTCTTGTAGCACTTCGGCGGCGAGGTCTGTATCGTGTGTGATGGCTAATGCGGTATTCCACACGGCGGTGCGATGCCTCATGAGTAGTTGCTCAAACGCTTTGGTGTCATCGTGGTGTAGGATGCGTTCAATGAGGTGTATGTCAATATTATCGTTAGCCATGGGTGTTATTCTCTATTTGCTGTGCTTTCATCTATATGACGGCAGAGAAAGAAATATATTAAAGGTGAGTGCGATTTTTTTGCAAAAATACGGAAATATTTGTGAGTATGCAAATTTTGTAGTACTTTTGTACCCGAAAATTAAAAGGATATAAAATCAATTAGTATGAAGCAAGAAAAAATATTCTCTAAAATAGTTCTATGGGTAGGGCTGATGATTGCATTCACGATGGTAGTGAGTGTGGGGTGGTTATTGAGTGATGTGGATAAGACGGCAACGAGTTCGCTCAAGTGGTTGCAGTGTGTGCAGACGCTCAGTTTGTTTCTTCTGCCAGCTTTATTATGCGCATGGGTATGGGACGACAAGCATCGTCCGTTCCGTTGGTTGCGAATGGATGTGAAGAGTGCATGGCATGTGGTGGGTTTGGCGGCATTGGTGATGGTATGTGCTATACCTGGTATTAACTTATTAGCGGATTTGAATAATCGTATTGTGTTGCCCGAGTGCTTATCTTCTCTTGAGCAGTTTTTTCGTCAGATGGAAGAAGAGGCGGCATTGCTTACGGAGCGCTTCATGCAGGCCGACAATGTATGGGTGATGATGATTAATATGGGTTTGATGGCTGTGTTGCCTGCCTTGGCTGAAGAGATGTCTTTTCGTGGCGTATTGCAGCAGTTATTGGGTGGTCGTAGGCATGTGGCTATTTGGTTGACAGCTGTTATTTTCTCGGCTATACATATGCAGTTTTATGGTTTTCTTCCTCGTATGCTGATGGGTGCGTTGTTTGGTTATGTTTTTGTATGGACGGGTAGTTTATGGGTGCCGATAGTGATGCATTTTGTGAATAATGGCATGGCGGTATTGCTATATTATATCCTTTCGAGTAAAGGGGTAGCGATGGACACAAATTATGCCGACACTTTGGGTGCCGGCACAACATGGTGGTTAGGAATTATTAGTTTGCTAACCGTAGGTATTCTCTTACGCGTTTTGTATTTGCGTATTACATCTCAGGGTCCACAAGGATACGACCACAGAACTCACACACGATAATTTTCTTGCGTGTACGGATATCTAATTGGCGTTGTGCAGGAATCTTTGCGTAGCAACCACCGCAAGAGTCGCGTTCTACTTTCACTACAGCGAGTCCGTTGTGTGCATTTCTGCGGATGCGTTTGAAAGCTGCGAGCAGACGCTCATCTACTTTCTTCTCCAATTCGCTTGCGCGAATGAGTAATGCGTCAGTTTCTGTTTTTGTTTCTGCGAGAATTTGGTCAAGTTCGTTGCGTTTTTGGTTGTAATCCACAGTACGCTCCTCGATGTCCTTGGTTGTTTTTTGTTTCTCTTGTGTGCGTGTCTCGAGTTCAGCGGTGTATTGCTTGATTTTCTTTTGACTTGCCTCTATTTCAAGTTCTTGGAATTCGATTTCCTTGTTGAGGTTGTCAAACTCGCGGTTGTTACGCACTGAGTTTTGTTGCTCTTTGTATCTTGAGATAGATGCGTTAGCGTTTTCGGTGCGTACGCGATGGTCAGAGATCATTGTCTCGCACTCTTTGATAGCGTTTTCGATGTTAGTGAGTCGTGTTTTGAGTCCTTCTACTTCGTCTGCCACGTCTTTCACTTCTTGTGGCAGTTCGCCAGCGAGTGTACGCAGTGCGTCGATTTTAGAGTTCACTTGTTGCAATTCGTAGAGTGCGCGCAAGCGAGCTTCTACAGTAATTTCTTTTTCTTTTGCCATTTTAGTTTATATTTTATATTTTAGATTTTAGATTGCAAATTTTAGGTTTTATAATATGCATATAGGTGTTTTGTCTGCTTGGCTGATATGGCATTCGATGCCGTGTGGTGTGAGCAGTTGTTTGAATATATTGCGAGTGTGCTGCTCGGATACCCAATGGTCAATATCGATGAGTCCTATTCGTTTGTCAGCGGTTTGCATCTCATGGTATTTGCAGTCGGCTGTGATATAGACATCTGCTTGCTGTGCGATGGCGTTCTCAATGAACTCTGCGCCAGAACCACCGCATAGGGCTATTGTTTGCACTTGTTGTGTGGCGGGTGCAGTATAGCGAATGTATGTGGTGTGAAGTGTATTGCGGACATGTTGTAGGAATTGTGCGTATTCCATCGGTTGGTCTAATTGTCCAATAACTCCCAGTCCTATTTGTTCGGATTGTGTAGGTACGAGTATGCGGTAGTTGTTTATTCCAAGTATTTGTGCTAATTGTCCGCTAACGCCATGTATTACTGCGTCCAAATTAGTATGTGCGGAATAGATGGCTATGTTGTTTTTGATAGCCATTTCCACTATTTGTGCTTGTGGTGTTTGTCCGCACAGTTGTTTGAGTCCGTGGAAGAGTAGTGGGTGGTGTGAGATGATGAGTTGACAACTGCGCTCAATAGCCTCATTGACCACAGCTATTGATACATCTGTGGTCAAGAGAACGGCGTTTATGTCGCGTTCTGTGTCACCTACCTGCATTCCCGAGTTGTCCCATTGTTCTTGGGCACTCCGTGGCGCTGCAGATTCTATGATATTGATAATCTCCCTGAGGAGCACTTATTATGTGTACCGCCGCTTATTCTTGCGTTGGTTGTTCTTCTTCGATAGTGAAGTCAGTTATTCCTGCTTTAACGAGTATATTATACCATTGTATGAGTTTGCGTATATCGGAAGGATAGACTCTATCTTGGTCCCAATCTGGCAGTACCTCGTCAAACCAAGCGAACAGCTCTGAGTTGGATGCTTTCTTAGGATCGATAGCTGTAGGCTGTAGGTTCTCCTTCTTGCCTGCATTGGTGAGCACTTCGCTGAGGGACACATCGTCAGCATTGGTGAACATGGAGATGTCACTGAGTGCTACGATTTTATCTCGCGCATAAGTGGGCATTCGTTTGCCATCGACGAGTGATTGCACGATGAGCATGTTATTGCCTCTACTTACTAACTCATATAATCCTGGTTTGCCTGTGATGGCTAATATATTTTGGATGGTTGTCATTTCAAATTTGGTATTATTCTTGTTGTTTTACTAAAATCGGCTGCAAAAGTACTACTTTTTTTGCACATATCCAAAAAAAATTGTAACTTTGCACGCAATTTTATAAATATGGAACTACTTTTATTGTTTTTATTCGGTGCGATGGGCATTAGTTTTTTGTGTTCCTTATTGGAATCAGTGCTGATGACCACCACTTTTAGTTATATTAACTTACGGGAGGAAGAGGGCTATGGTCCTGCTAAGTTGATGAAGCAGTACAAGGAGGACACGGGTCGTCCTTTGGCTGCTATTTTATCGTTGAATACGATTGCGAATACGATTGGTGCTGCAGGTGTGGGTATGCAGGCGACGGCCGTGTTTGGTAGTAAATGGTTTGGATTGGTTAGTGCGATAACGACCATTCTGATTCTTGTTTTTTCTGAGATTATTCCAAAGGTGATTGGTACGACATATTGGCGTGGATTGATGGGTTTTGCCGCGCGCACTATCCGCACGCTCATTATTATATTGTATCCAATAGTGCTCTTGGTGGAGTTGCTCACTCGAGTGCTTCGCGGTAAGGAGGATGACCCGACGGTGAGTCGCGAGGAGGTATTGGCGATGGTGAATGTGGGTGAGGAAGAAGGAGTAGTGGATGAGGACGAGAATAAGATTTTCAGCAATCTGATGCGTTTGGATTCTATTCATGCGTATGATGTGATGACGCCTCGTGTGGTGGCGAAGATAGCGCCTGAGAATATGACGCTTCGTGCGTATTACGATAGCGATGAGTACGATCATTTCTCTCGTATTCCGCTCTATAATCCTACAGCGCCGGAGTATATAACGGGTTATGTGCTTCGTAACGATGCGTTGGAGGAGTTGGCGGAGGATCATTTCCGCAAGACGCTTGGTGGTATTAAGCGTGCGTTGCCTGCTTTTGACCAAGATATGACGTTAGGTGCTATCTTTGATAGTATGCTTAAGCAGAAGAGTCAGATAGCGCAGGTGATAGATGAATATGGTATGTTTGTGGGTATTTTGACGCTTGAGGATATCATTGAGACTATTTTTGGATTAGAAATTATTGATGAGAACGATGCTATTATCGATATGCAGCAATACGCGCGTGAGCGCTGGCAGCAACGCCAAATGAAATATAAGAAAGTGATAGCTAACGCCCCTGAGGAGGCGTTGATAGAGGAGCATGAAACTGAAGAGTGACATACGAATACTGAATAAACGGGCTAAGTTTGAATACATTATTATGGACCGCTACACGGCGGGTATTCAGTTATTTGGTACGGAGATTAAATCCATCCGCGAGGGTAAAGCTTCGCTGGTGGATAGTTGGTGCCAAATAGAGCATAATGAGATGTATGTCAAGCAGATGCATATAGCGGAGTACCGTTTTGGAAGTTATGCTAATCATGAGGCGAAGCGTGATCGTAAACTGCTTTTGCAGCGCAAGGAGATTCGTAAGTTGGAGCGCGCTACGAAGGAGACGGGTAAGACGATTATTCCTCTTTGCCTATTTATCAACGAGCGTGGTTTGGCTAAGATAGAGATTGCGTTGTGTCAAGGTAAGCATAGTTATGATAAGCGGCAGTCTTTGCGTGAAGCAGATGATAAGAGAGAGATGGCACAAGCGCGGAAGGCAACGAATTTTAGATTTTAGATTTTAGATTGCAGATTTTGAATTTAATTTTAGATTTTATATATTATTATGAGTAAAGCATTACTAATGATTCTCGACGGATGGGGAATCGGAAATAAATCTAAGTCCGACGCAATATACAGCACTCCTACACCTAATTGGGATGCGTTATTAGAGAAATATCCTCACTCTCAACTGCAAGCCAGTGGAGAAAATGTGGGTTTACCAGATGGTCAAATGGGTAACTCCGAAGTGGGACACTTGAATATCGGTGCGGGTCGTGTGGTTTACCAAGATTTGGTGAAGATTAACCGCTCTATTCGTGACAACTCTATCATGCAGAACCCTGAGATAGTGGCTGCATACAAGGCGGCTCAGGCAGAAGGTAAGAAACTGCACTTGATGGGTTTGTGCTCTAATGGTGGTGTACACTCTTCATTGGACCATTTATTCAAATTGGTAGAGGTTGCCAAAGAATTTGGTGTGGCAGATAAGACTTTCGTTCACTGCTTCATGGATGGCCGTGACACAGACCCTCGCAGTGGTAAGGGATTTATTGCAGACCTTCAGCAGGTTTGCGACGCTAATGGTGCGCATATAGCATCCATTATTGGTCGTTTCTATGCAATGGACCGTGATAAACGCTGGGAGCGTGTTAAGGTGGCATATGATCAGTTGGTGAATGGTGTGGGCCGCCAAGAGACCGATATGGTAGAGGCAGTGCAAGGATGCTATGATCGCCATACCGAGGAGCATAAGAATACCGATGAGTTTATGGAACCATTAGTGAACGCCACATGTGATGGTACAATCAAGGAAGGCGATGTGGTTATCTTCTTCAATTATCGTAATGACCGTGCAAAGGAAATCACTATCGTGCTCACACAGCAGGATATGCCTGAGCAGGATATGCATATCATTCCTAATTTGCATTACTGCTGTATGACTCCATATGATAGTTCATTCGATGGATTGCATGTTCTCTTCCCAAAAGAGAATGTGGAGAACACCTTGGGTGAGGTGGTTAGTCGTTTGGGTATGAAGCAGTTACGTATCGCAGAGACGGAGAAGTTTGCGCATGTTACATTCTTCTTTAATGGTGGTCGCGAAGCGGAGTATGCAGGCGAGGAGCGTATATTGATTCCAAGTCCTAAGGTGCCTACCTATGACTTACAGCCAGAGATGTCTGCTCCAGAGGTAACAGAGGCCTTGGTGGAGGCTATCAAGACGCAGAAGTTTGATTATATCACATTGAATTTCGCGAATGGTGATATGGTGGGTCACACAGGTGTGTATGCGGCGATAGAGAAAGCCGTTCGTACGATAGACACATGCACGCAGCGCGTAGTGGATGCCGCTTTGGAGAATGGATATGAGATTATCATCATTGCGGATCACGGTAACTGCGATAATGCCATCAACGCGGATGAGACGCCTAATACGGCTCACTCACTCAATCCAGTGCCATTTGTATATATTAGCAAGGATCATCTGAATGCGAAGGTAGAGAATGGTATCTTGGCTGATGTAGCTCCATCGCTATGCCATATTATGGGTATTGAGCAGCCAGCAGAGATGACAGGACATAATCTGATAGCATACTAAGTGATTAGGATATATAAAAGAAAAGAGTGGCCTCATGGGTCACTCTTTTTAGGTTTGTACCTTTAAGCAACAATTATTCTGCTACGGTGTCGCAAACAACTGTCTCAACTACCTCAACGGTGTCGTTGCAGCATGTGTCGTTGCAGCACTTTTTGTCACAGCACTTGTTGCCGCAGCTCATTGCAGCGAATGCAACAGCTACGATAAGAAGCATCTTTTTCATAACTAAATTTGTTTTAAAAGCTTTTAAATAATAGTAATGATTTCGCCTTTTTGCGAAAATCGGTTGCAAAAGTACTACTTTTTTTGCATATATCCAAAAAAAATTGTAACTTTGCGCAATAAAATTTGCATTTTATGGTGAAAAAGAGTGATTTTAATCGAAAAAGTCTTATCATAGTGGGACTTAATATCGTTTTGGCGGTGGTGCTATTAGTGGTGGTGTTGTGGGGTGTTCGAGCATGGCTGAATGCCTATACGCATCATGGTGTAGAGATCTCGGTGCAGGATGTGCGTGGTTTATTAGTGACGGATGCGAAGCCTCTTTTGGAGGCCCAGGGTTTGCGCATGACGGTGATTGATTCCACCTATTCAAATAAGGTTCCTCTGGGTACTATTGTTGATCAGGATCCCAAGCCATCGTGTAATACCAAGGAAGGGCGTATTGTATATGTCACTATCAATGCGACTACGAAGCGTCAGATTACGATGCCTAACTTACAGGATATGAGTTATCGTCAGGCAGAGACTACATTGCGTGGAATGGGTTTGGTGGTGGATACGATGTATGAGTATCAACCTTCGGTATTCCCCAATTTGGTATTAGATATCAAGTCGAATGGTGTAAGTGTAGCGCCGGGTGAGAAAGTGCCAGTAGGCACGAAGGTTCAATTGGTGATTGGTTTTGGTCGTGGCGAAGAACAAGTGGAGGTGCCTAATATATTAGGATTGACAGTGCAGGAAGCGCGTAGTCTGCTATTGAGTCATCGTCTGACGATTGGTGCCACTTATTACGACGAACCCGAATTGAAGGACCAGGAGCAGTTTATTTATAATCAGTCGCCTAAGGAGGGTGAGCAGATTGTAGAGGGTGAGGCTATCTCTATCTATTTATCCATCGATAAGGAGAAATCTACTAGAAACACCTCTGGTACACAAGAAGAGGAAGATTGGTTCTAATACTATGAATACAGAGCAAATAGAGCAAATAGCTATAGAACAAGAGGAAGTGTGGGAGCGCTGGCGGTGCGAGGTAGATAAGGGGCAAGGAAAAGAGCGCATCGATAAGTACTTAGCAGAGCACATGACCAATACAAGTCGCAATCGTATTCAGACGGCTGCGGATGCTGGGCATGTGTGGGTGAATGGTAAACCAGTGGCAAGTAATTATAAGGTGAAACCTGGGGATGTAATACAGGTATTATTGGACCACGAACCGCATGACTTTACTATCACACCAGAGAATATACCACTGCAAATTGTGTATGAAGATGCGGATATATTGGTGGTGAATAAACCAGCAGGATTGGTGGTTCACCCTGGTCATGGTAATTACGAGCATACACTCTTGCATGCGTTGGCATGGCATTTTAGCGAAAAGGCGGAGAGCCTCCGCAGGCGAGAAGAAGTGGAAAGTGAAAAGGTGATTGATATCAATGACCCTTCGATTGGTTTGGTACACCGCATAGACAAGGATACGAGTGGTTTGCTATTGATAGCCAAGACGCCCGAGGCGAAGACACACCTCGCCAAGCAGTTTTTTGACCATACCACCGAGCGGTCGTATAATGCACTGGTGTGGGGAACTTTCAAAGAGGAGAGTGGTACTATAGAGGGTGCGTTGGCGCGGGATAACCGCGATAGAACTATCTACCGTGTATGGGATATAGAGGAGTGTCCGCAGGCTAAGGAGGCCATCACACATTGGCGGGTATTGGAGCAGTTTCCGTATGTAACTTTGGTTGAATGTCGCTTGGAGACGGGTCGTACACATCAGATACGCGTGCATATGAAGCATATAGGTCACCCGCTTTTTGCTGACGAGAAATACGGTGGGTGTGAGATTCTCAAAGGATTGCGCACGCAGAAATATAAGCAGTATATAGAGAATTGTTTTGCTCTCTGTCCAAGACAAGTATTGCATGCCAAGACGCTTGGTTTTGACCATCCGCGTACTGGCGAGAGAATGTATTTTGAAAGCCAATGGCCAGAAGATATGACTAACCTAATCAATAAATGGAGAAACTATGAACCGAATACTTTGGGTTGACGACGAGATAGATTTGTTGCAACCATATATCATTTATTTGTCCAGCAAGGATTATCAGGTATCCACAGCCACCAACGGGCAGGATGCTATTGATATGATAGAAGCGGAGCGTTTTGAAATCGTATTCTTAGATGAGAATATGCCTGGCATGACGGGATTGGAGACTTTACAGGAGATTAAGCGTCTTCGTCCACAGTTGCCTGTGGTGATGATTACCAAGAGCGAAGAGGAGCATATCATGGAGCAGGCGATAGGCGAGAAGATAGCCGATTACCTGATTAAGCCAGTTAATCCAAGTCAGATTCTTTTGTGCCTCAAGAAGCATATTCATCAGCAGGCTATTATCACAGAGCACCAACACGAGAACTACCGTCAGGAGTGGAGTGATATATCGTATATGATAGACACGGCTACCACTATTGATGAATGGAAGGCTATTGAGCGTGCGCTCAGTAAATGGGATATAGAATTAGAAAACTCGTCCATGCGCAGTTTGCTGGAAGAGCAGCGCGTACAAGCCAATGCTGCATTCAGCAAGTGGGTACAGCGCCATTACGAGGGATGGTTCGCGCCCAATGCTTCGCGTCCATTGATGTCGCAGGATGTGATGAAGCAAGTAGTTTTTCCATTGCTGGACAAGGGAGAGAAAGTGCTCTTTTTGGTGATAGATAATTTCCGATACGATCAGTGGAAGATGATTCAACCGCTCGTTAGCGAGTGCTATGCGATAGAAAAGGAAGAGCAGTATTTGAGTATTCTGCCTACCGCCACACAATATGCGCGTAATGCGATTTTCTCGGGGTTACTACCCCTACAGATACAAGAGATGTATCCGCATTTATGGGTGGAAGAGGGAGATGAGGAGAGTAAGAACCAATACGAGAAAGAGTTGATTCAAACTTTATTGGATAGGTATCGTCGCCGTGATGCATATAGTTATTGGAAGGTGAATGAGATCAGTTTTGGAGAACGAGTAGTGGCGCAGTTAAAGCAAAGCCAGAGTGCGCTCAATGTGGTGGTGCTCAATTTTATTGACATGCTATCCCATTCGCGCACAGAGAGTAAGATGATGCGTGAGTTGGCGCATGACGAGGCGGCTTACCGCAGTCTGACCATCAGTTGGTTCAAGCACTCGCCTATCTACGAACTGCTGCAGCGTGCTGCGCAGCAAGGGATGACTCTTGTAATCACCACCGATCATGGTACAACACGCGTCAAGAATGCTGTGCAAATCGTGGCTGATAAGAATACCAATACGAATATCCGCTATAAGGTGGGTAAGGCGCTCAAGTGTGCATCGAAGAATGTGATGACCATTGAGCAACCGAAGCGCGTGGGCTTGCCTTGTCCGAATGTGAGTAGCAGTTATATGTTCTGCTCAGGCAATGATTTCTTCGCTTATCCTAATCAATTCAATTACTATGCGCAGTATTACCGCGATACCTTCCAGCATGGAGGCATTTCATTGGAAGAGATGATTATCCCGCTTGTTACCCTCCGCCCTAAGCAATGAAATCTGAACGCACACATAAATTCCGCTATATAGTATTCGTCCTATTGGTAATAGGATGTATTGTGTGTCTATTGCCGCTGGTGAGTCACGGTACGCCTCCTACGCAGGCGGAGCAGTTGGGTTTGTCTAATCGCATAACTGTCTTAACATGGAATACGCACCAGATGGGTCAGTACCGCAAGCCGCATGAGAATGCTGTATTGCAGTATTTGCTTGCGCAGGACGTAGATGTCATTTGTTTGCAAGAGGTGGATGTGTATAAGAGTGCGGAATTCTTAACCCTTGCTGAGGTGAAGCAAGCATTGGGTGCTAAATATCCCTATTCCTATATTGATTTCTCGGTATATAATAAACGCCGCCAGTTTGGTAATATGGTGTGGTCTCGCTATCCGCTTATTAATAAGAAAACGGTGGATTATGAGATTCGTGCCAATCTGAGTAGTCGCTGTGATGTGGTGATAGGTGCGGATACGATTCGATTGATTGTTAATCACTTAGAGTCTAATCGTTTTTCTGCATCCGATTTGGTGCATGTGGGAAGTAATACGGATTACGAGGAACTGCGTCATTCTGCACAACGCTTGAGCAGTAAATGGAATACAGCGAGTGCGCGTCGTCATGAGCAAGCGCGCGCGGTGCGCCAAGAGATAGATAATAGTCCGCACCCGGTTATAGTAGTGGGTGATTTGAATGATGTGGCACTCAGTTATACCTATTATACCATCAGCAAAGGGTTGCATGATGCGTGGTTAGAAACAAGTTGGGGCAAGTGGGGTTCTACTTTTGATTTGAAAGGTTCGTTCGGCGTGCGTATTGATTATATATTCTGCCAAGATCCAATTATTCCTATTCGGTGTGCCGTAAAAAAAACTACCGGTTCTGATCACAGTCCGGTAGTAGCTGAATTGGCTTGGTAATCAATCACAATCGTTTGTGATAGTGATAGTTATCATAATCCTTCTCTTTGGTGCTATCTAATCGTTGATGGCGATTGAATAGTTCTCTACATTTCTGTTTCACTTTCCACCACCATTCGCTTGAACCTGGTTCGCGCCAGTTATTACGTCGCCAGTATAGCAGTAGTAACCACCCGAAGAGCATACCGCCTAAGTGGGCAAAATGGGCTACATTATCTATATGGGTACCCATCATATTGCCCATTCCTGCGAATAACTCTACAATCGCGTATATAATAACGATTGTGCGCGCGCGGATAGGGATAGGGATGAATAGGATGAACATGGGCGTATCAGGGAAGAGCCATCCGAAGGCAAAAAGGACACCAAATACCGCACCCGAAGCACCTATAGTGGTGAGATTGTAGGCATAGTGGGCAATACTGAATGCGTCGTATGTGCCAGCCATATTACTGAGCATTACTGACCATACACACTCTTGAATGAAGGCAGCACCCAAACCGCATACTATATAATAAATCAGGTAACGGCGTGAACCCCATGCATTTTCTAATGTAGCACCAAACATCCATACGGCTAACATATTGAATAGAATGTGTGATAAATTACCATGCAGAAACATGTATGTGAATGGTTGCCACCAATGGAATGAATGTGCACTGTAGTAGTGCAAACCACCTATCGCATTCACATCAATGCCAAAATTTCTCTCCAGTATGCCAGAGAGGAAAAAGATGATAAAATTAGCTATCAGCAGATAGCGAGTTATTGTAGGTAAATTTCTCATAACGACTGCAAAAGTACTATTTTTTTACGAAATAAACATACAAAAACTGCGCCGAATACAGAAAAATATGCTTTTTTTGTGTAAAAAATGCATTTTTTGGCATGAAATATTTGCAGAATAAAGAAAAAGTTGTAACTTTGCAAGCGTATTCCGGAATTGGAACTAATAAATAACTTTATTTATAAATTTTAAAACATTCAGTATTATGAACAAGAATGGACTTATCGAAGCAGTAGCAGCAAAGGCTCAAGTTTCAAAAGCTCAAGCAGCTAAGGTTATTGACGCAGCTCTCGAAGTTGTAGTTGAAACAGTTAAGAACGGCGAAGGCGTACAGCTCGTTGGTTATGCTAATGTAGCAGTAGTAGAGAAAGCAGCTCGCAAGGCTAAAAACCCACGCACAGGTGCAGTTGTTGAAATCCCAGCAAAGAAGGTTGTTAAGATCAAAGCTGGTTCTAAATTTGCTCTCTAATTAGGCAATATAGCTTAAAAACGAGTTGCCCAAGGTAGAAAAGGGCAACTCGTTTTATGTCTGTTTATTTATTTTAAGGAACATGCTGAATATTATTCTATGTGGTGCCCCAGGTAGTGGTAAAGGTACCCAATCGGATTTTATTGTAAATAAGTATCATCTTAATCACCTCTCTACGGGCGATGTATTGCGCGCGGAGATTAAGTCTGGTAGTCAGTTGGGGCAAGAGATTGATGCATTGATTTCCAAAGGAAACTTGGTTCCAGATGATAAGATGTATGGCGTGATAGACCATTATATTAGTCATTTACCAGCAGATAGCGAGGGAATGATTTTTGACGGTTATCCACGCACCTTGGCTCAGGCAGAATCGCTCACACAATTACTGGCCAATCGTCATATGGAGGCCATCATGATTGAATTGGTAGTGGATGAGCAATCACTCATTACTCGTCTCTTGGAGCGCGGAAAAGTGAGCGGTAGAGCAGATGACAACTTGGAAACAATTCAAAAGCGCTTGGCTGTATATCATGCTCAAACAGAGGATGTGGCTAAATATTACTTGCGTAATGGAAATTATTTCGCAGTGAATGGTAATATGTCCATCGAGGAGGTATTTATGCAGATAGAGCAAATCATTCAATTGAAAACAAAAGCATAATATATATGTCTGGCAATTTTATTGATTACGTGAAGATTTACTGCCGCTCTGGTAAGGGCGGCGCGGGTTGTATGCACCTTCATCGTGCTAAGTATGTGCCTAAGGGTGGTCCTGATGGTGGCGATGGAGGTAAAGGAGGGTCAATAATCTTGCAGGGCAATCGTAATCTTTGGACTCTTCTTCACCTCAAGTATCAAAAGCATATCATCGCCACAGACGGAGGTCGTGGCGGTCAAAGTCGCTCGTTCGGTAAGGATGGTGAAGATAAGATTATTGAAGTACCATGCGGCACTGTGATCTATGATGGTGAGACGGGAGAGTTCATATGTGAGGTGAAGGAGCATAATGAGCGCGTGGTGCTGCTTAAAGGTGGTCGCGGAGGATTAGGTAACTGGCATTTCCGCACTGCCACTAATCAGGCGCCGCGTTATGCGCAACCAGGTGAACCCGCTTTGGAGCGCACCGTTATCATGCAGCTCAAGGTCCTCGCTGATGTGGGATTGGTGGGTTTCCCGAATGCAGGCAAATCGACGCTGCTGAGTGTTGTATCGGCTGCCAAACCCGAGATAGCTGATTATCCATTCACCACCCTCACACCGCAATTAGGTATCGTTTCGTATCGCGATGGACGCTCATTCTGCATGGCGGATATACCAGGTATCATTGAGGGCGCGAGTGAGGGAAAAGGTCTCGGTCTGCGTTTCTTGCGCCATATAGAGCGAAATGCGGTACTGCTCTTCATGGTACCTGCAGCAAGCGAAGATATACAGGCCGAATATAATATTTTGCTCAATGAATTGGAGCAGTATAATCCTGAATTGCTCACCAAAGCGCGTATCTTGGCTATCAGCAAGATGGATGTGCCTCGTATCGACCAAGAGGGTAATGAACTACCACCTATCACTGAGGCGGATGTGACTGCGCTTAGCGAGCAATTGGGCATCCCTGTAGTGGCTATCTCGTCGCTCACAGGATTGGGTGTAGATGCGCTCAAAGATGTGCTGTGGGAGGAACTCAATAAGGAGCAAAATCAAGTGATTGAAATCAGTCACGCACCAATTGATGTGACGGTTATCGAAAAGGCGGAAGAGCCTGCAAATGAGGACGATAACGAGGAGCATACTATTTATCTCAATGAGGTGGAAGAAGAGTGGGATTTGGATAAATACAAAGGCATTGGTTGGGATAACTAATATCGAAAATTACCAATGGTAAAGGGCAGTTGGTATGATAGAATGATTGAGTGGCGTGAGCGCCACATTAGCGAGAAGCACTTGGTGCTGCTCCTTTCATTCTTCGTGGGCGTTTTTGCTGCCCTCGCTGCCACAATACTTAAGTCTTTTATTCATTTTATTCAATGGTTGGTAGAGGACCATCTGATAGCAGATAATAATACCTGGTGGTACCTCATCACGCCTATCATCGGTATTACATTGGCAGCGCTATTTGTTAAGTATGTGGTGCGCGATGATATTTCTCATGGTATAACCAAGATTCTATACGCCATTAGTCAGCGCAAGTCGATTATCAAGGGCCATAATATGTGGAGCTCGATAGCGGGTTCGGGACTGACGATTGGTTTTGGTGGTTCGGTGGGTGCTGAGGCGCCTATCGTGCTGACGGGTGCGGCAATAGGTAGCAACTTAGCCAAGGCTTTCCGTTTGGACCAAAAGACGATGATGCTCATGATTGGTTGCGGTGCTGCGGGAGCGATAGGTGGTATTTTCAAGGCTCCTATTGCGGGGCTGGTCTTCACCTTGGAGGTACTGATGATGGATCTAACGATGACCTCTGTAGCACCCTTGTTGATCTCATCGGTCACAGCGACTGTTATCTCGTATATCGCCACAGGGGTGGAACCCATGTTCCCACTATCTAGTTACGAGGATTTTCATATCAGCCGTATTCCTTGGTATCTCATTTTAGGTGCGGTGTGCGGACTGGTGAGTCTCTATTTCACACGAGGCATGAATGCTATGGAGCAGTGGATGAAGCACCGTGTGAGCAATATGTGGTGTAAACTGCTCATAGGTGGTGTAGTGCTCAGCGTACTTATTTTCCTTTTTCCACCATTATATGGTGAGGGATATGAAACGATTCACCAACTCATCAATGGCAATGGTTTGGGTGCGTTGAATAATAGTCCATTGGAGCGTTATTTAGTGCCCACAGATTTCTATGCTAACCTATCCACCATCCATACGCAGATGATTATTCTGGTCTATTTCGTGGCAATTATCTTGCTCAAGATTGTGGCGAGTGTGGCTACGAATGGCGCTGGCGGTGTGGGAGGTATCTTCGCTCCATCGCTCTTCATGGGAGCGTTGGTTGGATTTGTTACGGCGCGTATCATGCGCTTGTCGGGTATCTTCGTGCCTGAAGCTAATTTTGCCTTGGTAGGTATGGCGGGACTGATGTCGGGTGTGATGCACGCGCCGCTGACAGGTATTTTCTTGATTGCCGAACTGACGGGTGGTTATCACCTCTTCATGCCGCTGATGATAGTGAGTGTGATATCGTATCTGACGATGAAGGTTTTCGAACCCCACTCGCTCTATGCCATGCGTCTGGCGCAGAAGGGTGAGTTGCTTACGCATAATAAGGACCGTAATGTGCTCACATTGCTCAAGATGGAGAATGTGTTAGAGACAGATTTTACGGTTATTTTCCCTGAGATGACGCTTGGCGAATTGGTAAAAGTTATCTCGGAGAACAAACGAAATATATTCCCTGTGATAGACCACGATGGTCGTTTGCGAGGTATCTTATTATTGGATGAGGTGCGTAATATCATGTTCCAACCGCGTTTGTATAAGCGCTTCACGGTAGGACAACTAATGACTTCTCCTCCTGCTATCTTGCAGTTTGATTATCCAATGGAGAAAGTGATGGAGGTTTTTGAGGATACAGGCGCATGGAACTTACCCGTAGTGGACCAAGACAAGCATTACTTAGGCTTTGTGTCTAAATCAAAGATTTTCAATTCCTATCGAAATGTATTAGTCCATTTCAGCGAAGAATAAACTCCCTACTAACATCCAACATCTAACATTACATATATTTCTTCTTGCTGTATTACTCAGCAGTTGTAGCCCTCGCGCGGTGCGCGAGGCGCAAGAAGTTGTTGCTCATGCAGATAGCTTGCGTGAGGCACATTTATATGCGCAGAATGAGTATGATGACAGCCTTTCGTTAGCGCAAGCATACGAGACACTTAAGGAAATCCCCCTTCCTTTTAGGGAAGGGTTGGGGTTAGGCTCCTCTTACGCCCATGCTTGCTATCACTACGGACGGCTGCTACGCGCAAAGGAAAACTATGTGGAAGCGATGAAAGTCTTTATCGATGCCACGCACTCGCGCACTCGCGATTTCCATATTCTCGGGCGCGTGTATAGTAATATAGGCTCTATGTGCCATTTAGCCAGTGAGTACCAATTATCCTATGATATGTTTGCCAAATGCGCTGATTGTTTATTACAAAATGGTGATACTATCAGTTATTATTACGGCCTTAACGAAATGGCATTTGAGTTAGCAGAGCAAGGAAAAAAAGAAGAGACATTGGCTTTGTTGGACTCAATTACGCGAAACTGCAATGATAAGAATGTTATTCTAAAAACATGGGAGACAAAGGCGGAAATGTATTTGAATAGTTGTCAATACGATTCTGCTATTGTAATAGTTGATACCATGTTGCGTAGTGGTTATAATAGCCCAACAGGATTGTTAATCAAGGCTCAAGCTTTTTCTTTTTTAGAAACAACAGACTCTGCTGTCTATTATGCAAAAAAAAGTATTAGATACAACAAGGTCATTATTTGACATGAATAATGCTTTGTATATCCTTACTCATGACGATAAGTCGAAAAATAAAAATGAGATTCGCCAAGCATCTGCAGATAGATCTGACATACAAAAACTTATAGAGATTCGTCACGGAAAAATAACCACTGCCGTACAATTATTAGAACAGGACTTGACCAGAAAACCTGATTTGCGATGGTTATATTCAACGATTGGAACGCTTGTGCTAATTAGTTTTGGGCTGTTTTTCTATGTGCGCAAGAAACACCGTAAACGCGAACTACTATCACAACAAATAGAAGAATTGGAAAATAGGAATAACAATACTATCGCCCAAATAAGTGCGCAGATAGAAAATAATATAGCCTTATTGTCTCAGTCTGCAAACTTAAAAGAAGATTTGTGTTGGAGTGATTACAATAAGTTGTGCAGGATAGTAGATTTACAATTTAATCTATTAGCCACTAAACTGCATAAAAAACAAGTATTGAATGAAACTCAAATCCGTTTGTGTGTGTTAGTATTGCTAAATTTACGCCGTGTAGATATAGCAAATACCCTTCCTTACGCACAAAATGGTATAGGTAAACTAAAAGATCAAACCTCCAAATTGCTGGGTACCACAGGTAAAAATCTGCGTCTTTTTTTAATAAAAATTGCCACAGAAGAGTAGAAAATCATTAGATTCCCACATGTCAAAATTGTAATCAATTGATAATGTGCGGTTTGAGAATTTCAAATTCCCACATTATTTTTTGTACACTTCGCTAATTAGCAGTACCTTTGCACCGTCAAATCATTATGTTTTGGCGGCGCATTTTTTATGCGTCTTATACTAACAATTTTATTAACCATTAATTCAAAAGGCTTATGAAAAAACTACTAATCGCTTTGGTATTGGGCACACTCCTTGCAATACCATCTATTCTTCGCGCAGAAGAAGTAGAAATCAGGTTATCTGTAGTATTAGAAATGGAATCTATTGGTGGATTAGAACCAATGGATAATTCTAAACAATCAGATGGAGAGCCTCCCCGTCCAATAGACTTCCGCGCTTCTATTAATGGTAATTCATTAGTTATTGAAAAGCAGGATGAAGCTATTCCATCTGCTCAAGCAACCGTAGTAAATGCTTCGACTGGTAATGTAGTACTGAACCAACCATTCACTGACTCCTTGCAAGAACAAGTAGCAAGTGCAGGTGTGTATGTGCTCCGTATTGAAACCGCAGGCGGCGCACTCACCGGACGATTTATTGTAGAATAACCCTTTAAATATAAAACAATTATGAAGACATTTATGAAAATCACCTTTATCTTTATTTTCTGCCTAATCGGAACCTCTTTTATTCACGCGGGCATGAATGGAACAGATAAAAAGATTATTGAGATAAAGAAAATTATAAATTTATCAGAAGAACAAGAGAATAAGATACGATCTTTACATGTTATTTACACAAGAGTAGCAGATTCTGCATTAATTTATGTAAAAGATCCCATCGTTGGAGCTCAGATGAAATATGATGCAAACAAGGTATTTCATGAGGCTTTTATGAATATCTTATCTGAGGGTCAACGAAATCGTTATATTTATGTTACAAGTACCCCAGAAATCAATGCTAAAACAGAGATGAAAATTAATATTTTGCAGGAAACGGGAACATATACAAATCAGGAAATAGAAAAAATAAGAAAAGAAATTTTTGATTATTTAATGAAAGAGAAAATTGTTTATGTGCGCGAGAAGTACAATATAAAAAAACAAAAACAAAATATATCTCAGTTGAAGAAACACCAACCGCATGCGTTAAAAGAAGCAAATGCGCAAGAAAAGTTGATGCATAATGGTAAACCGCATAGTGGACGCTATCAATGGTAAAACTAATAAGATATGAATATGAAAGCTAAGAATATTATTTTCTGCATGTTATTGTGCGTGTTGTACAATAGCAACATGCATGCGAGTATAGATAGTCTTCAGACTAATCATAAGCAACAATATATGTATGCAATCAAATTATTAGATGGTGTAAATACAGAAGTTAATTATACAAAAGCCCGTAAAATTCTTTCTCAATTAGCATCACAGGGTTATGCCCCTGCCATGAGAACTTGGGGAACTATTTATAATAATGGTCTTGGAGTTATCGTTAATAAAGAGAAAGCATTTAAAGCATACTATAAAGCGGCTAAATATGGAGACGCAAAATCTATGACAAATTTAGGGCTAATGTACCAAAATGGGGATTATGTAACAATTGATTTTAAAAAGGCGATGGTTTGGTATAAAAAGGGATTGGATGCTGGAGACCAACGGAATTATTATAACATAGGGTATTTATACTATAAAGGATATGGTGTTGAGCAATCATATTCTATGGCACTTCAGTATTTCCAAAGCGGAGCAAAAATAGAAAATGAAGGCATTTGTAAATATATGATTGGTATTTGTTACATGAAAGGGTATGGAGTTAAAAAAAATGAAGATGTGGGAAAATCTTGGATAGAGAAATCTGCAAATAATGGATATGAAAGAGCTATTGACTATATTTTAAATTATCAGCCTCAAGCTCCTAAAGATTCAATACATTCTAGAGGTTTAAATATACCTTCTATGCCAAATCGTATGCCAAGCAAAACAGAACAGTTGTATATACAAGATTTTTCTGGAGAGTGGGAAGGAACTTTTTATGTAATGGATTGGTCGAGAAAGTTAGTAGAGGAAGAATATCCGATTTCTTTAACGCTCATACAAGATGCTAATCAAATAGAAGGCATTTGGGAACTTAATGAAACAGAAATTCCTTTTCAGGCATTTTTAAGAGAGGGGGATTGGGAAGTGAGTGCTCCTATATTTAAAAGTACAAATGGAAGAATGCAGCAAATGCAATATTGTAATTTTATATATACACCAAATAGTGTTGATGAACTTTTACAGGGTGACATTCAGATTAAACGAATTAGAACGAACGAACCAGCAAGACCAAATTACTTCCACTTGAGAAGAAAAACTCGAATTGCAGATCCAAATCTACAAAACATACATCAAGAAATGTCTATTTGGCCAAATCCTATAAATAGTAATAAATTTACCGTCTCTCTGTATAATGAAATAGAGCGGACAATTTCAATTAGTATTTATAATATCAATGGTTTGTGTATTTTAAAACAAGAATATACCCTTAATGCTGGTAATAACAATTTAACTTTACAGGTTAACTTACAAGCGGGAGTATATACATTAATTGCTTCTGGGCAAAATTATTATCAAACAAAAAAGATAATACGGAAATAGGAGGACTCGCTATGTTTAATTTTAAATATGCACTAATGTTTTCCTTTCTTTTAGGGATTACATTTTCAATACAAAATAATGGTGTGACTCTATGTGCTTTTATGTCACTTTCTGCCTGCGATATCGAAGATTATGATGACGATTTTGATTATGACGATTATGATAGTTTTGATTATTGGGATGACGATGAACATGCAGGAAATGCAGAAGAATATTGGGACATAGTTGATTCTTTTGTGTGTACACCTGATATACCCAGTGATAACAATAACGATCAAGATGAAGAAGATGAAGAAGATGAAGAAGATGAATGGTGGTTAGATGACTATGATCCATGCGAAAACGGAGATTGTGAGGATGATACCAATACTGATACGGAAACGGACGATAATACCAAAGATTGTGCAGGAGTTCGTGATGGAGAAGCATATATAGATGAGTGTGGACAATGTGTCGGTGGAACAACAGGTAAAGAAGCCTGTGCCAAAGATTGCATGGGAGTTGAAAATGGGAAAGCGTACACTATAGAATGCAACGGACTCACAATCTGCAGAAATGGTAATGCAGGTATTTATGATTTAAACTTGAATGAAGAATATTCAATACAGTTTAATGAGGCTATAACTCAGATGAGAGATAACTGCTTTGCAAACACCTTGTTGGAAAATCTAAATGAGAATTATGGCATTGAAATTAGCATGAGTGCATCCCAAGGTCCAAATATTGGTGGATCCTTTAATCCTTGTGATTATACTATAAAATTCACAGAGGAGATTAATGCTGACAATCTTATGGCTGAATTATTTCATGCTTATCAAGAACAAATATCAAGCGGTAAATTAAGTGAGATAGCAAGTTCGATAGACCACATGGGCGGTTCTAATATTGAAGCAGAAGAAAAGGCCGTGGGTTTTATTTATAATATTTGGAATGGTGGCGGTGGTATGCTTGAAAACTATGGTAGTTTAGGAATCTGGTGTATGGAATATATTTATAATCACATAATTACTCATTCTTGTGGGTTATCTGATGAAGAGTTGAAAGCATGGTATGAAGCGGTGGAAGATTTTGCTGAATATAGTAGAAAGCAAGATCAGGAAATAGGAACGAAAACATTATACGGAACCCCTGTTGATTATTCTCTACATCCAGATGCATTAACTAACTTGTGTTACAATCTGTCAGAAGAATGTAGTCCGCAAGAAACCACAATAACGCCTTAATTTGGAATAAAAACACCCATTTTCTTGCATATGTGCAGTTTTTGTAGTAAATTTGCACCGAAATTTATAAATAATTATCCTTATGAAAAAACATATTATATATATCATTCCTTTACTCTTCTGTATAGGTTGTCACACGCAGAAGAAGGTGGCTATTACCGAAAGTACAACGGCGTATCAATCTATGAATGGGACAGATAGCCTTCGTATAGAAAATAGTGGAGATTTTGCTGAAGTGTCTGTATCCAACTGCGAAGAATTATTAAGCCAGACACATAATATGAATAATATTCCGCGAAAGGACGAATACCTTTACTCTTCAATAAAGAAAACTGAGCGTACCCAAGAGGCTCTTCTTAACTATAGAAAGAGTGGTGAAATGCGTAAAAGAATAGATCAACTTATGCAAATCCTTTCAGAGTCGCATGCTCAACAAATAAAAGAACAAAATCTCATACGAATGTTTATCACTTATTACATTCCATTAGATAATGTATCTCAAATGAAAATTGTCAAGGTAAGAGTAATAAACTTATCTCCAGACATTAGCAAAGTTGAGGCTAAAGCATTGTTTGATTTTGCAGAAAGCATACCTTTTGAATTTGAGTATTCGCAATACAAGGATTACACGACTGGTTCTATTGCACTTATGGTACCTTGTTACTGTAAAATAGAATAAAATATCTATTCCCACCGCTGCTCATTCCGAGTGGCTGTGGTTTTTTGTTGAATGTTTGTTGTTTGGATAGTGCATTCTACCGACCGATGAGCGAGAGATGAGCGAGAGATGAGCGACCAATAAAAAACAAGAATTAAAATCATGGGATATATACACAGTATATATAGGGTGTGGTAGGATACGATATACCCCCGAGATGATAACGATGTACGAAGTACTGCTAATCGCTAATTGCTAATCGCTTTGAGTAACGAACGGTAAGAACAATACGCATCGAATGGTTGGAATAGCTCATGTTCTCCATCGTATAGAACACAGGTAGAAACTAATCGCTCTTTTAGTACCTTTTGCAGATAATGCAAACCATCCAAATAATCCGTACGATATGTTTTTCCCGATTTTATCTCAAAAGCATTAAGCAAACCCTCTGGCGTCACCTGTAATAAATCAACCTCATGACCACCTTGATCGCGATAAAAATACAAGTCAGGACGCTCACCACGATTATAGAAATACTTGTGGAAATCGTTCACAACCATATTCTCAAATAAATTACCACGCAATGGATGAATAGCCAACTGCTCCTGAGAACGAATACCCATCAGCCATGCTGCTAAGCCTGTATCACAAAAATAAAGTTTAGGAGTTTTTGTCAAGCGCTTACCTATATTAGCATGATAAGGATATAAGCGATATACCACATAGGACGCCTCTAAAATACTTAACCACGACTGAATAGTAGGTACACTCACACCCACCTCTACTGCCAATGAAGACGCCACAAATTCAGTACCAATACGACCCGCACAAAGACGAATAAAAGTATGAAACTGACTAAGATCCTTAATGTTGATCAAACTACGCAAATCACGCTCCACATAAGTAGTGTAGTAATTGCTCAATAACATATTGCGCCCCTCATCATCTATCTTCCATATAGCAGGGTAACCACCACGCAATATACGCATATCAGTACTCGTATTTGGATATACTAAATCTATCTCTTGCGTAGATAAAGGCAAAAGCGTTAATACCGCTGTGCGACCAGCCATAGATTGCGACACATGCTGCATTAAAGCAAAATTCGCACTACCCGTCACAATAAACTTACGACGCATCTCCCCCGCAATTTGCTGCTCATCCACCAATACCTGAAGGTAGGAAAATATATCTGGAAAACGCTGCGCCTCGTCTATTATCATCCCTTCATTATGCTTTGTAAGAAACGCCTTGGGGTCATTTTGTATCATGGCTAATGTGGAAGGCTCCTCTAAATTATAATATGGGAGTGTTGCAAACAACTTTCTACACAGCGTAGTTTTGCCTGATTGGCGCGGTCCTGTAACGGTTATGACAGAAAAATAACGAAACGCGTCCGTAATTGACGATAGTAAATTCCTGTCTATGAGATTGTTATCCATTGGTTTGACAAATTTAAAGTTGAACTTTAATTTTTACACAGCCGCAAAGGTACTACTTTTTTTGAATATATGCAAGAATTTTAGCATTTTTGATGCCACCGTTACTCGAAATGCATGTTTTCTATCTCTGCTTTGCATTGATTGAGTAACGCCGTGGCTTCAGATGCCAAGCGTTTGTATTCCTCCATGCTGATAGCCTCAGCTGTTTCTAATTGCGCTACGATAGTCTCTACGCGCTTGATTGCCTTGTCGTAAGTCATGAATTAAGTTTTCAGTGGTCAGTTGTCAGTATTTATTTTCCTTTGCCTTTTACAATGACGCCTACGGTGAAGAAAAGGATTTTCATATCCAATAATAGACTCATATTCTCCACATAGACCACATCGCAGTTGAGGCGCTCTATCATCTTCTCCATCGTATCGGTATAACCCACGCGGATAGGTCCCCAACTGGTCAAACCAGGGCGCACTTTATATAGCAAGCAGTAATAAGGCGCTTCTTTCATTATCTGCTCCACGAAATAAGGTCTCTCTGGACGCGGACCCACGATAGACATGTCGCCGCGCAAGATATTCCATAATTGTGGCAGTTCGTCTAATCGGTATTTGCGCAACCAATGGCCCACGCGAGTGATACGAGGGTCGTTATCATGCGTCACTTGCGGCACACCACTCGCTTCAGCGTTCTCAACCATCGTTCGGAACTTATAAATACGGAATGGTACGCCATACAATCCAATACGCTCTTGGCTGTAGAGAATAGCCCCTTTGGAGTCTAGACGAACCAAGAGAGCGATAATCAGTAAGAGCGGAGAGATAATAATCAATCCCACGGTACAGATGAGAATATCAAAGGCCCGCTTGATGCATAATTCAGCGTCCGTCATATGCTGCTCCGTGATATGAATGAGCGAAGGACGGTCTATTTGACCAATGCGCGCGGCGCCCGTCAGCATATCATACACGCGCGGCACCATACTGATCTCGCACATCAGCGGATACGACTGCGCAATGATAGTATATAACTGCCTATCGTCATAACCGGCAGGCAAATCAAGGATAATCTCATCTTGCTCACCCGCCACTAACTGCTGTACTTCTTCTAATGAATGAATAGTACGCGTACGCTGAATACCACGGTGACGAGAAAGGAGCGTAATGGTCAGACGAGGGATGTAACTGAGTATAAATTGCAATCCAAAAAGAACACCCAAAGATATCAAATAGCGGTTGTAATACTCCACTTCATCATCAATGATGATGATAAAGAAAAAGAGCAGTGAGATGACGAGTGCAGAAAGCAATGTGCGCAATAACTCCCGCCAGATGGGTTTTTGGAATGGACGAAGATAATAACCAGATAGGTAGTACACGCCCAAGCACACTATGGGATATATCAACAATGGTGGCCAGAAGTCAAAAGCAGGTACTAATACATCATTGAAATCTCCGCGTTCCTCATACACCAACCATCGAAAGAGTAAGAAGCATAACCATACCAACTCACTACTGATGAGGTCGGCTATGATATACCATATTTGTTGTCTGCGCCGTAAAGTCATGGTCGTATTATCTTGAATGTGCCGTCATTATTAAGTTTGATGATTGTGCTGGGTGCATGTTCGGACTCGTCTTCGCGTCTGAACTGACACACATAATCCACGCCGTTTATTATCTCCTGACTTATCTCTGCAAAAAAGCGTGGGGAGGGTTGTCCGCTGATATTTGCACTGGTAGATACCAGCGGATGACGCAACTGAGCGCATAGCGCTTTTGTAAAGAGTTCATGGGTGATACGAATGCCCACAGAACCATCTTCTGCTATCAGTTTAGACGCTATATTGCGCGCATTGGGATAGACAATAGTCATCGGTTTGGCTGCCTCGCCCTCTCCTTCACAGCTATCTAATAGCATCCATGCTGCTTCTGGGATGTTTTCTATGTAATAGGGCAATTTGGCACTTGAGTCCAATAACATCAGCATTGCTTTGCTGTCTGCGCGCTGCTTGAGCGCAAAGAGCCGCTCCACCGCCGCGCTATTGGTGGCGTCGCAACCGATACCCCAAATGGTATCCGTCGGATAGGCAATCAAGCCACCGCTACGCAGCACACGCAGCGCCGCTTGCAAATCCTCTTTATCGTATCTATTATAATCCATTTATCCCAAATATACATGAAAATCGGCTGCAAAGGTACTATAAAAAGTCGAATTTGGCAAGCACAATTAGCAAATTTTAGGTTTTTTATGCAAAAATGCACCCACTATTTGCATATTTGCAAATTTTGTAGTACCTTTGTACCGCCTTAAGTAGGGCATTATTGAAAACAACGAAAACATAACACTTTAAATACATTACTAAAATGAAACAATTAGATTTGACCCAGTACGGCATCGTAGGTACAACCGAGATCGTACACAATCCTTCTTACGAAGTACTCTTCGCAGAGGAGACAAAAGCAGAATTAACTGGCTTTGACAAGGGCCAAGAGACTGAGCTTGGCGCAGTAAATGTGATGACAGGTGTTTACACCGGTCGTTCTCCTAAGGACAAGTTCATCGTGGACGACGCACAAAGTCACGATAATGTTTGGTGGACAAGCGAGGAATATAAGAATGACAATAAGCCAATGTCTGAGGCTACTTGGGCAGTGGTGAAAGATATCGCTATCAAAGAGCTCTCTAACAAGCGTTTGTTTGTAGTAGATGCTTTCTGCGGTACCAACCCTGATACCCGTATTGCTGTTCGCTTCATCGTAGAGGTAGCATGGCAAGCACACTTCGTTACCAATATGTTCATCCAGCCTACCGCTGAGGAGTTGGAGAACTTCGAGCCTAACTTCGTAATCTACAATGCTTCTAAGGCTAAAGTGGAGAACTATGCTGAGCTCGGTTTGAACTCTGAGACTTGTGTGGCATTCAATACCACCAGCCGCGAGCAAGTAATCCTCAATACATGGTACGGTGGTGAGATGAAGAAGGGTATGTTCTCTATGATGAACTATTTCTTGCCTCTCCAAGGTATCGCTTCTATGCACTGCTCTGCTAACACCGACATGAACGGTGAGAATACTGCTGTATTCTTCGGTCTCTCTGGTACAGGTAAGACCACTCTCTCTACCGATCCTAAGCGTCTTCTCATTGGTGACGACGAGCACGGATGGGATGACAACGGTGTATTCAACTTCGAGGGTGGATGCTACGCAAAGGTTATCAACCTTGACAAAGAGTCTGAGCCAGATATCTACGCAGCTATCAAGCGCAATGCATTGCTTGAGAACGTTACTGTGGACGAGAACGGCAAGATCGACTTCACCGACAAGAGCGTTACTGAGAACACCCGCGTAAGTTATCCTATCAACCATATTGAGAAGATCGTTCGTCCTATCTCTGCAGGTCCTGCAGCTAAGAATGTGATCTTCCTTTCTGCTGACGCATTCGGCGTATTGCCTCCAGTAAGCATCCTCACTCCAGAGCAAACCAAGTACTACTTCCTCAGCGGTTTCACTGCTAAGTTGGCTGGTACAGAGCGTGGTATCACAGAGCCAACTCCTACTTTCTCTGCTTGCTTCGGTCAAGCATTCTTGGAGTTGCACCCAACCAAATATGCTGAGGAGCTCGTTAAACGCATGGAGAAATCAGGCGCTAAGGCTTACCTCGTTAATACAGGTTGGAATGGTACAGGCAAGCGTATCTCTATCCGCGATACACGCGGTATTATCGACGCTATCCTCGGTGGCGATATCTTGAATGCTCCTACTAAGAAGATCCCATTCTTCGATTTCGAGGTTCCAACAGCATTGCCAGGCGTTGACCCAGCTATCCTTGACCCACGCGACACCTATGCTGACGCTGCTCAATGGGAAGAGAAAGCAAAAGACCTCGCAGGTCGCTTCATCAAGAACTTCGCTAAGTACACCACTAACGAAGCAGGTAAAGCACTCGTGGCTGCTGGTCCACAACTCTAATCCTCTAGCATCTAGTTCTACTAGTACGGCTAGTACCGCTAGACTAACAAAAATACCCCCGAAAACCGAGCGGATTCCCGCTCGGCTTTCTTTTTTATGCTTCGCCTTTCTATGTTCGTTGTCCCGAATGTTATTCGGGTATTCTTGTCTCTTTGTTTATCAGTTCCCTATCATATTGGGACACTTTCCGCCCGTCTGTTGAGTGCTCGGCGGTAGTTCGCCGAGTAAATCCCCGCCTTTACACTCTACGCTCTACACTATCACTTTTATTAAGATTGCTGTTTCTTTTACTTCTCTTATACCGTGCCTTATTCCACCGACCGATGACCGAGCGACGACCGAGAGAAGAGCGAAGCGTTATCGTGCCCTTGCGGCTAAGAACTCCGCACTTTTTTTAAGATTGAGTCCTAAAAAGGTTGACTTGATTCCCGAAAAAGTTGTCTCCCCTCCTAAAACAATTGACTCCTTTCCTGAAAAAGTTGACTTATCTGTTTAAAGAAAAAAATCACCTCAAAAGGCGATTTTTCTTGCTCAATCCAAAATAAATTTGTACCTTTGTCGCCAGATTTACAACAATATCGGAATGAAAGATCTAACCCTGCTAAAATCACTGACTGAAGATGAATATAATCAATTACTGCGACAGGCTGTCGCAGTAATTGAAGCTTCTCGCATACAGATAGCCAAACAACTAAACACAGTTGCTATGTCGTCCTATTGGGAGATTGGCAAACTATTAGAAGAGAAGAAACTCGATAGCAAACACGGTGATAGTGTTGTTAAAAGACTTTCTATAGATTTGAAATCTAGATATCCCGACATGGGATTATCTCCAAGAAATCTATGGGATATGAAAAAGTTTTATCTCCGTTATAACGAGGGAGATACAAAACTGCGACAAGCTGTCGCACTTTTGCCTTGGAGCCACAATTTGCTTCTTATGACCTACAACTTATCACCGGAGTATATCATTTTCTACGCTAATGAGGTCATTGAAAAGGGATGGTCACGTGATATGTTGAAACATGCCCTAAAATCAGAGTACCACCTTACTATTCAACCTGTTGAGCAGTTCAATAACTTTACCACCACCCTGCCAGCCCAACAAGCGGCATACGCCAATGAAGTCTTTCGTAGTAGTTATAATCTTGGGTTTGTCGATGCGGTTGAACCGCTGAGAGAGTTAGATCTTGAACGCCGTCTAGTGCACAAAATTACCACTTTCATAATGGAGTTAGGCGATGGTTTTAGTTTTATAGGCAATCAGCACACTTTGACATGTAATGATAAGGAATATCGTGTTGATTTGCTGTTCTTTCATCGTCGTCTTCGTTCTATGGTCGCTATAGAACTAAAAATAGGAGAGTTCAAACCTGAGTATGTAGGCAAAATGAATTTCTATTTGTCGCTTTTAGACAAATTGGAGAAAGCACCAGATGAGAATCCATCTATTGGTATTATCTTGTGCGCAGAAAAAGACCATTTAGAGGTAGAATTAGCATTGCAAGATGTAAATAAACCTATTGGTGTTGCAGAATATCAATATTTACTACCTAAGACCAAGTTGCAAGAACTAATTGCTGAAGAAATTCAAAAGACAGAAAAAGAATAATTCAGTATCACAAACTTTTCGTATTACTTTTGCCATTTATGTAAAATTCGCATAAATGGCATTTTTATTTGGTCATGTCAAAAAAAAAGTGTATCTTTGCGCATCTTTCTGTATAGTAAAATTTAGTGACTTCTTATGGAAACTATCATTGATAATATCACCTATCATCTAAATGCGAATCAAAATAATGCTACCGTTATCAAACCAGCTACTCAATATGTTGGTGCACTCTCCATTCCCAAACAAATAGTTCATAATGATGTATCATATTGTGTAGAGTACATTGAGGCATTTGCGTTTAGTGATTGTTCCCTGTTAACATCTGTTTCCATTCCAGATAGTATAGTGAAAATAGGACAATTTGCATTTAGTAATTGTTCTTCATTAACTTCCATAACTAACATAAGTGCAAGATTCATAGATTGTTGCGCATTTGACAATTGCCGCAACCTAATCTCTGTAAAAATTAATTTAGATGAAATTCCAAAAGGATATGACCAAAAATTTGGAAGACAAGTTCAAGAATATATTATAGGAGAAAGAGTAATCCGTATTCAGCCAGATGCCTTTTGGTATAGCAATAAACTAAAATCTTTTAAAGTTGTTTCTAGTAATACAATTTATTGTTCCATAGATGGAGTGCTCTTTAACAAAGATGCTACGCTTCTAATAAAATATCCTCAAGGAGCAATTTCTAAAATATATACTATTCCAAAAAGTGTAGTATTTATTGGAGAATCTGCTTTTAAAGAGTGTACCAATTTAACATCTATTGTTATACCAGAAAGTGTTGTCACTATTGGTAAATTTGCTTTTAAAAGTTGTTATAATTTAACCGAAGTTAATCTTCCTGATAGCATAATTAACATTAACGATGGAGCATTCTTAAGATGTACCAGCATTACTTCTTTTAATATCCCAAATAGTGTCCAAAACATAGGAAAAGCAGCGTTTAATTGTTGCAACAGCATGAATTTAATAAAGATAGGCAATGGAATCCATGAAATTAATGAAGCTACTTTCAGTGATTGTGAAAGTTTAACCTCTATAGACATTCCGAACAATATTATCATTATTAGTCCTGGTGCCTTTATACGTTGTACTAAATTAAAACAAATCACTTTAGGTGATAGTATAACAACTATTGGACATTCTGCATTTAAACATTGTAAATCGTTGGAGCAAATTATTGTTCCTATGGAAAAAAAATTACATTTCAAGAAAATACTTGCCTCAGAGGGAGTGAATGAAATTATAATAGGTCAATGATTAATGATGAGTACTGCACATATGGATTCTGTCAAGTTTTTACAACACATGCATAATCAGCTCTCCATTATAGGGGAGGATATCTCATTGAAAGAGGAATACTATTATTGTCCGATTTGTCAAAAAGAAGTTTTAAAAGATAACTTTAAAATTGTATTATCAAAAGAACATGTTCCACAAGAAAAATTGGGTGGTAAAATACGCTTACTTACCTGTCGGCAATGCAATTCTAAGTGTGGGCACAATATAGATGGCGATTTAATCAATTATATTATTTCATTAGAGCAAAATGATTTTTTGCCTCAAACTGATCGCAATGTATTTATCTGTAATGGAGAGCAAAGATTAAATGCTAAATTAAAAATAAATTCTCATTCTGATATTCAATTGCAAGTACCCATTAAAAATAATAATCCTAAGCTAATAACAGAATATCAACAAAATATTTTACTTCCCAACGAAATCATCAATATTAAAAATAAGAATTTAAAAATTAATGATCGAAAAGTGTCATCGGCTATTATCAAGAATGCTTATTTGCTCTTGTTTGCACGAACTGGATATACCTTCTTATTCGATTCTTTCTATAATGTATTAAGGAAACAGATCTTGGATCCAGAGCCATATTACCTACCAGAAAGATTATGGACCATATTACCACAAAACATGTTCCTTCCTAATGATATTTATATAACAACAGACAACCGTATGAGAGGTTTTTTTGTTGTTTATACATTAAAAATACGAACTATTCATAAAGTATGCGTATTAATTCCTACTCCCAAAGTAGAGTATTTGTCAGCAGCTTATGAATTACGAAAAATTCAACACGGTAGCATATTGCCATTGTGGAGTCCACCTAAAAATATGGATTTTATAAATAATCAACAAAATATAGAACGACTACGGAATTGGTGTTATGGATGGAACAAATTAATATAACTTCTCTCAAACAAATCATTTTTAATAGATGTTAAATATAACATAAATTACTATATGAAAAAGATATTTCTTTTGATAGCCTCTTCGCTATTCATCGCATCTTGCCAACGCCCCAATAAGCCACAAGTATTCGGTCTTTATATTGATGGTACTTTTGAAGAATTTATGGAGCAAGCACATGGTTATCATTTCCCTATAACAATAGATACCAACACGATTCAACATATTTCGGAAAAGGAAATAGCCATGCAAGCATATTTCACGGAAGTAATAGATACAGATGCAGAAATCATAGAAACTGATACCATCAATATCAATATTCAATTAGAAAATCAACGCATCTATCAATTTTCTTATACACTTGAAATGCCTGTAGCAAGTTACAATGCTATTCGTCAAGCATGTAACCGCATCTATGGTAGTTGCGGATATTGTGATGTAACAGAGTATAGTCATGCCTGCTGCTGGATGATAGGTAAGGATTGTTTATGGCTTGTATATGACATCTCCGAGCAACAAACAAAGTACACATGTATTATCAATTAATCTAACACTAGACTTAGAGTTGATAAGTTATTGTCAACTATAGTTAGTACCACCGAAAGCTAATAGATATCCCACAGATATCCTTGTTTTGTTCTATGCTTGCGCTGATTCCTCAAAGTGGGGACTTTTCGGGCGCTGCGCTCGGAGTGCGTTCCTTCGCACTCCTTCAGGTCCCGAAGTGGTCATGTAGCCCGCAGGAAACTTGAGAGTGATTTGAAAGCCATCAAAAGCCCACAAAAGTCCTTTTTTATTGTACTAATCCAAAATTTTGAACGATTTTTCGGAATATAATCCAAAAAATCGAACGAATTTTCGGAATACAATCCAAAAAGTTTGCATGTTTCAAAAAAAAATACTATCTTTGCAGCGAAATTCAAAACGATACACGACCATGTTTCAAAGAGAGCTACAATCAATCATTCTTGACCAATGCTTTAAACAGAAAGCTATCATCTTACTCGGCGCAAGACAAGTAGGAAAAACTACATTGCTCAAAAAAATCATACAAGAACAGAATAACAATGTACTCTACCTCAACTGCGATGAGCCACAAACAGTAACTGCACTTACCAATAGAAACTTAAAGGAATTGCAGATGTTGATAGCTGCCAATAAATTCGTTGTGATTGATGAAGCACAAAAAGTAGATAACATTGGTCTAACACTCAAGATGATAGTAGATAACTTGCCAGATATACAAGTTATAGCCACAGGATCGTCTGCTTTTGAATTGCGTAATCGCCTTAATGAACCATTGACTGGTAGAAAATTGGAATATCAAATGTTCCCAATATCTACCAATGAGATTTACAAAACATTAGGGTATATTGATATTCAACGCATGTTAGAGCCAAGACTCATTTATGGCTCTTACCCTGATATTCTAAATCAAAGTGCTGATACACAAATGCTGCTGCGTAACCTTACAGATAGTTATTTGTACAAAGATATTCTTGCAACGGAAAATATACGCAAACCCGACTTGTTAGACAAATTGTTGCGTGCGTTGGCATACCAAGTAGGCTCAGAGGTTTCCTATAACGAACTGGCTCAAACAGTGGGTAGCGACAGTAAAACAGTAGAGAAATACATTGAGTTATTGGAGAAATGCTTTATTATCTTCCGATTAAATGGACTTAGTCGCAACTTGCGCAATGAGCTTAAGAAAGCCAAAAAGATCTATTTCTACGATAATGGCATACGCAATGCTGTCATTCAGCAATTTGCTCCGTTGGAGATGCGCAACGATGTAGGTGCACTGTGGGAAAACTTCTTTATCTCGGAGCGAATCAAGCGCAACCACTATCAGCAATATTATTGTAATATGTATTTCTGGCGTACACAATCGCAACAAGAAATTGACTATATTGAGGAACGCGATGGAATGATGACTGTGTTTGAGATAAAATGGAATCCTAAAAAAGCAAACACCACTATTCCAGAAGCGTTTTTGAAAGCATATCCCATAAAAGAAACAACTATTATAACCCCCGAAAATTATTTAGACTGGTTACTCTAAAACTTTCCTGCAAATTCAGCAGATAGCATCTGTTTTTGTTTGGCAACTGCCCTATAAGCGGTATAATATTATTAAATTAGCGTAATTTTGCAGTAAATGCTTGCGTATGTGATTTTTTTTTCGTACCTTTGCACACTTTTTGTGCAAGCGTGCGTGCGTTTCGCCGCGCATGTATGAGAGAATTAGCAATAAATAATTGGCAAAAATAAATTAAAATTATACAATCATGCAAAACAAAGGACTTGTTAGAATTATGGTAGCATGCCTTGCATTGGTATGCGCTTTTTACCTCTCGTTCTCGTTCGTTACTGCGCATTATAACAAGCAGGCGAAGGAGTACGCAGCAGGTGATGCAGTGAAGGAGTACCAGTATTTGGATTCAATCGCTGCGGAGAAAGTATGGTTCGGCTACACTCTCAAAGAGTGCCGTGAGAAAGAAATCAACTTGGGTCTTGACCTCAAGGGTGGTATGAATGTGACAATGGAGGTGAGCGTTCCAGAGATTTTGGATGCCCTCAGTGGTCATAACGAGACTCCACTCTACAAAGAGGCAATGGCATTGGCTAAGCAAAAGCAAAAAGCCAGTGGTGCTGACTTCGTGACTCTCTTCATTGAGTCATTCAATGAGTTGGACCCAAATGCTCAGTTGGCTTCTATCTTCTCTACTTTCGAGCTCAAAGATAAAGTGACACTCAATTCTACAAACGATGAGGTTGAGTCTGTTATCCGTGAGGAAGTGGATGGCGCTATTCAGAACTCCTTCAATGTGCTTCGCACTCGTATCGACCGCTTTGGTGTGGTACAGCCAAATATTCAGAAATTGGCTCAGCCAGGTCGTATCTTGATTGAGTTGCCAGGTATCAAGGAGCCAGAGCGCGTTCGTAAGCTCCTCCAAGGTAGTGCAAACCTTGAGTTCTGGGAGACATATGAGTCTTCAGAGTTGCTCCCTGTGCTCGCACAAATCAATAATGAGTACGCTGCGCTCAATGCTGCTACTGAGGCTGCTGCTCCAGCAGAGAAAGAGGTAGTAGAGGTAAAAGAGGAAGCTGCTCCTGCTACAGAGGACTTGGCAGACCTCGTGGAGAACTTAGATGCAGACTCTGCTGCGGCTGAGGTGGACCAAGAGGCACAGATAGCTGAGTATAAGAAGAATAACCCATTATTCGGTATTCTTGCTCCATCTGTTGACCAAGCAGGTCAGGCATTCCGTGGACCAGTGGTAGGTACTGCACACTATGTAGATACCGCTAAGGTGAACGCAATGCTCAATTCGCAGATTGCTAAGTCTATCATGCCACGTGATGCGCGTTTCTACTGGACTGTAAAGGCTGTGGATGAGGCAGGTAGTTACTACCAACTCGTAGCGCTCAAGGCACAGCGTGATGGTCGCGCAAGCCTCGAGGGTGATGTGATCACCGATGCGCGCGCAGACTTCTCACAAACCAGCGCATATGCCAATGTGTCTATGTCTATGAATGCAGAGGGTGCTAAGACATGGCAACGCCTCACCAAGGATAATATCGGCAAATCAGTAGCTATCGTATTGGATGGCTATGTATATAGTTTCCCAACAGTACAAAACGAGATCGCTGGTGGTAACAGCCAAATCACTGGTAACTTCACCGTAGAAGAGGCAAAGGACTTGGCTAATACCCTCAAGTCTGGTAAGATGCCAGCTCCTGCTCGTATCATTGAGGAGAGTGTGGTAGGTCCATCACTCGGTCAAGAAGCTATCAACGCTGGTCTTTGGTCATTCGTATTAGGCTTCGTGCTCATCCTCCTCTACATGATTTTCTACTATGGTCTCATCCCTGGTTTGATTGCTGACGCTGCATTGGTATGCAATGTATTCTTGCTCATCGGTGTATTGGCTTCTTTCTCAGCAGTGCTCACTTTGCCTGGTATTGCAGGTATCGTGCTTACCTTGGGTATGGCTGTCGATGCTAATGTGCTTATCTACGAGCGTATCCGCGAGGAGTTGCGCGCTGGTAAGGGTATGCGCAAGGCTATCGAGGATGGTTTCAAGAATGCTATCTCAGCTATCGTGGATGCCAATGTTACTTCATTCCTGACAGGTGCTATCCTTGCTATCTTCGGTACCGGTCCTATCAAGGGCTTCGCTGTAACATACATGATCGGTATCGTTACTTCTTTCTTGACCGCTGTATTCATCACACGCCTTATCTTGGATGCGTATTGCAAGAAAGAGACTGCTAAAGAGCTCTCATTCACCACTCCATGGATGAAGAACTTCCTCCAGAATATCCACTTCGATTTCGTAGGCGCACGCAAGTGGGCGTACATCGTGGCTGGTGGTATGATCATCTTGTCTGTACTCGGTTTGGAGCCACATATCTTCGGTAAACTGAACCTTGGTATTGATTTCTCTGGTGGTCGTAACTATGTAGTTCGCTTCGATAATAATGTGAATACACAGGATGTACGCGAGAGTTTGGATAAGACCCTCAGCGCTACTTTGGAGGACGGCGAGTTGTTCTCACTCAATGTGATCACCTATGGTAATGATGCTAACCAAGTGCGTATCTCTACCAACTATCGTATTCAAGAGGATACCCCTGAATTGGATGAGCAGATTGATGCGCTCTTGTATGAGGGCTGCAAGCCATTCTTGGCAGAGACAGTTACTTTTGATGATTTCCGCTCTACTGAGTCTAATGCGAATGTAGGTATCATGCAGAGCCAGAAGGTAGGTCCAGCTATCGCTGATGATATCACCACCAGCGCTGTATGGGCTGTATTGGCTGCATTGGTAGGTATCTTCTTGTATATCCTCATCCGTTTCCGCAACTTCGCTTACTCTGTAGGTTCTATCGTAGCCTTGACACACGATACCCTCATCATCCTTGGTCTCTATGCTATCCTTTGGAAGATTATGCCATTCTCTATGGAGATTGACCAATCATTCATCGCTGCTATCTTGACCGTTGTGGGTTATTCTATCAATGCTACGGTGGTTATCTTCGACCGCGTGCGTGAGTTCACCACTCTTTATCCAAAGCGTGACCTCAAGCAGAATATCAACGATGCAATCAATAACACATTGAGCCGTACCTTCTCTACCTCAATGTCCACCTTGGTGGTATTGTTAGCAATCTTCACATTCGGTGGCGAGACAATCCAAGGATTTGTATTCGCGCTCCTCATGGGTGTGATTGTAGGTACCTTCTCTTCTCTCTTCATCGCTTCTCCTATCGCTTATAATATCTATCAAGCGCAGGCTAAGCGTGCTGAGAAGAAGGCAGCTCTAAAGAAATAATTAAATACGCAATACAAATAAACCAGATATGCTAGCTTTCCCCTAGTGTGTCTGGTTTATTTAATAACTGACCACTGATTACTGAAAACTGATTACTACTATGAATAATGATTTTCTTCGTTTTGCTACTTCGCAGGGACTCAACTCCATGCATGTAGAGAAAGTGATGAGCGATGCGTCATCACGCATCAATGCTACGGCTGGATATATATCTCCTACTATCTTAGAGGAGCGCCAACTCAATGTAACCCAAATGGATGTATTCAGCCGTTTGATGATGGACCGAGTTATATTTCTTGGCACCGAGGTGAATGACTATACCGCCAATGTGATACAAGCGCAATTACTATACCTCGACTCAGTCGATAGCGAGCGTGATATACACCTTTACCTCAATACCCCTGGCGGTTCTGTCTATGCAGGTCTGGGCATCTACGACACTATGCAGTTTGTGCAAGCCAAAGTGGCTACTATATGTACCGGTTTGGCGGCTTCTATGGGCGCTGTATTGCTTGTGGCTGGAGAGAAAGGAATGCGTGCTGCATTGCCACATAGCCGCGTTATGATTCATCAACCACTCGGAGGTATCCAAGGACAAGCATCGGATATAGAAATCACAGCCAAAGAGATACTCAAACTCAAAGACGAACTATACCAGATCATCTCTGACCATTCAGGCAAAGCCATGGAGCAGATTCGCAAAGATGCAGACCGTGACCACTGGATGACGGCACAAGAGGCGCTCGAGTATGGTATGATTGATCGCGTATACGCGCGTAAAAAATAATAAGGAGTAATGGCAAAGAAGAAAGAGAATAACGAAGTATGTAGTTTCTGCGGGCGTCCGATGCCGAATATGTTCAGCGGCATGGACGGCAGTCTTATTTGCTGTGAGTGTATCGAGGCAGGCCATATGCTGGTAGCCAAGATGCCTAAGAAAACAGACAAAGACGATACTTTCGCCAATGAACCATTACCCACACCACGCGCCATTAAGGAGTTCTTAGACCAGTATGTCATCGGTCAGGAAACAGCCAAGCGTTTCTTGTCTGTAGCGGTCTATAACCACTACAAGCGTGTGCTGCAATCAGCTGACGAGGATGGCGTGGAGATAGAGAAGAGTAATATCCTTCTTGTTGGTTCAACAGGTACGGGTAAAACACTCCTCGCCCGCACGATTGCTAAGATGCTCAAAGTACCTTTCGCTATCGTGGATGCCACAGCACTCACGCAAGCAGGATATGTGGGCGAAGATGTGGAGTCATTGCTTGTGCGCCTATTACAGGACGCCGATTATGACCTTACCAAGGCGCAACGGGGTATTGTCTTTATCGATGAGATAGATAAGATTGCTCGTAAGAGTGAGAACCCATCCATCACACGCGATGTGAGTGGCGAGGGCGTGCAGCAAGGACTGCTCAAACTGCTCGAAGGATCTATCGTCAATGTACCACCACAGGGAGGTCGCAAGCATCCAGAGCAGGAGTTTATTCATGTGGATACCAAGAATATACTCTTTATCTGCGGCGGTGCTTTCGATGGTATTGAGCGCAAGATAGCCCAGCGTATGAATACGCAGGTAGTGGGATTTGATGCGCAGCACAAAGCCGCTAAACTGGACAAGGATAATCTGCTGCAGTATGTAGCGCCGCAGGACCTCAAGTCGTTCGGACTCATACCAGAAATCATCGGCCGTCTGCCTGTTCTCACTTATCTCGAACCATTAGACAAAGTGGCATTACGCAATATATTGACCGAACCCAAGAATGCATTGGTGAAACAATATGCTAAGTTGCTCAAGATGGATAATGTGGCACTCAGTTTCGAACCCGAGATGCTCGATTATATCGTCGATAAGGCTTTTGAGAATAAACTCGGTGCGCGTGGATTGCGCGGACTGATGGAACTGGTGATGACGGACTTGATGTTCGAAATGCCGGATAACAAGGATGCCAACGCCGCGCACGCATTCACGGTCACCAAGCAATACGCGATGGAGAAGATAGAGAAGGCTGACCTTCACCAACTCCAACACGCATTATAACGCGACTAAAATCCTGAATATACCAACTTGAGATTCATGCCATTCTGCGCGGACTTGATTTTCGTAGCAGAGAGTGTCTGTTGCTGCTTCACAGCAGAGATACTCGTAGTGGCATTAGCAGAGGTGCTCGTACTGACAGTAACAGGTACGAGCATCATTTTTAATTCTGCGTCCAAAGAGTCCTGACGCAACTGGTTATGTAAGAAATCAGATAAGTCGTAACTATAATAGTAAATCGTATTGCCTACTGAGTCCACACCTTGGTTGAGCGTGCTCAATAGGGCGCATGTATCGGATGGCAACTCTTTCTTGGCAAAGAAACGCTCCATGCTGGACTCGCGGATAAGCAGCATGTGTTTTGCGGGTTGCAACCAGTCATTACGCGTTATATCCGACCCGCTGCCTGTATATACATTCTCCACCTCTATCTGCACCATCGCTCTATTCACATAGGGCTGTTTCTGGATTACATTGCCGTCGCTGAGGGTGTCGGTTAACTCGCTCTTGATCATCGCAGCCATCTCGCCCATAGGGAAAGTAAGGCGTGTGTGGATACCTGCTGGCGCCACAATATAATTGTGGGTAGGGTCATTCTGCAATTGTGTTATCCACTCTTCCTTGCCCAAGTACGATAGATGGTTCACGGCGCGCACTTCAGAGTTCGCGTAGAAGGCCTTCATATCATTCACTGTGGTATCTTTTCCTGCTTTGCTATAGGTGAAATGGTAGAATACACCCAGCGCCACATCGGATATGTTGAGCACGGTGGATGAACCGAAAGAAGTCTCAATCATTAGTCCCTTGAACTGCTTATTGAATGCCTCTTGGTCCTCGAAAGACTGTATTTGCCAGAATGCTTGCATGAAGTCATCGCTCAGGCGCATGCGCACCATTGGCACGAACTGACCATTGCTATTGGCGATAGAATCTAATTTCTCTGAAGCCGCCACGATGCGACGATTGCGTAATATACTCTCCTGGCGAGAGCAGTATTGACTAATATCCAAATCGGTGGGATAAGTGCCTGAGTACTGAAATGTGGCTTTATCCATCATATAGGCATCTATGGCTAAGGGAGAAAAACCATCGCCTACCCAACTATTATAATACATGAATAAGCATATCGAATCCACCTCGGCGTTAGCAGGGTAATGATAGCCCTCTGGGCAGGCTAACTGCGTTAGGATAGATGCGCGTAGCAAACCGTAGTCTGTCTCTATCTCGCCCAAGAGGAACGAGTCGGCTTGGGAGATGATAGCATCGCAACTATCGATAGCAGATAGGATAGGGAAAGTATCTGCTTTCACGATGATAGCATCGCCCTCGTCAAGCACACCACCACCCGTACTGGGCAAATCACCTTCGCAGCTACACAATGCGCACAGCATTGCTATTAAACACCATATGATAGAGATGTTTTTATTCATTCGTCTTGTCTAATAATGTTTGAAAGAATTCCCACTGACGCTTGCAAACTCCATTCAAATCTTCGCATTCCTCGTATGGCAAGATGGGTTTGCCTTTCGTCTCTGCGTAGTTCATCACGCGTTGGTTCACCTGCGGAGAAGCATAGACAACGGCATCCGAATAGTCCACAGCCAAGCGCATCAACTCCTCATAGCCCACAGGGAAACCTGCGATAGAGCGCACATCGGTATTGCTAATACCATCGATACGCAGTTTCTCAGCGAATTTAGTACCGAATGGCTTGGTGTACTCTTCGTTATCGAGCATCAATACTATCTTTGAATGGGCAAAGAATGGCTCATTATTGTACGCTTTCTTGAGGTATAAGGGGGCTAACGCGGACATCCATCCAGAGCAAAGGATGATATTTGGTGTCCAGCGCAGTTTCTTAACGGTCTCAATCGAACCGCGTGCGAAGAAGATCACACGGTCGTCATTATCGGCATATTCCTCCCCATTAGCATCCACTACACCTTTGCGACGATGGAAAAGGTCGTCATTATCAATAAAATAAATCTGAATACGCGCCTGTTGAATAGAAGCTACTTTGATGAGCAGAGGATGGTCACTCTCGGAAATGATAAGGTTCATTCCAGAGAGACGAATCACTTCGTGCAATTGGTTTCGGCGTTCGTTTATATCACCGAATTTTGGCATAAATGTACGCGTCTCGTAGCCGTGGCTCTGAAAATACTCAGGCAACTGGCGATTCAAAAGACGCGTAGGTGTTTCTTCGGCCAAATAGGGGTAAATCTCTTGCGAGATAAACAATATTCGATTTGGCTCTTTCATAGGCGCATGGTGTTAAATAGTTAGTATGAATACCCCAAAGGTACAATTTGCATTGCAAAGGTACAAAAAAAATCCCACATACGCAAATTTTTGTTCTTTTTTTCGCAAAATGGAGCAAAAATGAGTGTTTTAGTGCCAATGAAGCACCTAATTCACGCATTTTTCACTTTAAGTTGCTATGCTTTTGCTAGTGAACTAGGGAACTAGTGAACTAGGCCGCTAACCGCTAATCGCTAATCGCTAATCGTTAATTCAACAAAATTATTTGCATATATTCAAAAAAAGTAGTACCTTTGTAGCCGAAAAATAAAATAACCATCCTATGCAAATAATAACTACCAAAAAAGCATTGCAATCAGCCGTTCAGGCATGTAAAGCAACAGGCAAAACAATCGGTCTCGTGCCTACTATGGGTGCGCTCCACGAAGGACATGCCACGCTCGTTCGCAGAGCTGTAACAGAGAATGATGTATGTATCGTCTCTGTTTTTGTCAATCCTACCCAGTTTAATAATAAGGAGGATTTGGCTAAATACCCTCGTGATATCCAGCGTGATGCTGAATTGCTTCGTTCTATCGGCGCGCACTTCGTCTTCGCGCCTACACCAGAAGAAATGTATTCAGCAGAAGAGATGAATGCTGTTTTTGAGTTCGATTTTGCAGGACTGGACAAGGTGATGGAAGGCAAGATGCGTCCAGGCCATTTCAATGGCGTGGTACAAGTGGTGAGCCGTCTTTTCTACCTCACTCAACCAGATAAGGCTTATTTTGGTGAGAAAGACTTCCAGCAGTTGGCCATCATCCACCACATGGTGGAACGCAGTTCTATGGCAGGCACTTTCGGCGATCTGCATATCATTGATTGTCCTATTGTGCGTGAGCAGTCTGGTCTTGCGCTCTCCAGCCGTAATGAACGCTTGTCGGATACAGAGAAACAGACGGCATTGGCTATCTCGCGCACTCTTTTTGCTTCGTTGGAATGGGCAAAAGAAGAGGGTGCGACGGTTGCGGATGTTCAGCAGCGTGTGATAGATACCATCAATGCGGTGGATGGATTAGAGGTGGAGTATTACGAGATTGTTGACCAAACCACTTTGCAACCCACTACTGTTTTCACCAATGCTATTGGTTGTGTAACGGTCTATTGCGGTCCCGTCCGTTTGATTGATAATATGAAGTATTAGTTTAGGGATTAGGGATTAGGGGTTAGGCGGCCTAGTTCCCTAGTTGACTAGTTCCCTAGCAATCCTGTAGGCGCTTGTCGCCGTTCTGTAGGGCTCTGCCCGTCCTGTAGGCCTTGGCCGTCCTGTAGCGTAGCGTTCTAATTTAGCGATTAGCATTGCCGTTTTTGAAGTGAACAGAGTGAACGCTTTTTTGTTAGCGAAGCGTGTTTTTGTGAGCAGCCCATCGTGCCCGTTATGGGTCACGATTAAGCGGAAAGAGAATATTAGCGGGCTGCAAGCTCGCTTGCGAGCCAATAGGGACAATTACGCTCCGGGCGCGTAGCCCACAGGCTCAGCGACTACAATAGGCACATAGCATGCGACCAGTGTTTATTTAGGTTTATTTACCATTATAAATCATCCGCCGTCGTTTTTGATTACCTAAAAAAAAGTTTTCTCTATTTTCATTTTGTTTTCTCTATTTTTGTTTAAGTAATATCCAATACCACGCGAAAAAGCACTTTAATTGCAAACTAAATATTACAATTTCTACAAAAATCGTCAATTATTGCACATTTATTATTAAAAAAAGCCGTACCTTTGCACGCTGTTTTATTTTACGCGTGCTATACGCGTATATACCAGCCCCAAAATACTAGCAATAAATATAGAATATATGGCACGAATGAATGAAAATGGTTTTATAGAGAAGGGTAGCAACTACCGTAGTCTCATTTTCTATAAAAAGACCAAAGTGCTTTATGATATGACTTTTTGGTTCAAAAATAAATATCTCTCTCATGGCGACCGCACGCAAGATCAGATGGTTCAGGCGGCTCGCAGCGGGAAGCAGAATATAGCAGAGGGAGTAGAGGATGGGTTGTTAAGTGCAGAGATGGAACTTAAGTTGGTGAATGTGGCTCGCGCGAGTTTAGTGGAGTTGAGAGAAGATTATGAGGATTATCTAATGGCTCATAGACTTTCGCGTTGGGATGCGTCGCACGAGCGATATAAAAAAATGGTTGATTATTGCTATGCTCATAATGAGTTAGCGGATTATCAAAAATACTATGAGCAATGGAGTGAGGAGGAATTTTGTAATGTAGCGTTAACCCTGTTGCATCAAGCGGATAGAGGAATGTGTAACTGGCTACAAGTCAAGGAGAGAGTATTTATAGAGAGTGGTGGTATTCGTGAGAAGATGTCCCTCGCCCGCCGCACCGCCAGAGAAAAAGACAATAAAATAAACTAGCACCCTAGTGCCCTAGTAAACTAGTATCCTAGTCCCCTAGTTTGCTAGTTAACTAGTCCACTAGTCCCCTAGATTAAGAATAACAATAAAAAACACACAATATGATGAAAGCATTTTCATTCCTGACGATTTTAGAGAGTTTGAGTAAAAAACTATCCATTTTGCGCACCAAAATGCATAGTGATAATTTACGAGTCGATTACGAGTCAATTACGAGTCAATTACGGGTCAGTAGGCCTTTTTCGCACTGTGCTTCTTCTGGTGCCTCTTTCGGTGCTTCTCGCCGCGTTTCTCACTTCGCGGCTATCCTCACCATACTCTTCACTATCGGTGTTGGAAATGTATGGGGAGTGAATTATGTAATTTATCAAGCTACCTCTGACGGTGTAAACACATCAAATGTAGAAAAGACTGAGATTAGTTTTGTGTTTAATAAGATGAAGGGAGTAACAAATTCTCCAGTAACATCTGTTAAAAGTGATACTTATGGAATTGAGGCCGGATTAAAAGCTCCTCGTTTCGGTGGTAGTAGTAACGGAAATAATATAAAATTCGTTGTTAAAAATGGGTATATTGCTACAGTAACGGCTTATGTGCAAACTAACTCCGAAAAGAAAAACATAGCAATTCAAACGACTGAAGGAACGCCTAATAACACTGACATAACATATGTCAGTTGTGAAGAAAAAGGAGTAGTGTATAAGATAGAAGCAACAAACTTATCTGCAGGGGAATACTATATAAAGGCTTCCTCTGATGCTATAGGTGTCATAAAACTTATTGCAACAGTTATTGCCTCCAGCGGTGGTGGTGAAGAAACAAAACACACAGTTTCTTTTGATACACACGGAGGAGGCAATGTGGATGAGATTACGCAGTCCTCTGCTGGAGCTGAAATCACATTACCTGCTGCGCCTACAAAGACGGGTTATACTTTCAATGGTTGGTTTACAGCACAGGAGGGTGGCACAAAAGCAGGCGATGCAAATGCTTCTTATACTCCAACTGCTACTATCACTCTCCATGCCCAATGGACTGCGAATAAATACGATGTGACGCATACATTGTCCAATGTAACCCGCTCAAGTGGTGGCGAGGCAGGTGATGATAAGGCTACATATAATACAGAATATAGTATTGTTTTTGCTGCAAACTCTGGTTATGCACTACCAGAAAACATTACGGTTCAAGTTGGTAGTACAACGCTAACAGCAGGAACGGATTATACATGGAATAAGTCCACAGGAACACTAACAATTCCTGCAAACAAAGTAACAGGCAATATTACTGTCACCGTCAACGCCGCTGGCGGTGGTGGAGATGATGAGGGAGTGATAAAAATAGGAATAAGCGATAATGCAAGTTATGCATCTACTTTTACATCTTCATCGACAAATGAAAATATTACTGCTAATGCAACGGCATTTACGATGGGTTCTAAACTTTCAGCAAGTAGTTCAGCATATGATAAGGCAACAGCTCCATATTCGTTAAAGTACAAACCATCTTCAAAAATTAGCACAGATAGTTATAACGATAGCTATTCAGTATCGGCGCAGTTTACGGTAAAAACTGGATATGTCTTTAAACCTACCGCTATTTCGGCAACAATAGTAGCAGAAGCAACTTCTTATACATATCAAGCAATATTAACAGATGGAACAACAACATATGCTTCTAATGAAATAACAACATCCGCCTCAAACCAAAAGATTACTTTTGCTTTTCCAAATTTTACAGGAAATGGATTAAGTGGCAATGTTACTTTTAAAATATGGTTTAAGTCAACGGCAAACAATACCAAGTTTTTCGTGGTTAACTTGCCAATAATCATCTCAGGTAATGTGCTTCCTTCTGGTGGTTCTGCTCCTACCTACACGCTTACCAATGCGGTAAATACAAATGGTTATGGTACTGTTTCGCCTGCTTCTGTTGCAGGAATTCCATCAGGAACGACAACAAGCAGCAGTTCTAACACCTATACTGTGAATGGAACTACCGTTACAGCCACTCCAACAGCCAACACGGCACAATACACATATGCATTTAGCAATTGGTCTGGACTTCCTGCCACAGTAACGGGAAACGCAACAGTTACAGCAAACTTCACTCGCACTGTAAACAAATATACCATTACATGGAAGAATGCCGATGGTAATACACTCGAAACCGATAATAATGTAGAATATGGCACCATACCAACTTACAATGGTGCCGAACCAACCAAAGCTGCAGACGCACAATATACCTATACATTCAACGGTTGGAATCAAGCAATAACAGCAGTAACAGGCAATGCAACCTACACCGCCACTTTCACCGCAACACCAATTGAAACACCAGAGCCTGAAGCAGTGCCACAAGTGGGTACATTCACTGGAATGGGAATGAGTGGATCGGTAAATCTGTATTGGACAATGCCTACGAAACCCGTAACTACAAGGGTGGATATTGCTTCCGCAACTTTGAGTACAGCTGAAGGACAAACTAATAGTTCAACTATCACAAAAGAGAATACAAATGAGATAAAAGTAGAATATACTACCACTAAAGGATGGCAAACAGCAGGTGTAAAGATTCCATTAGCAACACCTCAAAAGAATGTGGAATCTATCACCTTTGAATATAAGTCAGCTTCTACTCAAAGTGTAGATCTTATTCCATTCTTGTATGATGGTACTACTCGCTGGGTAGAGTCTGGCTTTGCTAAACTAGCTCCCACGGAATGGACATCTCATACATCGGTAATTACCCAAGAAGCGTGGAAAAGTAGTAATATCTATTCAAAAGATAAGACTATCGAATCTGTCAATTTCTATGCCAATCCAGCAACTGCTACAAGCGGCACATTCTATATCCGCAATGTAGTACTAAACCAAGGTACACAAGTAGCGGCTAAAGGTTTGATAATCGTTCGCAAAGTAGGTTCTAACCCCACCTCACATACAGACGGCACACAAGTGTATGACGGCAATGGAATAGCTGCGACTTGCACAGATAATGGATTGACAAATGGTACCACATACCACTATGCAGCTTATGCGCATGATGGTCAAGGTAACTATTCTGAACCATTATATTGGCAATACACTTATATAGAAGGATTAAACACATACGCTCCAGATGATACAGACTTCCCGAACCCAGAGCGTGGATTCTATGAGCAAGTACAGTGGAATGCTAATAAGGGATACGACGCAGTTATTGGCGACTCCTATTTTGATGACGCACGAGCAGCAAACCGTTCACTCATCTTGCGAATCTATTATATGGATTCTAATGAATTGCGTACTAACCAACAATTACCAGAAGACTTCATCGAGATGTTCAAAGCAGATATGGAGAAGTTCCGTATTAATGGAATGAAGTGTATTTTGCGCTTTGCATACGATGAGAACTCTGGCGATGGAGCTCACGACGCTTCGCCTGCTACTTGGGCAACCCATTTGGCACAACTCAAACCTTATTTACAAGCGAACGCTGATGTTATCTATGTGGTGCAAGCAGGCTTCTTGGGTGTATGGGGCGAATGGTATTATTCGTCACAAGGCACAGGAAATGATGAAATTTCAGAAGAAATCAAGAATAATCTGATAGATCAACTCCTCGCCGCAGTTCCTGCTAATCGCTGTGTACAGTTGCGCACACCGAAGTTCAAGAGAGATTATTTAACATCAAAATCTATCTCTACGGACGCTCTAACGCAGGAGACAGCATACCAAAACACACCCAAAGCGCGTCTGGGTCACCATAATGACGCTTTCCTCAATGGAGCAGCGAACCAAGGTACTTACGAGAACCGAGCAACCGATATGGCGTATATAGCACAAGAGTGCTTGTATGTGCCAATTGGTGGTGAGACCAACCTTGAAGAAAGCCAAGTGGCTGAACTTTATGAAGCATATTGTATAGGCACGGTTGCTGAGGCTGAGATGGCGCAGTTGCACTATAGTTATTTGAATCATAGTTATAGTACAGTTGTAACCAATAGATGGAAAGCAGAAGGTTCATATGCTCGCATGTCCAAACAGTTAGGCTATCGCTTTGAATTAGAAAGCGCAACCTTACCTAACGAGGCAACCGCAGGCACCCTAATGAATGTGCAACTCTCTATCAAGAATGTGGGTTATGCACCTCTATATAATGAGCGCTACGCGTATATTGTATTTAAGAATAATACAAATACATATTCTATAAAAATATCATCTGACCCACGCACATGGGCGCCAAATAGTGCTACTACTACCATCGATGAGGATGTCACACTACCCGTTGACATGCTAGCAGGTACATACGATATGTATCTCCACTTGCCAGATGCGTCTGATAATATTGCGAATAATCCTAAGTATGCAGTGCGCTTCGCTAACCAAGGTATTTGGGAGTCTGAAACTGGCTATAACAAACTCAATAAGCAAGTAGTAGTAACCGCAACAGAACTTACTACTTATACTATTACTTACGACCTCAATGGTGGAGAAGGCACAGAGCCTACCGAGCAAACGGCTGTAGAAGGACAATCCGTCACACTCGCAACTGCGACAGGTTTTTCAAAAGCAGGCCACACCTTCGCAGGCTGGTCTGATGGCACTAACACATACGAAGCTGGTACAACATATACCATGCCTGCAAACGATGTGACACTCACAGCGCAATGGAATGAAATAAAGGTAGCAAGTATTACTGTTAATCCTACCACACTTGACCTAAAGAAAGGTGAATCAGCCACACTAACAGCAACCGTTTCGCCGAATAACGCACTGAATAAAACGGTTACTTGGGATAATACTACTATCACAACCCTAAGTTCTACAACAGGAAATAGTATAACGGTTACTGGAAATTCAAACGGAAAGGATAAGGAATTAAAAGCAAAAGCAGGTGAGACGCAAGCAACTGTAAAAGTGTCTGTTTACTACGAGGTACAATATAATTCCAATGGAGGCTCAGCATGTACAGCGGGTAAGTGTTATGATAGTAATGGAGTGACCTTACCAGAACCAACTAAAGCAGGCTACACTTTCGCTGGTTGGTATGAAAACGAGGCTCTTACGCAATCTGCAGGTGCAGCAGACGCTACCTACAAACCATCCGATAACATTACTCTCTATGCGAAGTGGACTGTTGCCAAGACAGATCCGACTACCACATGGACAGTGGCTGAAGAACCAGTTTATGCAGGGCAATTAGTATCAGTAAGTGTTACAACCAATTCGGATGCAACTCTTACCACAGGCAGTCTAACCACCAATAAGGGTACATTGGTGAATGCAACAGTAAACGGCCAAACCATCACCGCTACACTGCAAGTGCCAGGTGATGCGTCGGGTACTATTACTCTAACCCTAAGAACGGACGCAACAGAAAACTATAACGCATCTACTTCTACCAAAACCATCACCCTCTCCGAATGTCCAACAACCGGAAGTGGAGGAGAAGAGACGGTAACCCTCGCTGCGACAGATAATCAAGCATCGGGTTACTTCTTTGTAGGAGATGGAAGTATTATTACAAATATAGTAGGTCAAGGAGCTAAATCAGTATCAATCAGTGGTAAGAATGATGAAAAAAAGTCAAAAATAACAGTAGATGCAAGTAACAATGAAGCGACCATCACATTTACAATAGGTACAGGAGTAACAATAACAAGTTTCAAGGCAATAGGTACTGCGAATGAAAAAACACAATACGATTTGGATGGTACTACAGTAACAATAGGTAATGCTCTAACAGGTTTGAATAAGACATCAAGTATGGTGTTTAAACTTAGTTGTACAGATGCTTCAGGTAGTTCAAATCGCAATACAGAAATATCTTCATTTGTTCTAACATACACCTCCTCTGGTTCTGGCGAACCCTTAGAGACTAATCTCGCTTGGTCTACTGACCTTTCTGCTGGAGTAAGCAAACAAGCAGGTACCACCTTTACTTACACCGCTTCGTCTAATAACTCCGCGGGTGCAATTACTTATAGTAGCAGTAATACGAGTGTGGCTACCGTCAACCAGACAACAGGTGAAGTAACAACTAAGGCAGCAGGAACAGCAATCATCACTGCAACCATCGCTGAAATAGGTTGCTATCCAACAAAGAGCATTACTTACACACTCACCATTACTTCTACAGACGAACCAGGAACACTCTACACCGTGACCGTCAATTCGGCTACTAATGGTACGGTGACAGCCGACAAGACTACTAATGTAGCGCAGGGTGAAACAGTGACGCTCACCGTAACTCCGGCAAGCGGCTACGAATTAGAAACACTGACAGTTAAGGATGCTTCTGATAATAATGTATCTGTTACAAATAATACCTTCACAATGCCAGCAAGCAATGTGACCGTTTCTGCAACCTTCACTGCTATCGACCCCCCCGAGCAAGGAGAGTGCGAAATACTTGTGAATGCAGAGATTACTGCTAAGAATGCTGCAGACAAAACAGGGATGTGGGCTTCAGATGCAACTGTAACGGCATCGGTGCAAGACAAAGGCAATGGTACTACAGGTTGGAAGTTGGGTACCGATGGAAATTATTTCAGGATAAGTCTAACAGAGAATACTTTCAAAGCAGGTGATATAGTAACTATTAATATAGGAACAGGTGGTGTTTCTGAACAACTGGTTCTTTATTCGGATAATGGTGAAACAGAAATCGGATCAAAGACTGAGAAGATAGTACAAGGAGCAAATGAGATTACACTGACAGCAGATAGCAAAGTGATAAACTTGTATAGAAATTCTACCCTTAATTCGCTGATGAATCCTTGGGTTATTTCTATGTCGGTTAAACGCTGCTCTATTCCAGTAACCCCAGAGCCAGGAAGTTATACACTTACATATAATGAGAACCAACCAGCAGTATGGAATGCCGACTTTGCTGTAAAAAATATTCCTGCAGAACAGACTCTAACTAACGGTACAGGAAATGTTTCTACTAATATACCTGTGATTACAGAAGATGCTGATAGTGACTATGCAATTTATACTTTTGCAGGTTGGAACACCGCCGCAGATGGTACAGGCACATCCTATGCCGCTGGTGTACCTATAACCATTACAGAGAACACCACACTCTATGCACAATGGACACCATGTACATTTGATGTGAAGTATTTTGACACAGATAAAGAGACTCCATTAGAAGGTATGGTGAATACCACCTACACCTTTGGCGTAGGAATACCAAATCTACCAACACCTACCAAACCAGGTCATACCTTTACTGGTTGGAATTTGTTTTATGACGGTGAAGGTGGAACAATAATAGAAGAACCAGTAGTGTCTCTTGCAAACGATATTTGGGGCGTGCTGCAACTCGCTGCACAATGGACAGAAAATTGTACCATGCCAACTACAACCTTTGCAAATGGTAGATATGTCATTGGCTCCGGGGCATTGGATTTGCGCACACTTATTATTGCTGACAAAAACAGCGAAGGAGAAATTACCTATGCTGTTACAGGTGGTGTGGCTGCTACAATAAATGGCTCTTCATTTACCTGCGATAGGATAGGTGTGGTAACGGTAACAGCTACACAAGCTGCCAGTGGTGGCTATTGCGAGAAAATAATGACTGCTACTATCAATGTGGCTATGCCAGTCACAGATGGTTGTGCACAAATGTTCACTTTTGATGCAAATGATGAGATCGCTAATCCATCTGGACAAAAAGGAAGTAGTTACCTTGACTTATCATCATATGCTACAATCAATGGATTGAGCACAACAGGTAAAGTGGGTATTAAAGATATGGATAATAATAATAAAACAAGCACTACCTTGATTAAAAACAGCGAAATATATTTCCCAAATACGAATACATATCTCAAGGTAGAAAATCTCAGCACACCATTAGCAGCAGGCGATAAAATCTCAATTGGCACACAACAATCTGCAACTGAGTATATCATTACGATTTCAGGTACACAATGCAAATCAAATTGTATCACTACTGATAAGCAGCAATACACTATTCCTGCAGAAAGTTCATTGATAGGCGTAACAACCTTCTATATATGGTCAGCAAATGCGGAGAGGTACTTGAATACTATCAATATATGCCGTCCTGCATATGAAATCACATACAAGGCTAATAATGGCACGGCAGCGGCTGATGTGGTCTTAAATGATGCACTGTTAGTGGCAGGATGCCCAAATACTTTCACCGAGCCAGCAGGAAAACAATTTGCTGGTTGGAACACCGCCGCAAACGGTTCAGGCACATCCTATTCTGTAGGAACAATCATTCCAGAAGACAACCTCATACTCTATGCACAATGGAAATGTATAGAACCAGTATTTACTGTTTCATGCGACAAAACAGCATATGCAAAGGATGAAGCTGAAGCCAAGCCGATTACAGTAACAGTCACAGCAGGAAATAGCGGAGGTGTGACATACCAGTGGTATGCAAGCGACAAGAATGACCGCACTACAGGCACAGCAATCAATGGTGCAATTGCTGCCTCATACACACCTTCTACTGCCACAGCAGGCACAACATACTACTGGTGTGAAATATCCAATAGTTGTACCACCGTTAAAACACCAACTATCGCAATCACCGTGACAGTAACCAAAGAAGATGCAAATGTAGAATGGACCTACTTCGATGCGACACCTACACAAGGTGGAACAATCCATTATGGTGGTGGTAACTATATGATTACTGCCCAAGTGGTAGAAGATTGGAATGGTACACTTACCGCTGATATGCTCACAGCACCAGATGGAATTTATGTCTATGGTGCTATGGCGCAGGGGAATACCATCTCAGCATACTTTGATGTAACCACTTCGTTTGACAGAGTAGCCAACCCCAACACAATCCCATTCTATCTCTCATTGCCAGAGACAGATGAATACGACCCATTGGTAAGTATAGGTGATGTGCCATACGAAGCTTGTGTTACTGGCGGAGGAACTGAGTATGTAATACCAGTATTAAATGGCGCTGCAAAGAAAGATGGTAATTATTACTATTGGGGTAATGAGTCTGGTTGGGTTTCACCATCACCAAATAATTCTTGCACAGCAAAGGAACAAGCAACAACTTTCACAGACGGAGAGAAATTTAATTATGTGCATGGTTCGAATAGCCAAACAACCTTTGTTCGTACATTCAAAGCAGGTATAGACAAGGTGCGTATTTATGCTAACTTCCGAGCAAGCGGCATGACAGTAACAGATGTGTACAAACATAGTGATTATTTCAGCATAAATAATCAATATAAGTTAAATATTTCTTCAGACTATACTATTATATATAATGGTGATGTAAATGCAACAAATTTGGGAGAGAGTGAATACGGATTTGTAGATGTGATTCTAAATTCTCCTCTGGCTCAAAATGAAATTATAGCATTAAAATTCAATACAGATCGAGTTCGTGTGCAAGGAGCTGCTATCATAGAGCAATCAGCAGGTACAATAGAAACTGCTCTCTCGTTTGCAACTACAGGAACAATAGAAAAAAAACAATCAGATCCTAACTTCACCAATAAAGCTACACCAAATAACTATACCCTCGGTACGATTACTTATAGTAGTAGCAATACAAATGTAGCCACCGTTAATCCTAATACAGGCGAAGTGGAAATAGTGGCAACAGGTGTTGAAGAACAAACAACGACTATCACTGCTACACTTGCTCCTTCTGGTTGCTACAAAGGCGCAACGGCTACATATACCATCTCTGTGGCAGGAATGGATTGTGAGATATCTGCTGGTACACTCGCACTTACTAATGGAGCAGAGAATAAGTGTTCTGGTGAGTCTGTTACTCTCGCTCTTACAGGTTATACTGCTGATGGCACAACGATCCAATGGTATAAGGGTGATGCCATTATAGAAGGCGCTACAACTGCAACTTATACCACTGCCGAACCAGGTACATATAGCGTGCTTGTGACAGATAATAATAACAACGCTTGTGCGAAACGATCGAATACAATAACGATAACCAATATATCTGCTGAGGCATCTGTAACGAATATTGTAAATACATGGTATATTAAGAGCGGACGACTCACACCACCTATCGCACTCTGGAAATTAGAAGGCGGAGCGCGAATAGCAGGCGTTGTATGGATGAGAGGTGAAGAAGTAAGTAATGATGCACCTTACGATAATTTAGAAACAGCAATATACGAAGAAAATGGAATAGTATATCTCACGGGTACACCACCGCAAGCCAACGAAACTGGTGAGGATATAAGATATACTATCCAATTAACCATCAAGAATTCATGTGATGATAGTCCTATGGTGGTACCATCAACCATCACCATTGTTCACCAAAAGAATACAGACAAGCATGTATTGGCATTTGTGGTGACGGGTAAAGAGAAGGGCGGATTTACAGAAGAAATAACCACTGCACAAACAACTAATGTAGCTCTTTACAATGAAATATCACAAGTGTTTGATGTGCTCGCTACCAATATATATGCTACCGATAATGAGCAACTACTTAAAGAGTACTACTCTCGATTTGATATCATCTGTATCACTGACTATCCTGATTCAAAGAAGACAGGTGTCAATGGTAAATCCTATACAAACGCCATGGGAGCACTCATCGACATCCGTCCAATACTTAGTATGGAAGCATGGGTAAGTAAATACTCCAATTGGAATGATAAAGGCATAACGGGAGATCCAAAGAGCCCTACCACACGCCAATATAGCATGCTACTACAATGTAAAGACCACGAGATATTTACAGGTACTAACCTAATACAAGTAGGCTCAGGTGATGAACTGATGTATCGCGTTACTATGGTGGATAAAAACCAAGAACAATATAAAACTCTTGATGATACATATGGTGCTACAACACCGCATGCAGAGAAAGCAACAACAAAAATAGATGATGTAGAAAAAATAACAGGATATGGTTACGGCTCTAATCCAGCACTACAAGGATTTACTTACACCTCTTCTATGTCAAGCATGTTGCCAATCGGTATCATTGATGATGGAGATGGTAATAACTTGCAAGTAGGACTCGAAAGACAATATGAGATAGAAGCCCGTATGATAGTACTTGGAGTCAATTCCTATGCAATGGAGAGATTGACAGATGATGGTGAAAGAGTTATTGTCAATACACTCAAATATCTCATGAAAAAACAATCTTCAGAGATTGCAGACTGCTCAATCTATTTTGATAATAATAATGGTAAGGGTGATAACCAATGGAATAACCCCGCAAACTGGGCACCTTCGCGTAACTCATTACCTCAGGCATCACAAGAAGCGCGTATTTTAGCACCATGTATTGTGAGCGATGTGGTGGCAAAAGTGGCAAGTATAAAAATTGTTCCAGACGGAAAATACGCACCCGCACATAATGGCGGATTTGACGCAAAAGGATCACTCACTATCGCACCAGATGGCGCACTCGTAGTAGGCGGACATATTCAAGCAGCTACCGCACCAAACTACTACGAAGCCCGCCCAACAACGCCAGAAAACCTAATCGTGCAAGCAGAAGTTGAATCAGACTCACAACACAGATTAGGCGCTCTCATCCATAATAATGAAAATGGAGAAACAAGTGCTATCGTGGAAATGTGGAATCCTTCGTACTGGGAAATAGAAGGGACAAAGAAGAAAAAATACTGGTCATATGTGGCAGTACCAATCCAAGAGGCACCAATACCAGAATTCTTCTATCACGGATTTACATACCTCTATGACGAAACGAAGGGATGGATTAAGAAAGGTGACGGCACTACACTCTATCCATTCCAAGGTATTGGCGCTTCACTGCAAACAGGTAATAAGGAGACCTTCTATGGCAAATTAGCTACTACGGATGATCAAGATATTATACTCACCAAGACAGATATAGCAGGAGCAGGACAGAACCTCATCGGTAACTCATGGACAGCTCCAATACAAATCGCTAACTTCGAGGAAGAAGACTTCAACGGCGCAACAGCAACAGTATATGTCTATAACACTGGTAGAGATGATAAATATAAAGATCCTACTTATGTGGTAGGCTCTGTAGAAAATGACGGAGCAGCGACAGCAGGTCAGTGGATAGGCGTGCCAATTGGAGTGGCAGGACTCGCAGAATACACAGGACTGAAAGTTATTCCTGCTATGAATGCATTCCAAGTAAATACTGCGCAAGAAACCGAATTGCACCTCAATTATAACCGATTAGTTCGAGGAGAAGGTAAAGGCGGCGTGAATAGTGAGTCTAACTTGAATCAACCTATGCGCGCGCCACATAAACCTATTGAAGCGCTCATGCGCATACGCGTAGCAGGTGAGAAAACACATACAGACATGTGGCTACTACAAGATGAACGATTTGACTACGGATTTGATAATGGTTGGGAAGCAGAGTTTGTAGAAGGTGATGACCGCTCAGCACAACTATATGCAGTTAGCGAGATAGGCAAAATGGCATTCTTGGCACAACCTGAATTGGATGGTACATTGCTCGGATTTGCACCTTCGCGTGATGGAGCAGAATATACATTCTCATTCTATTACACAGGCAGTCAAAAACTCTATCTCAATGATCTCAAATTGCAAACATCTACACTCGTAAGTGATAATGATACCTATCTATTCACATACGAGAAGGGAGATGAACAACGATTCATCATATCTACAGCGCCGTTTAATATACCAGATATATCCACAGGAGTCGGTAATACAACAAACGGCGAGAATGCAAAAGCCGTGAAATTCATCAAAGACGATAAGATATTCATCTTTGTGAATGGAACGCTCTATGACGCAACAGGTAAAATGGTAATACGATAAAAAAGGGAGGACAATACAATGAAGACAATCAATATTACTACAATGAAACATATCGTATATATCTTATCTATCGCTTGTCTGCTGGTACTCGGTACCACGCAGGCACAAGCGGTGAAGTATAAGCCATACACCGGCACCTCTTGTGTTAATCAGCGCTATGATGCGGCTGCGGCTCCTACCATCGGATTTACATCCACCAGCGCCTACGCCACAGACGATTGGACCAATCCCACCACACCTATGCTTAACGCAGATGGCTCGGTAAGCGCTGGCGCATACATGGCAGAGCAGGTAGTCAGTGGCCCACATAGGATAGTCAATCCTGACGAAGGTGATGAGGATGATACAGAGAATGGTTCTACTCAACCCCTCGGTGATGCGCTATTACCCCTCCTCCTTATGGCGGCAGCCTTCTGCCTCATAAGAAGGAAGCGTGCTACAATCTAGCCCAACTAGCCTGACTATATACAGGACGGCGACAAGCGCCTACAGGACGCGGGGCTACAGGACGGCGACAAGCGCCTACAGGACGGGCAGAGCCCTACAGGAATTAGGGAAATAGCCGATCTAGAAAAAAAATAATCAATCACCACTAAATACGAATCAATCAATGAAAAATCCACTCATCCTATTATTAGCCATCTTGGCTATCACCGCATGCACCACGCAAACAGTAAACATGCTACCTACGCGTTATAGCCAAGAGGTGATTAACGCGCGCATGAGCGCGTGGTATAATAAGGATAAGATAGTAGGATTTCCTAATGCGAATGCTACGAATGGTGTAAATACCCCAATAGCAGACGCTACTTGGGATTATGTGCCAGGCGTGGTGGCAAAAGGTATATTGGATACATGGGACTATTATCAAGATTCTACATGGGCAGACGCATGGTACGAAGGATTATGTCAATGGGGACTAACCAAAACAGCCGATAGCATCGGAGGTATACTCGATGACCTCAACTGCACCAAAGTATTCCTCGGTTTATACGAGGGAGCTAAACATGGAGGACGATTTGAGAACGAAGCAAATGCTGCCTATTTCATGCAGCAACTACAATATGGGGCTACAGGATTAGCAGACCATAAAAACAAATACAGCATTGTGGGCGGTAACGCAGCTGGCGGATGGATGCATAAAGCCACATCTGACCCAACTAAGAGTTATTACGGACAAATGTGGTGCGATGGTGCCTACATGGGACCAGCATTGCTTGCACAACTGATTGCAGTAGGAGCTACCAAGCATACAACACTCACATGGGACGATGTGGTGCTGCAATTCACCACCTCATGGCCCTACCTATGGGACGAGGAGAAGAAACTGCCATACCATGTCATCTTCACCGATATAACCACTAACAAGAATGCAAAAGCTATCTACGAGGCAGGGCATGCATACCCCACTACATTAGATGTCAATATCTATCGCTCGGAAGAATACTGGGGACGCGCAGCAGGATGGTATATACTCGCAATAGTAGATGTACTTGAGGCTATGGAGCAAGCAGGCAAGAAAGGCGATGCCCATTTCCAATTGATGCAATCTTATCTCAGCCAATTGGCAGACGGATTAGTGGCACGCCAGGATGCAGAAACCGGCTGCTGGTATCAATTGCTGCAATATGATAATACCAAATGCGCTACGCAAGGAGTGGATGCTACGGGTTCAGATAAATATACCAATGTACAAGAAGGAGGTACACAATGCAACTACCTTGAGTCATCCGCTTCGTGCCTCATCACAGCAGCGCTGCTCAAAGGTACACGCCTTGGATACATCAGCCATGCTGCGGCGGGCAAAAAAGGATATGAGGGAATTATTACTAATTTCTTATCTGGTTCGGCAGGTAATTATCAACTCACTTCCAGTTGCCAATCAGCCGGACTAAGCACCGATAGAAATGGTACGGCCGCCTATTATCTCATTGGCAAGGATGTACCTATTCAAAATGATGCAGAAGGCAAAGTACTCGGCGCATTCCTTATGGCTGCCGTAGAGTACGAACGAGCATATATGTAAATTGTGCAAAATATCGCAGTTTGAGCAAAAAATAGGATAGCCATCGAGGCTATCCTATTTATATTTTATTGTGCTAAATAGAGGGAATGCACTCTATACGCACCCTTCGGTGATGTTCAGGATGCGAACGAGATGCGAACGGTGGAGGATGCTATTCGGAGTGTAAGATAATGGTGTGTCAATGAGTAGCTGAATGAATTAAAACAAAAATAAAGAAAACAAAATGAAAATAGAGAAAACATTTTTTAGGTAACCAAAAACGACGGCGGATGATTTATGATTGTAAAAATACATAGATAAACACCTCGTCCATCATAGTTTGGAATATTGGCCTACGCGGCCTTGAGCGTATTTGCCTATTAAGTCGCGTTTTTGAGCGAGCTCAACACGCGCCCTACTATTCAAACCCGCGCAGCAATAGCTGCTATATTCCTCACTATGCTGTCCAGCGGCGATAAACAAAGATAAATTTTACATTATCGAGTCATATTTATCATCCTATGCTTTTATATGCAAAGTAGGATACAATAGGCGGTCGTTCCTACCCTGTACGTCACTACCCTGTAGCCATGCGGCTGCGTGACCGCAAGGGTCGCGCCATTCTATGTTTGCGCTTATCCTCCAAGTGGGGACTTGTCGGGCGCTGCACTCGGAGTGCGTTCCGTCGCACTCCTTCACACAAAAACTCATTC
>JAXJUN010000018.1:0-4559 GCA_036309065.1 Paludibacteraceae bacterium | reverse complement strand
TACCGGACTGAAAATAGTCATCCAAAACTTGTTGTTTGAACGATTGAGAATAATGATTTAGTGTTCGCTTCATAAAACTAAAATCTTAAAATTTGACACTTTTTATTCGTTTTATGAGTAAACCTATTTCAGTATAAGACAGTATGAAGGATATGCGCAATATTTCACTATTCAGCCTGGTACAGCAAATACAGAAACGCCTGTCGTTGTTTTCAATGCGGGTTTTGATGTGCCTGAGAAAACCAGCCAAACGGTATATGCATGCCTTAATTTGCAATGTACCTACCACGATGAGAGTTCGCCAGCACAAAACCTCACCCATTCCCAGCTAATCTACTTGTCAGCCACAGTGGAGCAAACCAATGAAGCAGTGTTGAATATCATCACTGAGGGCGATGTGGATGAATATGAATTCCCAGATACCTATATTGGTGCTACACCTACACAGGCTTTTGCTCTCTATGCTGCTAATATAGAGAATTTACAAATAGCCCAAGCAGGCAATGCGCTCTTCGCGGGCGAGATAGTGGGAAGTAATATACGCATCTCACTCAATGAGAAGGTGAGTGGTCAATACCCCTCATGCGGCACTTATACCGCTACTTTCACGGTTAGCGGTGTTAGTCAATTAGACCATACCACTTTACACGAAGACCAGATAACGGTTACTGTTGATTTGAGTTTGGCACCGCCTACACTTAGTGCTTTGGGAGGAAATAAAGTCGTTACCTTCCAATGGAATCCAGTGCCTGGCGCTACGAAATATATTGTTTCCTCCGATGCGGATGGCAAGCAGAATACGACTGAAACCACAGAATGCGTCTATGCTGTCTCAGTAGTAAGCAATAACACTCCTGTCACTCGTTATGTGCACGCGATGAATGATGATGGTTGCCCATCAAAGGTAGATAGTGCTACAGCCACTGCCAATCTCGATACCATCACGATTGATAACGCAGCCAATACAGGTTTGTTCACGGGTACGAAGCATCAAGGAGGTGCCACAGAGAGTTCTTTTCCATGGCGAGACACCCGTCCTATAGACCTTTCTGCCGCTTTTGACCAAGCAGGCAATGCGCTATTTGATAGATTGTATATCTTCGCACTTACTGAAGGTACTGACAAGGAAGCACTCACTACTCCATGCTTGATATACGAGAAGAATACAGCTACTTCCTATACCAAATCCAATACCGAGATTACTATCGATAAGAATAATACTAAAGACGCAGCACTCAAGATAGATTTGCAATCACCAGGAAATAAAAAACTCTATTTCACAGGGTATTGCCCTTATGGTGCTACGGGCGATACAACAGATAATGGGGTGGTGCACCTCATCGGCGGAGCACAAACTGTGGATATCTATTTAGACTCTTTGCAACTCTATGCCAGAGCAAAGAAAGATGGTACGATTAACATTAATCAAGACACAGAATTAACCAACGGAGCCTATTTTGCACAAGGAAGTGGCGGTGTTTTCGTAATAGAATCCAATTCCACCGATGCCAGTCACCCCTTCAATGTCAATATACACGCTAGAGGAAACAATACACTCGCCTCACAAAATGGGTCAACGATAAATGTGAATGTGTCGGATGTTAATTTAAAAGATTCACCCAAACACTATTCCGCACCTATTGAGGTGCTGCCTACCAGTGCTTATTCGGCTACCAACCTCACCATAGATGATTTATGGCTCAATGAGGAACAGCATACCAAGGGTGTGTTGGTGCTCAAAGAGTGGGCTGCCAACCAAGCCAATATATCCATCGGGTTGGGTAATGCCCTTACACAACTCCAATTGGCGGGAGCGCAGTTGTATATGCGCGATGTTGCATACCACACTACCACCTACACCGCCTCTCAGAGTGGAGCAGAGGTAAGTATCTTGGCGTATGGGGTGACAGGTAAGGATTATCCTACCAAACGCAATGCTAATAATCAAATAGCATTGACGGATGGTACATACAATAGTTTGTCTTCTGACCCACTCAAACTATACACCAAGCGCCTCACCATAGACGGAGGAACATACAATGCCAATATCCAACATTTCACCGATGAAACCGAGCAAAAAACCACTTTCTATAATGCAGATGGCAAGGAGTTGTATAAGGTGACAGTGGATAACGCAACGCAATATGGTACTATCGCCAACGGCAAATATACTGTCACTAATTTTGCGGAGATGGTGGATGCATTCTTCCCGCATGCGGGCGTCAATTATCAAATGGCAAATAGTCCTGCACCCTACCATGCGCCACTCAGCGCATACTATGTAGGGACCAAGACATACGGGCATAGCAGCTGGGCACCTAAGAACGATCAACTCACTTTATGGCTGCCGAAGATTGATTGCAATGCGGTGAAGATTCCATGGCAGATATGTGCCCCCAGTTTCGTGGCACAGGTGAGTGGAGAGAATATGCCACTTGGAGGAAAAATACAAAAAATAGACGGTTGTCCTATGCCAGAGCATACTAATCAATACACAGTGGATTATCTGCTATATATGCAAATGGATGATTATACCAAAGCGGCACTGCAATCTTATTCGCTCAAGCAGTCCAATGCTATCGAAGTGAAGATAGCGCTGGAGAATGACGCTATGTATAATACTATTGATAACGAGAGTGACTATACGATACAAAAGAAAGTGTATATGCTTATGCCTATTGAGGCAGCTAAATGGACACTCATCACACCGCCATTTGATGTGGCTAATGTGTATGTCATTGAGTCATACCCCGAGGCACAACTCATCAAAGACTTCAAAGGCAAACGAGGACGAATACCTACCGAATATATAGCTGCTGCCAGACAAGCACAAGCACAGCGGTTGATGGACCTATATACATTCTGGTACTATGAAGAAAAAGGTATCGGAGAGGCTTTTGATTTCTTTGGCACTGGAGATGGATACACCAATGGATACGGACGATTTGTCAATGCATGGATGGAGTATGAAAAGAATGCTAACTGGAAACTTGATGCCACAGGCGATTATACACCTGTGGTTGAGAAACTCATCCATTTCACCGGAAAACAAGGCACATATCCAGAGGGCATGAATTGGCTATACGCCAACTATTATCTCTATCAGTCCACCAGTGAATGGGATTATATAGATGGTAAGTTCACCACTCAATGGGATACTGTCACCACACCGCTTGGCGGCCCTGAACCTATCATGCGCAAAGGGCAGACATATGCAATGCATTTCCCATTCAATAGCCTGAATGAAAAGCATGATCCCGATCAAACATGGGATTATTGGACGGGCAAGTATATACTTGTGGAGAGCACAACAGGCACACCAGAACAACCACATGACATCAGTGGAAAAGCAAACGCTGTGAATCTGATAGAGGGCCTCCCTCTCCGCTCCGAAACAGCGGTGCTACAAGGCAATGCCTCCTTCGCAGAGATAACACCATCCACCTCCTATGCTATATGGGCTTTGGAGCAAAAAGAGACTACCTTATCGCCTGCGCAAGGAGCGCTGATATCTAATTTTACGGAACCCGTGGGACTCAGAGCAATAGGTGTGCATTATGAGACAGGACGCGTCATATACGACTCCATTCCACAAGAAGAACCAGAACAAGAAATACCCACATCCATTCCTACTCTCATGGATGGTTTATCGCTCGTAGTGGAGACTATAGATGGAGGGTTGCGCATCACGCCAGCGCAAGCACAACAAGTGTTGCTCTATAATGCAGCCGGTCAACTCATACTCAATCAATACCTCACTTCCACCAAAGAAGTCCTCCTCCCCGCGGGTGTATATATCATTCCAACTGGGACGCAGCAACCAAAGCGAGTGGTGGTATTTTGAAAGCGCTCGGTGTAAGATGTAGGGTGTAGGGTTTTAAGGTTTAGGGATTTCTTTTGAAACGCTCTTATCTCTTGCGTTTGTCACTTCTTCTTGGCGTCATAGGATTCGGTGGTCTTCTTTGCCACAAGGGTACGATTACCATTCGCCCTACTGCTTCTTCGAAGCGTCGTAGGTTTCTACGGTCTTGGTTTGGATGATGACCGAGGTGTCACCTTTTTGTAGGTACTCGGACTGTGTGGTAACTACGCGCGTCACATTGCATGAGGTGAGTCCCAGTCCTGTTGCCAACGCCGTCAATGCGGCTATAAGAGCCATGATAATGGCTTTGATAATCTTTTTCTTGTCCATAGTAATTAGTATTGAGATTTTTTATAATCAAAAACACGGCGGATGATTTATGATGGTAAAAATACATAGATAAACACTGGTCGTATGCTATGTGCCTATTGTAGTCGCTGAGCCTATGGGCTACGCGCCCGGAGCGTAATCGTCCCTTATTGGCTCGCAAGCTAGCTTGCAGCCCACTAATTGCCTCTTACGCCCTCGCCGGCAGAGTTTCTGCCGCCTAAGCAATAAGCACATACCCTACGCCAGCCATAAACGAACTATATTAAAAAAGTGCTAAAAAAAACGTTTTTTAAGCTAAAGATGATACATATCCATCTATATAGGGTCGATTATAAGTAACGACAGCGAACATTTGCCGGATAAGTTT
>JAXJUN010000017.1:0-6297 GCA_036309065.1 Paludibacteraceae bacterium | reverse complement strand
CGAGGTGATTGAGAGTTATATGGTGCAAGACAAGCGTCTGCGCATCACTTTCGTTCCCAAAGAAGCGCGTGTTCGCTCTACCAAGAAACTGGCTCTTACCTTAGCCGCCAAAGCAGCGCAATACGACTATCTCTTGCTCACCGACGCAGACTGCACCCCAGAGTCCACACATTGGATAAGCGAGATGATGAGAGGATTTGAGCCAAATACTAAAGAAATAGTGTTGGGTTTTGGTGCGTATTTCTACGAAAAGGGATTTGTTAATCGTTTGGTGCGCTATGACACGCTCTTCAATGGTTTGCACTACCTCAGCGCGGCCGCTCACGGTCACCCTTACATGGGCGTGGGGCGTAACTTGGCATACAAGAAAGAACTCTTCTTCAAGACAGGAGGATTCAAGAAGATGATGAATAACCGCGCAGGAGATGATGATCTTTTTGTTAATCATGTAGCCAACCGCAAGAACACGGCTGTGGTGTGTTCTCGCGATTCCATCACTTGGTCGCCATCCAAGACAACAATGCGCGATTGGTGGCAGCAGAAAAGAAGACATTTGTCCGTTTCGCATGACTACCGTTTGGGCACGAAGATACGCCTTGCGTTGGAACCCATGAGTAGAGGATTGTTTTACTTGGCGGTGATAGCATTATTAGTGGCTTTTGCTTGCCAACCTATTGTTGGTTCGCCTTTGTCTATCTTAGCCGCTTTGGCGTTGGGACTCTTCCTATTGCGATGGATAGTGCAGACCATCATCATCAACCTATCCGCCAAACGAATGGGATTGCATGGATTCAATATGTTCACTATCTTGGGGATGGATATATTCCTTCCACTCGTATCGCTCTATATGCTCTGTGTGCCCAAGAAACAAGTGAAATGGTGAGGCAAAGGCAAACTAGTGAACTAGGGAACCGCCTAACCACTGACTACTGACCACTGATTATTAATTGTTAATTATTCATTATTATATACTTATGGCTGAACAGAAATTAAACATTAACATTACTCCAGAGAAAGCAACAGGAGTATTTGCAAACTTAACACTCATCGCACATACACCCACTGAGTTTGTACTCGATTTTGCGCAGATAATGCCAGGTTTACAACAAGCTAATGTGGTGTCACGCGTAGTGGTTACACCAGACCAAGCGAAGAAAATACTTGGCGCACTGCAAAATAATATTGCACAGTTCGAGAAGAAATTCGGAACAATCAGCGGCGGACCCATACCCGGTAGCACCATACCAATGAATTTTTCCAGTGGAGGTGAAGCATGAAAACATTTCCTGCATCGCAGTTGATCATTAATGCGGATGGTTCAATCTTCCATCTGCATATCAAGCCAGAACATTTGGCAGATAAGGTTATCTTGGTTGGTGACCAAGGTAGAGTGGATCTTGTGGCATCCTTCTTTGATGAGGGTTCCATCGAATGCGATATACAGTCGCGTGAGTTCCATACGATAACAGGGCGCTTTCAAGGTAAACGCATCTCCTGTATATCCACAGGTATCGGTACGGACAACTGTGACATCGTCATGAACGAGATAGATGCGTTGGCGAATATTGATTTCGCTACTCGCACGGAGAAAGAGACTCCTCGTGTGCTCGATATCGTGCGCGTAGGTACTTGCGGAGGTATGCAGGAAGATATTCCTCTTGGTACTTTCCTTGTGAGCGAGAAATCTATTGGTTGGGACGGTGTGTTGGCTTTCTACGAAGATAGAGATAAGATAGCCGATGTGGGTTTTGAGAAGGCACTTGTTGATTTTATCGGTTATCCCGCCAAGGCTGCTGTTCCTTATGTGGTGGCAGCGAACCCTGAATTGGTGGAGCGTATCGCCCGCGATGATATGATGCGCGGTTGTACTATCGCAGCGAATGGTTTCTACGGTCCACAAGGACGCGTACTGCGTGTAGGACTTGCCGTGGAAGATATCAATGAGAAAATAACCGATTTTCGCTACGAAGGACAACGTATCACCAATTACGAGATGGAAGGTTCATGCATTGCAGGACTTGCACTCCATATGGGTCACCGCGCGATGACGGTATGCTGCGTGATAGCACAGCGTAAGATTGAAGCCGCTAATACCGACTATAAACCGCGTATCAAAGAGCTCGTAAAAACAGTATTGGAGAGAATCTAATTGATGTACGATGTACAATGTACAATGTACAAAGGACCATTTACGATTTATTATAAAAAGGAATGAAAAAGCAAACTATTTTAATGGCGCTTGTGGGCGCAATGATGGCAGGATTGGTGGCTTGTACTCCTCAGCAGGAGAAACAACAGACACCTGCAACGAATGAATTTAATTATATGGTAGAGAACTTTGCTGATTTGGGCATTTTGCGTTATCGCGTGCCAGATTTTGAGAACTTAACAACGCAACAAAAAGCGCTCGTTTATTACTTGAACGAGGCGGCTTTGTGGGGACGCGACATCCTTTGCGACCAAAACTGTCGCTATAACTTGCGTATCCGCCGCGCATGTGAGACTATCTATCTCAATTATACAGGCGATAAGACCACCGAGGAGTGGGCTAATTTTGAATTATACCTCAAGCGTATATGGTTTGCCAATGGTATTCATCACCATTATTCAGAGGATAAGATTCTTCCTACTTGTTCGCGTGCATGGTTCGAAGAGGCTTGCGCTTCATGCGGCGTGCAGTTAGATGACGAAGTGATGGCTGTTATCTTTGACCCTACAGTGATGGCGAAGAAAGTGAACTCAGTTACTGGGCAAGACCTCTGCCTTACTTCAGCATGTAACTACTACGAGAATGTGACACAAGCGGAAGCCGAAGCATGGTATGCCGCGCACAAAGATAACTCACCCGAACCTAAATGGATTGGCCTCAACTCTAAGTTGACGAAGAATGAGCAAGGTGAGGTGATTGAGCGCGTCTTCAAATCCACAGAAGATGGTCTTTATCGCGAGGCATTAGTGCATGTGGTGGAGAACCTTGAGAAAGCACTTGTTTACGCAGAGAACGATAAGCAACGCGAAGTGATTTCTAAATTGATTGAATTTAATAAGACAGGCGACCTTACTACGTTCAACCAATATGCTATCGCATGGGTACAGGACTTAGATAGCCGTGTAGATTTCGTGAATGGATTTACTGAAGTGTATGGCGACCCATTAGGTGTAACGGGTGCATGGGAGTCATTGGTGAATTTCAAAGATGAGGCAGCTACACGCCGCGCGCAGACACTTTCTGACAACGCGCAGTGGTTCGAAGATAACTCACCTATCGCGCCGCAATACAAGAAAGCAGAGTGCAAAGGTGTATCTGCCAAGGTGATCACCGCTGCTATCCTTGCAGGTGATTGTTATCCCGCCACTCCTATTGGAATCAACTTGCCTAACGCCAATTGGATTCGTAAGAACTACGGTTCTAAATCAGTCACTATAGCCAACCTCACCGAGGCATACAACCAAGCATCTTTAGGTAATGGATTCAATGAAGAGTTTATCTTAGAGGATGCAGACCGCGAGATAGCACGCCAATATGGAGCGTATATGTCCGATATACATGTGGACCTTCACGAGTGTTTAGGTCACGGTTCGGGTCAGATGTTACCTGGCGTGGATAAGAACGCACTCAAAGAGCACGGTTCTACTATCGAGGAATGCCGTGCTGACCTCTTCTCTATCTATTACATGGCGGACCCCAAACTGGTGGAGTTGGGTATCGTACCTGACGCTGAGGCTTATAAAGCGCAGTATTATCATCAGTTACTCAATGGCGCACTCACACAATTAGTGCGTATTGAACCAGGTAAGCAGATCGAAGAAGCGCATATGCGTAACCGCGCCATCAACGCCCGTTGGGTCTTGGCGCACTGCAACCCAGCGCAACCAGAGGCAGAGATCATTGAGCAAGACGGTAAGCATTACTTGCGTATCAATGACTACGAAGGTGTGCGCGCGCTCTTTGGACAACTATTAGCTATCACACAGGATATCGTTTCTACAGGTAACTACGAGGCGGCTTGTCAGTTAGTAGAAGAGTATGGTGTGGCAGTTGATAGCACATTGCACCAAGAGTTGTTGACGCGTTACCAACCACTCAACATACCGCCATACAAAGGATTTGTAAATCCTATCTACACCGCACATTTCGATGCAGAAGGCGAGATAACAGATGTCACACTTGACTACACCGAGGGATACACCGAGCAGCACTTACGCTACTCACGCGACTATAGTCCACTGCCCGATGTGAATAAGTAAATGGTACATCTTTCCCTGCCTATATCCAAATCAATAGCCAATCGATTATTGTTATTGCAGGCTATACACGGAGACGAGCTTATGCCCGTCTCCGCTGCTATGCCAGATGATGTACGCCTTTTGCACTATTGTCTCACGCAGCTGCGTGGCCATCAGAGCGGTACACCACTCACGCTCTATCTGCATAACTGCGGTACAGCTTTGCGGTTTTTGCAAGTACATTTAGAGCAATGTTATCAGGGCGAACCTATCGTGCTCGATGGCGATGAACGACTTATAGAGCGGGATGGTCAACCTACTACGCAGACCACTTCCGCGTGGATAATGCATGGAGTAGAGATACCTCAGGAGGAAGATGAGTCTCCTTATATCACGATGACTCGTCGTGTGACAACTGCCTATCCGCATGTTGCTATAGAGCGAGACTGGAGCGCGGCTGCTTTCTGGTATGAGTATATAGCTATTCACGGGGGAGAAGTGTTGTTGGAAGGACTAACGGAGGATAGTTGGCAAGGTGACCGCAAGGTGGCAACTATCTATGCGCAGTATATGGGTGTGCACACTACCTATACACCACAAGGAATTATCTTGCGTGCAACGGACGACCAAAGACCAACATGTATTACTATCGATTTTAGTGCTACACCTGACTTGTACCCTGCTATCGCGCTCACATGCGAACGGTTGGGTATCACACTGCATGCCGAGGGAACAGAGCGTTTGCGCCATAAGGAATGTGACCGATTGGAAGCAGTACGTTTGCATGAGGTGCGCAATGACCATCGTATGGCAATGGCACTCATGGCGGCAGACTATCCCGTCACACCCGACCAACAGCAGTGTGTGAGTAAGAGTTATCCGCATTTCGTGGAGCAGTTGGCCAAGTTACAGACTCCCCCTGTGGAGCCAACTATCGCACATATAACACCCATCCGTGGAGTCAATGATGATAACAAGGGTAAGAAACATGCGCTCTCTCAACTGATACATGCCACGCAAGCAGAGTTTATCTGGATGCATGATGATGATGTCATACTGCCAAAGGCAATTGATGTACGAGGGACGAATGTACAATGTACGAAGGAACGGATACAAAGTACAAACGCTGACCTTATTATTCTGCCGTTAAAAATGGAAAGCGAGAGCGAACACCTTTCATTGTTAGAACAATTACAGATAGCCGAGTACGCTGCTATTCAGCAACTCACTATCGAAGCCGCTCAGCGTGGCAAAGCGGTGATGTGTTCGGGGGCTAACCTTATCGTGAGACGCGAAGCATGGTTGGCATGCGAACCAGACTTACACCCAGAAATACCCAGCGGAGATGATATGTTTCTCTTGGAAGCCATCAAGCGCAAAGGGATGCGAGTGACGGTGATAGATGAGCCTGATTATACTGCAGTGGTGCGTCCTATTCCTACATGGGGTGCGTTCGTTAAGCAACGTATGCGTTGGGCAGGGAAAGCGCCCGTTTATACGGATAAAGATATTATCCGCTGCGGCACATGGGTGGCAGCGATGAATATACTGCAACTGTTCTGCCCGCTCATTCTTCTTATAAAATTTCCTATCGAGTATGGTTTGATACGAAAAAGAATAACCCCTCCTAATAGGGAGGGGTATGGAGTGAAATTATTCTTTGTGGCACTCCTATTAGAGATTATCTATCCCTTCTATATGCTTGCGTGTCTTATAGGGGGAGTTGTCAAGAAAAATTCTTCAACTACTTGGTAATCATCCCAAAACGACGTCCAAGACCATCATCAGTGTAAACCCGATGGCGAAGCCAATCGTGTTGGTATTACTATGCGCTCCTTGTGACGCCTCTGGAATCAACTCTTCTACCACCACATACATCATCGCTCCTGCAGCGAAAGCCAATAGGTATGGCAAGAAAGGAGCGAGCCATGCGGCTAAAAGGAGAACCAATAATCCACCGATTGGTTCGACCACACCACTCAAACTACCTATTAAGAAGGATTTCCATTTGCTATTTCCTGCTGCGCGCATAGGCATTGCTACGATAGCACCCTCGGGGATGTTTTGTAT
>JAXJUN010000016.1:0-114157 GCA_036309065.1 Paludibacteraceae bacterium | reverse complement strand
TGCGGCTAAAAGGAGAACCAATAATCCACCGATTGGTTCGACCACACCACTCAAACTACCTATTAAGAAGGATTTCCATTTGCTATTTCCTGCTGCGCGCATAGGCATTGCTACGATAGCACCCTCGGGGATGTTTTGTATCGCTATGCCGAGTGAGATAGCAATAGAGGATGCTAAGGTGAGACCCGTTACACCTTGTTCTGCACCTCCCAAGACAACACCTACAGCCATTCCTTCCGGCAAGTTATGAATGGTGACGGCCAGCACTAACATCAGTGTGCGTGATAAAGGCCGCCGCGGACCTTCGGGTTCTTGCATACCGATATGTAAGTGAGGAGTAATGCTATCCAATACTAATAGAAAACCCATTCCTAATAAGAAACCCACTACGGCAGGCACTACCGACCATATGCCACGATGACTCAAACTATCCATTGCAGGGATGAGCAGTGACCATACAGACGCGGCTATCATCACGCCTGAGGCAAAACCTAATAGCAGTTTCTGCAAGCGGGCAGAAATACTATCTTTGATGAAAAAGACGAAAGCAGAACCAACTATCGTTCCTACTAACGGTAGGAGTAGTCCTATGGCAAGAGTTATCATAAGTAATCGTTATGTAAGGGTTACAACATGCGCGCGTACATAAGGCACGCGCGCATATTTATAAGGAATATAGCGCGTAAGCGCCGTTTTAAATGTGTTTAAACTACACCGCTAAAGCCCATGAAGGCCATCGCAAGAAGACCTGCGGTCAGCAGTGCGATAGGAGTACCTTGCATTGCTTTAGGCACTTTATTCAATGCTAATTGCTCACGCAAACCAGCGAAGAGAACAAGTGCAACGGCAAAACCAATAGCAGTTGCGAAGGCGAAAATAGTACCGCTGAGCAAACCTGGTTCTACAGCAGCACCTTCTACTGCAGGCAGTTTATAGGTTCCATTTGCCACCAAAATAGCCACACCGAGGATACAGCAGTTGGTGGTGATCAATGGCAAGAATACACCCAATGCTTGGTATAATGCAGGACTCACCTTCTTGAGCATGATTTCAATCATCTGAACCAATGCGGCAATAATGAGGATGAAGAGAATAGTCTGAAGGAACTCCAATTCGCATACAACTAATAACTTCTGTAGCAAATAGGTAACTACTGTGGCCAATGTGAGTACGAAAGTAACCGCAGCGCCCATACCCATCGCAGTGTTAATCTTCTTACTAACACCCAAGAATGGACAGATACCTAAGAACTGACTCAATACAATATTATTAACAAATATTGCTGAAATAAATATAAGAAAATATACCATAAGTATTTGCTTTTTAGTCGTTTAGTATGTTCGTTATTTCTTTTGCAGTTTATTCATGATTACCATCAAGTATGCAAGGCAGATAAATGCGCCAGGAGCCAATACGAAGATTAGCATTGCATATTGTTCTCCAAAGATAGGCAAACCGAATACACCGCCTGTACCTAATAACTCGCGTACTGCACCTAATAAGGTAAGTGCTAATGTGAAACCAAGACCCATACCCATTCCATCCAATGCAGATAAGCCTACGCTATTCTTGGCTGCAAACGCTTCGGCGCGACCAAGAACAATACAGTTTACTACGATGAGCGGAATGAATAGACCGAGCACTTCGTATATACCTGGTAAGTATGCTTGCATCACGAGTTGTACAACCGTCACGAAAGTAGCGATGACAACGATGAATGCAGGGATACGTACTTTATCTGGAATGAGGTTTTTCAACAGGGAGATAACCATGTTCGAGCATATGAGTACGAATGTGGTTGCCAATCCCATCGCCATACCATTGATAGCGCTTGTAGTGGTTGCAAGGGTAGGGCACATTCCCAAAACCAATACGAAAATAGGGTTCTCTTTGAGAATACCGTTTACTAATGTTTTGAATGCATTATTCATTTGTTACCTCCATTTCTTTTTCTTCATTGGATTGTTGTGTAGCGCCAGAGATAGCTTGTACTTCACCATCTGTGAATGCCTCATAGGCCTTATTAATAGCATTGAGGAAAGCACGGCTACTGATTGTTGCAGCAGTAATCGCGTCAATATCGCCGCCATCTTTGCTTACTTGGAAAGCACCATTAGCCTTTTTACCAAGGATGCTCTGGTTGCCTTTATCAGTCTTGAACCAAGCGCCCATCTTGTCTCCCAAACCTGGAGTCTCTTGGTGCTCTAATACTTGGTAGTTAATCACCTTGCTATCTGCATCAAAACCAACCATAATCTTAACAGGACCACCAAAACCATTTTCTGTTGTTTCTACGGCAGTACCTACCCATTGATTATCGATATAACCTTTGTAAACAGTCATACCTTTGATAATCTCTGCGTCAGCGATAGTACAACCTTCTGGCAATACTTGTAGAATAGCGGCTTGCAGTTTTTGCTCTTTCTGTATCTCAATGGTCTCTTTGGTTAAGCCATAGATACCCGCGAGGACACCTCCGGCTACTAAACAGATGGTAACCAAACTGAGAACCATGTTTTTGAATGAACTTTCTAATTTTTCCATAATAGGGCCTCCTTATGCTTTTTTCTTCTCGCCAAAGCGGCGTGGACGAATCTTATTTAACAATGGAACGCATGCGTTCATAATCAAAATGGCGAATGACATACCTTCTGGATAAGCACCCCAGGTACGAATTACCATCACGATGAAACCAATGCCAATACCGAAAATAATCTTACCCCAAGCAGTCATTGGACTGGTTACATAATCGGTGGCCATGAAGAAAGCACCGAGCATCATACCACCCGTTAGCATACTGTATGCTACATAATTGCCTGTGGTGATGTCTTCTGGTAATGCACCTACCCAACCGGTTGCAGCAGCGAAGAGCGCTACAGTGGCAAGGATAGAAACAGGAATATGCCATGTGATTACTTTGGTGCAGATGAGGAATAAACCACCAATGATGAGTGCTAAAGCACTAACCTCACCTAAAGAACCACCCATCGAGCCCAATAAAGAGTCCATCAAAGAAGGTAGTTGGTCCGCAATATTCTCACCACTCTTAAGTGCTTGCTTGAGGAATGCCAATGGTGTGGCGCCTGTGGTTGCATCTACATAACCTTCGCAGAAATTCTGGTTAGGAGTAGGCCAAGTGGTCATTTGTACAGGGAATGAAATCAGAAGGAAAACACGGCCAACCAAGGCAGGATTAAAGAGGTTCTGACCCAATCCGCCGAAACTCATTTTCGCCACGGCAATAGCTACAATAGCACCGATAACAACAATCCACCAATCAATATTTGATGGTAAGTTGAGTGCTAAGAGCAAACCAGTCAATATGGCTGATAGGTCACCTATCGTTTGTTTATTTTCCTTTAATAAATAACGGCTGATAAGCCATTCGGTTGCCACGCAAGCCAAGATACTTACTGCGGCAGTAATGAGAACTCCGTAGCCAAACTCAATAGCAGATATTACATAGGCAGGGAGTAGCGCAATAATAACCATAAGCATATTACGGCGAACACTATCCCCACTATGGGCATGTGGTGCGGGAGCAACAATAAGATTTTTCATATTTCTTTATATTGAATGTTTTACTTTATTATTTCTTCTCAGCAGCGCGAGCGCGAATGATGCCACCCACTTTTGCTTTTCCTGCACGCAGGTCGTCTAACAGACGACGATGCGATGGACATGAGAATACGCAGCAACCGCAATCGATACAGTCCATAATGGCGTGATCCTCTACCTCATCCCACATTTCCAATGCAGTTAATCGGCTCAGTAAGTATGGTTCAAGGCCCATTGGACAAGCATCTACGCACTTACCACAGCGGATACAATTCTCTGCCTCTGGTTTGATACTCTCTGCCTCAGGAAGGAAGAGCAAGCCAGAAATACGCTTATTAGCAGGCATGCCTTCTATATGGTCCATTGCGCGACCCATCATAGGTCCGCCCGCGATGATTTTACCAGTTGTGGCAGGAATACCGCCAGCCATAGCAATCACTTCCTCAATAGGTGTACCAAAACGCACCATGTAGTTACCAGGATAAAGCACTTCCTTGCCTGTCACGGTCATGACGCGGCTGATAAGAGGTTTGTTTTTCTGAACTGCCTCATACACCGCATATACTGTAGCCACATTGTCCACCACAGCACCTACCTCGATAGGCAGCGCACCACTTGGCACTTGACGACCGATACATGCGTCAATCAATTGCTTCTCACCACCTTGCGGATATTTGAGTTTGAGTGGCATTACCTCAATGCCCAAACTGGTCTTGGCCAATTCGCGCATGTGATTGATAGCGTCTTTCTTGTTATTCTCAATACCGATGATAGCGCGCTCTACTTGCAGCGCCTTCATCAAAATCTTAATACCAATAATAATCTCTTCCCCGTGCTCCAACATTAACTGATGATCGCAAGTCAAGTATGGCTCGCACTCTACACCATTGATGATGAGTACCTCAGCCTTCTTACCTGGAGGAGGCATCAACTTGACATGGGTAGGGAAACATGCACCGCCAAGACCAACGATACCAGCGGCTGCAATCTTGTCAATAATCGTCTTGGAATCCAAGTTACATTGATAAATAAGGTCTGCACTGCGGTCAATCTCTGGCAACCACTCATCTCCTTCTACTTGGATAAAAATAGCAGGCATAGGTGCGCCCCATGCGTCCGTAGTGCTGTCAATCTTAGTAACAGTACCGCTCACAGGAGAACAAATGTTTGCACTCACAAATCCACCTGCTTTAGCAATCAACTCACCCACTTTCACCTTTGCTCCCACTTCTACTACAGCTTGCGCAGGCGCGCCAATGTGCTGCACCAAAGGAATGATAGCTTCTTGAGGAAGAGGACACTCAGTGATAGGGAGGTGTACTGAATATTGTTTGTTATCATGTGGATGAACTCCACCAATCTTAAATGTATTCATATCGTTTTACCTTTCTTCTGTTTCTATTTGTGCTGTTGTGCCATACGGAGCAGAGTAGGATAGCAAGCGCCTGGGGTAGGTAATTGCTTGATCTTGGCTGCTACTTCAGCGTTGAAATTAGGAATGATAATTCCTGAGTCCGTCTTTCGTACTACTTGTTCACCAGCAACAGGGGCAGCTGCAGCTCCTTCTGCAGGAGTCAAAATCTTGCTGATCTCTTCTGTAATAGCATCGCCACCTACAGGGCAAGATAAACCCTCAGTACTACCAGCTTTGACACATGCTTCCGCAAAATTACGGCAACCAGCAAAACCACAACCACCGCAGTTCGCACCTGGCAGAACAGCCTGAACTAAGTCAATACGCGGATCTTCCTCTACCTTGAATATCTGGCTGACGACATATAGCAGAATGGCTGCTATCAAACCCGTCACTCCCAGAATTACCATAGAAAAAATAAGAGTTGTTAAGTCCATTGTAAGATTATTTTAAAGAATTAATTATATAGATGATTAGTTTTCTTTCCTCGCTGTAAAAGAGAAATGCTTTTGTATCTTTTTTCTAAATAAACGCAATACTAAGTAGTAAACAGCGATAGAGCAAAGCGCGATAGTGCCCGAAATAGTCTCGTTTAATGTGGTGCATACATCCAGCACAACGATGACGGCTACCATAACAATAAAAGGCAATATATATCCTAATAGAATGGCTCTCCATGCTAATTGCTCGCGAACAATCACTTCGGCCTTCTCGCCAATTTGAAGCGGCTCAAGCATCATGGCTTCAATCACCTTCTCTTGACTCTCAGAAGATACGCACATCTCCCTTGCCTTACAAGCAGCGCAAGCGCTCGTTTGAAGGATCTTAATCCGTGCAGTCTGCCCATCAATGCTGAGCACTACACCGCTATGTTTAATCTCTGAGTCTGTCATTTATATTGGCATGTAATGTGTATAAACACAATTTGACGACAAAATTACTAATAATTTTTGATATACGCAAGCGCATGCGCGAATATTTTTTAAAAAAGTGGTATTTTGTGTGAAAAAACTTTTCACTTTTCACTTTTCACTTTCAACTTTTTTTTGTACTTTTGCATACTATTTTGCGTAATTATGCGCCAAAATATACATTAAACATTAAACATCAAACATTAAACATGCCTCGACATACATCTAAATCTACAGGTTTGTCCACCTCGCGCACAGCAGCACGCACTATTCGTGTGGAGAAAGAATCTTGGTGGCAGGTTACCAAGCGAGTGCTAATCGATAGGCGCACACGCATGGTAATTGGAGTTATTTTGTTTTCATTTGCTGTGTTTGCAGCGCTGTCTTATATTAGTTTCCTTTTTACAGGAACGAGCGACCAATCGGTTCTGTCTATGACTGCGGAGGACCGCATTGCCAATAGAATGGAAGTGCAAAATGTATTGGGATTACCAGGAGCACGCTTAGCTAATTTCCTTATCAATGGCAGTTTTGGATTCTCAAGTATTTTGCTGGTATTGATGATGGTTGTGTATGGTTTGCGCATGATGCATGTCTTAAAAAGCATACATGCGGTTAAACTCTTCTGCGGTGGTTCGTTTTGGGTGATTTGGTTGTCTATCGTGCTTGCTTTTGCACAGCAGATGACCCATGCGGGAACCGTTCTATGGGGCGGAGCTTTTGGGCAATGGATGGCACAATGGATGCATAGTTATGTGCAAACGATGGGGATGGTACTTATCCTTGTTGTAGTCTTGGTAATCTTTCTAATTGTAACCGACTCGCTCTTTATTGACCGCTGTAAAGCATTGGGAAAGAAAATAGCATCCCTCTTCCAACGCAAACCGAAAGCAGAAATGGAGGAAGTGGCTCTTCCTGATGAACTAACTAACGAACCAACAGATGAACCAACGGAGTTGATAATTGACATAAACGATAGTATAGATACTGAGCCTACTGAGCCTACAGAGATACCTATTAGTATTGACGAACCCCTCACAGAGGAAACAACCGAAAAGGACCAAGATGAGGAGTTGGAACCTACACCAATAGTAGAACAATCCACAGACGAGGACCAAACCGAAGATAAAGACCCTGATCTGGAGATAGAAGATACGCCCGTGGAGGAACTCTACGATAAGGACCCTGATAAACTATTAGCAAAAATAGGTCCGTACGATCCACGCAAAGATCTTGAGTTCTATAAGTTCCCGAGCCTCAATCTGCTCAAAGTCTATGATAATGAGAATGCACCAGTTATCAATGAAGATGAGCAGCGTGCTAATGGCGCGCGAATAGTGACCACATTGCGTAATTATGGCATTGAGATTGAGTCTATTAAGGCGACGGTTGGACCTACGGTCACCCTATACGAGATTGTACCAAAAGCAGGTGTGCGCGTGGCGAAAATTCAGTCACTTGAGAACGATATCATGCTCTCGCTCTCTGCAACGGGCATTCGTATCATCGCGCCAATGCCGGGTAAAGGAACGATAGGTATCGAGGTGCCTAACGAGACGCCACAAACCGTTTCTATGCACTCCGTTATCGCCTCCAAACGATTCCAAGATGAGCAGAAGATGAAACTGCCTATCGCATACGGACGAACCATCACCAATGAGGTCTTTATGTTCGACCTCGCTAAAACACCACACCTCCTCGTGGCAGGCGCAACAGGTACCGGTAAATCCGTCGCTATCAATGCTATCATCACTTCGCTGCTCTACAAAAAGCACCCGGCGGAACTTAAAATGGTGCTTGTGGATCCTAAAATGGTTGAGTTTGCACCATACAAACCGCTCCTCAAACATTACCTTGCTGCTATGCCTGACGCCGACCCTAACCAAGTGGTAATCACCGATTGCGATAAGGTGGTCAATACCCTCAACTCCCTCGTTATTGAGATGGAGAACCGATACAAACTGCTGATGGCTGCGGGTGTGCGTACACTTGAGGATTATAACGATAAATTTACCAAGCGTCGCCTCAATCCAAACAAACTGATAGAAGGCGAGTTGCATCACCAATACCTCCCATACATAGTGATGATTATTGACGAGTATGGAGACTTTATCATGCAAGCTGGCAAACAGGTGGAGACACCTATTGCGCGTATCACCCAGAAGGCTCGCGCGGTAGGCATGCATATGATTCTTGCTACCCAACGCCCATCTGTAAATATCGTCACGGGTGTTATCAAAGCCAATATTCCTACCCGTATAGCACTCCGCACGCAGTCCGTCATTGACTCGCGAACAGTCTTGGATGCCAAGGGAGCAGAGCAACTCATCGGACGAGGCGACTCACTTCACGCCGGAAATGCCTCTATCACCCGTGTGCAATGCGCCTTCGTGGATACACCCGAAGTGGACCGCATTGTGGAGCATATTGCTAAACAGCAGCGCTATACCGAACCATACCAACTGCCTGAGTATGTGGGCGAAGGAGGCGAAGGAGAAGCATTGGCTCCGGGTAGCGTGGATATGAAACGCCTTGACCCAATGTTCGCTGATGTGGCTCGTTATGTGGTCACTAAACAAGAGGGCTCCACTTCCCGACTGCAACGCGCTTTTGAAATCGGTTACAACCGTGCAGGTAAACTCTCTGACCAACTTGAAGCGGCTGGAGTGGTAGGACCAAACAAAGGACCAAAAGGACGCGATGTGCTCATTCAAGACCTCTCGCAACTCGATCTCCTCCTTGCCGAACTCGGAGTTAAATAAATTCATAAATCATAATTCATAATTCATAATTATCATGTCTTGTTTACAAGTATTATTAGCAATCATCTTTCCACCATTGGCTGTGGTTGACCGCGGCTGCGGTTCTGTATTGATCGTCTTCTTGTTGACTTGCCTCGGCTGGGTGCCTGGCGTCCTCGCCGCCCTCATCATACTCAATAAGAATGAATAATTCACAATTCATAATTCAAAATTAACATGTCCCTCCTCTTAACCATATTGACTATTCTCACTTCTTTCCTTTCTAATTTGGAAACCAAAACCCTACAGTCCAACTTTACTGTCACGGTTGCAGAAGAAGTGAATGCCCCTATGAACTACCCAGGCACTATTACGATGCAAGGTAAGTGCTTTGCACTCACTATGTTCGGTATGGAAGCAGCCTATGATGGCAAGACATTATACATGTATAATGCTGAATTGGATGAACTCACACTCTCTAACCCTACCGAACAAGAACTATTAGAAGCCAATCCCTTTCTATACGCAAAGGCATTAGTCGATGTGTGCAATATAACAGAGCGTGCAATCAATAATGGCGAACAAACACTCGTCACGCTTACACCCAAGGACCAAACCATTGGTATCAAGCGCTTTACGCTGAAGATAAAGAATAGTAACCTTATGCCGCTGCAAGTGGAGATAAAAGAAGGAAAGCAAACAACCACCTTGAAACTAACCAATCCTACTTTTGTAACTACTAAACAGACATATATTATCCAACCCGAAGCATCTACTTATGTCAATGACATGCGCTTCTAAAAAACTCTCGTAATTAATTGTTAACACCGCACATATAAAACATGAATACAAAACTTCTTATAATCGGTTCAGGCCCTGCGGGCTATACGGCAGCTATATATGCTTCACGCGCTAATCTTCAACCTATTCTCATCGAAGGACCACAACTTGGAGGACAACTTATGACCACTACCGAAGTGGAGAACTTCCCAGGTTACCCAGATGGAGTAGAACCATTCCAAATGATGGACGATATGCGTCGCCAAGCAGAACGCTTTGGTACTCAGTTCGTGTCGGGAGTAGTGACCAAAGTGGAGTTCGCGCAACAAGGACCACACAAAGTGTGGGTGGAAGATACCGATTTATATGAGGCAGACGCAATTATCATCGCTACAGGTGCGAGTGCTAAATACCTTGGTTTAGAGTCAGAGCGCACTTATCGTGGACGAGGAGTGAGTGCATGCGCCACTTGCGATGGTTTCTTCTATCGCAAGAAAACAGTAGCTGTTGTCGGTGGCGGTGACACCGCTTGCGAAGAAGCAAACTACCTCGCGGGCTTGTGCGAGAAAGTGTACCTCATCGTACGCAAACCCTACCTCCGCGCATCAGAAATCATGCAGCAACGAGTTCTCAATAATCCGAAGATAGAAGTACTCTTCGAGCATAATACTGTCCAACTCACAGGCGAAGGAAAAGTGCAAGGAGCTGACCTTGTTTTCCGCAAAGGTGAACCTGATGAGCAAATGCGCCATATAGATATCAATGGTTTCTTCTTGGCCATCGGTCACCATCCTAATACCACACTTTTCAAGGACTTTATCGCGTTAGATGCAGAGGGTTATATCATCACCAATGGCCATTCTACCCAATGTTTTGTGGCAGAACAATCAGCCATCTGCAATCAACAATTATTGCCTCTCCCTGGCGTCTTCGCAGCAGGCGATTGCGCCGACCCACATTACCGCCAAGCTATTGTGGCTGCAGGTAGCGGGGCCAAGGCAGCTATCGAAGCAGATAAATACCTCAAGTCTTTGTAATACCAATGCCCCAACTCCTAAGTGATCATATTTTCTCAGAGCAAATGCGCTATGAGGCGCATCGTCTCGTTTGTACCTTTGGGGCAGAAACTATATGCATCGAAGGCGTATTAGCTGCTGCGCTCTTGTCGGCTCTCTTGGTAGATACTGAGGAAGGCAAGCAGAGAGGAATAGCTATCGATACCGACGATGAACGAAAAGCATGGATGATGCGCTACGAGCGGGAAGTGAGACCGGACGACTGGGGGATGTTTTCCGCAGAAATACAACTCTTGAATAATGCCTATATTGAATTGGCTACATCCAATATTCTCATTTCTCAATTGTGCCCCAATAAGCGCTTGTTGGATCTCGCTATGCACCTGCTGCATGATTACATGCAATACCTGTGCGTCGAAATATACGGCGAACATATATGGAACTGCGTTCCCTGGCAAGCACCTTTCCCTGCATGGCTACTCGCAGCTGCCAAAGTGGAGACACGAAGACAGCGTTGCTTGCAAACCGATTGGACTAACCCTCTCGAACTCATGCAATTCATTGAACAGAATAATGAGGTCAACAACGATCAACCTACTTTCTTTTTCGAAGAAGAACCAGCTGAAGGTATAATGCAGCGATATCTGGATTGGCTGTGGGAAGCTTATCAAGCGCAGACAAAACTAATACCGGGCGAAAATCCAAATGCACCTAAACATCGCAATTATGTGGTGGAGCAGGAAACAAACTGGCTCTTCATGAGAGACGAAATTAATGAACTCTCCGAAGCAGACCGAGTGTTATGGGCCAAATGGATGGTTGCTTGGGAGACATATATCAAAAAAAGACTCAAACCACAGCAACCTGTCCGTTTTTGGAACGAAGGAGTTACACCGCAAGTACAAGCACAACTCCAGCAGTTCCTGCGCATACAGGAGAAAGAGTGGGATTATTATAAGTGCCTCGCTGCTTCTGTGTATGCCATGCGCCAATTAGGGTATGTACGACGCGCATGCTCCGTAACGGATATCACGCGTTGGCTTAGCGAACAACTGGTCAATGACTATACTGATAAGAATAGACGAGACCAGTTTAGAAAAGCATGGAATGAACTCGGACGCTATTCGGATGATGTCAAGCATTTCGTTAATGTCCTCAATCAATTAGGGGTCTATTCCTGTTCGTGAAGAAGCACGGAGCGAACAAAATTGCCGAACTGACAGATGCGTCTCTTTCCTAATACTGGATCGGGTTTGCCTTTCAGTTGAGCAGCATGACGCATCACCATCTCGGAGTAACGAGGATGACTTGCGTCTTTGGTGATACGAGAGGCTTCTTGGCAAACGAATGTCCATTTCTTGTGTTGCACTTCTTCGGCTGCTGTGCGTGGCTTGCGCTTGTAGTCGCGAACTTCTTGACTGTAAATCTCTTTCGGACCATAACCGAATATACGCCCGTCGGGGTAACGCCATTTCTTGCGTCGCATGGTTAAAACACTCTTTTTACCTAATTTGCCGGTCATATCTTCTATACCGGCACTTGTCTCAAATTTTGCCATAATTTTTCTTGTTTTTTATCTTATATTATCTTGTTTTATTTTGTCTTGTTTTTTCATCTAGTTTATCTAGTTAGACTAGTTGGGCTAGTGTGCTATCTTAAAATCCTCTTTATTGTCCTTATAGTCCTTTGTATGTTCATTATGCAGGATTATATCCGGCCTAGTCCTTATAGTCCTTAGGGACCTTAAAGACCTTATCGTCTTTTTAAATAGTCAACCTTTTCAGGAATTAAATCAACCCTTTTAGGTATCGAGTCAAAAGTTTACGATTTTTAAGATTCCATCTCAGTTATCGAGTCAACCTTTTTCAGTTTTAGTCAAGTTTTAGTCACTCACTACTCTGTACTCACTACTCGATACTAACGAGGACTGCTAGCGCAAGCGATAGTCCGAGTTAAGAGCATGGAGAAAGCAATTGACTTTTGCTTTCGAACGGAAGGAGCAGCGGGGAGCGTCGCTCCGACCATAGACAGCATTAGGAGCCCGTCCATTTAGCGGAGTGGTATGGACTATCGCGACTAATTGCCGAACGCGGCTTATTTTCGAATTGATCGTTAGAGATAAGTTAGTGGTTACTTGGAAGTTTGTTGATGGTTCTCATACCTTCTCTATACCTTCTGTATACCTTCTGTGATATCTATGCTATCTATTACCCTCCGCATCAACCAAGAAGTCGTTTGTCTTCCTCTCTATAAATAGTCTTTTTTGTAAAAGCTATGCAAGTAAATGCAAAAGTTGTAAAACTAAAATCGAGTGGAGTAGCGATACTTTTATCCTACTAAATGTTCTGTTAATCAGTATTTTATAAAATCCTATAAAAAACCTCTCGCTCTCCACTCTCTTTTTTTCTGTAGGGTTCTCCCCGTCCTTCCTTTCCCTATTTTATCTAGTTCGGCTATATAGACTAGTCGGGCTAGTCAATCTAAAATCTCACAAAATCCGCATAAATAGCATTTTTCTTTTTGCACTTTCAAAAAAAAGTTGTACCTTTGCAACCGTAATCAAGTCCACGCTTTGGGATTGTGTCTTTTAGGGTGGGCAATTACAAGACATAATAAAGGCGTCATAACGCGCTTTGTGCTTGGCATCTCAGAACCTGGAAAATTCTAAATCACCCAAGACATTGCAGCATTTTGATGTCCTCGGGGTATGTATATACATATCCGCGCACACCGTAAGGAGGTGTGTGCGTGAGCGTACATATCGGCGTGGGCTTCGGTGTTGCTTGTTCAGGTGATAGGCAATTCCAGGGCCTTGAGATGCGGAACAGCAACAGTGCAGTCCCGCTTTTTTGTATATATACTTCAAACAATGAGAATAAGAGACATCTTCCATAAAGAACATTTTAACGAATTCCTGCGCTTCTGTTTCGTAGGAATGCTTGCTACAGGCATTCATTATGGGATATATTTACTACTTATAAAAACTATACACCAAGAAGGGTATGTCTGGATTAACATTGCCTATCTAATAGGATTTGTATGCAGTTGGTTGTGCAATTTGTGGATGACCGCAAAAATAACTTTCAAAACTCATCTTTCAATCAAAAGAGGTGTTGGGTTCGCTGTTACGCATGGTATAAATTATTTACTACATTTACTTTTCTTGAATATATTTCTTGCTTTAGGGGTTACTGAGCAAATAGCTCCAATTCCTGTATATTGTTGCGTTGTTCCTATAAACTTTGTATTAGTTCGAATAGTATTTAAATCTAATAAAATATAATGAAAAAACTTATCTCAATATTGATTCCATGTTACAATGAGGCTCAGTCTCTTCCTATTCTTATTCCAAAATTGGAAGATTTAGCAAATAATCTCAAACAATATGAATGGGAATTTTTATGCGTCAATGATGGGAGCAAAGATAACACTTTAGAGGTGTTACGAGAACTCCGCGTAGTGTATAATCGCATCAATTACATTGATTTAAGTCGTAATTACGGAAAAGAGAACGCCATGTTGGCGGGTTTTGACTATGTAAAAGGCGACTGCATGGTTATTATGGATGCAGATTTGCAACATCCACCACATGTGATTGTTCAAATGCTTGAAAAATGGGAAGAAGGAAACGATGATGTGTATGCTAGTAGATTGACTAGGGGGAAGGAAAGTTGGCTCCGAAAGAAATTATCATTGCTATATTATCGTATTTTGCAACGATCAACTCGCTTGGAAGTGTTGCCCAATGTTGGAGATTTTCGTTTGCTAGATCGCCGTTGTATCAATGCATTAAAGCAAATGCGCGAAAACAATCGTTATACAAAAGGCATGTATTGTTACATAGGCTTTAGGAAAACCTATGTGACCTTTGAGACAGAAGATAGAATTGCAGGTGAATCAAGTATGAATTATAAGACGCTGATTAACTTAGCAATAGAAGGCATTTTGTCCTATACGACCCTTCCTCTAAGGATTGCCACAGTGATAGGAGTTCTGACATCGTTATTTGCATTTATCTACATGTTGGTTGTCTTCATTAAAACCTTATTATATGGAGATCCTGTTCAAGGTTATCCTACAATGATGATAGTAATTTTATTCCTTGGGGGAATACAGTTATTAGCACTCGGTATTTTGGGCGAGTATATCGGACGCATATTTACCGAAACAAAGAATCGTCCAGTTTATTTTGTTAGAACATATAATGATGAACAGATATGAAAACAGACAATTTAATTAAAACTACATTTTGGGGACTTATCTGCGCAATATTGTGCTTCTGTTCCTATTTTATTATGCATAATGCCGCATGGCTATTGGGAGATGATTGCCAAACTTTAATTTACACAGGATGGGATAAACCAATCTTCGGTTTCTTTGTAAGTCCTACAGTAGGTAGATTCTTTCCATTAGATTATACCATCTACGATGTACTTTGCTTATTCTATGAAGGGCAAATTCCTCCGTCAGCACATTATTTCATTCATGTGCTGTGTTTTGCGCTATATGTAGTGGCATTCATAGGTGTTGCATTATATATACTAAAGGACTATAAAACCATATGGAAATATTCCATAGCTTTTTCTGTGGTTTTACTAGTTGTTGGACGCACTTATGTTAACTTTATGCAATGTTGGACAGGAGTATGGACTATATTCACATTCTTACCTTTATTTGTATATGGCACTTTGAAGTTTTTAGATACAAAAAAATGGTCGTATGCGATTCTTGCATTAGTATCAATCAATTATATCTTATACTATTATGAAACAATGTTCACGATACCTCTTGCAATAGGTGGTTGTGCATTGCTCTTAAGTTATAAAAGAATCGGAAAAGCAGAACGAATATATTATTCCTCTCTTATAGCAAGTGGATTGTTGTTTTTGTTGCTATACGCCATATTAGTTTTACCCAAAGTAGAAACTTTCTATGCACATCATCTTGATGTTTCTCCTTTCATGAATGCTGCCAAAATGTTCTTCGCACAAAAGATCATGTGGGTAGTAGTCGTTTTTCTAATAGTAAGATTAGTATCATTCATCCAAAAGAAAGCGCAGTTCAACATTTACGACAATTTGCTTCTTGCATCTTGTGCTTATTGTTGTGGTGCGGCTTTCTTAGGACTCAATTACACACTATACTATACACCTGCTGTTTTAGTTGCTATTCCTGCTATCCTCTATTTTAGTAAGGAATATTTACATGAAAAATGGGTACTAATGTTGTTTGTAGTGCTTGCATTATTTTATTGTAAAAAGCTTCCTAAACAAATCCAAGATAATCAAAAAGACAGAATTGGTACTTATCAAAAAGTACATGATTTGATTGAGAATATCGATGACCAATCTGTATATTTTTATGAGCCAGAAAATCCCAATTTAGAGCCTTGGGAATTAGAGATACGCTCTATTCGTAAATTTTATTTAGAGAAAGTAACTGGTTGGTATATGCAAGATCAAAACTTTGAGATTATACGAATGAATGAGTTTGATAATCAACCTGGCTTATGGCAGGTCGTAGAAGCAGACCAAACTGATTTTGAAACAAAATGTCCCACAGCAAAAGAGATTATTAACTTTAATGAGTCCAAGATATATCAAGTGACAACACACAATGAACTTGCTGAATAAATGGAGGGATATTAAGCATCCACGGGCATTCTTAATTTGTTTCGCCACTATAATACTTTTCTTCAAAAGTATATATTTTCATGCTCTTACTTTCGGTGAGTTTCCTCGCTTTGAGTGTGATATGGCACTTACTTTATATAAATTCTATATGGCAAAATTGTTATGTCCTATCTTGATTTCTTCTATATTGTTATTAACCTCCAAGAAATATTGGGTAACATTGTGCATGCTATTTGCTGATTTGCTGTGTTTAGCCAATATTATTTATTTCAAATGCTATGATCTATTCTTGACGATTGATGATGTATTACTTGTCGGAAATATGGACGGAGCATGGACTTCTATAGAGGCATATCTTGATATGCGATTATTAATGTTTCCTCTATCGACATTTTTATGGATAGTACTTTCGAATTTCTGGAAATGTTGTAATTTGCTGAATATCAAAGCGATATGTCTGTGTGGGGGGGTAATTTCTCTGTTGTTAATCGTTGGATATGTTAACAATATCTTGATTTATGATTATACAGATGCATGTCGGATAGCTAAATTTTCGAATCGTCCTAAAGATATTCCATTTACATTTAAGAAGTATTGTCGCTTGCCATTCTTGGGGCTTGCAATGCATAGTATTGATAATAGAACTTATGTGTATGAGCAATCAATACTATCATATTTTCCATCGTCTGTAATTGCGTTTGTAAGGGATTGTGGAAAAAAAGTGGAACTTACAACTCATGATATATCATTAGTTGATAAACTAACAAATCCCGAAAGCAATAATATTCATATTGAGCCTACTCATTCTGTAATAATAATTTTAGTGGAAAGTTTAGAGAGTTGGGTGATAAATCAATGCATTGATGGTGTCGAATTGACACCATTCCTCAATAGACTCACATCAAGTCAAAAGGTCCTGTATTGTGATAAAATTAAATCTCAAACCTTAGCGGGTAATTCAGGAGATGGGCAAATGATTGTTAATTCGGGTTTGTTACCTCTTAAACATGGAGCGGCTTGCATGTCATTCTATTCTAATGTTTATCCCAATATTGCTGATTTGTATTCCTCATCATATACAATTAATCCTTGGCCTCATATATGGAATCAAACCGTCATGTCTAAGCGATATGGTTATAAACAGTTGTTAGAGCCTGCCCCTAATGAAGAGTGGCATGATGCAGATGTGCTTAACGAGAGTTCGAAGGCAATTGATAATATAACATCCAAATTCTGTGTGATGGCAATAACAGTATCAATGCATTCTCCTTTTAATAGAATTAATAACAGATTGGATTTGTCGAATAAAACTCCTGCTATGTTGCGGAAATATATGGAGTGTGTAAATTATACTGACAAATGCATAGAACATTTTCTCTCTTCTCAACTAAATGACTCTGTAAGAGAGAATACAACCATTGTGATAACCGGTGATCATACTATATTCAAACCTGCCATGTTAGCAGATTATAAGGATTATCTTACCAACAAAAACTTATCTATAGCTTCAAAAGAGAACTATTGCCCACTGATTATTTATTCCCCAAAAATTGAGAGCAATGTTCAAATAGATGAACTATGTTATCAGATGGATATATTCCCAACTATTTTACACTTGATAGGGTGTGAAGAGTATTATTGGAAAGGTTTCGGTGTGAATCTATTGGATTCGGTGGCTCGTCACAATCGCCCAATTACAGAGATGGATGCTTATGAATTATCTGACAGATTGATAAGAAGTAATTACTTTAGTTCTTATACTGGCTACTAAAAATGTCTTTATTCCTGATTCCAGCCTATGGTCTCTTTTGCTCTCTAAAGTCCTTACGGACCTTAAAGACCTTATGGTCCTTATCTATACTTATCTTTTTTATTGTGGCGCCACCAGGAATCGAGCATTGCTTAAGCAATAATCGACAGAACGAAGTGGCGGAGAAAATGGCTTTGGCAATAATCGTGCCCCTGCGGCTAAGAACCCCGGTTTGTATTCCCGCAGGCACAAAAAAGAGACCCGAATGGATCTCTTTTTTGATGTGGTGCCACCAGGAATCGAACCGGGGACACAAGGATTTTCAGTCCTTTGCTCTACCAACTGAGCTATGGCACCTCGCAGTTTCTCGCGAAAAGCGGGTGCAAAAGTACTGCTTTTTTTTGATATACGCAAATATTTTTGCATTTTTTTGCGAAAAAGGTTCAATTTTCTTGTTTTTCTCTCTGATTTTAACTACCTTTGCACCCGAAAAGTCATTAAACGACCATTTTTTATGCTACAACTACAAGTTATTGCCCATGCCCATAATGGACACACCGATAAGTTCGGTATTCCACGCCAGTCGCGAACCGATAGTCCAATCATAACGCGTATTGTGTTTACGCCTCCTTTTCGTGTGCGTGAGGCGCTACGCGGTATAGAGGATTATAGTCATTTATGGCTTGTGTGGGGTTTTAGTCAGGTGCAGCAAGCTAATCATTCCTCGGATGTGCAGGCAGAGGGTTGGTCACCTACTGTGCGCCCACCCCGATTAGGAGGAAATACGCGGGTTGGTGTTTTTGCTACTCGTTCACCATTCCGTCCCAATCCTTTAGGATTGACGAGCGTTCGATTAGTGGGAATAGAGGAACATCCGCAGGAAGGGATGGTGTTGTTGGTAAAAGGAGCTGATTTGTTGGATGGCACACCTATTTATGATATTAAACCTTACCTCTCTTTTTCAGATAGTCATCCTGATGCGCAGAATGGTTTTGCAGAGCAGACCAAAGATTATCGCTTGCAAGTGGAGTGGCTAACAGAATGCTTATTGCCGCTATCTGTAAAAGACGACATAGAGTATATTTTATCTCAAGATCCACGCCCTGCATACCAGCACGATTCGCAGCGTGAGTACAAACTGGATTATGCGGGAAATACGGTAACTTTTTGTGTGAATGAAGAGCGAGAGTCTCAAATTGCACAAATTAAAAAGATAGAAAAACTCTAAATACGCGAATAATTGACGAAAAATGGAGATTTTTTTTGTGTATGTCAAATAATTTTACTACCTTTGCGCCCGCTTAAAATAAATTTATTTTATACCATGAAAAAAATCATTATTTCTCTCTTCTCTTTATTATGTGTACTATCCACCTTGCATGCGAAAGATGTGGGAGTCCCTGCGCAGTGTGAAGATGTAATGCTTCAGGCTTTCTATTGGGATAGTTATCGCTTGGATAAGTACGGCAAGACAATATGGATTAATCTTCTCAAGGACACTGCAGCGATCAATGCTAATTTTGACCTTGTATGGCTTCCACCTAGTGCCAAAGGTGGTGGAGTGGGTTATTATCATCAATGCCTCAGTGACCAAAATAGCGATTGGGGACAAAAGGTAAGTCTGCAGAAACTTATTCAAGGTCTTCGCGCTGGAGGTACAAAGGTGATAGCAGATGTAGTTATTAATCACCGTGGAAATAAATCCAGTTGGTGTGACTTTTATGAAGATGACTTTACTTTTCTCTATGGCGGTAAGTTTCAATTAACCGAGGAGCATATCTGTTCTGGTGACGAGTGCTTTACGGATGCTTCTTCCAGTTGCAAAGGTGGTACACTACGCGGTGCAGCGGATACTGGAACAAATGACCATGGCGCGCGTGATTTGGATCATACCTCTGCCTATGTACAATCTTGGGCAAAAGCATACCTCAAATGGTTGAAGGGCAATATGAAGTACGAAGGTTTCCGTTATGATATGACTCGTGGCTATAATGGCAAATATCTTAGCATGTATAACCAAGCAGCACAGCCATATATCTCTGTTTCTGAATTCTGGGAGGGAATTGGCCAGCAAGTAAATCACTTGAAGGCAGCAGAATATAACACGATGATTTTTGACTTCCCACTTAAATATACATTAGGTGACGCAATCGTAAAGGGTTCGTATGGTTTACTCAAGAATCCTGCTAACTCTCTCCGTGGAAAAGGATATGCGAAGTATGCCGTTACATTTATTGATAATCATGATACTTTTGAGCGTTCGGATAGTCAGGGTAATCAGTTTGGTGGCTATAATGTGGACTTAGGAACCGATAAGGTGAAAGCACAAATACTACAAGCAAATGCCTATATTCTCATGATGCCAGGTATCCCATGTGTATTCTGGCCACATTGGAAATCTTATCAAAAAGAGATTAACGAGATGATTGCTATTCGCAAGAAAGCGGGTATTCATTCTGAGTCACTTGTTACAGATGAGGTTACAGGTACGCTTAAGTATAGCGCTACTATCCATGGTAAGAATGGAAAGGTAATCTTGCGATTGGGTAATAATAGAGAAACATCGGCTCCTGCTGGATATTATATGGCTGCTATAGGCAATCACTATTCTATCTATTTGGAGGAAGGAATGGCTATAGATGAAGTACCAGTGCCTGCAAATGCACCACAGAAATTTATTAAGGATGGTCAGATGTACATCCAGCGTGATGGAAAAGTATATGATATGACTGGCCGCTTGATGGAGTGAAATAATTAGAACTTTTTAATACAATGAAAAAATTAACACTTTTATTTTTAATGGCACTTTGTGCGCTCGTGATGAATGCACAGAGTTTTGGTATCCTCGTGAATGGAGATACCTATTTTGCGGGTGAGCCTGCGGGCGAGTATGAGGGATTCACTCAGTATTTAGCACATGTACAAGTGAAAAATGGCGATAAGTTGCAGCTCTATGATGCTGCCAACAAGGCCGCATGGGCTGTTGCACTCAATAGTTATTCGGAGAAAGGATTTACTTATGACGCTACAGCAGCTTGCTACACAGCTTCTGTTTCTGGATGTTATGACTTCTATATCAAGCTCAAATGGAAAGAAGATGAGTTATATATCGGCCCCGGTTCTAACTGTGGAAGCGGTGTTCCTGTAGGTGATGCAGGTAATCCTGGTACAGATCCTACACCTAATCCTGGTGGCGGTTCGTCCGTCCCATCTCAATGCACAGATGTGATGCTTCAGGGTTTCTATTGGGATAGTCACCAAGACAAAGGTTATGGACGCACTCGCTGGACGGACTATGTGAATAAAACTGTAGAGGATGGTATTACCACACAGGCAGAAGAAGTAGGACAGTGGTTTGACCTTGTTTGGTTGCCACCATTTAGCAAGTCCACAGGAGGTACGGGATATTTACCTATCTGCTATAGCAACTTGGATAGCGATTGGGGACAGCGTTCTACGCTTATCAAACTCATTTCGACTCTCCACCAAAATGGTGCTCGCGTGGTGGCAGATATTGTGATTAACCATATTGCAGGTTCAACAGGGTGGTGTACATTCTCTACAATGAATTTTGGCACCTATGGTACTTTTGCTCCTACTTCCGCTTGGATATGCAGTTCGGATGAAATGAATACCGATCCTGCTGCAGGTAGTTGCAATGGAAAGGCAACGGGTGCGTACGACGATGGTTATGGCAGTGAGGCAAATTACGGTGCAGGTCGCGATTGGGATCATAATAATGCCAAGGTGCGTGATATGTGCAAAGCATACCTCACTTGGTTGCGCAAAGTGATTAAAATAGATGGATTCCGTTATGACTATTGCAAGGGATTCCACAATTCCCATATAGATGACTATAACAAGGCATCTGAAGCATATTTCTCTGTAATGGAGTATTGGGATGGAGATGTAAATGCGCTTCAATACCACCTCAATGATGCTAATTGGAATACGCTTGCTTTTGATTTTGCTACCAAATATACAGCATTTAACGATGGTATCGCAGCTGATAACTACTACAAACTCAAAGGCGCAGGTCTGCCAGGTGCTGGCAAATCGCGCTATGCGGTTACATTCCTTGATAGTCATGACACTTTCCAACGCGATAATAATGAGTTCTGCGGATTAGGCAACTCCATGAAATATCCAGGTAAGGTACAGCAATGTTATGCATACATGCTTTCAATGCCAGGTGTACCATGTGTGTTCTATCCTCATTGGGTTAGTTTCAAAGATAAGATCAAACCGATGATCAATGCGCGTTATAAGACAGGTGTGCATTCTGAGTCGGCTGTGTCTGATGAGGCAGGTAATGGATATTACAAGGCTACTATCACCGGAACGAATGGACAGATTCGTTTGCTTGTAGGACCAAACTCTGGCTATAATAGCACACCTGCTGGCTTCACACTCGCTGTGAAGGGAGAGAACTACGGTGTGTATTATAAAGTGGATAGTCCACGCGGTGATAAGAATACTTCGCGAAGTGATATCTCATTAGGAGTAGAAGAAATAGTAGAGCAGACACCATCTGTTAAGACGGAGAAATTTATGCAAGATGGTAAACTTTATATTCGCTGCGGCGAACAAGTATTTGATATTACAGGTCAACGAATTTATTAATCAAATAATCTAAGAAATGAAAAAAATAACATTATTTATTGCAATGGCAATGTGTGCGCTTGTGATGAACGCACAAGACTATGGTATTCTCGTGAATGGAAATACCTATTTTGCGGGTGAACCAGCTGGTGAGTATGAGGGATTCAATCAGTATTTATCTCATGTACAAGTGAAAAATGGCGATAAGTTGCAACTCTATGATGCAACCAACAAAGCTGCATGGGCAGTAGCGCTCAATAGCTATTCGGTAGCAGGATTTACTTATGACGCTGCGGCAGGTTGTTACACCGCAGAAGTAGAGGGTTGCTATGATTTTTATATCAAACTCAAATGGGAGGCAGATGAATTATACATCGGTCCTGGTGCAAACTGCGGAACAGGTACGCTCATTGAGGGTACGGACAATCCAGGTTCGGACAACCCAGGTACCGACAATCCAGGCACCACTACAGGAGGTAACCCACGCTACTATTATAAAGGATATATTGATGGCGAAGAGGTTGAACCAACAGACGCTACTCTCTTTACCAATGGTACAGCAGCGCTGACCGTGTATTCAGATGCTTACTTATTTGTAATCTATCAGGTGGATGGACAACCTGGTGTGCAATATATGACAACTGACTATGTGGATGGACCTACTCATGCTACATTGGTAACAACAGGATTTGAAAAGATGCATGTTACAGCAGGTACATACACCCTTTATCTCTATGATAACCAAGATGGTACATTGGAGTTATCTACCGAACCAATGGCAGGTAAAACATTGGTTTCAACGGGTACAGAAGGAATAGAGCAAACGAAGGTAGAAGGCAAGGCGCACAAAGTGATCATAGACGGACAACTCCGTATCGTGCGCGGAAATAAGGTGTTTGACTTAACAGGAAGACAATTATAATCTAAATAATCTAAAAAATGAAAAAAGTATTATTGATGCTATTCGCTGTGTGCACATTATGCGCCACAGCACAAGTAACAACCAGTCCTCTTATTATCCCAAAGGGATATAAAGGACAAGTAGTCATTACTTTCGATCCTAAAGGTGGTGATGGTAAAATGGCAAGCGCTACTAAATGCTACGCGCATACCGGTGTGCTTACCGAAACCTCTAAGTCAAACAAGGATTGGCAATACACTGTTTCGGACTGGCGTGCGGCTAATACACCGCAATTGACACAAGTCGAAGGTAAATGGCAATTGACAATTCCTAATATCTATGAGTTTTATGGTGTTCCTGAAACAATCCAAGTGACTGCTCTGGCATTCGTGTTCCATGACGGCCCTGGCGGAAGCAAAGAGGGAAAAACATCTACAGGAGGGGATATACTTATCTTCCTCGGAGAAGAAAATACAGGTGATATATGGGAAGGATTTACACCGGCGGCAGTAGTTTCTAAAACCCGTCCTGCAGGTGTAGACATGGGTATATACTATGATGAGAACGACCCAACCAAAGTGACTCTCTGTACTTATGCAGCAAGCAAAACACAAGCGGCAAAGCATGTGCTTCTATTGGGCGATATGACAAATTGGAAACTATCCAATGATTATCAGTTGTATAAGGATGGAAACTATTTCTGGATTACCTTGACTGGACTAGAGCCTAAGAAAGAATATCGATTCCAATATGCTATAGAGCGTGCGGATGGAGTGAAAGTGCAGATGTCTGATCTCTATTCAGAGAAAGTATTACACCCAGATGATGCGTATGAACCATCTACTGTAGATCCTACATTGATTGGCTATCCTCTTAAAGGTGCAGATGGCGGATATGTTACTGTTATTCAGCCAGGCAAGGAGAAATATAAATGGAGTGATTATACACTCAATTTTAAGCGCCCAAATAAGAATAACCTCGTTATTTACGAATTATGGGTATATGACTACACCGCAAAACGCTCTATCAAAGGCGTGATGGATCGCTTGGATTACATCCAAAACTTGGGTGTGAATGCCATTGAGTTAATGCCAGTGTCTGAGTTTGAAGGAAATTATAACTGGGGATATTCACCTACACACTATTTCGCTTTTGATAAAGCATATGGCTCTTCAGAAATGTTTAAGCAGTTTGTGGATGCGTGTCATAAGCGCGGAATAGCTGTTATTGTGGATATGGTGTTTAACCACGCTACAGGTCAAAACCCAATGAATAAACTCTATCCTTATGGAACAGACCTTGCACAGAACCCATGGTTTAATGTAATCGCACCACACTACGACAATGTGTATGAAGACTGGAATCATGGTTTTGCACCAGCACACAATATGTTTATCCGCGTCTTGAAATATTGGTTAGAGGAGTATAAGATTGATGGATATCGTTTGGATATTAGTCATGGCTTGTGTTCAGATAAGGCGAATACCTCTGTGGATAACTTGATTGACTATTATCAGAAAGGTGTGAAAGCCGTAGAGCCTGATGCGTATATGATTCTGGAGCACTGGGGCGGTTCGATGGGAACAGAGCGTCCACGCCTTATCAGTTACGGAATGCAATGTTGGGAGAATACCAATCATGCTTATTGCCAAACAGCTATGGGATGGTTGAAAGATGGTGATGGTTTTAGCGCTGCTAATCAAGATGGATATGTAACCTATTGCGAGTCACACGATGAAGAGCGTATGCAATATCAATGTAAGCAATATGGAAATGGCAATATCAAGACCGATGAGTCAGTTCGTTTGGGCCGCGTAGCTGCTAATGTGGCATTCAATGTGTTGCTCAATGGTTCGCATATGTTGTGGCAATTTGAGGAGATTGGTTATGACTTCTCTATCAACTGTGATCTACAAAGCCCTAATGCATATGACTCTGGTAAGCGTTGTAATACAAAACCACGCCCTGAATCAAGAGGATATTTCGCATCTACTAATCGTGTGAATGCCTTCAAGAAATGTGCGCAAGTGATTGCACTTCGTACACAATTGCTTCCTGCGGTATTCGCAGGTAACCCAACACAAGTGCATATTGGTAGCGGTTATGTAACCCGTACTGTACAGTGGGGAAATAATGTGTTTGCTGTGGCTAATTTCTCACCAACAGAAAATATGAGTATCGATCTACCATCAGGTACATGGTATGATTATCTGGGCGGTGCAACGAAAGCAGCAACTTCATATTCTCTTAAACCAGGAGAATTGAAAGTCTTTACTGGAACTCCAATTCAAGCACCTGTAATCGCTAATATAGAGAAGCGTGACCACTCTGCTTTTGAAGAAGTGGAGACGGGAATGCCACAAGCAAAGAAAATTATCGAAAACGGACAGGTACTGATTGTTCGCGGAGACAAAGTATATACTATCACCGGCAATTTGGTTCACTAATACATGTATATAGCGATAGCAGGAAATATCGGTGCAGGAAAGACAACGCTGACCAAAATGTTAGCGCGTTATTACGGATGGGAGCCACGCTTTGAGAGCGTGAGCTTCAATCCGTATCTAGAAGATTATTATACCGATATTAATAGATGGGCATTCTGCTTAGAGACCTATTTCCTAAAAGAGCGGTTCAAAGATATGCTCGCTGTGCAGCAAGCAGCGCACACAATAGTACAAGATCGAAGTATCTTTGAAGGTGTGCACGTTTTTGTTAGAAATAACTATGAACGAGGCGACCTCAGTGAGCGTGATTATACAACCTATATGGAATTATTCGAACTGATGAAACTGAAGATGAAAAGACCAGACTTGATGATCTATCTTCGTAAATCAGTACCTGCGCTTATCGCACAAATACAAAAACGAGGTCGAGACTACGAGCAAACAATGCAATTGGATTATCTCAAAGGACTCAACGATAAATACGAGGACTTTATCTTTAATCAATACGATGGCAGGGTGCTCGTTATTGAATCAGACAATCTGGATTTTGAAAATAACCCAGAGGACTTCAGAGCGGTGGTAAATAGAGTGGATGCAGAACTCTTTGGATTATTTTCTGCGCAAAATTGGAATGAATAACAAATAAATACTTATATATTATGCATATAGCAGTAGCTGGAAACATTGGCTGTGGTAAGACAACCCTTACAAATATGCTCGCCAAGCACTATGGTTGGGAACCTCGATTCGAAAGCGTGGATTATAATCCGTATCTAAGTGATTTCTATGCGGATATGGCGAGATGGTCTTTTAATTTGCAGATCTATTTCCTCAATAAACGCTTCAAGGATGTGGTGGAGATTGGCGCATCGGATAAGTATATTATCCAAGACCGCACCATTTATGAGGATGCGCGTATCTTTGCTCCTAACTTGCACGACCAAGGCATGATGTCGGATCGAGATTTTGATAATTATCAAGATTTATTTGATTTGATGATGTCGCTCGTAAAAATGCCGGATTTGCTTATTTATGTACGTGCGTCTATCCCAACTCTTGTGGCGCAAATAGCTAAGAGAGGTAGAGAGTACGAGTCAAAGATTAATATTGCTTACTTGCAAGGACTGAATGATAAGTACGAGAATTGGATTAAAGATTATAAGGGTAAATTGCTTATCATAGAGGGAGATACAATCAAGTTTGGTGATAATCAAGAGGATTTTAGATGGGTGACCGACCGAATAGATGCAGAGTTGTTTGGACTTTTCCCTTTTGAATCTAAAGAGCATACTGGCAAAGAGATCCACTAATCTATCGCGAAGATGATAGCTCATTTCTTGGACTATATTGCTATAGAACGAAAATACTCGCAGCGAACCGTCGATGCATATCGCGACGACCTGCGGGATTTTTGTCTGTACCTTAAATGTGCACCGCAAGATTTTTGTCCGGAAGAAGTGGGGGAAGATGATGTAAAGGGATGGATGTTGTATATGCTTGAAGAGCAAAAACAATCACCGCGCTCCGTTAAACGCAGACTATCGGCATTGCGTAGCTTCTATAAATTCCTATTGCGTCAGAAAAAAGTGAATAGAGATATCACGGCGCGTATTGTTTCTCCCAAAGCCGATAAACCACTTCCGGTGTTTTTTCGACCTTCGGAAATGCAGGTTGTGACAGCAATGGATAATTGGGCAGATGAGTTTGAGGCTATTAGAGATTGTTTGATTATAGAAGTATTCTATCAAACAGGTATGCGACGCGCAGAATTAATAGCATTGCAAGATAAAGATTGGGATTTGGAGCAAGGGCAGGTACGAATATTTGGAAAGAGAAATAAGGAACGAATAGTGCCAATAGGAGAAAATCTTATTCAGCGAATCAAACAATATATTGATGCAAGAGCGGAATGGAGCGCCATGGATAAAACTCCTGCTTTTTTTGTTCGCAAAAACAGAAAAGGAGAAGTTGTCCCTTTTAGCCAAGACTCCTTATATACTTTCGTGCGTACGCGCATGGGAGAGGTGAGTACGCTAAAAAAACACTCACCGCATGTCTTGAGGCATACGTTCGCTACCGCAATGCTTAATAATGGCGCGGATATTCGGTCTATCCAAGCTCTTCTTGGACATGCTTCGCTTAATACAACACAAGTGTACACACATACTACATTTGAGCAAATAAAGTCTGTTTATATGGCCACTCACCCCCGTGCAAAGGGTGAAGAAACGCAAAAAAAATAAAAAAATGCGTTTTTTTTGATTTTTTTTGCAAGAATATTTTGTCATATGAAAAAAAAGCAGTACTTTTGCACTCGCTTTCGTTTGGAGAGTTCATGTGATATGAATTATTCCGATAGAAAATGCCTCTATAGCTCAGTTGGTAGAGCACTAGATTTGTAATCCAGCGGTCGTTGGTTCGAGTCCGACTAGAGGCTCAAAGTGTACTTTGAAATCTTGGGTGTGTTCCAGAGTGGCCAAATGGGGCAGACTGTAAATCTGCTGTCTCTCGACTTCGGTGGTTCGAATCCATCCGCACCCACATAAAGCGTTAGGTCGCTGACACGCGAAAGTAGCTCAGTCGATAGAGCACTAGCCTTCCAAGCTGGGGGTCGCGGGTTTGAGCCCCGTCTTTCGCTCACATTTTCCGCTAATGTAGCTCAGTGGTAGAGCGCATCCTTGGTAAGGATGAGGTCGCGGGTTCAACTCCCGCCATCAGCTCCATCCGCACAGGTAGGTCTAGGGTCAAAGCTGGCCTACCTTTTTTAAATAGATTAAGATTAAAATACATTATTTTATTTTTAACGTTAATAAATAAATTTTACAACTATGGCAAAAGAGAAATTTGACCGTTCCAAACCACACGTAAACATTGGTACTATCGGTCACGTTGACCACGGAAAAACTACTTTGACCGCTGCTATCACAACTGTGTTGGCTAAGAAAGGTCTTTCAGAGCTCCGTTCATTCGACTCAATTGACAACGCTCCTGAAGAGAAAGAGCGTGGTATTACAATTAATACCTCTCACGTAGAGTATCAAACAGCTAACCGTCACTACGCTCACGTAGACTGCCCGGGCCACGCTGACTATGTAAAGAACATGGTTACTGGTGCTGCTCAGATGGACGGTGCTATCATCGTTGTTGCTGCTACTGATGGTCCTATGCCTCAGACACGTGAGCACATCTTGTTGGCTCGCCAAGTAAACGTTCCTAGCTTGGTAGTATTCATGAACAAGTGCGATATGGTTGATGATGCTGAGATGCTTGATCTCGTTGAGATGGAGATGCGTGAGCTTCTTTCATTCTATGAGTTCGATGGCGATAATACTCCTATCATCCGCGGTTCTGCTCTTGGCGCATTGAATGGTGTTGCTGAGTGGGAAGAGAAGGTAATGGAGTTGATGGAGGCTTGTGACAACTGGATCCAACTTCCTGTTCGTGCCGTTGATAAACCATTCTTGATGCCTGTAGAGGACGTATTCTCTATCACTGGTCGTGGTACTGTAGCTACTGGTCGTGTTGAGACTGGTATCATCAAAGTTGGTGACGAAGTTCAGTTGATCGGTCTTGGTGCAGAGGGTAAGAAGTCAGTTGTTACTGGCGTTGAGATGTTCCGCAAGCTCCTCGATCAAGGTGAGGCTGGTGATAACGTAGGTTTGCTCCTCCGTGGTATCGATAAAGATGAAGTTAAGCGTGGTATGGTATTGACACACCCAGGTATGGTTAAGCCATATAGCGAGTTCAAGGCTTCTGTTTATATCTTGAAGAAAGAGGAAGGTGGACGTCACACTCCATTCCATAACCACTATCGTCCACAATTCTACATCCGTACAATGGACGTTACTGGTGAGATTACTCTTCCAGAAGGAACAGAGATGGTAATGCCAGGTGATAACTTGGAGATCACAGTTAAGTTGATCTACCCAGTAGCTTGCTCTGAGGGTCTTCGTTTCGCTATCCGTGAGGGTGGACGTACCGTAGGTTCTGGCCAGATCACCAAATTGATTGACTAATCAAATTAATTCCCTTATATAAATCAACGAGCCTCGTGCTCGTTGGTTTAAGGGAAATACGGAAGTCCTCCAATGGTAGGAGAGCGGTCTCCAAAACCGTCAATGTGGGTTCGATTCCTGCCTTCCGTGCAAATGTTACAAAAATAGCTTCCAATCTGACTTTGGCGAAAGCTGAGGCCAGATTGTTGACGCGAAATAAGGTAGAGCGTAAAAGTTATTTCATGTGATTATTAATATAGGAATATAAACAAGAAAAATCTACTATATATGAAATTTGTAGAAAGCGTAAAAGAATCGTACAACGAACTGGTGCATAAGACAAGTTGGCCTTCTCGTAAAGAGTTGACCCAGAGCGCTGTGATAGTATTGATAGCTTCCATAATACTATCGCTTATTGTGTGGCTTATGGACTGGTGCTTTGAGTCTATCATGACATTTGTTTACGGTCTATTCTAATTATTTAATAGTTGGTTATTATGGCTGAAAAACAAAAACAATGGTATGTATTGCGAGCAATCTCTGGTAAGGAGGGCAAGGTAGAGGAGTATATTAATTCTGCTCTTACTACAAGTTCTTTATTCCAAGAGTATGTATCGCAAGTGCTAATCCCCAAGGAGAAAATATCGGTGCTCAAGAATGGCAAGCGTACAGAAAAGGAGCGTAATATGCTTCCTGGATACTTGTTGGTTGAGTGTCATTTATGTGATGAGAGTTTTCCTCTCTTGCGTAATATACCGCATGTTCTTGGGTTCCTTAGTGGTGGTAAGACCTCATCTTCTCCAAAACCTGTATCTCAGGAAGAGGTTAACAAGTTAGTTGGCATTGCAACTGAGTCAGAGGCACGCGCAGCAAGCGAAATTACATTTGTTGTTGGCGAGAGTGTTAAGGTGGTAGATGGTCCGTTCAGTGGCTTTAAGGGTACTGTTCAGGAGGTTAGCCAAGAGAAGCATAAACTCAAAGTGGTTGTTACAATTTTTGATCGTCAAACTCCATTAGAGTTAGGCTACAATCAAGTAGAAAAAGAGTAGGAGACTTTTGTTACGAGTCGTTAGTCACTACTCGATAGTTTAATTAATTATTAACCGGCCGAGGATGTTATAGTCCGCTATTAGGCCAAAAACTATTAACAACGTAAAACTATGGCTAAAGAAATTGCTGGTTTTATCAAACTCCAAATCAAGGGTGGCGCTGCTAATCCTGCACCTCCAGTAGGTCCTGCATTGGGTTCTAAGGGTGTGAATATTATGGAGTTCTGCAAACAGTTCAATGCCAGAACGCAAGAAAAGGCAGGTAAAGTATTGCCTGTTGTAATTACCGTTTATGTAGACAAGTCTTTTGACTTCATCGTTAAGACTCCTCCTGTAGCAATCCAGCTCATGGAAGCTGCTAAGGTGAAGAGTGGTAGCGATCAGCCAAACCGTTCTAAGGTGGCTTCAATCACTGAGGAGCAGGCTATGCAGATTGCTCAAGACAAGATGGTGGATCTCAACTGCTTTACAGTAGAGTCTGCTCTCAAGATGGTCAAGGGAACCGCTCGCAGTATGGGTATCACAATTAAGTAATTAACTCTTCAATCACATCACAATTATGGCAAAACTGACAAAAAAACAGAAGCTTGCTGCTGAGAAGATTGAAGCAGGTAAGCTCTACACTATCGAAGAGGCAGCAGCTCTTGTAAAAGAGATTACTACTACCAAATTCGATGCAAGCGTGGATATCGATGTACGCTTGGGTGTTGACCCTCGTAAGGCGAATCAGATGGTTCGTGGCGTCGTTGCTCTCCCTAACGGAACCGGTAAAGTTGTTCGCGTTCTCGCTCTCTGTAGTCCAGATCAAGAGGCTGCTGCTAAAGAGGCAGGTGCTGATTATGTAGGTTTGGACGAGTATATTGAAAAGATCAAAGGTGGATGGACTGACATTGATGTCATCATTACTCAACCTCAAATCATGGGTAAGATTGGTGCTCTCGGTCGCGTATTAGGTCCTCGTGGCTTGATGCCAAACCCAAAGAGTGGTACCGTAACCATGGATGTTGCTAAGGCAGTAAAAGAGGTTAAGGGTGGTAAGATTGACTTCAAGGTGGACAAGTTCGGTATTGTACATACCTCTATAGGTAAAGTAAGCTTCAGTGCAGATAAGATTGCAGAGAATGCATTTGCATTTATCGAGACTATCAAGCACCTCAAGCCTGCGGTATCAAAGGGTGAGTACATCAAGAGCGTTTATCTTTCCAGCACAATGAGTCAGGGTATTAAGATCGATACCAAATCGCTTTAATCTCTAAAAACAACAGACAAGTATGAAAAAGGAAGATAAAAATCTCGTCATTGAAGCGCTTGGCACACAATTGGGTGAGTATGCGCATTTCTACCTCGTTAATATTGAAGGTTTGAATGCGGAGAAAACAAGTGAATTGCGCCGTGCATGCTTCAAAGAGGATATCAAATTGCTCGTAGCTAAGAATACTCTTTTGCAAAAGGCATTAGAGAAGAAAGGTTTCGACGAGGAGATATTCGCAGCCCTCAAAGGCAATACCGCACTCATGCTTAGTAACACAGGTAATGCACCTGCAAAACTTATTCAGAAGTTTACAAAGGGTGACAAGACAGGTGAGGCTAAGCCACAACTCAAAGCTGCTTATGTAGAAGAGACTATTTACGTAGGCAAGCAAAATCTCGAATTCCTCAGCACTATCAAATCTAAGAATGAACTCATTGCTGACCTTGTTGCATTGCTTCAATCTCCAGCAAAGAATGTTATTTCTGCTTTGCAGAGTGCACCAAATACAATCCACGGTGTTTTGAAAGCTTTGGAGGAAAAAGCACAATAATAAACACCAAACTTTTATCAATCAATAGAATAATAATCTTTTAAATTTATAAGACAATGGCAGATCTTAAAGTTATTGCTGAAACATTAGTTAACCTTACAGTTAAGGAAGTAAATGAACTCGCTACTATCCTCAAAGAGGAGTACGGAATTGAGCCTGCAGCTGCTGCAGTTGCTGTAGCTGCTCCTGCAGCTGGTGCTGCTGCTGAGGCAGTTGAAGAGAAAACATCTTTTGATGTAGTTCTTAAGAGCGCAGGTGCTAACAAGCTCCAAGTAGTAAAGGCAGTTAAAGAGCAAACTGGTCTTGGCTTGAAAGAGGCTAAGGACATCGTAGACGCTGCTCCTGCTAATGTTAAGGAAGGTGTAGATAAAGCTACTGCAGAGGCTTTGAAGAAAGCTCTCGAAGAGGTAGGTGCTGAGGTAGAACTCAAGTAATACACTCTAACCCAACCACCCAAAACAATGGTGGAATAGGTTTAGATCCCTGTGAAAATAGGGGTCTAAACCTTTTTCGCTGATTAAGACAGGATGATTAAAAAACTGAAAAATTTGGTAAATATTATTAGGGGAACATTAAAATAATATAAAAATAAAACCCATTGATTTAGTTCTAAATTGTTCATTACCAACAGTTTATTCTGTTAAATAATTATTTAACCATATAAAAAAATGGCTACAACAAACAAAACACAGAGAGTGAATTTTTCGACTATGCAAAAGCATATGCCGTATCCTGACTTTCTGGAAATTCAGCTGAAGTCCTTCCATGATTTCTTGCAGATGGATTCTACTCCAGAGCAGAGACGCACAGAGGGGCTCTTTAAAGTATTCTCGGAGAACTTTCCAATCCAGGATACTCGTAACAGCTTCAAATTGGAATTCTTGGATTATTCGATTGATCGTCCTCGTTATTCGATTGAGGAGTGTATCAAGCGTGGATTATCTTATTCAGTTCCATTGAAGGCTAAACTTCGATTGAGTTGCGAGGATCCAGATCATGAGGAGTTTGATACCGTAGTGGAGGATGTATATTTGGGTTCTATCCCATATATGACTCCTAAGGGCACCTTTGTAATCAATGGTGCTGAGCGTGTTATCGTGAGTCAATTGCATCGTTCTCCAGGTGTATTCTTTGGTACATCAATGCACAGTAATGGTACGAAGTTGTATTCTGCTCGTATCATTCCATTCCGTGGTTCTTGGATTGAGTTTGCGACGGATATCAACCATGTGATGTATGCTTATATTGACCGTAAGAAGAAATTACCAGTAACAACATTGCTTCGTGCTATTGGTTTCGAGTCAGATAAGGATATCTTGAATTGCTTTGATTTGGCAGAAGAGGTTAAGTGTAATCGCGAGACCTTAGAGGCATGTATTGGTCGCAAATTGGCAGGATATGTAATGAAACCTACCATTGAGGATTTCGTGGATGAGGATACTGGTGAGGTATCATCTATCGAGCGTAACTTGATCGTGGTAGAGCGTGAGGAAGAGTTGACTCCAGAGATTATTGATATTATTCTTGAGTCAGGTTCTAAGTCTATTCTGCTGCACAAGGATCAGGAGCGTGAGAATGATTTCGGTATCATTTTCAATACTCTCCAGAAGGACCCTGCTAAGACAGAGAAAGAGGCTGTTCTCTATATTTATCGTCAGTTGCGTAATGCAGAGCCAGCCGATGACGCTACTGCTCGTGAGATGATTCAGAACTTATTCTTCTCACAGAAGCGTTATGACTTGGGTGAGGTAGGTCGTTATCGTATCAACCGCAAGTTGGAGATGTCTATTCCAGAAGATACTCGTGTCTTGACCAAAGAGGATATCATTGAGATTATCAAATACTTGGTATCATTGATTAACTCTAATGCGGAGGTGGATGATATTGATCACTTGAGTAACCGTCGTGTTCGTACCGTAGGTGAGCAGTTATTCAACCAATTCGGTATTGGTTTGGCTCGTATGGCTCGTACTGTTCGTGAGCGTATGAATGTGCGTGATAGCGAGGTATTCAAACCAACGGATGTAGTGAATGCGAAGGCTATTTCATCTATCATTAACTCCTATTTTGGTACGAATGCGCTGAGTCAGTTTATGGATCAGCAGAATCCATTGGCTGAGATTACTCACAAGCGCCGTATGTCTGCGTTAGGTCCTGGTGGTTTGAGTCGTGATCGTGCAGGTTTCGAGGTTCGAGATGTTCACTACACGCACTATGGTCGTCTCTGTCCTATTGAGACTCCTGAAGGACCAAACATCGGTCTTATTTCATCGATGTGTATTTATGCTAAGATTAATGACCTTGGTTTTATTGAGACTCCTTATCGTCAAGTGAGCGATAGCGTGGTAGATCTCAATAATGACAATGTTGTTTATATGTCTGCTGAGGATGAGGAGAAGCAAGTAGTGGCTCAGGGTAATGCGCCATTGACAGAGGATGGTCATTTCATCCGCAGCAAGGTAAAGACTCGTTTAGGTGCTGATTTCCCTGTTGTGACTCCAGGTGAGGTGAATTTGATGGATGTATCTCCATGCCAGATTGCTTCTGTGGCTGCAGCGCTCATTCCATTCTTGGAGCACGATGATGCTCACCGTGCATTGATGGGATCGAACATGATGCGCCAGGCCGTTCCATTGATCACTTCAGAGGCGCCAATCGTAGGTACTGGTATTGAGCAGCAGTTGGTAACAGATAGCCGTACGCAGATTATTGCTGAGGGCAAGGGTACTGTTACTTATGTTGATGCAGATAAGATTTGTATCCATTATGACCGTACAGAGGAGGAAGAGTTTATCTCCTTCAATTCTGCGGAGAAGGAATACAAGTTGCCTAAGTTTGAGAAGACGAACCAGAATACAACTATCACCTTGCACCCATTAGTTCGTAAGGGTGATGTAGTAGAGGCTGGTCAGATTTTGACTGAGGGTTATGCTACTCAAGGTGGCGAGTTGTCTCTTGGTAAGAACCTCAAGGTGGCATATATTCCTTGGAAGGGATACAACTATGAGGATGCTATTGTGCTCAGCGAGCGTATTGTTCGCGAGGATATGTACACCTCAGTGCACGTAGTAGAGCAGTTGCTCGAGGTGCGCGATACGAAGTTAGGTAAGGAAGAGTTCACCGCTGATATTCCTAATGTCTCTGACGAGGCTACTAAGGATTTGGATGAGAATGGTTTGATTCGCGTGGGTGCTCATATCCAACCAGGTGATATCTTGGTGGGTAAGATTACTCCTAAGGGCGAGAAAGATCCTTCTCCAGAGGAGAAACTTCTCAAGGCTATCTTCGGTGACAAGGCTGGTGATGTGAAAGATGCATCTTTGAAGGCAAGTCCTTCTTTGGATGGTGTGATCATTGACAGACGCTTGTATTCAAAGGCTAATAAGGATCGTAAGCAGAAGATGGAGGACAAGGAGACTATGCAGAAGATGGATGCTGCATTCCAAGTCAAAGTGGCTGCATTGCGTGAGTTATTAGTGAATAAACTCTATACATTGCTTAATGGTAAGCAAGCTGTATCTGTGAAGGATATCATGGGTATTGAGCTTGTCTCTAAGGGTCAGCATTTCACCAAGGAGCGCTTGAATGAGATTGACTATTCAACCGTTCTCTTGGAAGGTTGGACTTCTGATGAGCACAAGAATGAGTTGGTTAAGCAATGTGTATTGAATTATATTGCTAAGTATAAAGAGATTGACGCTCAGGTTAAGCGTGAGAAATACGACTTGACCGTAGGTGATGAGTTGCCAAATGGTATTCTCCAGACTGCGAAGGTTTATGTGGCTAAGCGCCGTAAGATCCGCGTGGGTGATAAGATGGCAGGTCGTCACGGTAACAAGGGTATTGTATCTAAGATCGTTCGCGTAGAGGATATGCCATTCTTGGCGGACGGTACTCCAGTGGATATTGTGCTTAACCCAATGGGTGTGCCTTCTCGTATGAATATCGGTCAGATTTTCGAGGCTGTTCTTGGTTGGGCAGGTCACGAGTTAGGTGTTAAGTTCGCTACTCCTATCTTTGACGGTTGTACCATGGAGCAGTTGGATGAGTGGACAGACAAGGCCGGTCTTCCTCGTGCTGGTAAGACCCAGTTATACGATGGTGAGACAGGTGAACCATTCGACCAGATGGCTACTGTAGGTGTTACTTACTTCATGAAGTTAGGTCACATGGTAGATGATAAGATGCACGCTCGTTCTATCGGTCCGTACAGTTTGATTACCCAGCAGCCACTTGGTGGTAAAGCGCAGTTCGGTGGTCAGCGTTTCGGTGAGATGGAGGTTTGGGCACTTGAGGCGCACGGTGCGGCTCATGTGCTGCAAGAGATTTTGACCATCAAGTCTGATGACGTTACGGGTCGTGCTCGCACATACGAGGCAATTGTCAAAGGTGAGAATTTCCCAACGCCGGGATTACCAGAGTCACTCAATGTGCTCTTGCACGAGTTACAAGGTCTCGCACTCAGTATTAACATGGAATAAGATTTGAAGAATTATGGCTTATAAACAAGAAAATAAACGAACCGGTTTTACTAAGATATCTATCGGTCTTGCCTCTCCAGAGGAGATTATGCAACTCTCTTCGGGTGAAGTGCTCAAGCCAGAAACCATCAACTATCGTTCATACAAACCAGAGCGTGATGGTTTGTTCTGCGAGCGCATCTTCGGTCCTACCAAGGATTACGAGTGTCATTGTGGTAAATACAAGCGTATCCGTTATAAAGGAATCGTGTGCGAGCGTTGTGGCGTAGAGGTTACAGAGAAAAAGGTGCGTCGTGAGCGTATGGGACATATCAAGCTCGTCGTTCCAGTGGCACATATATGGTATCTCCGTTCTTTGCCATCTAAGATGGCGGCTTTGTTAGGCATTCCTACCAAGAAATTGGATTCAATCATTTATTATGAGAAGTATTTGGTTGTTCAGGCGGGTGCTATTGCAGGTCAGGAGATTGGAGAGAAGAATAGTAATGATAAGAACCGTATCCCAGTAGAGACACGCATGTTGCTCGATGAGGATCAGTTCATTCAGGTACAGGCGCTCATTCCAGAGGGTAATGATGAATTAGAGGATACCGATCCTAACAAGGTGATTGTTAAGATGGGTGCTGAGGCTGTCTATGACATGCTTGCATCAATCAACTTGGATGAGTTGTCATATGAATTGCGTGCAACAGCAGATAAGTCTGCTTCTGTACAGCGTCGTCAGGAGGCATTGAAGCGTCTGCAGGTAGTAGAGGCATTCCGTGCAAGCAAGGGTAAGAACCGTCCAGAGTGGATGATTCTTCAGGCTATTCCTGTCACTCCTCCAGAGTTGCGCCCATTGGTGCCACTGGATGGTGGACGTTTTGCTACTTCTGACCTCAACGACCTCTATCGTCGTGTGATTATTCGTAATAATCGTCTCAAACGCCTTGTTGAGATTAAGGCTCCAGATGTGATTTTGCGTAATGAGAAGCGTATGCTTCAAGAGGCTGTTGACTCGCTCTTCGATAATAGCCGTAAGACCACAGCGATGAAGTCTGAGGCTAATCGTCCATTGAAGTCTTTGTCTGACTCATTGAAGGGTAAGCAAGGTCGTTTCCGTCAGAACTTGCTCGGTAAGCGTGTGGACTATTCTGCTCGTTCTGTGATCGTTGTAGGTCCAGAGTTGAAGATGCACGAGTGTGGTCTTCCAAAAGAGATGGCTGCAGAACTCTACAAACCATTTATCATCCGCAAGCTCATTGAGCGTGGTATCGTGAAGACTGTTAAGTCTGCGAAGAAGATTATCGACCGCCGCGAACCCGTTATCTATGAGATTCTTGAGCGCGTGATGGAGGGACACCCAGTATTGCTCAACCGTGCTCCGACACTGCACCGTCACGGTATCTTGGCGTTCCAACCTCGTATGATTGAGGGTAAGGCTATTCAGTTGCACCCACTATCATGTGCCGGATTTAACGCCGACTTCGATGGTGACCAGATGGCTGTTCACTTGCCATTGAGCAATGAGGCTATTTTGGAGGCGCAGTTATTGATGTTAGGATCCCATAATATCCTTGACCCTGCGAATGGTAACCCAATTACGGTGCCTTCACAGGATATGATTTTGGGTCTATATTATATTACTAAGGAGCGCGAGGGCGCGAAGGGTGAAGGATTATCTTTCTACTCTGAGGAAGAGGCTATCATTGCGCTCAATGAGGGTAGAGCCGATATCCACGCAAAGGTTAATGTGCGTGTGAATGATATCGTAGACGGCAAGCCTGTTCAGCACCTTATCCAAACCACTCCAGGTCGTGTCATTGTGAATGGCTATGTACCAAGCGAGATTGGATTCCAGAATGTGCTCATGAAGAAGGGTGCTGTTAAGACTATTATCTCTAAGGTGATTAAGACCTGTGGTGTGGCTCGCGCTGCACAGTTCTTGGATGATATCAAGGACTTGGGTTACTACCGCGCTTTCAAGGGTGGTTTGAGCTTTAACTTGAATGATATTCTCATTCCTGAGGAGAAGCCAGCACTCATTGAGAAGGGTAACGAGATAGTAGATAATATCACCGAGTTGTATAGCATTGGTGAGATGTCCGATGATCAGCGTTACCGTCAGACGGTGGATACCTGGAAGCAGATTGACGCCGAGATGACTAAGATATTGATGAACCACATGCAGAATGCAGATAAGGGATTCAACTCAGTATATATGATGATGGATTCTGGAGCGCGTGGTAGTCAGCAGCAGATTAAGCAGTTGGCAGGTATCCGTGGTATCATGGGTAAACCATTGAAGGCTGGTTCAACAGACACTCGTACCGATATTGAGAACCCTGTCTTGGCTAACTTCAAAGAGGGTATGTCAGTGCAGGAGTACTTCATTTCTACGCACGGTGCTCGTAAGGGTCTTGCCGATACAGCGTTGAAGACTGCGGACGCAGGTTATTTGACTCGTCGTTTGGTGGACGTATCACACGATGTGATTATCAACGAGGAGGACTGTGGTACATTGCGTGGTTTGACTGCTCGTGCTATCAAGGATGCCAATGGTCACACTATTGCATCACTCTCATTGCGTATCTTAGGTCGCGTATCTGTACACGATATATTGGATAATGATGGTAACTTGATTGTAGCAGCAGGCGAAGAGATTCGTGAGCCACAATGCGAGGCTATTGAGGCAGCGGGTATAGAGGAAGTAGAGATTCGCTCCGTACTCACTTGCGAGAGCAAGCATGGTGTATGTGCTAAGTGCTACGGTCGTAACCTTGCATCTCGTAAGATGGTGCAGAAGGGTGAGGCTGTGGGTGTGATTGCTGCACAGGCTATCGGTGAGCCAGGTACTCAGTTGACACTTCGTACTTTCCACTCTGGTGGTTTGGCGGGTGGTGACGCTTCTAAATCTTCATACACACTCACTCGTGAGGGTATCGTAGAGATTGAGGACTTGCGTACTATCACAACGGCTAATGGCGATGTGATTGTAGTGAGCCGTCAGAATGCGATGACCTTGAAGGATGAGAAGACAGGCGTTGTGCTCAGTAACTTTGATATACCTTATGCTTCTAAACTCTTTGTGAAGAGCGGCGAGAAATATGCAAAAGACACATTGGTCTGCGAATGGGACCCATATAAGATTCCATTGGTAATCGAGCAAGACGGTTTCATCCACTATGAGGATGTTATCGAGGGTATTACTTGCAAGACCGAGGTGGATGAGCAGACGGGTAAACGCGAAGTGACTATCATCGAACCTAAAGAGAAACAGCGTATTCCACAAGCGCATATCGTAGATAAGGATGGTAATATCTTGCGTTCTTACAACTTGCCTGTTAAGGCGAGCTTGAACCACACCGAGGGCGCTGAGGTACAGATAGGTAATCTTCTCTTCACCATGGAGCGTGTTACTAACCGTGGTGGTGATATCACCTCCGGTCTTCCTCGTATCACCGAGCTCTTCGAGGCTCGTAACCCATCTAATCCTGCTGTGGTGGCTGAGATTGATGGTGAGGTATCCTTCGGTCGTATCAAGCGTGGTAACCGTGAACTCTTCGTTACCAGCAAGTTGGGCGAGCAGAAAGCATATCTCATTCCATTGACCAAGCAGATCTTGGTACAAGAGGGTGACTATGTACGCGCTGGTGTAGCATTATCTGACGGTGCTATCACTCCAGATGATATCTTGGCTATCCAAGGTCCAACAGCGGTGCAAGATTATATCGTGAACGAAGCACAGGCTGTATATCGTATGCAGGGTGTGGAGATTAACGATAAGCACTTCGAGATTATTGTTCGCCAGATGATGCGTAAGGTAGAGATTCTTGAACCAGGTGATACACGCTTCCTTGAGGGTGATATTGTAGATAAGAAGGACTTCTTGGAGGAGAACGATCGTATCTGGGGTCGCAAGGTGGTAACAGATGCAGGTGAGAGTGAGTCATTGCATGAGGGTCAGATTGTGACAGCTCGCAAATTGCATGACGAGAACTCATCTCTCCGCCGCCGCGATAAGAAGCTCGTTCAGGCTCGTGATGCACAGTGTGCTACTGCTAAGCAGATTCTGCAAGGTATCACACGCGCAGCATTGGGAACGAAGTCATTTATCTCTGCAGCGTCCTTCCAGGAGACCACAAAGGTGCTCAACGAGGCAGCTATTCGTGGTAAGGTGGACTTCCTTGAGGGTATGAAGGAGAATGTGATTTGCGGTAACTTGATTCCAGCAGGTACAGGTTTGCGTGAGTTCACTAAGATCTCCGTGCATAACCAAGAGGAGTATGCGGCTCTGCAAGCGGCTCGTGAGGCAGCTGAGGCAGCACTCAATAACGAATAATAATTATCTATTCGCGATAAGAAAATGGCACTCATGATGGGTGCCATTTTTTTTATTTTTACACATATTTGAGCAAAAAGTCAACATAGTAGTGTTAAATGCGCATGAAAATCGTAAAATTTTGCACTTTTTGCTTAAAATAGTTGCGTAAATCAATTCTTTTTCGTATCTTTGCCGCCGAGGATAGGTTGATGGTGTAGAAGTATAGGTTTTTAAAAAAACGATTATAACAAACAATCATAATTTATCTACTTAATTTATTACAATCATGAAAGCAGTTTTTACAAGGTTCTTTTCGGTTTTGACAGCGAATACCCCCCCCAGTGAAAAAGGGTATTCTTCGCGTAAGTTTTTATCTCTCTTTTTAATTCTCTTCCTCGCAGTTGGTAATGCGTGGGGACAAGCGGTGAAGGGTGATTTTAAAAATGGGGATATTTTCCTGTTGACTAAAGCAAATGTTGACGCAGCATCTTGGATAACGAAAGGAAGTGCATTGACAAGTACAGGCTCTCAGACTCCTCAATACCAACCAGCAGAAGGTGTGGAAGCTTCAGATGTTGCAGGAAGCAAAGCGGATTATTATAAAATGAAGAAACTAACAGACAACAGAGAGATTACCCTTAGAGTCTCAGGCGTGTCTAAAATTAAGTTCTATGCTCATGCAGGAAGTTCAGGGCGTAAGGTAATGGTAAAGATAAATGATGGGACTGAGCAAGAAATTATAAGTATTACTAAATCAGCAACAACATACACAGGAGAAATAGAATTAAATGCTAACATCTCTTCAAAAATAGTTGTTTATGGAACTAATGAGTTATATGTAACAGCAATAAAGGTGACAACCCCCTCTGCTCCGGCAGGTGGTGCCGATCCTGTGGACCCCACATTTACATACACTCCTACAACCTATACTATTGGTGATCCCGCCTTGGACTTGAGCACGAAACTTACTTCAAACTCAGGCGGTGCAATCTCTTTTGCAGTCTCTACTGCCGATGCAGGTACAACGGGTGCCAGCATTGCTAATGGAAAAGACTTTACTGCAACAACAGTAGGGACAGCAACAATTACAGTGACTCAGGCAGAGATAACTGGTTATAATGCAAAAACTCAAGATATTGCTGTTTCTGTAGTTGAGCCAGATCCATGTACTACATATTACCATTTTGTTGCAACTGATGATGCTACAGCAAATAGTAAGACTAATTGGAGTGGTTTTACCAATGCGCCTACAGGTTCAAATGGTCAAGATAACTCGGTAACTATAGATGGAATAACTTATACACTTAAAAAGCGCACAGGTAGTACAGGAAAAGGAGTTGCTATATTAGGCTTTACGATTCCAGCAAATAAGGCAGGCACATTGTATGGCTATATGAAGTCCAGCGGATCAGCTGGTCGTACTCTTTCTTTGAAAAAAGGTGACGAGGTTGTTGCTACTAACACAGAAATCGTAGATGGAAACTGGACTCTTATTACGATAAATGCAATCCCTCAAGGAACATATACTTTAATTCCAAATGAAAATGTTCAAATTCAAATGTTTGCGCTTAAAGTATGTGATGCAGTATTCCACACTGTTACTTTTAATAGTAATGGCGGTTCTTCTGTGGTAGAGCAGTCTGTACTTGACGGGACTACTGCAATTCAACCTACAGATCCAGAGCGCGGTAAATATACTTTCTTGGGGTGGTATAATGGTGAAACGCTTTATGATTGGGCGACTCCTGTTGCCTCAGATTTAACCCTTACTGCTAAGTGGCAAAATCCATGGAGTATTACATTTGATTCCGATGGAGGATCTGAAGTAGAAACAATTACAGTTAAACATAACACTAAAGCAGAAAAACCAAGTGACCCAACGAAGGTTAACTATAATTTTGAGGGTTGGTTCTATGGAGAGCCTGCAACACCTTTTGATTGGAATGCAAATGTAACTCAAAACTATGCTCTGGTGGCTCACTGGGCTGCTACTTACACAGTGATCTATGACCTTAATGGTGTTGACGGTACCGTTCCGACACAAGCAGCTTTAGTGGCAGGCGAGAAGTTTACGGTGGCTGATGTTGATGGAATAACAATACCAGACGGCAAGGCATTTGCGGGTTGGTCAGATGGCGCAAATACCTACGCCGCAGGCAGTGAATATACTATGCCTGCATCTAATGTGACGCTCACTGCTCAGTGGACAGATAATAATAATGTAGCGCGTATAGGCGATACCTATTATACTAATTTAGATGACGCCGTTGCATATGCGAATGCAAACGCAGACGCAGAGATTATTTTGCTGAAAGATATAGATAGAGCAGATCGTATTACACTAACAAAAAGCACAACTATCAATCTTAATGGCAATAAACTAAGTAAAACCGATGGCGGATGGTTAATCTTTGTCAAAGAAGGTGCTACTTTAACTATCAATGGCGAAACAGAGAATTCTGCTATTCATGGTGGTATCTCTCTTGGTGCAATGACCAATAATAATGGTAGTTTAGTTATCAATGGCGGTACATACACATGCGCAGATGGCGTGGCTTGCGTGCATGTGAATGGTACATGTTTAGAGTCTAATGTGACAATTATTGGAGCCAGTTTGACTAGTCCAACCGATATAGCAATTCAATTAAATGGTAAAGGCACATATACCATTACGAACGCTACTATCACAGGTGCGACAGGTGTGTATATCAAATCAGGTGAACTGACAGTGACTAATTCCACTATCAAAGGAACAAAAACTCCAGCAGATTATGCCTATACAGGTAATGGTGCTAATGCAACAGGTGATGCTATCGTAGTGGATGCGTGCGATTATCCAGGTGGAGCGCCTAGTTTGAATATCATAAGTGGTACTTTTGAGGGAACGAAGGGTGCTGTAGGAAACTACAACTATAATGGAACGAGCGCGCCTGCAATAGGTGGTATCCAAGGTGGTACATTCAATACAGAAGTGCCTGCTGACCTATGCGCAGATGGATACATCCCTGTTAAGAATGGAGAAAATAACTATGGCGTAACTAAGACTGCAAAGACATTCAGCCTTGAGGATTTAGTTACTACACAAGGTACTGGAGCTGAATATAAGGAGTATCTCAACAATCTTGGTTGGAGCGTAGCAAATGCAAATGCTTTAGATAATCTAAATACAGAAAAAGATTATGACAATTATCCTTATTTAGGGTTGAAGTTCAAAAGCGCGGCAGGCTATGTAGAAGGTGTGGTTGAGGGTGATAAACTATTGATTATTCAATTAGGTCATATGGCGGCTGATGCTGACTTGTATGAGAATGGAACAAAGAAAGTGAGTCTATCAGGTAAGGATGCGGAAACAGCAGCAGTACATTACTACTATGTGGAGAACCAATCCACAATCAAATTGCAGATGACTAATGATGGCACTTGTGTATTAAAGGCAATTATAGTTGTAAACCCATTCTCTGTTACTTTTAATACTAATGGTGGCGATGATATTGCCGCAGTACAAGCTAAACCATCTATCACCCTTCCAGAGCCTACTAACGGCACAATGAATTTCAAAGGTTGGTATGATGCAGAGACGGGTGGTAATCTGATTGGCATAGCAGGCGCAAGCTACACCCCGACAGGCAACATCACTCTCCATGCACAATGGGAGGCTCAATCTACTATCAATACACTGAGTGATTTGAAAGTGAATGGTGAGACTGTATTAGGTTTTGCAGCAAATGAACATACTTACAGAATGGTATTACCTTATAAGAGTGCCCTTCCAAAGATTACTTCTGCTACACCTACTAACGCAAACGCAAAAGTCGCTTTGTGGCCTGTAGATGGTCCTGAATGGACAGACGAGTATGATGGTGGCTGCTATCGTCAGCAAGTAGTAGTGACTCCACAAGACCCAACTGCAGAAAAAGGCTATTACGATATTCGTATCACTTATGCTCCGAAGGATGGTGCTTGTATCTTTAAGGCCACACTTACAGGAGAAAAAGCAGCTACATACGAGGGAATTTTTGCTGATGGTACTAATTCGGCGATTAATTTAAAAGCAGATGGAGATAATGGGTATAAATTCGCAGGAAAAGAAAACTATATCAAGATGGCTCTCACTGGAGGTTCATTTGCAGAAGGCGATATTCTTCATATGACTTATAAGACAGCACCACAGCAGGGTGAATTGGCTATCTATAACAATACAACCAAAATAGTAGGCACAGCGTATACTAATTCTACATTAGAATTCCCAGTAGGTGCAGCAGGATTATCAACTCTCTATATCCGCCGTACCGACGACAATAAGTTCAATGGTTGGGTTTCTGTTGTTGAGGTTACTCGCATAATGAATCCGGTGCTTGCAGCAATCACTTTTGATGGTGTTGCAGGTGTGATTGATGAGGATAATAAGAAGGTAACTGTAGAATTGCCATTCTCGTCAGATGTCGCTTCTTTGGAAGTGGAGCCAACTATTGCATGGAATGCTCCTGCTACAACGAATTCAATCGTTGTAAATGATGGTAACTGGGTCGTTGGTGATAATACATATGTGCTAACAGATAAAGATGGCGACCAAACAACATATACCATCACTCTAACAAAAGCTGCAGCTTCTGCAGATGCTACATTGGCTACGCTGACATATAATGGTACAAACATAACTTTGGTACCTGATCAATATACCTACGATATTGAACTACCAAAGGGTACAACAGTTGTTCCTACTGTAACATACACAACCAATCACACAGGAGCAACGGCTGATATGACTGATGCAGCAGATCTACCAGGTGCAACAACAATCATTGTAACAGCGGAGGATGGCACAACACAAGAATATGTGATTAACTTCACTGTTAGCCGTGCAATTTCCTATGTGATATATGATGGTAGTGTACAGCAGAATATAGAAAAGTCTGATACAGAACCAATTAATTGGAGCTTAACTAATCCAACTAATACTGACGGAGAGAAAGCAGAGGTTACATGCAATGATAAATATTATACAAAATGTGTGAAAGTGTTCTCAAGTGCAACAACAGAAACAGATAGGTACATGACTATAGAAGTTCCAACTGGCTATATGGCTAAATTTTATTTGGCAGGTGCAACGAATAGTAATGGTAAAGAGCGTAGTTTGTTTATTTCTAAAGAAATAACAGGAACACTTGATCAGTCAATAGCATATTCTACTTCTTCCACTTATGAGGGAGCAGCAATGATGAGTGACTATCAAATGCCAGGCACATATTATCTGTGCTGTAATGCAAGTATCCGTCTCTATGAATTAAGTGTAGTTCTTTATCCAATTGACTATGAACGCCCTGTGCGTCAAGGTTATTACGGAACCATCTGCTTGCCTAAGAAGGGACAGATGATTGGTGCAGCAGTATATGAAATAGCATACATGGACTATAAAGATGGTGCGCCATACAAGATCTACTTTGACGAAATACTCAATGGTAAAATGGAGGCTGGTGTACCTTATGTATTCTTGCCAAATGAGGGTTATAACCAACTTATAGTTACTTACACGGCAGTCTTCAATGCAGCAGCAGACGATGCTAATGGATTGTATGGATTTATTGGAGCAGAAGATACAGATGAGTATCAAATTCCAAGTGGAGTAGGTAATTATATTATTCAAAATAATCAATATCGTGAAGTCTTAGCAGGAGCGGATGCGCGCATTGTAAGTAATCGCGCTTACATCAAGTTGTCAGAGGTTCCTGGTTATAACAACCCATTGTATGTAGCTCCAGCGCCAGCACCTGGCAGAAAGCGTATTGCAATGGGCACAACAGGCGCACAAGTGGCTACAGGCGTTGACCAAGTACAAGGTGACGAAGCTCCTACTAAAATGATTATTAATGGTCAACTCTTTATCCTCCGTGGTGAAAAGATGTATGACGCACAAGGTAAATTAGTAAAATAAAAAATATGAAAAAGCAAATGTATAACAAACCAGAAGTAGAAATTATCGCGGTGGAACCATCTTCAATCATCTGCGCAAGCATTACGGGTGGTCCTGGCGTGGAATCAACAGATCCACCAGCTTACGGTGATTAAGCCTCAGTGCTTGTAACAAAAACGATGGGAGTCGCGAATGCGGCTCCCATCGTTTTTGTTTATGGGTGCCACTACGGATATGTGTTTTGTCCCTTAACATAGATGACTTGTTGTCCTGTGGGGTTGGTTATATAGAGGGTATTGTGTGGTCGCGATGTGGTCGTGATGAGGTCGCGATGAGGTCACGATGTGGTGGTGGGATTGAAGTGTTTCTCTTTGCTTCCACCTCGCTTACGAGAGACATACAAGAGAACTAAGGTTTAAATGGTCTAACATCTGCGTAAGAGACGCGTAACATATGCTGTTTTGGCAACTTGCAACCATCCTCCACCGTTCGCATCTCGTTCTTCCCCCCCACAAGGGTACGATTATTACGCATCCTGAACGTCACCGAAGGGTGCATTTAACAAACATTTTGCGATTTTACGCATATTTACTGAAAAACATTTTGCGATTTTACGCATATTTGCCAAAAAACATTTTGCGATTTCAAAAAAAAGTAGTACCTTTGCTGTCAATATAAAATAAATGCTTATTCTATGTCCCGCATCAAATCCATATTACTCCTCACTTGCTTATTGTGCTGCACATTAGCGCAGGTTATCTGGCTTTCACCAGAATATTGTTGGATAAGTGTCCTTACGATATCCTGATTAAGGAGAAATATAAGGAGGTAGAACGACGATAGGAAGAATATCATAAGCAAAGATGAGTTTATAAGTCAAATACTATATGACTACCGAAGAATTCATATATAAAGCACAAGACGTTCATGGAGGGAAGTACGATTACTCCAAGGTGGAGTATGTGAGTAGTAAAACCAAAGTCTGCATTATTTGTCCTCAGCATGGAGAGTTTTGGCAAAGCCCGGAAAAACATCTAAAAGGACAAGGATGCTCCAAGTGTCGCTATGTGTCTTTAGCAGAAAGATTTAGCCACAACAAGGAGACTTTTATCGAAAAAGCGAATAATATTCACAATGGCTTTTATGATTATAGCAAGGTTGAATATGTAAATAGCCATATACATGTAATAATCAATTGTCCATTACACGGTATCTTTAAACAAGAACCAGCAAGTCATTTAAGTGGGTGTGGATGTCCTAAGTGCTCACGCGAAAAAACTATCCAAAGGCGTAAAATCTGGACAAAAGAATTGGTTGAAGCAGAAGCAAAAAAATACACCTCTAAATATGATTTCTATACCGGGAGTAAGAATGCATATGGAGCGGCAGTTAAATATGGATGGTTGGATGTATTCGATTGGCTTGAAGAAATAAAAAAGCCTAATGGCTATTGGACAAAAAATAGATGTCGTGAGGAGGCTCTTAAATACACTACCAAGAAAGATTTTTTTGAAGGATGTCCTTCTGCGCATGCGGCGGCTGCAAAACGTGGTTGGCTAGAAGAGTTTGTATGGTTGATAGACAACAGGATTGACACCATAAAAGATAAGATAGACTCTGTATATGTCTATATCTTTGAGGATGCTAAAGTTGCTTATGTTGGGCGAACTCTCATAAGAAGACAAAAGAAACGCGACAAAGAGCATATCTTTAATCGGGATAGTGATAATGTGGCACGTTATGCAAAGAAACACCATATCCCTGTTCCCAAAATGACGATACTTGAAACCGATCTTACTTTAAAAGAAGGGTTGGAGAGAGAAGATTATTGGCGAAAATGGTATGAGCAACAAGGATATGCGATGCTCAACAAATCTGCTACAGGTATTGGTAAAGGATCGTTAGGTGCTATTAGTCATGGTAAATGGAGCAGAAGGAGATGTTATGAGGAAGCTCAAAAATATAAGTCTATTAGCGAATTTGAAAATGCGAATGCAAGTGCATGTATAGCCGCTCGTAGAAATGGATGGTTAGATGATTATGTGTGGTTTGTAAAACTTTGGGAACCGAAATGGGATAAAGAAACGTGCTATAAAGAAGCTGAGAAATATAAAACACGTTCTGAATTTCAAAAAGGATGTCCCGTTGCATATTGTAAGGCTCTTAAAAAAGGTTGGATTTTTGAATATGTTTGGCTGACATCACGCAATCAAAAGCCTCAAGGTTATTGGACCTATGAACATTGCTATGAAGAAGCAAAGAAATTTTCCTCAAGGAAAAACTTTGAAGATCATTGTAAAAGCGGATATTTAAAGGCAGTAAAGCATGGTTGGATTGATGACTATACATGGTTTAAAGAAAAGCAAAAGCACAATTATTGGAATAGAGAGACTTGTTTTGAAGAAGCGAAGAAATATAAGACAGCAACTGAGTTTGCAAGAAACACTGTGAGAGCTTATGAATTAGCTCGGTCCAATGGTTGGATGGAAGATTATACATGGTTTGAGAAGCCGTTTAGGTGGACAAAAGATTTATGTGAGGAAGAAGCTAGAAAATACACAAAGCGAAGTCATTTTAAGAAAGGTAGCCCAGCCGCATATGCTAATGCAAGAGATAACGGATGGCTAGACGATTATACTTGGTTTGAGGAGAAACCAAGAATGAATTATTGGAACAAGGAAACATGTTACGAGGAAGCAAAGCGATATAAAACCCGTACGGAATTTCAAAAAGGCAATGCTAGTGCATATGCTGTTGCTCTAAAAAATGGTTGGATTGATGAGTACGAATGGCTTAAACTGCCTTTGCATATATGGACTTACGAGGATTGTAAAAAAGAAGCAGCTAAATATGAAAGAAGAACCCAATTTAAAAAAGCACTTCCTGGGGCATATAAAAAAGCTCGAGAACAAAGTTGGTTAGATGATTTCTTCCCTAAAAATAAAAACTAATTTATTCTTAATTATATATAAAGCATAGAGTATAAAATGGGATTATTGTATAAATATCGCGCTTGTAACGAATACACGGAAGCTATATTCACTACTGGCTGCTTGCACTATTCTCATCCAAGTGATTTTAATGATCCCTATGATTGTCAATGGTCTTGTGAAAAAAAGAAACAACATATTTATATCGATAGGGTTGCAAAAAATAAAGTTCGGCTTATTCCTATTAATGTGGATGAACTACAAAAAACAATACAGAATGAGATTAACGATATTGAAGTTTGTTGTTTTAGTAAAACAGGTCTACAAATACAAATGTGGTCCCATTATGCTGATGGACATAAAGGATTGTGTTTAGTATTTGATGATGAATTGTTGTTAGATAGGCGACACTGCGATGCAAGAGAAGTCGTTTATCAGGATAAGAAAGTTGTAACTGCTGATATATTACCAGAAGAACCAACAGAAAATGCCATCCGATTTATATATACTAAAGGACGTTTATGGGAATACGAGGAGGAGGTACGCTATATTCACAAACCCGAGCCGGAATATAGTAATGGTAACTACCCTTTTAACAAGCAAGCATTGAAGGCTATCTATTTTGGAACTAATTGTACTCCGCACAATATTATGGAATATAGGAAGCTATGTTATGAAAATGGTTTCAATCACGTTAGATTTTACAAGATAAAACTTGCAGACAATAATATGTATGAATTGGAACCCGAATTAATTTAGGTCTTCGTCAACTGCTTCGGGCACACCGCTTACACTTATAGACAGCTTTTATTGTCAATTTGCCAACTCTGCGAGTAAAAAGCACTCAAGGATAAAAATAAAAAAAAATACTTTTAGACCACCTTGCAGTTAGAAGTTAGACAGCTGCGTTGTTAGACCGCCTTACGGCTGCTAGTATTACTAGCCCAAGTAGATAAAATAGCCTAACTAGTCGCACTAGCATACTAAGGATATTATCAGTATCTTACATACGCAGAGGTGTTTTTTGTGTGGACAGTAGTGTTTTTTCTTTGCTTTATCTTATAGTCATCTTATAACATGGTCCCGTGATGGTTTCGTACTGCTATTGTAAATGGACTGAAAAACCCTGTATGTATCCTGCATGCACCCTTCGGTGATGTTCAGGATGCGAACGAGATGCGAACGATGGAGGATGCTGAGTGGAATGAGAATTATATGTGTTGCTCGAAACGCCCATTTTTCTCCAAGATCACAATTTCCATCCAAAACATTTTGCGATTTTACGCATATTTGCTGAAAAACATTTTCGATTTTACGCATATTTGCCAAAAAACATTTTGCGATTTCAAAAAAAGAGCGGCTCGGAAGAGTCGCTCTCGTTATAGAAGATTGTTTGTAAGTTATTCTGCCGCTGGAGCCTCTGCAGGCATCTCAGCTGGCATTTCTGCTGGCATATCTGTTTGTGGAGCAGCTACTTCCTCCACTTGAACAGCAGATTGCTCTACGCTGTTTTGTCCTGCGTTGAATCCAACTGCTGCGATAGCTAATACAACAATAGCGATGATGAGGGTCCATGTGGCTTTCTCTAAGAAGTCAGCTGTTTTAGGAGCACCCATCACTTGATTGCCTCCGGCAAAACCATTGGCTAATCCACCACCTTTGCTATTCTGCACCAAAACGAGCAGCGTGAGCAAAACAGCGGCGATAACGATTAAGATAGTAATAAAAATGTACATAATATTCTGATATTTAATTATTTTAGCGTATATTAGCAGCCATGTATCTCATTATTACACATGATTGCGACTGCAAAAGTAGTGCTTTTTTTTGATATATGCAAATATTTTTCAATAATTTACGCAAAATGCGTGTAAATATGCTTTGTTTACCACCTTGCGACGGAGTCGTTGTATATATTCTCCGCTATTTCTGTGATCATGACTGCGCACAGTTCGTCCTGGACATCTGATAGCATTCTGCTGGCGTCAAAAGTTTGTGAAGCGGTATATGTTCGTTCGAAAGACTCTTCGGGTTTGATATTATTGGTAAATCGCACATTGACGCGTATGGTGAGTTTGCTCTCTGCTGCGTAGCTATCGACAGAGATGGCGCCTTGTGAGATATCGTATCCAATAATTTCTCCTTCGAGTTCGAGGTCTCCTCCTTTGCGTAGTATTTGCAGTCTTGTTTGTCTCTGGAAGAGGTCTCTAATGCCTTCTGAGAGGTTATTGCTGAGGGTGGGGTTGACCATGGCAGCATTATTGGGGAAGTCTGCGATAGCAATGGAGTGGGTGGTTTGATAGTCAATATTGGCGCCATTGAATTTATAGCTGATTGCGCATCCTGTGAGTGTGAATGCTATGGCAGCGAGGAGGATGAATGTGCAGTTTTTCATAATCCGTATTCTTTTATTTTGCGGTAGAGGGTTCGTTCGCTGATGCCAAGTTTGCTGGCGGCTTCTTTGCGATTGCCACCGCACTCTTTGAGTGTGCGCTGTATGAGGTCAAGTTGCGCATCTTTGATGTTTGTAGGAGTTGCGATGGGTTCGCTATATGTATCTTCTATGATAGGGGTGTTTGGTTCTTCGGTGATGCCCTCCACTTCTTCCCATTGTTCGCTTGGTAGTTCGATAGGTGTGTTATTAGCTATTTGCTGTTTGAGTTCACGCAGTTCTTTTTGGGTTTGTATGAGCATATTGTATAGCATACCTATCTCATTGGAATAGTCTTTGACTTCCTGTTGTGTCTTGGTGCGTAAAGCTAATCCATGTTGTTGTTCTTCTTGTGGTAGGTATCGCTTGAGTGTTTCTGCATTGATTTGGTGGTCCATCTCGATGACCGATATTTGCTCTGCTATATTTTTGAGTTGGCGAATATTACCTCTCCAGTATGCATTTTTGAGCAATTGTGTAGCCTCCTCATTGAGTGAGAGTGGTGGCATTTGGTATTTATTGCAGAAATCGACAGCGAATTTGCGGAAGAGCATAGGAATATCTTCTCTTCTATCTCTGAGTGCAGGTACGCGTATTTCTACTGTATTGAGTCGGTAATAGAGGTCTTCTCTGAATCGTCCATCTTCGATGGCTTTTTTCATATCGAGGTTGGTAGCAGCTACGACTCGTACATTGGTTTTTTGCACTTTATTGGATCCCATTCGTATGAATTCTCCTGTTTCGAGTACGCGTAGTAGTCGTACTTGTGTTTGCATGGGCAGTTCGCCCACTTCGTCCAGGAAGAGTGTGCCTCCGTCAGCTATTTCGAAGTATCCTTGGTGCTCTGCTTTGGCATCCGTGAAGGCTCCTTTCTCGTGTCCGAAAAGTTCGCTATCGATGGTTCCTTCAGGTATGGCACCGCAGTTAATGGCGAAGTATTTGCCGTGTTTGCGTGCGGAGTAGTTGTGTATTATTTTAGGGAAGTGTTCTTTACCGACGCCTGATTCTCCTGTGACGAGTACGCTGAGGTCGGTGCGTGCTACTTGCACGGCGATCTCAATAGCGCGATGTAGGTTGGGGTTGGTTCCGATGATGCCAAATCGCTGTTTGATGGCTAATAAGTCTTGTTGATTCATAATTGAGCATGACAAAATGTCATGCAAAGGTAGTAAAAAAAGTTTGAAAGTTGAAAGTGTAGAGTGTAAAGATTGTGTTTTTGGGGTAAAAAAGTTATTTTTTTTGAATATTCTTCGTGTGCGCTTGTGTATATAAGATTTTTTTTGTATCTTTGCCGTCGCTATTGGTGTGGATTTTAGAATTAAGAATTTTGAATTAAGATTTTAGAATTAAGAATTTTGAATTTAGATTTTTGAATTAAGAATTTTGAATTAAGAGTGGAAAGTTAAAAGTCAAGAGTGGAAAGTACACCCTACACCTTACACCGTAATTGAATACAATATAAATACTATGCAAAGATATTTTTCTATTTTACTAATTTGCTTTGTTGCGCTGACAGGATGCGTGACGCAGAAGCAGATGACTTATATGAGCAATGCTGATGCCAGTTTTGCTGATTCTATCAATTCGAGTTTTTCAACGCGCACGGAGGCGCTTATCCGCCCTGGTGATGCGCTAACTATTTTTGTATCCGCTTTGGATCAAGAGGCTGTAGTGCCTTATAATCTTCCTACGGTGGCTTTTGCCGCTCCTGGTGCTACTCAAGTGCAGACAACGCCTATGCTGCAGTATTATATTGTGGATGAGGCGGGTGATGTGGAGTTGCCCGTGTTGGGTAAGATACATGTAGCAGGTCTTCGTAGAACGCAGATAGAGGAGTTGGTGAAGAGTAAGTTGGTAGCGCAAGTGGTTAATCCGATGGTTCGTGTGAACTTGATAGGTGCGAAAGTGTCTGTTTTGGGTGAGGTGAATCGTCCGGGACATGTATCGTTGGGTAATGGTCGTTTGACTATCTTAGATGCTTTGGCAGCCGCGGGTGACATGACGGTGTATGGTCGTCGTGATAATGTGATGATTACTCGTGAAGTGGATGGTAAATTGCAGATTGCGCGTCTTAACCTCCGCGATGCTAATCTATACACATCGCCTTACTATTATTTGCAGCAGAATGATGTGATTTATGTATCGCCAAACAAGGTGCGTGCTATTAGTAGTGCGAATGCTGGTTTGTGGTTGTCGATGGTTTCGACGGTGGCGTCTGCAGCAACAGTTATCGTGACGGTGGTGAATGTGGCGGGACAGAAGTGAATTTAGAATTTTGAATTAAGAATTAAGAATTAAGAATTAAGAATTAAGAATTTAGAATTTAGATTGCAAATTTTAGATTTTATTGTTTAGAATATGGATCAGAATAGTAACGATATTGATGTTCGTAAGATAATACGAGTAGTGTTGGAACACTGGTGGTGGTTTGTAGTAGGTGTGGCAGTGTGCTTGCTTGTGGGTGTAGTGCATTATTTGCGCAAGACGCCTAAATGGACCACAGAGGCCAGTATTGTGCTTCGTCAGAAAGAAGGTATGGGTGGGCAGATGGAGGCTTTTGCCTTATTAGGTCTATCGGGAAACCAAGCAGCTGAGGATGAAGTGGTGGTGCTCTCATCGCGTGGGTTGGTGAGTCAGTCTATTGATGCGCTCAATCTATGGGATGCATCGTTTGTGAAGAGTGGTTTGCGTTGGTATGGCGAGTTCCCTAAACCAGCGATGACGATTGAGTATGTCAATTTGACGGAGAAGGCGGCTATGGAACCATTTACGGTGACTGTTTCGGTGACGAAGAATGGTTATCGTGTGCAGACGAAGCGCGGTTTTTTCCATCGCTCAAGCACTCGCGTGGCTGACCTTTCGCAACCTATAGAGACGGAGGTGGGTACTATTCGTATTCATGCCAATAGGCCATTGAGCGCAGACACTACTTACCGCGTAGCACATGCACGCAAGGAGATAGTGGTGGAGCAGTATAGAAATAATCTGCAGGTTTCGCAGCACAAGAAAGAGTCGAATATTATTTATCTCTCTACCACTTCTACTGTGCCAGAGCGCGATAGGGCGTTCCTCTATCAACTGATAGAGCAATACAATATGAATGCTGTGGTGGATAAGAATATGATAGCTACCAATACGGCATCGTTTATTGATGAGCGATTGAATATCATCACTGCAGAATTAGTGGCGGCCGAAGAGGCTGTTTCGGCGTATAAGATGCAGAATAATATCGCAGATATCACTACGCAAGCGCAGTTATTCCTTGAGGCGAGCAGCAAAGAGCAGCAAGCGATGGCAGAGGTGGAGACACAACTGAGTTTGGTGGATTATATTGATGAGTTCTTGCGTGATGAGACGAAGCGTCATAATCTCATTCCATCGAATATAGGTATCACGGATGAGTCTATTGCAGAGGGGTTGGCGGAGTATAATGCATTGCAGTTGCAGCGTATGCGTATTCAGCGTACGGCAACGGAGGACAACCCTGTTATAGAACAGATGAATGCTCAATTGCTATCCATGCGTCAAAATATCATCGCCACGATTGCTTCGGTGCGTGAGAGTCTGCTTATTCGTCAGCGCGGACTGATGGCGCAGGATACGAAATTCAATAAGCGTATCAAGGATGCGCCTGCTCAGGAGCGCGAGTATATCCGTGTGCTGCGTCAGCAGAAGATTAAAGAGGGGTTGTATCTCTTCCTTTATGAGAAGCGTGAGGAGAATGCGTTGATGTTGGCCGCAACGGCTATGCCTGCAAAGGTGTTGGATGTGCCACAGAGAGATTTGAAGAGTCAGAATCCAAAGATGAAGATGCTTATACTATTGTGTCTTTTCTTAGGTATTGCTATTCCTGCTGGTATATTATATCTCTATATGCTCTTTAATGATAAGATTGATGATGCGAAGGAGTTTGAGAAGCGTATTAAGGCGCCGATGTTGGGTCAGTTGGTTCAGAACTCCCGCAATGCGCATATCGCTATTCGCGAGGGAGAGACATCTGTTTCGGCTGAGCTTTTCCGTCTTATCCGTACTAATCTGCGCTTTATGTTGCCTTCTGATGTGCAATCACCTGTTATATTGGTTACATCTTGTATTAATGGTGATGGTAAATCCTATGTATCGAGTAATATAGCATTATCGCTGGCTATATTGGGTAAGAAAGTGGCGTTGGTGGGATTGGATATTCGTAAGCCGATGTTGGCGCAGTATTTCAATTTGAGCAATAAGGGTCATTTGACTCATTATTTGGCAGAACCAGATGTGCAGTTGGATGATATTATTGTGCCAAGTGGTGAGCATGAGAACTTAGATTTGCTGCCATGTGGTGTAATCCCTCCTAATCCATCGGAGTTGTTACAGACATCGCGTTTGGAGGAGTTGTTTGTTGCGCTGCGTGAGCGATATGATTATGTGATAGTAGATACGGCACCTGTGGCATTGGTGAGCGATACTTATCTGCTGGATAGAATAGCCGACATGACAATCTTCGTTTGCCGCTATAAATACACACCATCTGAGATGATTAATTATGTGAACTCAGTGGTGGAGCAGAAGCGTATGAAGAATGTGGCTTGTGTGCTTAATGCCGTTAAGGGTGCGCAGGCTGGTTATGGATACGGGTACGGTTATGGCAATCAAAACGAGAAATAAAAGCATATGATTGTTTGCGTAGCAGAGAAGCCATCTGTTGGTGAATATATCGCTCGTGTGCTGGGCGCTAACCAACGCAAGAATGGTTATTTCGAGGGAAATGGTTATCAAGTGACCTGGACCTTCGGTCATCTCTGTGCGTTGTATGAGCCGCAAGAGTATAGCGAGCAGTGGAAGGGTTGGAATCTCAGTGCGCTGCCTATGATCCCTTCTCGCTTCTCTATCAAGGTGCATGGGGATGAGGGTGTACACAAGCAATTCAATGTTATCAAGGCGCTTATTTCTGAGGCTGATGAGGTGATTAACTGCGGTGATGCGGGGCAAGAGGGAGAATTGATACAGCGATGGGTGTATCAGAAAGCGGGATGTAAATGTCCTGTGAAGCGCTTGTGGGTTAGTTCGCTCACTGAGGATGCTATTCGTGAGGGTTTTGCTCAATTGAAGGATCAATCGGAGTATCAGCATTTATACGAAGCGGGATTGATGCGTGCGATAGGTGACTGGTTATTGGGTATGAATGCCACGCGCGCGTATACTATAAGGTACGCGAAGGGAACAGGGCGTAATAGGTCTGTGTTGTCCGTAGGGCGTGTGCAGACGCCTACTTTGGCGCTGGTGGTGAAGCGACAAGCAGAAATAGAGCATTTTGTGCCACGCACCTATTGGGAACTAAAAACGAAATATAGAGACACGCTTTTCAGTGCGCAGATACCTGTGGAGGAAGGAGAGTATGCCATCACTTCGCAGCAGCAAGGAGATGAATTGGTGAATGCTATTAAGGATTTGCCCTTGCTGATTACTTCGGTGGAGAAGAAAAAAGGATTGGAGTTTGCACCTAAGTTGTACGACCTGACTTCATTACAGGTGGACTGCAATAAGAAATTCGGTTTTTCCGCAGATCAGACATTACAATTGATTCAGTCGCTCTATGAGAAGAGGGTGACTACTTATCCGCGTGTGGATACCACCTATCTGAGTGATGATATATATCCGAAGGTGCCTGCTACCTTGGCGGGTATTAAGGATTTCTATCCCCAAGTGACGCCACTCTTGCCTTTGAAGGCGGATGGAAAGAAAGGAGCAGGGTCGCTGCCTAAATCAAAGAAGGTATTTGATAATAAGAAGGTGACGGACCACCATGCTATTATTCCAACGGGTATGCGTCCAGATGCACTCACGGCAGATGAGCGTAAGGTGTATGATTTGGTGGCACTGCATTTCATTGCGGCTTTCTATCCCGAGTGTGAGGTGAGTAATACCACTGTGCTGGCAAAGGCAGGTGAGGTGGATTTTCGTGTGACGGGTAGGGAAGTGCTCAAGCAGGGATGGAGAGAAGTGTTTGAGAAGGGACAAAGTGACAAAGGACCAAGTACTAAGGAGGAAGGTGACGAGGGAACAGAGGCGGAGGAAACAAAGAGTCTCCCTACATTCACAAAGGGTGAATCGGGTCCGCATGAACCCATTTTGAAAGAGAAGACAACGACGCCACCGAAATATTATACGGAGGCAACGCTCTTGCGTGCGATGGAGACGGCGGGAAAGACGGTGGAAGATGAGGAATTGCGTGATGCGATGAAAGAGAATGGTATTGGTCGTCCTTCTACACGCGCCTCTATTATAGAGAAACTCTATCAGCGTAAGTATATACAGAAGCAAGGTAAGTCTATTCGCGCGACAGAGGTGGGAGTGGATTTGATACATACGATTATATCGCCATTGCTCAAGTCGGCTGAGTTGACGGGATTATGGGAGAAGAAACTGCGTGAGATAGAGCGTGGACAGTACACTGCGCAGCAGTTCTTGGATGAATTGAAGCAGATGACAAGTGGTGTGGTGCGCGATGTGAAAATGAATAAAGCAGGTATGCTTTGCCCTGTTTGCCGTAAGGGAATAATTATCCGTGGTAATACCCGTTATGGTTGTTCGAGATGGCGCGAGGGTTGTGGTTATGCTGAACCATTTGAGTAAAAAAAAGCAAAATGTGAAAAAATTGTGACTTTCCGTCAATTTTTACACATTGTGACATGAAAAAAGTTGTATCTTTGCGCCGTGAATTGAATTAACCATTTTAACAATTAATATAAACACAAACAAATTCTTTTATGAAACTGAATTTAGGTGTATTCCGCGCTATGTTTCTGTCAGCCTTCCTGATGGTGGGAATGGTTCTGCAGGCTCGTGTAGTGAGCGGAGTAGTGAAGGACCCAACAGGTGAGACAATTATCTCTGCTTCGGTCGTAGTAAAAGGTACCTCTATTGGTACAGTGACAGATTTTGATGGTAACTACTCGTTAGATGTGCCAGAAGATGCCAAAGTGCTTGTATTCTCATACATTGGTATGCAGACGCAAGAGGTGACGATCACTGGTAGTGTGCACAATGTAGTACTGAAGGAGAATTCCGAGGTGCTTGAGGAAGTGGTGGTTACTGGTTATGGTACAACTAAGAAGCGCGATGTGGTTACTTCGGTAGCTTCTGTGAGTGCAGAGCAGTTGAAGGATATTCCTGTAGTATCTGCAGCAGAAGCATTGCAAGGTAAGATGGCGGGTGTGTCCGTTACTACTACAGAAGGTAGTCCTGACGCAGATGTGAAGATTCGTGTGCGTGGTGGTACCTCATTGACACAATCGAATGATCCATTGTATATCGTGGATGGATTCCCTGTATCTTCTATTTCTGATATTGCTCCAACCGATATTCAGTCTATGGATGTATTGAAGGATGCTGCGGCTACTGCTATCTACGGTGCGCAAGGTGCAAATGGTGTAATCATCATCACCACCAAGGATGCTGATACCGATAGCGAGGACAAGATGACTTTCAATGTAAGTTATACTGGATTCGTAGGATGGAAGAGTATTGCTAAGAAATACGATGTTATGGATCCAGAAGATTTCGCATTGATGCAATACGAGTGGGCATATCACAAAGATAACACATTGTCTGCAATGCGCAGCAATTTCTATGCATATTTTGATAAGCTCTATAATGACACGAAATACAAAGATCCAAACGAGATAGAGAATTCTACTATTTCAGATATCTTGGCTGAGTATGCTGATGCCAGCAAGCATGAGTTTATTGATTGGCAAGATAATACATTCGGTCGTACAGGATTCAACTCTAACCAGTCTGTTAGTGTGAGTGGTGGTAATAAGAAGGCAAACTTCACATTATCATACAACCGCATTGATGATAAGGCTATTATGGAGCAATCGAATTATATTCGTAATAATATCTCTGGTAAGGCTAAGTTCAAGCCATTTAAGAATTTCACGATTGGCTTCACCACTCGTTTCACCAATACAGAGGTGCTTGGTTCGGGTTCGAACGCTATTAAGGATAATGGAACCTCTACTGAGTCACGCTTGCGTAACTGTGTGGTATATACTCCTACTACCTTGCTCTCAAAGAATGATGGTTCATTGGAGGAAGAGGACGAGACATTTGGTTCACTCTATGACCCTCTGACTACTATCCGTGATAACTATAAACTCAAGATGGATAAGAAATGGAATATCCAGGGTTATATGAGTTATAAGTTTGCTAAGCATTTCACTGCTCGTGTAGATTTGGGTTATCAGAGTCGTCATATCGCTACGGATCGTTATTATGGTCCTACTACTTATTTCGCTCGTAACACAGGTCGTCCTGGAATCGAGGGTGGTACTGCTCAGTTGCAAGTGACAGATGAGTACTCAACTGTATTGACTAATCATAACACTTTGGAGTGGAAGCAGACTTTTGAGAATGACCACAATGTGAGTGTATTGGTGGGTGAAGAGACTGTGATCCGCAAGGGTGAGACCAAGAATCAATATGGATTTGGTTATAAGGGTAGTTATGATGTGCTTAATGGTGAGATTTTCAACTATTTAGGTCAGGCTGCTTATTCTGAGTTTACCAATTATGTAGATCCTCGTGATAATCAATTATCGTTCTTGGCTCGTGCTAACTACGATTATAAGGGTCGTTACTATATTACGGCTACTTTCCGTGCTGACTGTTCTACTCGTTTTGCAGAGGGTAATCAATGGGGTTATTTCCCATCTGGTGCTTTGGCATGGCGTATGTCAGATGAGGAGTGGATGCAAGGTGCTTCAAGTTGGTTGAGTAATATGAAATTCCGCTTGTCATTAGGTATGGCAGGTAATAACAATGTGGATCTTGGTTATCTCCACCCAGACTTCTTGTCACAATCCATGACTTATTTTGACATGGGTAAGGGTACAAGTAATATCTTGGTAGTAGGTGGAAGTGATAAGATTGCTGCTAATCCAAACTTGAAGTGGGAGACTACTATTACTCGTGACTTCGGTATCGATTATGGATTCTTCAATGAGCGTTTGACTGGTACTATTGACCTTTATTGGAATACGACTAAGGACTTGATTATCCGTCAGATTATGCCAGCCCGCTACAACTATCAATACCAAAATATTGGTTCTACCCGCAATATGGGTATGGAGTTCTCTGTGAAGGGTGTTATCTTGGATAAGCGCTCAAAGAGTTTGAGTTATAACTTATCTGTAGATGCAAATATCTCCTTTAATAAAACGCGTGTGCAAGACTTAGGTAACATCACTTCGATGTTGGCACAAACCAGTTGCTTCGGTTCTTCTGAGTACTTGACTACAGCCGAGTTCTTATTAGAGGTGGGTCAGCCAGTAGGTAATGTATATGGCTATGTAACAGATGGTTACTATACTGCAAGTGACTTCTTGAGTTATATGGGTAATACACATACTTGGGGTCTAAAGACAGATGTGCCTACTTATGGTGATGGATTCTTGACGAATGCACCAATGCCAGGTTCTATCAAGTTTAAGGATTTATCTGGTCCTAATGGAGTGCCTGATGGTAAGATTGACGAGAATGATAAGACTATTTTGGGTAACACTGTTCCTACTCACTCAGGTGGTTTCAATATCAATTTCAATATTGGTGGTGATAAATGGGGTAAGTTTGACTTAGCTGCTAACTTCACTTTCGCATTTGGCAATAAGATTTTGAACTTGTCTAAGATGGAGTACACTACAGTGACAGAGAAGACCAAGATGCGTAACTTGATTTCAGCAATGAATTACAACAACCGCTATTCTCTCTTCTCAGCAGAGGGCCAATACATGCCTGATGTATATGCTACTTCAGCGATGCTATTTGGTGATGCTTATGTAGAGTTTGCAAACCAATTGGATCAGATGAATATGGATAAGGGTGCAAATACTTACAGTCCAATCATGTCTCACTATGTGGTAACTGACCAATGTATGGAGGATGGTTCATTCCTTCGTCTCAACCAATTGACTATTGGTTATTCATTACCAAAAGTATGGATGGAGAAATCTAAGGTGATTAATAATATCCGCGTATATGTACAAGGTAGCAACTTATTCTGCGCTACGAAGTATAGCGGATTGGATCCTGAGGTAGATACTCGTTCAAGTAAGAACCCATTGACTCCTGGTGTTGACTTCTCTGCATATCCAAAGAGTCGTGGTATCAATGTAGGTTTGAATATTCAGTTCTAAAATTTAAAATTCAAGACTTATGAAAGCAAAATATTTTATTTTAGGTGCTTTGGCGGTCATGTTATTGGCCTGCGAGCAGAATTTCTTTAGCACAGAGTCTCCTTCTGCTATGGATGAGGCTGTATTCAAATCTGCTGATTTGACAGCTCAAGCTGTGGGTGCTGTTTATAACACTTTCGGTGAGGACAAGTCATTCCGTAATCGTTTGTGCGGTGGTTATGTGGCTATGAATACCGATATAGAGCACTGCTCTAAATCAGAGGATGCTGAGTATGCAGCATATAATATGACAGGTGGTACGGGTAACCTCTCTACCTCTAATGGTAAGGACCCTTGGGCATATTTGAACTCAGCTATTGAGCGTTGTAATGTGGTGATTGATGGTATCCGTAAGCATTCTGATACAACGGATGTGACCTTCAAATACTTATTGGGTGAGACGCTTACTCTTCGTGCCTTCTGCTATCTTGAGATGGTGAAGTTGTGGGGTGATGTACCTGCAAGTTTTGAGTCATTCACTGGTTACAATCCAGAGGTGCTTTATACAAAGAAGCAAGATCGTAATGTGGTATTTGAGCAGTTGCGCAAGGACTTAAAAGAGGCTGCAGAGTTGATGCCATGGAGTGCTGCTATTCCAGTAGCAGGTGCAGCTAATTACACTGGTCGTCCAAGCAAGGCATTAGCCTATGCGCTCTTGGCTCGTATGGATATGATGTATGCTGGATTGGCAATGCGTCCAAATGTATTCACCGAAGGTGGTACTAAGGATTGCTCTGTACAATACAATGTGAAGGATGCAGCAAAGCGTCAAGAATTGTATCAAGAAGTGGTATGGGCTTGTGCACAAGTGATTAAGCAAGAGGATTATAAGTTCCAGAATACCTTTGATGAGGTGTTTAAAGATCTTTGCCAAGATGTGACAGATTATTCTGCATCTGAGTGGATTTGGGCATTGCCATTCTTGGATGGTGCTCGTGGTCAGGTATTGGCATTGACAGGAAATAAGATGTCCACCAACTGCGCTGGTGCATTGATCAATACGATTTCCTATGGTTCTGGTGATAAGAATAATGCCAAGACTCAGGCTATGATTGAGATTGTGCCTACATTCTACTATGCATATGACAAGAAGGACTTGCGTCGTGATATCACTATTCTTCCTTGGACTTGGGAGTACGATGATGGTGCTGGTACTGGTTCGTCATTCACTGCAGCTGTCTTCCCAGGTGTGCCTTCTACCGATAAGAAGGTTTATCAGAAGCAATCTAATGTGAGTCAGATGTACTGCGGTAAATTGCGTGTAGAATGGATGAAGCGCAAATATTCAAGTAATGAGGATGGTATTGATATGCCAGTGATTCGTTATACGGATGTATTGCTGATGTTCGCAGAGGCAGCTATTGGTTCAAAAGAAGGTAATGCGCCAACAGAGTTGTATGGTGTAGATCCTCAGGCATGTTTTGATAAGGTGCGTGCTCGTGCTGGTCTGTCATCTAAGGCATTGGATTTCAATGCTATTGTGGATGAGCGTGCTTTTGAGTTCTGTGGTGAGAATATCCGTAAATACGACTTGATGCGTTGGGGTATGCTTAAGGATAAGTTAGAGGCAGCTCAACAAGCGGTGTATGACCTTCAGAATAACACGGGCGTGTATGCGGGTCGTCCTGACACTGTATGGTTCCACTACACACGCGTAGATGATTATGCACAAACGGGTGCTGCGTATGTATTCGATAAGTTTGTTGGATTGGATGTGGATGCTACCAAACCAGCAGAGTTTGATAAGGAAGCAGGATGGGTGGCTAAGTCATTCTTTGATAAAGAAGGTGTGCCATCTATCACCACAGAGAACTGGTACCTCTACAAAGCAGGAACTAATATTGATATGCATCAATACTGGCCTATCTTTGATGTGAATGTAAGTGCATCAAATGGTACGCTATGGAATGATTATGAGTATTAAAAACTATTATCTCTTATTCGGTTTGTTTCTCTGCCTTATCTCATGTGGTAGAGGCGGAGAAACAGATCCTGAAGAGTCAGGCAAGGCGCTTGCTTTTCCTGGTGCTCAGGGTGGTGCGGCGTATGCTACGGGTGGCCGTGGTGGCGTGGTGGTGCATGTGACCACATTGGAAGATGCACGCGATAAGACTACGGGTCAACCTGCATTAGGTACGCTCCGCAAGGCCGTTCAGATGGATGGTAAACGCACGATTGTCTTTGATGTGTCTGGCACTATTCATTTAGAGAAACAGTTGGATATAGTAAGCGGTGATGTTACTATAGCAGGTCAAACGGCGCCTGGAGATGGAATATGCATCGCGGGTTACCCAGTGGTGGTGAAGGCAAGCAATGTGATTCTCCGTTTCTTGCGCTTCCGTATGGGTGACCAGAACAAGGTGGAAGGTGATGCACTCTCCATCAATAATAAGAAGAATGTGATGGTGGACCACTGCTCGTTCTCCTGGTGTACGGATGAGTGTGTGAGTTGCTATGGAAATACGGATTTCACACTGCAGTATTGCTTTATCACAGAATCGCTGCGTCGTTCTGTGCATGTGAAGGGAAACCATGGTTATGGCGGTATATGGGGCGGCACCAATGCCACTTTCCATCATAACTTGCTGGCGCACCATGATAGTCGTAATCCACGCTTTGATCATGATTATGTGAATGCAGAATGTGCTGGACCTATCGATTATGTGAATAATGTGATATATAACTGGGGCAGTAATTCTGCGTACGGTGGAGAAGGTTCTACCAAAGGAGCAGGTGGACGACATATCAATATGGTGAATAACTATTATAAGTATGGTCCTGCCACCAGCAAGAAATCGCGCATTGTGCAGCCTACTACTCGTTGCGGCAATTGTACCTCCGATTTAGGCGGAACGGTGGACCCGGGTAAATTCTATATTATTGGTAATTATGTCTATGGCAATGCTGCGGTGACCGCAGATAACTGGCTGGGAGTGAATCCTGACGAGGCGAATAAGTTGGATCAATGCCGTGCAGAGATGCGTTGGACGGAAGGACTAACGGCTATGACGGACGAAGAGACTGCTGAAGAAGCTTATGAGACAGTATTGACCAAAGCAGGATGCTCATTGCATCGTGATGCGATAGATACCCGTATTGTGGAAGAGGTTCGCAATGGAACATATACTTATAAGGGTTCTAATGGTTCTACTAATGGTTTGATTGACTCTCCTTCGGATGTGGGTGGGTATCCTACATTGAATTCTACAGAAGCACCCAAAGATACGGACCGTGATGGTATGCCCGATGCATGGGAAATAGCCAACGGATTGGACAAGGGTGCATCATCAGATGGTAAACTATATACCCTGGATAAGCAGTATACAAATTTGGAGGTGTACATCAATAGTTTGGTACGCGATTTGTATTGATAAAGGTACAAGAAAAGAAATATATACAATGATGAATATGAAAAAGTTGTTTTTATCCCTCGTTGCATGCGTATGCGTGATAGCACTCAATGCGCAAAATCCTTATGACAAGTATTATACCGATCTGCCATGTGCGGTAGAGAAAGTGCAGCCAGTAATATTCCCTGATTATACGGTGAAACTGACTGATTTCGGTGCAGTAGGTGATGGCGTGACTGATTGTACAGAGGCTTTTGCGCAGGCCTTGAAGCACCTTAAGAAACAAGGTGGTGGTCATCTTGTCGTACCTAATGGTACATGGTTGACTGGTCCTATCAAACTGGTTTCTAATGTAGATTTGCACTTGGAGGATAAGGCAACTATTCTCTTCTCTCCTAATAAGGAGTTATATGTACAGCCATCCGATACATTGCGTGATGGAAGTAAAAAATGCTATGCGCTCATTCATGGTTCTAAATTGCAGAATGTAGCCATTACGGGTCATGGTACGATTGATGGACAAGGATTCTATTGGCGTCCTATTAAGCAAAAGAAGGTTATTACTCAAGATGTGATTGCAGTGGATGGTAATGTATGGGAAGAGGCGCTTGCCATGGGTGGTGTGACCAGACCTGATGGTAATAGCAAGAAATGGCTCATCTGGTATCCATTTAATCTGAAGAAAGATTTGAATATACCTAATATTGCGGCAGACCCTATTACACAAGAGAAGATGCGTCCGCACTTGGTGAATATCACGGACTCAAAGAATGTGCTTATTGAGAATGTGAAATTGATCAATTCGCCTAAGTTCCATTTAGTGCCAACTCGTATTCAAAACCTGATTATTGATGGCGTGTATGTGCGTTGTCCTCATTGGGCGCAGAATGGTGACGCGATGGACCCAGGTAATGTACAGGTTGCATTGATAGTGAATTGTAATATCTCTTGTGGTGATGATGGAATTTGTATGAAAGGTGGCGTAGGAGAGAAGGGTGTGGCAGCTGGTCCACAACGCGATTTTGTGATTCGCTATGACACTGTGTATCATGCACACGGTGGTTTTGTTATCGGTTCTGAGTTCTCAGGAGGTATGCAGCGCTTGGTAGTACAAGACTGCTATTTCGATGGCACAGATATTGGTTGCCGCTTCAAATCAGCTCCGGGTCGTGGTGGTTGGTGTGAAGATATCTACTGCCAAAACCTTATCATGAAGAATATGGTTAATTCGGCTATTCTTATCTCATCGGGTTATGCAGATAAGGGTGCAGGTGTGAGTGCCACAGATGCAGATGATAAGACTGCCTTCTTCCCTGATTGGTCGAATATGATATTCCGTAATATTACATGTGTGGGATCTAAGCAAGCAGTAGATATTCAGGGATTGAAAGGTAAACCAGTGCGTGATATCCTATTTGATAATGTGATGATTATTGGCAATAGAGGTGGTATTAAGTTGGAGTGGGCAAAGAATATTAAGTTTGTCAACTGTAATATCAATCCTAAGCCAATGCCTATTGAGGACTATAAGAAGATAGAAAATGTGACTTATAATGGTCAGGACCCAGACGCTGCGGAGTAAAAAATAAAAAAGTACACATTTTTCGTCAAAATATACTTGTTTGTTTGCTAAAAATGTAGTATCTTTGCAGCGTATTTGTAAAGTGCAAATTACAATTAACTAATTATATTAACTCTAAAACAAAATTGTTATGAAGAAATTTTTCCTTCTTGTAGCTGCAGTTGCAGCAATGGCAGTTAATGCTCAAGTGTATGACTTGTCAACTATTAACTTTACTCAAGCTGATTTGACAGTTACTAATGGTACTGTAGCAGACGATGCTGCTAAGGCTTATTTCACAGTAAAGAACACTGCAGGTGAGACAGTTGTTATGACTATTGCTCAGCTTCCAAACATTGAATTCTCTTACAAGAACTCTTCTGAGAAGACAGCTTTCAAGGTTTACTACAACGCAGAAGGTAAGGAAGGTAATGGTAAAATCCAAATGGATGGTAACCAACGCGACATCACTTTCACCAATGTAACTCCAGGTGCTCAAATCAAATTGACAATTGCTTCTAAGGGTGATACAGGTGCTCAATTCGCAGATGGCGACAAGGGTACTGCTTTCACAGGTTGTGTAGCTAACAACCCAGCTGCTGAAGGTATCGGTACAGCTCTTCCTGGTAAGACAGCAGAGGCTGGCGCACGCTATGAGATCGCTGTAACTGCAATTGCTCCTACAGTGACTATCCGTGAGACCGTTGGTGGTTATGTTCTCTATGCTATCGAAATTGCTGGTTCTGGTAACAACGAGGCTATCGACAATGTAGAGTCAGGCGTTAAGGCTGTTAAGACTTTCGAGAACGGTCAACTCGTTATCATCAAGAATGGTGTTAAGTATAACGCACTTGGTGCAGCTCTCTAATCTATATAGAGTATATACAATAAAAATGGCTCGCATATGCGGGCCATTTTTTTGTATTATTGTGATGATTATTCTATTCCAGCTATCTTAAGCGCAGCGTTGATGCCATCTAATGCAGAGGAGGTGATGCCGCCAGCATATCCTGCTCCTTCGCCACAAGGATATAAATTTGGGGTGGAAATGGATTGCAGGGTGTCGGGATCTCGTGGGATGCGCACGGCACTACTGCTTCGGCTTTCTACGCCTACGATGATGGCTTCGTTGGTGAGGAAACCTGGGTATTTGCGGTCAAAATCTCGGAACCCTTGTTGTAGCCGTTTGCCTATATGTGGCGGTAACCATTGGTCAAGGCGGCTGGGTGTGATGCCTGGTAGGTAACTGCAATTAGGCAGTGTGTGTGATGTTTTGCCCTCTACGAAATCGCGTAGCCGTTGGGCTGGTGCGGTGTTCTGTTTGTTTTCTCCAGTTGCTTCGGTACTTTTTAATGCTTCGCGGTATGCGAGTGTTTCCAATGCTTCCTGGTATGTTAATCCGCGAAGCGGGTCATCGCCGGGTATATCTTCTGGGTTGATTTGTACCACCATACCGCTATTAGCGAATGGTGAGTTGCGATGGCTGGCTGACATGCCATTGACGACGCATGTATGCAGTGTGCTGCCTGCTGGTACCATATGGCCTCCTGGGCACATACAGAATGAATAGACGCCTCTTCCATCCACTTGTGTTACGAGTGAGTAGGAGGCATTGCCTAATAACTGTATTGTCTCTTCGTTCTTGCGCTCCGATGTGTGGTTTCTCTTGCCTTTGAAATACATGAGGTCATTGATGAGTGCTTGTGGGTGTTCGGCGCGTACGCCCATAGCAAATCCTTTCGTTTCCAATGTTACACCTTCGTCTGCGAGCATGCGATAGGTATCGTGTGCGGAATGACCAATGGCGAGGATGATAGGTGTAGTTAATTGATGATTGGTATTTCTAAAAGGAAGAAGCGAGTCTATGCGTTTCTCGAAGTGTATCTCTCCACCGTGTGCGATGATGCATTCTCGCATCCGCTTGATGATAGATGGCAGTTTATCGCTACCTATGTGCGCGTGTGCCTCGTATAGCACGGTGTCTGGTGCTCCGAAATAATGGAATAGTTCCATGACGCGCTGCATATTACCGCGTTTCTTAGAGCGTGAGAAGAGTTTGCCGTCTGAGAAAGTACCAGCTCCGCCTTCTCCAAAGCAGTAATTGGATTCCTCATTGAGACCCATATTGCGATTGAGTTGAGCGATATCTATCTTGCGTTCGCTCACTTCTTTTCCTCGTTCGAATAGGATGGGTTTGATGCCGTGCTCGATGAGTGTGAGTGCGGCGAAGAGTCCTGCTGGACCTGCTCCAATGATGATGACTTGTTGGGGAGCTTGATGCACCTCTTGGAAAACGGGTGGTGTGTATAGAGGGATAGGGGCATCTTTAGGAATAGGATTGCCTTTATCGTCTATAAGAACGGTAAGATGCACTTTCAGCTCTCGCTGGCGTGCATCTACCGAACGCTTTACAACGCGCCATTGCTGCTGTGCAGCATGGGCATCTTTAGGAGATAGTATGTATTGACGAGTGGTCAATTTAGCTGCCTATCTTATGCAGGACTGCTTCCAGTCCTAATTCCTTTACTTTCTCGTTGATCTTGATTTCTAATTCTTCGCACAACTCAGGATTATCGCGTAGTACATTCTTTACATTATCGCGGCCTTGTCCCAATTTGGTGTCTCCGTAACTGAAGAATGAACCGCTTTTCTTGATAACTTCTGTAGCGACTGCGAAGTCAAGAATCTCGCCTATCTTAGAGATACCCTCATTGAACATGAGGTCAAACTCAGCTTTCTTGAAAGGAGGTGCTACTTTATTCTTCACCACTTTAACGCGTACTTGGTTACCTTTTATTACTTCGCCATCCTTGATTTGTCCTGTTCTGCGGATATCGAGTCGCACGCTTGCGTAGAACTTAAGTGCGTTACCGCCTGTGGTGGTTTCTGGGTTGCCGAACATGACGCCAATCTTCTCGCGTAATTGGTTGATAAAGATGACGGTAGTACCTGTTTTATTGACAGAAGCAGTCATCTTACGCAATGCTTGGCTCATGAGTCGTGCTTGTAGTCCAACTTTGTTGTCTCCCATTTCTCCTGTAATCTCAGCTTTTGGAGTTAAAGCTGCTACAGAGTCAATGACAATCAAGTCCACAGCTGCAGAGCGGATAAGCTCGTCAGCGATTTCTAATGCTTGCTCTCCTGAATCAGGCTGTGCAATGAGGAGATCATCCACATTGACGCCAAGTTTCTCTGCATAGAAGCGGTCGAAGGCGTGCTCTGCGTCGATGATGGCAGCTATACCACCTTGCTTTTGCGCTTCTGCCATGGCGTGGATGGCTAATGTGGTCTTACCAGATGATTCGGGACCATAGATCTCAATGATGCGTCCTTTTGGGAATCCGCCTACGCCCAAAGCGAGGTTCAGTCCAATACTGCCAGTAGGGATGACTGGTACATTCTCAATCTTCTCATCCCCTAATTTCATGATAGCACCTTTACCAAAACTTTTGTCGATTTTAGCCATTGCAGCTTGTAGGGCTTTTAGTTTCTCTGCAGAAGGCTGTTGCTTGTTGTCTGTTGTCATGGATATATATTGATTTGATGTTACTAAATATGTATTATAGAAATGTATAGGTCTTCTTAATGGTTTATAATGCGAGTGCAAAGGTAATAAAAAAAAAGCATATACGCAAGTATATACTTATTTTTTTGCAAAATAGCGGCAATATGGTTGTAGTCCGCATTGCTCACATTTGGGTTTTCGTGCTTGGCATATATATCGTCCGTGCAGTAATAACCAATGGTGTGCTTTTGGGATGATGTCTTGTGGTATATAACGCACTAATTGGTCTTCTGTTTGCCTTGGTGTGCGGCTATGTGTGGTGAGTCCTAATCGTTCACTGACGCGAAAGATATGTGTATCCACTGCCATGGTGGGTTGATTCCAAATGACGGCGCAAATTACATTCGCTGTTTTTCGTCCCACGCCAGATAAGGTTTGTAAATCATCTATGTTGTCAGGTACTTCGCTATGATAAACGCTTACTAATCGCTGTGCCATTTGGACGAGATGGTTGGCTTTGGCGCGTGGATAACTGACTGATTTGACGAGTTCGTATACCTCGTCGCTTGTAGCGTTAGCGAGTGCTTGTGGTGTGGGGTATTGTGCGAATAGTGCAGGCGTAACCATATTTACGCGCTTATCGGTGCATTGAGCAGAAAGCATGACAGCTACCAATAGTTCAAATGGATTGCTATAATGCAGTTCTGATTGCGCAACAGGCATGTTGGCTTCGAACCAATGGAGAATATGCTCAAAGCGTTGTTTGATGGTCATGGTATGTTTTGCTGAGGAATTGCAGTAATTGTGTGGCTTGTTGTTGCACGCTCGTAGTCTGAGGTGTTATCTCGCGTTTTTGCAGGCGTAGAAGCATTATCTGGTATAGCAGTAGTAGGCATGCTTCTATGTCTGACATGGTGGGTCTATCTGTTTTTGCTTTTAGGAGGTTGAGTGAGGGTGTGAGTCGTATGATAGCCGCGCGGTAGATAGCATCTTCTTGCAAAAGCCGCGTGTGTAGTTCTTCTAATTCGGAAAGTGCGTTTTGTGCCAATTGAAGGTGTCCGCCTTCCACGATTCCTTCTCGGTGCATCATCTCGTTTAGTTCATGCAGTTCGGCTGTGGCATCGGCTTGTGCAGGGAAGGCACGCAGGTAGTCCTCCATTTGCCATAAATAAAGGATGTATTCGGCTATGTTTTCTTTTTTGCTTTTCATTCTTTTTCTGCTTTTGTGTTAGGCTTCGTCCTCGTCGTCATCCCAATCTATTTCGTCTAGATAGGTGTCGCTCATGAATACTTCGATGTCTCGTCTATCTTTCTTGGTGGGGCGTCCTGTTCCTCTATCGCGTCCGCTTTGCCCCGCTAATCGTGCCAGTTCGAGCAGTTCGAGTTGTGCTGGCGATGTGATGTCTCGTAGGTATTCAGGTACGAGTTTGGCTCCTAATCGGTTTTGGCATAATTGCAAGATGCGATAGGTGTAGGTGATGGGTCCTTTGCGTACAGAGAATGTGTCGCCTACATGGAAGGTGCGGCTGGGTTTGAGTTGTACACCATTCATGGTGATACGCCCATTCTTACAAGCATCTGCTGCGATGGAGCGTGTCTTGTAGATACGCATTGCCCATAGAAATTTATCAATCCGTACTTCGCTCATGGATGCTTATTTATTATTAAACTGGTTCATGGTGCGGTCGATGCCCGCGAGGCAGAAAGAAGGAATGAGTTCGGTAGTGACTTTGAGTCTATCGTTTATCTGCTGCTCCTCTTCTGCAGTCCATTTGCCTAATACGAAGTTTATTTGTGCGCCTCGTGTGTATTCGTTCCCAATGCCAAATCGCACACGCGCATAGGCGTCAGAACCTAATACTGATTGTATATTTCCCAGTCCATTATGTCCTCCATTGCTACCTTTTTTGCGAATGCGGATGGTGCCGAATGGGAGGTTGAGGTCGTCAACCAGTACGAGCATATTCTCTACAGGTATTTTTTCTTGCTGCAACCAATAGCGTACTGCGTTTCCGCTTAGGTTCATGTAAGTGGATGGTTTGAGTAGAACCATCTCTGCTGATTTGACGCGGCATTTGGCCACGAAGCCATAGCGTTTGTCTTGCCACTCTGCATTTACAGACTGAGCGAACGCATCGAGCATCATAAAACCAATATTATGCCGTGTGTTTTGATATTCAGGTCCAATATTGCCTAAACCGACGATTAGAAATTTTGCCATACTCTTAAAAAATGAGGGAGCGAGTTATTCCCGCTCCCTCTGCTTTTCTACTTTCGACTTTAAGCGAAAGCGGTCTTTCGACTAATTATCCTTGTTTGCTTTGACGAGTAGCTTTTACCTCTGCTACGCAAGCGTCAGCTGGGTTCACCATCTTCAAGCCCTCGATTTGTACATCAGCTACTGCTACTTTCTTGCCTAAACCAAGTGTAGTAACATCGATGTTGATGCGATCTGGGAATGCAGTGTAGATACCTTGTACTTTCATCTTGCGCATGCGTTGTACCAATTTACCACCGGCTTTAACACCCTCTGCCAAACCATTGAGCTGAACAGGGATCTCTACGATAACAGGCTTGTTCTCGTCAACAGCGAGGAAGTCGATATGCAAAGTGTCGCCACTGATTGGGTGGAACTGCATCTCTTTCACAACAGCGTTGGTCTTGGTCTCACCAATAGTCAATGCTACGATTTGTGTGTCTGGAGAATAAATAAGTTTACGCACATCAGCAACAGAAACGGTGAATGTGCAGTTTTGTGCGCAGCCATAGAGGTTACATGGAATCATGTTCTCTGCGCGAAGAGCCTTAGCGGCTTTCTTTCCGTACTCAGCACGAGGAGTACCTGTAAGCTCAAATACTTTCATTGTAATAATAATTGTGTTACTCAATATGGGGCAGTGAAATTATGCTGTGTGGCTGCCCGTATCCCATCACACTTGAGGCTGCTCGCGCAGCCTCTTCGTTGTTGCCCTCCGAGGAGTCGAACCTCGCTTCTCTGAACCAAAATCAGGTGTAATACCGATATACGAGAGGGCACCGTTGCAGGCATTAGGCCCGCATGCTTTCTAGCCATAGAGGCTTCTACTTATCAAAAGCGGGTGCAAAGGTACTGCTTTTTTTTGATATACGCAAATATTTTTGCACTTTTTTGCTTTTTTTCTATAGTAAAATCTCTAAAAGTGGCTATTTACCATTATTTTGCGATGACTAAATAGTAGTTTTTCTTTCCTTTTTGGAATAATAGGTATTTGCCATTAAGCAACGCAGTGTCTGTGAGCGGAGTTTGTGGATCGGTTAATTTCTCTTTATTGAGTGAGAATCCGTTGGCTTGTATCATCTTGCGTGCTTCGCCTTTGCTATTGAATATTTTTGTCTTCTCAGCCAAGAGATCCAATGGCGCGATACCAGCTTTGAGTTCGTCCAGCGCAATCTCGTATTGCTCAACGCCCTCGAAGACTTGTAGGAAGGTCTCTTCGTCCAGATTGCGCAATGCGTCTGCAGTGGCATTGCCAAAGAGAATATTACTTGCTTCAACAGCTGCTTCGTAGTCAGCGACTGAGTGCACCATGCATGTCACCTCTTTAGCTAATCGTTTTTGTAGTGCGCGCATGTGCGGTGCTTGGTCGTGCTCTGCGATGAGTGATTCAATCTCCTCGCGTGTGAGAGAGGTGAAGATTTTGATATAACGCTTGGCGTCATCATCGCTCACATTCATCCAGAATTGGTAGAACTTATATGGGCTGGTGTATTTCTTGGAGAGCCATATATTGCCGCTCTCTGTCTTGCCAAACTTACCACCATCTGCTTTGGTGATGAGTGGGCAGGTGAGTGCATAGGCCTCGTTGCCAGACATTTTCTTGATGAGTTCAGTACCCGTGGTGATGTTTCCCCATTGGTCAGAACCACCCATTTGCAGTTTGCAGTTTTTGTGCTCGTTGAGATACACGAAGTCGTATCCTTGTAGCAATTGGTAGGTGAACTCAGTGAAGGACATGCCTTGTGAGAACTCGCCATTGAAGCGTTTCTTAACGGAGTCCTTCGCCATCATATAATTGACGGTGATGAGTTTGCCTATATTGCGTGCGAAATCGAGGAAGGTGTAGTCCTTCATCCAGTCATAGTTGTTGACTAATTCAGCTGCGTTGGGTTCATTACTATTGAAATCCAGGAAATGCTCTAATTGCTCGCGTATGCATGCTACATTATGGCGTAGTGTCTCTTCAGTGAGTAGGTTGCGCTCTGCGGACTTACCACTTGGATCACCAATCATACCTGTGGCACCACCTAATAGGGCAATAGGTTTGTGCCCGCAATCTTGTAGATGGCGGAGCATCATGATGCCACATAAGTGACCAATATGCAAACTATCAGCAGTAGGGTCAATGCCTACATAAGCAGTAGTTACTTCCTTTAATAATTGTTCTTCTGTACCAGGCATGATATCCTGAAGCATGCCTCTCCAGCGTAGTTCTTCTATAAAGTTTTTCATCTTCTAATAGTTGGTGTTTACAAATCGACTGCAAAGGTACAAATTTTTTCTGAGATATGCAAAAAAAATAAAATATTTAAGTTTGGCACGATGTTTGTAGAATAATTATCGAGACACTAAATGTTAGTGAATAAGGAGAAAAGAGTTCGTTCCGTTGAGAGCCGTTCTGGTGATTGATTGGACGAATATCCAAAAAAGAAGATTGTTTGTTATATTATGGAATGAGGTCGTCGGGATGACGACCTCATTCTTCTTTTATGTAGTGTGAACTATATTAGAATTTATAGCGTACACCCAGTGTGATACCGTCGTAGAGACCAGCGGTGTTGAATCCAAAGGCATCATTGATACCTACAAGACCAATGTTTGGACGCCAGTCTAAAGAGAGTTGGAGTGGGAACCAGAAATCATATTCGATACCGAATTGTCCTGCAACGCCAGCATACCAGAATGGTTGTTGGAAACCATAGATACCGCCTGCAGCACCCACACCCATGTACCAATGCCATTCACCCTTGTTGTTCCAAGGAACGGTTGCACCAAATGGATCAATCCAGTCGTAGGTAACGATAGCACCGATACCTTCAAACTGAGGAACGGTAACGGAGATGTCTAACATGTTTGCCTCGCCAAAGCCGTGCTGATAAGAAACGGCTGCACCATAACCTACATTAATACCGACAGCGCGTGGTTGCGCATACGCTGCGATGCTTGCAATAGCAAGAACAGCAATCAAAAGATACTTTTTCATAATTGTCTTAATTAATATGATTGTTTGTGTAAAAATACCGGGATGCCGTGTGTGCGGCATCCCGATAAAATTATTTATTCAAAGCAAGTGCTACATTCACAGCGCATGCTACGGTGCAACCTACCATTGGGTTGTTACCAATACCGAGGAAGCCCATCATCTCTACATGTGCAGGTACAGAAGAAGAACCTGCGAATTGTGCGTCAGAGTGCATACGACCGAGTGTGTCAGTCATACCGTATGAAGCAGGACCTGCAGCCATGTTATCTGGGTGCAAGGTGCGGCCTGTACCACCACCAGAAGCAACAGAGAAATATGGTTTGCCAGCAAGGATACGCTCTTTCTTGTAGGTACCTGCTACTGGGTGTTGGAAACGAGTAGGGTTGGTAGAGTTACCTGTGATAGAAACATCTACATTCTCGTGCCAGAGGATAGCTACACCTTCGCGTACATCGTCTGCACCATAGCAGTTTACTTTCGCGCGTGGGCCATTGCTATATGCTTTTTGTTTCACGATATTCAACTCGCCAGTAGCGTAGTCAAACTGAGTTTGCACATATGTGAAACCGTTGATACGGCTGATGATCATAGCTGCGTCTTTGCCAAGACCATTGAGGATGATGCGCAATGGTTTTTGGCGCACTTTGTTTGCCATCTCTGCGATCTTGATAGCACCTTCTGCAGCAGCGAATGACTCGTGTCCTGCCAAGAAAGCAAAGCACTCAGTCTCCTCGCGGAGCAGACGAGCTGCCAGGTTACCATGGCCGATACCCACCTTGCGGTCGTCTGCTACAGAACCAGGGATGCAGAATGCTTGCAAACCAATACCGATAGCTTCGGCAGCGTCAGCAGCGTTCTTGCAGCCTTTCTTGATAGCAATAGCGGTACCTACCACATATGCCCATTTGGCATTTTCAAAGCAAATCATTTGGGTCTCCTCGCAAGTCTTGTAAGGATCCAAACCATATTGCTCACATATTTGATTAGCCTCTTCGATAGAAGCGATACCATTTGCGTTGAGCGCGGCGAGCACTTGTGCCTCGCGGCGGTCTTGTGATTCGAATTGTACTGGACGGATCATAGTATTACTCCTTTCTGATTATTCATGTCGTGGATCAATAAATTTAACAGCGCCTTGCTCCTCTGTGGTGCGGCCGTATGTGCCAGTCACTTGCTTGAGTGCTTGGTCTGCAGGCACGCCCTTCTTGATAGCATCCATGAACTTGCCCATGTGTACGAACTCGTATCCGCAAGTTTCATTGTCTGCATCGAGGTATTGCTTGGTGATATAACCCTCTGTGAGCTGCAAGTAGCGAACGCCTTTTGCCTTGGTAGAGAAGAGGGTACCTGTTTGGCTGATGAGGCCCTTGCCTAAGTCTTCCAAACCAGCACCGATGGTCAAACCGCCCTCTGAGAAAGCAGACTGAGTACGACCATAAACGATTTGGAGGAACAACTCGCGCATAGCGGTGTTGATGGCATCGCAAACGAGGTCGGTATTCAATGCCTCGAGGATGGTTTTGCCAACGAGAATCTCACTTGCCATAGCAGCAGAGTGGGTCATACCAGAGCAACCAATAGTCTCTACGAGTGCCTCCTCGATGATACCGTTCTTTACATTCAAACTGAGTTTGCACGCACCTTGCTGAGGAGCGCACCAACCGATACCGTGCGTCATACCAGAGATGTCTTTGATCTCAGTAGCCTTAACCCACTTACCCTCTTCTGGGATAGGTGCTGGTCCATGCTTAGGACCCTTAGCTACTACGCACATTTCTTGTACTTCTTTAGAATAAATCATGTGTCTTGTATGTATTATTTAGTTCAATATTTGTTTTGCTACATTTTGCGGCGCAAAATTACTACTTTTTTTTGATATATGCAAATTTATTGATAAAAATTTCGTATAGAGTCGCAGACATTTCTTGGATTGCGCAATAGGGGTTGCGTAGAGTAGAAACATTCGCCTGTTATTTCTGGGATAGTACGATTGAGTTGCATTTGTCGGCTAATCTCATTTCCTTGTCCCCATGGTGTTTTGGGGCTCGCTTTTTCCAAACGGTATGGTGCGAGGCCGATATATAATTTGCAATTTGTTCCTTTGACTTCGTTTGCCCACCAATGTGCAAGCAGTTGATAATCGGCTGCTCGTTTCCCTATTTCCCAATACAGCTGCGGCAAGATGTAGTCAATCCATCCTTGTTGTATCCATAGGCGTGTGTCTGCGTAAAGATCATCGTAGTTGGTGATGCCTGCTGTTGTTTTGCTGCCAGTAGAGTCAACGGTGGCATTGCGCCATACGCCAAAAGGTGATATGCCGAACTGTACATCTTTCTTGCATTCCTTGATGGTGCGGCTGATATCTTGTATGGCCAGATTGACATTATTGCGTCGCCAATCATGTATATTGCTAAATCCTCTGGGGTATTTGGTAAAGGTGTGTGCGTCAGGAAGTGGTGTTTTACCTGATGGGTAGGGATAGAAATAGTCGTCCATGTGGATGGCTTGAATATCGTATCGATCTACTATATCTTGCACGATGGTGCATATCCATTCCCGTGTTTGATCGAGTCCTGGGTCGAAGTACCATTGCTTGGCATATTGCCAGAACCATTCTGGGTGTCTGCGCATGATATGGTCCTTGCACAGCATAGATGTATCATTCTTGGCAAGGTTGACGCGGTATGGGTTGAGCCATACATGCACTTCCATGTTTCGTTGATGTGCTTGCTCTATGGTCCATGCGAGCGGGTCCCATGGTGTTTGTTTGTTCCAAGAACCTTGCGTGCCTGTGAGCCAATGGCTGACAGGTTCCAGTTCGCTATGATAAAGAGCGTCAGAGGTAGGGCGTACTTGGAAGATGATAGCGTTGATGCCTATACTTTGTAGTGAGTCTAATATCCAAAGCATGTCTGTCTGTTGCTTATCGGTGTCTCCGATGGCTTCTTTGGAGGGCCAGTCGATATTTGCCACGGAGGCAATCCATGCACCACGGAAGGTAATCTCAGCTTGCGCGCACATACACATGAGCGCGATAAATAATATGGAGTATAGGCGTTTTAGCATGATTCGTTATTGAGTGTGATGGTTCCTTCACTTACATGGAAGATCTTTGCGCTCTCGCTTGGGCGCACAATGTCGGTAAGGTGTTGGCGGTCTGTGTCTGTGATGAATGTCTGTCCGAAATCAGGACTTTGCACCATGTTGACTATTCGCTCCACGCGTGTGGAATCTAAACGATCGAAAATATCATCGAGCAGTAGGATAGGTTTCTCTTTGGAACCTTGTGCGGCTATGTACAGCGCTTGTGCTAATTTCATGGCGAGCACGAAGGTGCGTTGTTGCCCTTGTGAACCTACTTGCTTGAGTGGGTGTTCGCCCAGGCGCATGTCTAAATCATCTTTGTGTGGGCCTTGGCTGGTCCAACCCAAAATGATGTCTCTTTGTCTGGTGCGGATGTATGCTTCGCGCAGGTCGCGGTCTTGTAATTGACTAATATAGCGAATGCTACATTTCTCGCCATTCTCCCCGCTTATTTGCTGATACACAGATTGGAAATAGGGATTGAACTGCTCAAAGAAGAGTGTGCGTGCTTTGAAAATATACTCGGCAAGCGGGATCATTTGCCATTCAATAACTTCTAATAAGTCGTCTGGCTGTGTGTCAGTGTCGGCTGCTTGCTTGAGTAGTGCGTTGCGTTGTTTGAGTAATGCATTGTATTGCGTGAGGCAATCTAAGTAATGCTTGTCAAGCTGGCTGATGACTGCGTCCATGAATCGGCGTCGCTCGTCTGAACCTTCTTCGATGAGGTGTTGGTCGGATGGATTGACTAATACCAAAGGTATTAAACCAATATGATCCACTAAGCGCTTGTAGTCTTTTTTATCCCGCTTAAACTGCTTTTTAACACCACGGCGAATACCACAAGAGATGGTAAACCCTTCTGCATTATCTCCTTCGTCCCTTTGCTCCTTATAAACGCCTTGTACCATGGACATGTCTTGCTCATGGGTGATATTCTGCGAATCTTGATTGGTGTGAGATGATTTGGCAAAACTGAGCAGATAGATGGCGTCTAATACATTCGTTTTGCCTTGTCCGTTGAGTCCCACAAGGCAGTTCATCTTAGGTGCAAAAACCAAAGATGCTTCGCGTATGTTGCGGTAGTTGAGTATATGTAATTGCTCTAAGATCACGGTATTATGCGTACAAGTTTACATCGTCTGCACTAATCTCATTGCCTGTTAGTATGATGAGTCGTTCTACCATGTTTCGTAACTGGCGTATATTTCCTGTCCAATCTAATTGCTGTAGTGCTTTGATGGCTTCGGGTTCAAAAGACTTAGTGGCAATACCTTGCTCTTGGCATATCTGCTCTGTGAAATATTGTACCAAGAGTGGTATATCTTCCAATCGGTCTTTGAGTGCAGGAACATGAATGGGAATGACATTAAGGCGATGGAAGAGGTCTTCTCTAAAATTGCCTTTCTCTATTTCTGCTTGTAGGTTTTTATTAGTAGCAGCGAGTACGCGCACATTCACTTTGATAGATTTGTCTGAACCTACCCGTGTGATTTCGTTCTCTTGTAATGCGCGTAGCACTTTCGTTTGTGCCGCGAGGGACATGTCTCCTATCTCATCCAAGAAGAGAGTGCCTCCGTTGGCTTGCTCGAACTTACCACTACGGTCTTTGACGGCTCCGGTGAATGAACCTTTCATGTGTCCAAAGAGTTCCGATTCGATAAGTTCGCTTGGTATGGCAGCGCAGTTTACTTCCACCATGGGTGCGTTGGCGCGTTGTGATTGCTGGTGTATCAAATGAGCCACCACTTCTTTTCCTGTGCCATTAGGACCGGTGATGAGTACGCGTGCCTCGGTAGGCGCTACTTTGTCTATGATGGAACGCACGCGATTGATGGCTGCTGATTCGCCAATCATCTGTGGACCCTTGGCGGCTACTTTTTTTCTGAGTTGCTTGGTTTCCTGGCGCAGTTGTTTAGACTCCAAGGCATTTTTTGTGGTGATGAGTATGCGATTGAGGTCTAATGGCTTGAGTAGAAAATCGTATGCTCCTAATTTGAGTGCTTGTACGGCGGTTTCTACATCTCCATGACCAGTTATCATCACGATGGGTGTCTCGGCTGATGCGATAGGTGTGTTTTGGTTGGCGTATTCACCTGTGCTTTTGATGGCAGAAAGCACTTCAATACCATCCATCTCTGGCATTTTGATGTCTGAGAAAATGAGGTCATAGGCGTTCTTCGTGGCCATTTGCAGACCATTAATACCATTCTCTGCTACCTCTACATTGTGTCCTTCGTCTGCTAAAATCTCGCGTAGGGTATTACGGATTCCTCGTTCGTCGTCGATGATAAGTATTTTTGCCATATACTATATTTTTGTTTTCGGGTGCAAAGGTAGTATTTTTTTTTGAGATATGCAAAAAATAATAATTTATATTTGCGCAATCAAAAAAAAAGTTGTACCTTTGCGGCGAAAATGCGATTATAGTACATAAAATGTTTTTAAACATACTAAAATAATCTATTTATTCACAAAAATTCTTCAAACATGAAAAAGTTTTTTACTTTCTTCGCAGCCGCTTTGACGGCAATCACCATGTCTGCAGCTAATCTTACTGTAGCTGAGGCATTGGCAATGGGAAATGCATTAGCAGACAATGCAGAGACCGATACCGTTGTGGTAGAGGGTTTTGCAGTTAATGTAACTCCTTATGACATTGCTTTTGGCAATCAACAATTCTATCTTGCAGACGATGCAGCAAGTACAACTTCTGACTTGATGGTATTCCGCGCTAAACCAACTAAGAATGGTGCTGCTTACCCAGTATTGGCAGGTGACAAGGTACAATTAAAAGGTACTATTAAGAAGTATGTAAAAGAAGGTGCTGAGCCTATTATTGAGGTGATGTATCCTTCAGTAACATTCGTAACTGAAGTTGCTGGCGATCGTACATTGGCTACAACTACTGAGATTACAGTGGCAAAGGCATTGGAGATTGGTACAGCTTTGTCAGAGGGCGCTATAACAGAGGAAACCTATGATATCGTAGGTTATGTTACTCAGATTGACGACAATAGTTTCAATACCAGTTACAAGAATATGGTATTCTGGATTGCAGATGAGAACAACGGTGCAGCTACTAACGCAGCTGGTGCATTCGAGGTATACCGTGGTAAACCAACTCAAGAGTTGAAAGTGGGTGACAAGGTTTCTGTTAAGACAAAGATCCAAAAATATGTAAACAAAGATGGTTCTTGTACTATCGAATCTGTATCAAGTGCTCCTGTAACTCTTCTTCAAGCAGGTACTGGCGAAGGTAGTGGTGAGACATCTACTGCTGATGTAGTATTTACTGCTGTTGACTTCGCAGGTCAAGGTGTTACCGGTACAGGTGGTCCTGTAAGTGCAGAAAAGAATGGTGTTACATTCACTTGCGATAAAGGTTTCGGCGATGGCACCTATGGCGTTCGTTGCTATGCAAAATCAACTGTAACTATCACTTCTGCAACAGAGCAAATTGCTAAGATTGAGTTTGATCTCGCTACTGTAAGTGGTAAAGATTATTCAGGTGGTTTGGATCCTGTGACTGTTGTAAACGCAAAAGAGTGGACTGTTACATTGCCTTCTCAAGCTCGTATGAACAAGATTTCTATCTACTTTGGTACTGCTGAGGCTGTAGGTTATGACACTGTTACCGTAGCAGAGGCGTTGGTTATCGGTGAGGCATTGGCTGACAATGGCTATTCAGATAAGAAATATGCAGTAGTTGGATATGTAGCAAAAGCTAAGGCATTCGGTGAGAAATACCCAGATGCTCAAACATTCTACATGAGCGATGACGCAACTGCAACTTATGGTGACTTTACTGCTTACAACTGTAATGTAGCTGCTCCTGGTGTTGTTCCTGGTGACTATGTAGCAGTAGTTGGTAAAATCCAAAAATATGTAGGTAATTCTGGCACTCCAACTATCGAGATTACTGGTGGTGAGGTAGAAATTCTTTCTGCTCCAACTGAGGGTATCGAGGAAGTTGTATTGACAGAGAAGGTACAGAAAGTGATGGTTGACGGTGTGCTCTACATCGTTCGCGATAACAAGATGTACAATGTACAAGGTGTACAAGTTCGCTAATTAGTACATACACATACAATGCAAAGGATAGTTCGCTTCGGCGGACTATCTTTTTTTTATTTTGTAAAGTGGAAACTACAAAAGTGAAAAAAGTTTCCATTTTTTTGTATATGTGAATAAATAGTAGTATCTTTGCACCCGTTTTTAAAAATAGGCAATAAAAATAAGGAATGAAAATGGCAGAAAATACACAGAAACAGATACTTAAGAAGTCTGGTGAGATGTTCTTTAAGTTAGGCATACGAAGTGTGTCTATAGATGATATATGCCATGAGTTGGGTATTTCAAAGAAAACATTCTATGTTTATTTTGCGAGTAAAGACGAATTAGTGGCACAGTTATTGCATGTGAGTATAGACGAAATGGCGAAGAAGATGGAGAATTGGTTGTGTTTGCATGATTTTCGTCAGTTGATATCTATTTTGTTGACACAAAAAGATGTGAATAAAAAAGATGTGAGATCTGTTCCGCAATTGGTTTATGATTTGAAGAAGTACTATCCGCAGCAGTTTTCGGAATTTCAGTTGCGATTATTTGATGTGCAAAAAGATTATTTGGTTCAATATTTGCAACAAGGCATCCGCGAGGGGCTTGTGAGAGAACAATTGGATGTGGAGATGACGGCTGTTATTCTTGCTAAATTGCATACGGATGCTATTCGTGATATGGAGCAGATAGAGAGTTATGGGTATAAAATGCACACCTATTCTCAAACGGCAAAAGATATTCTCATACGCGGGGTATTGTCGGAGGAAGGTTTGGCACTATATAATAAGGAATAAAAAATAAAAGATATGAAAAAGATTGTAATGTTATTATTTTCCACTCTTATGATGAGTGGTGGAATCTATGCCGAAGATCAGGTGATGGCTGCTGCGCGCACTAATCGTTCTTCGGTGCAGACGCCTAAGGTGCTGCAATTGAGTCTCCAAGAGGCGCAGAACCATGCAGTAGAAAGTAATAGAAGTTTGAAAAATGCCTCTTTGGCTGTGCAAGAAGCCTATGCACAGCGTTGGCAGACGATAGCTTCTATGTTACCGCAAGTGGACGGGTCGTATGCGTATAGTAACTATTGCGGTTATAGCGCAACTTTGTCTATGGGTGGCATGGAAGTGCCTGTTTCGATGCCTAATGTGGGAGCGTTGGGTGTGACGGCTTCTATGGGTCTCAACGGACAAGGTATTGTGGGTGCATTGCTCAATAATATTGCTATTGATATGAAGAAGATTGCTTTGGAGCAGTCTGAGTCGGAGTTGAGAGGCAATGTGATGAGCAGTTATGTGAGTGTGCTGGCATTGCAGAGTATTACTGAACTCCTGGATTCTACTTTGCTCAATATTCAAGGCTTGGAGCAGATGACACAGAGTGCGGTGGATGCAGGTGCTGCAGAGCAGACGAGTGCAGACCAAATACGCGTGCGCGTTAATACTTTAAAGAATTCTATTAACCAACAGAAACGAAATATTGAGTTGGCCTTCACTTCGCTCAAGGTGCTATTGGATGTGCCAGTAGAGACAGAATTGGTGCTGACAGATAAGATAGATGGCGTTCTTTCTGCTGAGAATGTGTTGTCACTTTTGGGAGAGAACTTTGTGGTGGAGAATAACCTTAACTATCAATTGCTATCTAAGAATGTAGAGTTAGCAAAGCGTAATGTGCATATGGCAGGTTGGGCATATGGTCCTACGGTAGCGGTGGCATATAACTATGCTAATCAGCAATACTACGGCGAAGGTGGTATGCGTATGACGCCTCCTAACTTAATTCAAGTGAGTGTGAAGATGCCATTATGGTCAAGCGGCAAGCGCGCTGCAGGTGTGGTGGAGAAGAAGATTGCTTACGAAGAGGCGAAGAACACCCTCTCAGAGACTACTGACCAATTGGCTATTCAATATAGACAATTATGTTTTAACCTAACCAATGCTTATGAGACTTATCTCAATGAGAAAGAGAATATAGAAGTGTCCAAGCGTGTATTCAATTCCGCAACAGAGAAATTTAAATACGGTGCAAGCAGTAATCTTGAATTGACCAATGCGTCTAACGACCTTATTAATGCGCAGTCAAGTTATGTGCAAGCAATGTTATCGCTTGTGAATGCACAGGTGGAATTAGATAAATTCTTGAATAACTAATACATACGAAATATAAAATACCAAAGGATATGAAAAAGATTATTATGTACATCATGGCTGCAACTGCACTTATCAGTTGTGGCAACAAGGCAACTACAGACGCAGAACAAACAGAGCGTGTAGAGCAAGTAAGCACAATGGTGCTCAAATCGCAAGAAATAGAGCGAGATATACAAATCTCAACGAACTTGCAAGGGTATCTAACACAGAATGTGGCTCCTTCTTTGACTGGAAAGATAGAGCATATCTACTGCGAAGTGGGGGATGCTAAGCAGCTAGGACAAGACCTCGTGCGTATGGACCAAACACAATACAAGACTACTAAGATTGCATTGGGTAATTTGGAGATTGAGAAAAACCGCGTAGAGCAGTTGCTCAAGAGTGGTTCTGCTACGCAGCAACAATACGACCAATTGACGGCTCAGTATAACCAAACGAAGGAGCAGTTGGAGTTTTTGGAAACAAATACTTATGTGAAAGCACCATTTGCGGGTGTGATCTCTGCAAAGAATTATGAGGATGGTGAGTTGTATGGTGGTCAACCTATCTTGGTTTTGACTCAAATAGACAAACTCAAAGCATTGGTGGCTATTCCTGAGAGTTATTACCCATTGGTGAAGGCTGGCATGAAGCTCACAGTGGAGAGCAAGATTTATCCAAACGAGACTTTCCCTGCAACTATTGAGGTTGTTTATCCTACTATTGACCCTGCTTCGCATACATTCCAATGCAAAGTAGTTATCCCTAATAAGAGCAAGAAACTCAGACCTGGTATGTATGTAACTACCACCCTTGGCGTAGGCAAAGAGAAAGCTATCGTAGTGCCTTATCAATCAGTAGAGAAACTCATCGGTTCTAACGAGCGTTTCGTATTTATCAATAATAATGGTTATGCAAAGCGTGTGTCTGTTAAATTAGGTCAACGCTTCGATGAGATGGTAGAAATTATCGCACCAGAAATCCAAGACGGAGTGGAATATATCCATGTGGGACAACATAAACTCGTGGATGGTGTGAAGATAAATATAAAATAAAGAGGAGAAATTCTTAGAACCTTTAAACTTCTAAACGAATTATGGCTATTTATAAAACCGCGATTAAGAATCCCGTAACGACACTTCTTGTATTCGTTGCGGTGATGGTCATAGGTATTTTTAGCTTCGTGCAATTACCTGTGGACCAGTTTCCAGAGATGGATCCTCCTTATGTGATGGTGATGACTACATATCCTGGTGCCTCGGCTTCTGAGATAGAGACTAATGTATCCAAGATAATGGAGAATAACCTCACTTCGGTGGATAATCTAAAGTATATCAATTCAACGAGTAAGGATAATGTATCGCTTGTTGTGCTTGAATTGGAATGGGGATGTGATATAACGGAGGCTGTGAATGATGTGCGTTCGTTCTGTGATATGGCAAAGAACCAATTGCCAGACGGATGTTCATCACCCATGGTGTTTAAGTTCTCATCCAGCACCATGCCTATCTGCCAATACGCTATTACAGCAGATGAGTCTTATGCTGCGTTGGATAAGATTTTGAACGACGAAGTAATACCACAATTGAACCAGATTAATGGTATTGGTAACCTCTCTGTAGCAGGAGCGCCAGACCGCTATGTGTATGTGGACATAGACCAGCAGAAATTGGATGCCTATGGGATTAGTTTGGAGCAAGTAGGACAAGTTATTTCTGCCAATAACCTCAACCTCTCTTCTGGTACTGTAAAGATGGACAAAGAGCAATACCAAATGCAGGTACGCTCAGAGTTTATAGAGAGTAGCGAAATAGAAGACCTCATGGTGACAATGACGCCATTAGGTCAGCAAGTATTCATTCGTGATATAGCCACTGTGCGTGATACCATCAAAGACTTGTCTTTGGATGAGCGTACGAATGGACGCGAGGCAGTTCGACTGATTGTGGCAAAGCAGTCAGGTAGTAATACGGTGCAAGTGTGTGAAGATGTGCAAAAAGCATTGGCAAAGATTCAAACACAACTGCCTACCGATATTAAGATCCAAGAGATTTACAACTCGGCGGATAATATCCGTAACTCTATCAACTCATTGGAGGAATCGGTACTATACGCTTTGTTCTTTGTAGTATTGGTAGTGCTTTTCTTCTTGGGTAAATGGCGTGCAACGCTTATTATCTCCCTCACGATTCCTATCTCGCTCATTGTGGCGTTTATCTATTTGGGCATGGCGGATTCGTCTATCAATATTATCTCGCTCTGTTCGCTCACCATTGCGATTGGTATGGTAGTGGACGATGCAATTGTGGTACTTGAGAATATCACACGCCACATAGAGCGTGGTGAGCACCCACGAGAGGCGTCTATCTATGCTACGAATGAGGTGTGGATTAGTGTAATCGCTACCACTTTGGTACTTGCAGCTGTATTCGTGCCATTGACAATGATGGATGGTATGGCGGGTATTATGTTTGAGTCGCTTGGATGGATTGTGACCGTAGTATGTTGTACATCTACAGTGATAGCAATTACATTGACTCCAATGTTGTGCTCTAAGTTGTTGCAAGCTAAGAAAGTATGTGTTAAGAATGGTAAACTCATAGATGAGAGTGGTAAGAAAACATGGTATGATAAAACAGTAGTGGCGTTCTTGGATAAAGTGGATAGAGCGTACGCTAAATCTTTGGGTTGGTGTTTGAAGCACAAAGCGATTTCTATAGGAGCATTGTTTGTTTTCTTTGGATTATCTATCTTGCCATTTATGTTAGGTAAGGTGGGAACGGACTTTATGCAGCAGCAAGATAATGCGCGTTTGAGTGTGACAATAGAGTTGCAACGCGGTACGCGTATCGAGCAAACGCTGAAAACAGCACGTCAACTTGAAGAGCGATTCATGGTACTTGTGCCAGAAATACAGATGATCGCTACTTCTGCAGGTAGCAACGATGATGATGGTACGGGAGCTATTTTCTCCACTACGATGAATAATACCATCTCTATGACTGTTCGACTCAATAAGAAATGGGAGCGCGAACGCACTATTTGGGAGATTGCTGAGGTATTACGTCAAGAGATGGCTTCTTATCCAGAGATTATTGAATACCAAGCTGCTGTGAGCGGTGGCGGTCCTGGTGGCGGAAACACAGTGGATGTGGAGATTTATGGTTACGATTTTGACCAAACCAATAAAATGGCGCAGCAAGTGATTGCTTTGACGAAAGAGTTGCCAGGTGCGCGTGATGTGTATTCTGACCGCGATGATGACCGACCAGAGATAAAGATTATTGTAGATAAAGAGAAAGCATCTCGTCATGGTTTGACTTCTGCTACGATATCTTCTTATCTGCGCAATCGTGTGAATGGTATGGCGGTAGGATTCTTGAAAGAAGATGGTTCGGAGTATGATATTTTAGTGCGCTTGCAAGAGGATAATAGAAATTCAATCACGGATGTAATGGATTTCTCAATTCCAACGCCTACGGGAGCAATTGTTAAATTATCAGAGATATGCTCGGTAGATGAATACTGGGCTCCACCAAAGATTATCCGCAAGAGTCGTCAGCGTATTGTGACAGTTAAGGTGACACCATATGAGACTACACTCGGCGAATTGGCTCAGGCAATCGAGAAGAATGTATTGCCTAAGGTGGATACGCCAGCGGGTTACTCTATTCGTATCGCGGGTGATTATGAAGACCAACAAGAGACATTTGGCAAAATGGGTATGTTAGGTGCACTAATCATATTACTCGTTTATATTGTGATGGCTTCTCAGTTTGAGTCATTCTCCAAACCAGCAATTATTATGTTCTCCGTGCCATTCGCACTCTCAGGAGTCGTATTGGCTCTATGGATGACAAATACATCCTTGGATATGATTGGAGCGCTTGGATTGGTATTGCTTGTGGGTATTGTGGTGAAGAATGGTATTGTGCTGGTGGATTATATCAATCTGATGCGAGAACGAGGACATGACTTGGATGAGGCTATTCAAATGTCTGGACAAAGTCGTTTACGCCCTGTATTGATGACCGCATTTACTACTATCTTGGGTATGGTACCTATGGCCGTGAGTCAAGGTGAAGGAGCTGAAATGTGGCAACCATTAGGTATTGTCGTGATTGGTGGCTTAACTGTTTCAACATTCCTAACGCTCTATATCGTTCCTATTGTATATGGCATAATGTCAAAGAAGGGCGAACGAGATAAAATTAAGAAAGTACGCGAGAACTTCATCTTTATGGATATAGATGTGAAGGATTGCGAACAAGAAGAACAAAATAAAGAATAAACGGATATGAAAAGTGTAATGATAGTATTCAATCAGGCGAATACTGAACGCGTAGAGTATATGCTTGATGTATTAGGTATTCGTGGCTTCACTTTCTTTGAGGAAGTACAAGGTCGTGGGTCTAAGAATGGTGAACCAAGACGCGGAACACATGCTTGGCCAGAAATGAACTCTTGCGTAATAACCATAGTAAAAGACGAGCAGTTAGACACACTCCTTGAGGCCGTTAAGAAACTTGATAAACGAAACGAAGAAGTGGGAGTACGCGCATTCGCTTGGGATGTGATAGCAACAGTTTAATTGACGGTATTTAGTAAAAAATCCTGCATATGCTTGCGTATGTGGGATTTTTTTTGTACCTTTGCCGCCATAATAAGCGATAGATAGGAATCACATGTATTGTAAATTAGATCATATCCATAAATCTTTTGGTAAGCAGAAGGTTTTGAAAGATATTTCTTTGGAAATACCGTCAGGGCAAGTGCTTGGTCTGCTCGGCCCTAATGGGGCAGGAAAATCTACGCTGATGAAAATCTTAATAGGTTTGTGGAAACCTGATAAGGGTACGGTAGAGGCGCCTATTAATATAGGGTATTTGCCAGAGAATAATCCGTTGTACGAGGATATGTATGTGGTGGAATACTTGTTGTTTATGGCGCGTATCACGATGCGCGATGCGTCTTCCAAAGAGCAGAAGGAGCGCGTGGAGACGCTTATAGAACGAGTAGGGTTGACGCCAGAACGCCATAAGCATATCCGAGCTTTGAGCAAAGGGTATCGGCAGCGCGTAGGGCTCGCACAAGCACTAATAGGGGACCCTGATTTGCTAATTTTGGATGAACCAACCACAGGATTAGATCCTAACCAATTGGTGGATATACGTAATCTAATACGACAAGTAGGAAAAGATAGAACCGTCATTCTATCAACGCATATCATGCAGGAGGTACGCGAGATGTGTGATAGAGTAGTGGTGCTATCTCAAGGTGTAATTCAAGCAGATCAAGCAACAGAAGATATAACGGACTTAGAAACCCTATTCCGAGAAAAAACAGCACAATAGTCGTCAATTATTTAAGCATGGAAGAATTTGATATAAGAGCCCAAATAAATGAGCGTGAGCAAGACAATGCGTTACGCCCATTGTGTTTTGCTGACTTTGCGGGGCAAAGCAAGATAACTTCAAACCTCAAAATATTTGTTGAGGCTGCAAAGATGCGTAAGGAGAGTTTGGATCATGTGCTGCTTTTTGGCCCTCCTGGATTGGGAAAAACCACACTCAGTAATATTATAGCTAATGAATTAGGAGTGGGATTTAAGGTTACCTCAGGACCTGTGTTGGACAAACCCGGTGACCTCGCTGGATTGCTCACTTCGTTGGAGACCAATGATGTGCTTTTTATAGATGAGATCCATCGTCTTAGTCCTGTGGTGGAGGAGTATCTCTATTCGGCAATGGAGGATTATCGCATAGATATCATGATTGATAAAGGACCTTCTGCTCGCACGATACAAATAGACTTAAACCGCTTTACCTTGGTGGGCGCCACAACGCGTTCTGGATTGTTGACCTCTCCATTGCGAGCTCGATTTGGAATTAACTGCCACTTGGAGTATTACGATGCTGATATACTGGCCGGTATTGTGAATCGCAGTGCAGGATTATTAGGCGTAGAAATTGAACCCGAAGCTGCGAGCGAGATTGCACGATGCTCACGCGGTACGCCTCGTATTGCTAACTCACTCTTGAGACGAGTACGCGATTTCGCGCAAGTAAAAGGAGATGGGCATATTGATTTGGAAATAGCTAAGTATGCCCTTGAGGCACTCAATATTGATACATTTGGTTTGGATCAAATTGATAATAAACTTCTTACAACGATTATTGATAAATTCCGTGGCGGCCCTGTAGGTTTGAATACGATTGCAACAGCGATGGGTGAGGATGCTGGTACTATAGAGGATGTGTATGAACCTTATCTTATCAAAGAGGGCTTTATCAAGCGTACTCCTCGCGGTCGCGAAGCAACAGAGTTGGCATATAAGCATCTTGGCAAGACGCCTTTCTCGGCAGATGGTCAGCAATCAATGTTTTGAATTCAATAGCAAATGAAGCATTATCGCGCTGTATTTATTGATTGGGACGATACCATCGGCGATTTTCATGGTGCAGCAAAAAAAGCACTACAAGAGATGTATGAAAAATACCATCTCTGCCATTATTTTGCATCGCATGAAGAGTTCATATCTCTGTACAAGCCACACAATATAGAACTATGGGATAAGTACGGTAAGGACCTTGTATCAAAGGAATACTTGAGTTTTGATCGTTTTTTCTATCCGCTGATGCATGGTAGTAAGGTGTGCGAGAGACTATCATACGATAAGGTGCTAAGAATGGAGTTGTGTGCTCTTGCCGAACGATTGAGTGAAGACTTCTTGCATATGACAACTGCGCATTTTGCCTTGTTAGAAGGAGCAGAGAATTTAATCCGCTATTTGGCAGCGAAATATCCACTGACGGTAGTGACCAATGGTTTTGTAGAAGTGCAATATGAGAAGTTTGAGAAGAGTGGTTTGAAAGACTGCTTTGCGCATATCGTATTGAGCGAAGAAGTGGGATGCCAAAAACCCAACCCACGTATTTTTGAAGAAGCACTGCGTATGAATGGCTTAAATGCCAGCGAGGTGGTGATGATAGGTGATAGTTTTTCCAGTGATATAATAGGGGCAAATGCGACGGGAATAGACACTATTTGGTTGGCGCAACCTAATAATATTACAGATGAGCAACGTAAAGTGGCTACACACTTAGTGACAAGCTTACAAGAAATAAAGCAATTATTATGACAAAATGGCAGAGGATGACAAATGGCATGCCTTTTGTCCTTTTTGTAGCGTAATAAAAAAGTTTAAATAGATAATATGAGCAAGAATAAAAAACATGACAACAACTCTTTTGTTCAAGAGGAGGTTACACAAGAGGCAATACAAGAGCAGGTAGAACAAACACCTGTAAATGAGACAGAAGAAGATGCTGTCTCCACAGAAATAGAACAATTAAAAGAGCGTGTGGCAGAGTTGGAGGATAAGAATCTGCGTATGATGGCAGAGTTTGATAACTATCGTCGCCGCACGAACAAAGAGAAATTGGAACTGATGGCTACAGCAGGGGAGCGTATCTTTGAAGAGATGCTTCCGCTTGTGGATGATTTTGAGCGCGCAGTAGCTGCAATGGAGAAGACAGAAGATATAGATGCCTTGCGTGAGGGAATACAACTCATCCAACAGAAGTTTATCTCATTTTTAGATAAGCAGAACGTACATGCAATAGAGACAGAAGGAGTGGACTTTAACACCGATGAACATGAAGCGATAACTACTTTTGCGGCGGGCGAAGAAAATAAAGGGAAAGTGATAGACTGCACACAACGCGGTTATAAACTTGGAGAGAAAGTAATACGCTTCGCCAAAGTGGTAGTAGGTGAATAAATAATGAACTCTAAACCTATAATTCAAAGTATAAAAGACTAACTATGGCTGAGAAACGAGATTACTATGAAGTGCTTGGCGTAGAGAAGAATGCCAGCGCAGACGAGATAAAAAAAGCCTATCGTAAGAAGGCTATTCAATATCACCCAGATAAAAATCCAGGTGATAAAGCTGCTGAGGAGAAGTTCAAAGAGGCAGCTGAGGCTTATGAAGTGTTATCAGATCCCCAGAAGCGTCAGCGTTATGATCAATTTGGTCATGCGGGTATGGGTGGAGCAGGTGGCTTCTCAGGTGGCGGTATGTCAATGGAAGATATATTCAGCCATTTTGGAGATATATTTGGTGGCGCAGGTTTTGACTTGGGCGATTTATTCGGTGGCGGTGGACGCAGTCGCGGTCCACGAATGCGTAGGGGAAGTGATATGCGCGTAAAAGTGCGCCTAACCTTAGAAGAGATAGCTACGGGATGTGAGAAAAAGATCAAAGTGCGCAAGCAAGTCCAATGTAAGTCTTGCAATGGGACAGGTAGTGAGGATGGCCGTACTGAGACATGCCCTACATGTAAAGGAACAGGCCGCACGGTACGCCAGCAACGAGGTATATTCGGCATGATGCAAGTGCAGGCGGAGTGTGAGACTTGCCATGGAGAAGGACAGATTATAAAAAATAAATGTGCTAAATGTAATGGTGAGGGTGTGGTGCGTGATGAGGAAATAATTACGATTAATATTCCAGCAGGTGTAGCGGCTGGTATGCAACTCACTATGCAAGGCAAAGGCAACGCAGCACCTCGTGGTGGCGTAGCGGGAGACCTACTCATACTCATCGAAGAAGAGCAACATAAGGATTTTATTCGTCAGGATAGTGATTTGATTTATAATCTATTACTTGATATGCCTACTGCTATTTTGGGTGGACAAATACAGATCCCTACATTATCAGGTGAAGCAAGGATTACTATCACCCCTGGTACACAACCAGGAAAAGTGTTACGCATGAGAGGCAAAGGTCTGCCAAGAATAGACCAATATGGTCGTACATATGGTACTGGTGATTTGCTTATCAATGTAGGAGTGTATATTCCTGAAAGACTGAGTAAGGATGAACGCAAATTAATAGAAAAACTGCAGGATAGCCCAAATATAGTTCCTGGTTCGGCAGATAAGAAAAACTTCTTTCAAAATCTGTTTGGATAATGAATAGGTTATGTAGTATGCTCATAGTGGGATGCCTCTGCACGATTGTTCGTGCTGAGGCATTTCCTATATTCGGAATAGATTCAATACAAAGTGATTTCTTTCGTAATTGGTATCAAACAACGGATTTGGGTCATTATTTAGATAACTGTAATGACTATGTAGTTTATGAGGCAGAGACTACGGGCGAATGGAATCTCGGCGATAGGAATGTTTTCTCCATCGCAGGTAATTCCTTCCGTCAGAATAAGTATCGTCTCAATGGCATGCGTATAGACTCACGAGCACAAGTAGGACATACACTTTTGTATACACCAATGTACCATACTAACTTAGCTTTGGATTATCATAATGGAATATTGAATTTTGAAGATGATACATTGCAAAAGGCAAGTGTTCGCTTGACGGGTAATATGGGTAACTTGGGAGGCATATCTCCTGGAACAAAAGAATTGATAAATCTCTTTCATTCGTCAGGAGAAGAGAGAACGATGGATAGTCGCCCAATGGATATGCGTAACCACATAGTAGGCGCAGGTACATTAGATGCTACGATGGCTATTCCTGCCTATGGCAAACGATATTATCAGCATGCGTATGTGCATTACGGGCAAAGGAATTTGACTGCATTCGACCATACAGGAATAAGCGGAATGTTCCCATCGAAATATTATACGGCACAGTTAGATGGAGAGATACCTATTCTACATAATGACGCAATAGATCATTTGAGGTATTTCTTTGTCACCAGTGGTCGTTCTGATTATGGATCAGAATTCTATTTTAATGCGAATGAGTTAGCCCTCAATCGAGCATATCATGCGGGTGTGTACATGAGTAAGCGTTTCTCTAATGATGGTGAATTAGTAGTAGGAATAAGTTATGAAAATGATGATACGAAACATGATTCGCTATCTTTTAGTCGTAACCTATTAGATCATGATGGTGAGGCTTTTGAACCATGGTATGCAGATGGACAATTGCATGGAGTAAATTTATCAGTACAATATGATCAACCATTATTGTCATGGTTACGCGTGCATGCAGCGTCTTATAATTCATTCTTGTACTTCCAATCACAGCATTCTCAATGGAAAAATGATATATATACGCAGGCTATTAATGAGCAAAATCGTACGCCGTTGTACACTTATCATTGGCAATCATCATCCTTCGCTTCCGGTATATTAGAGAATGAGGCACTCATAGTTGCGGAGAAAGAGCTTATTGATGGACTTAAACTCTATGGACATTTAGGAGTGTCATTGGATGGAATATGTTTAGGAGCTGGAAAGTCAGTTATCACACCTAATTGGTTGGCTAAAATAGCGATGGATTATGAACCTTGTTGGTGGTTCCGTTTTGGACTATCTCTTAGTCATCATCGCATGTCTTATACATGGGATGAAGTGCGTTATTTGAGTAATGACTATATGAATGGCGCTATTCGCTATGCAGACAATACTTTATTAGCAACAACGGGTGGACAGTACCATACACCTGATAAGGACTTGTGGATGCATCAACCATCGTACGCAGTATTAGATTTGCCCATTCAGTTCACTTTTGGTCCTTCGCATAGGCATCGATTCTCATTGATTAACTCTATTCGTAAGTACTACAATCAATGGTTTACAGACTATACGAATGGTTTAGATGCTAATATGGTCAAGGATGGCGATTACTATTATATGCGCGAGGGAGAGAAACAATATACAATAACTACGCAACCATTGGATTTGATGTCTTCTACGATAGGCGGGCGTACTCCGTATTATATGTCCAATCTGGTCAAATATACCTATACGGGTAAGAAATGGTTAGTGATGGTTAGTTGGCAGAGCTATTTAATGGCAGGATTAAGCACGATGGGTAATGGTCCACTGCACAATAATATTGGTTCGCTATCTGAATCTTCTGCAAATCCGAATACATATTGTGCGTTGAGTGAAGGTACGCGTCCCTACCAAGGTAATAGTCGCCTTAATCAAGATAAGTCATTTATCTTGCGCATGCAAGTCACATATAATCCATGTAAGTATTTCTCTATTGGATTCAATGGGAAGTTCAAAGATGGACAACCGTTCTCCACTTTTACAGCAGTACCGACCATTCACAATGGTCATACGCAAGTGGCTTTGTTGCATTCTGATGCTAAGGGAATTAATATGGCCAACCAAGCATTTGGAAAGCGCGAAGATGCATTCTTTAATTTTGAATTGCGTGCTACAGGTCGTTGGTGGGTGAAGGATATTCCAATGTCATTAGAGGTATTATGCTATAATATCTATGATTTTGGAACGGCATTGACGGAATACACTTTTGATGCATATGACCATCCTACTTATCCGCATTGGACGATTGATAAAGGAATGAAGACAATGAAGGATAGTCGTACTTCAATGAGTCTGTGTATTCCCCGCGGTTTACTCGTTACACTGCGAGTTGGATTGGAGAAGGATAAAAATTAATCCGACAGCCCATAAGGCTATTCCGCAGAATTTACCAAACATACAATCGGTAAACATATTGAGCATAAAGAGAGTAGTAAAGAGGATGGCAGTGTGTCGTCCTCTTTCTTTGGAATAAAAACTAATAGACAACCATGCGAGAATGAAGAGTATCATTCCAAAAACGCCAATCTCCATGAGTTCTTCTAAATATTGATTATGTGGATGGTAGCGCTTAAGCACATAATAGTCAAATCCTACATGATGGTACTGGTTGGCAAGATAAGTACTGCTTTGTCCTGCCCCTAAACCATGCCATACATAATCTGTAGGATGCTGTAACGCTGATCCCCATATATTAAATCGAATATCGTGGTCATAACTTACGTTCCTCATTTCGGTGATTTTGCTAAAATCAAAATTCTGCATTCTTGGGTGTAATTGTAGTATTCCTCCACTTATAAAGATGCCTACTAATAAGATTGCTATTCCATATCGCAGACGATAAGGCTTAGGTATGGCAAGAATAATACCTATAACCAGCAGTGCAGTGCTCGTGATGATAGATTGACGAGAACCCGTAAGAATGATAGGTATAAATAATAAAGGTAAGATGATAGCAAGTAGCCATTTCTTATCTTTCCATAATTGTATGGCCAAGACCATACTGAATAAAGCGATGCTACATAGGAAAAGTCGATGCTTGATATGCGATATATTTTCAATAAAGAAAGACCACCATTTGGTGATGTTGTAGTTCCACTCATCACCAAAGCTATAATTGCTGACTAATTCAGGATAGTGGAATAGTATTCCCATTATGGAGATGTAGAAAAAGGAAGAAGCAATGCACCCAATAATAAGTGTTTTGCCTGCTTGTACCCAATTATAGTTTGTGTTCAATCCCCATATGCCGATGGGTACGATGAGAGCAAAGGTGAGGTAGCGCTCCATTTGCCATCTCCATGCAATCATATCTGGCACCCACAAAATAGATATGAATTTCCATAAGAACCACAAACCAAAAAGAATGAATGGGAGGGCCATTTTATTTTCTTTGATGGATTTAGGTTTACTAATCCATCTTCCCTCTAATAGCCAACTGAATATCCATATAACGCATGCGTATCGTAGGAATGTTTGTGGAAAAGGCAGTAGAAACACAACTATGAGAAAGAGCCAATAGTTGATTTTTCCGACTATGTTTTGGTATTTATTCATAAGTTTGTGATGCCTTGTTTTATGTGTTTCTTCCATCGATGAGCAATGATGTAATCTGCAGTAGTTCTGGGGTCTTCTCCCATTGCTATGGCGTATGCTTTAGCAATAGTCTTTAATGCTTCTTTGTCTATATTAAGTCGCTCGAAGTTTAGAAGTCTTTTTTTCTGTGTTAATGAAGAGCAAAATTGAATTCTATTTAAGTCTATTACTTCTATTTTACTTCCATCTTCATTAAAGAGTATGTTTCCTCCAGAGTAGTCTTGATGGAGAATGTGGCGCTTATGTAGTGTTGCAGTAAATTGCCCAATGGCCTTTAGTATAGTCTCTCTATTGGGATAATTAGGGTTGCCAATAAGTTCGTTAAAAGTGTGTTGACAGTCAGATTTACAACATGCGTACCAACTCTCTCGTAGTACACCGCATATGCGAATTTCTCTATATGCGATAGGGGGTGGTGTTAGTCCTGTCATGCGTAAGGCGTACTCGTAACTGCGTTGGGCTTTACTTTTACAAAAAAGTCCATAGATAATGCCTCGTAGAATATTTGGTGTAGCGAAGTGCTTTACAACAACACCATTGACTACACGCAGGATATTACGTTTCTGGAATATTTTTTCCCCCTCCAACCAATGATTAAAATCTCCAACTTGTTTGACGGAGCGGAAAAGGTTGAGAAACTTAGACCATGAGCGGTGATAGTGCAATGGACCTCCGAGGTATTCCTCTAAGAAGGCAGAATGTCTACGATTAATAGCATCTACGATTGCTTTCTTTCGACTTTTTGCTTTGCTGCGGCGTGAGTGTGGAAGTACGCGATAATAGAGCCCTACCTCGTCTAAGCGGATATATTCTCCTCCTAATTCCATCATGCTCAGCCAAAAATCCCAATCTTCACGATATATGTCTTCTTCACAAAATCCTCCTACCAATTCCCAATCTGTCTTGCGAAAAAGACTACTGACGTGTATCATGTTCTTTCTGGCCAGTAGTTCTGGAGAATAGTTAGGTAGTTTCCATTCTCCGTCGCGTGCACCAAACATGTGCGCTTTGCACCCTATCACTCGTACATCGTTACGAATGGCATCAATGGCATGTTCTATGTATGTAGGGCTAATCTTATCATCGGCATCTACAGGCAATATCCATTCGCCATTGGCTTTGCGGATAGCATGATTGCGTGCGGCGCTAACCCCTGCATTTTGTTGTCGATGAATGTGTATTTCGGGATGGTCCTTAGCAATAATTTGTGCCTGTGCAAAACTATCATCGGTACTGCCATCATCTACCACTATCACTTCCAAGGGACGATAGGTGGATAGAATGATACTATTCAATGTCTCGCCTATGTATGGCGAAGCATTGTAGAGGGGTACTATGACGGAAACAAGTGGTTTCATATTTTATCTCGGCGTTGTGTTATTTTGCGCCAATAATATAGTAGCGGATTGGTGTATTTAAGTTGTTTCCAAGGACGACTTGAGTGGGGTTTGTGTATGACGGGGTTGCTGATTTGCAGTATGTTGTCAAATCCTAATTTCTGTGACATGTGACTAATGTACACATCGTACCAATTTTTGTTAGGATTAAGTTGTTCAAAGTCATATGCATGTAATAAGGTATTGGTCAGCAATGTGCAGCAGAAAGAGAATCGCTTATTGGATATCCCATCCGTTTGTAAGTGCTTTGCATATTCGTATGGAAAGTTAATATTTCCATTTGCGTCAGTAGTGACTGCAGCAATCATACCCACTCGTTCGCTGACTCTACTGGTCAATGTGTTAATAGTCTGTTCTGAGATAATAACATCGCTCTCTATGATGATAAGGTGTGCCCCTTCTTTCATGCATTCTTTTTGTGCGTTGATCAGAACCCATCGGTAGTTGGGGGATGGATGGTCTGTATGGTCGCTTATGTGTATGACTTTAATCCCTAACTCTCTTTGTAAAGCGTCAAGATGGGCGGCATTTGCAGGGGTGGAATAATCGTCATATACAGTCAGTGTATACCCACTATGCACAATGGCGCGTATAGCTTGCTCTGCCGTCTCGATAGAGTCTTTAACAGGCATGATGATATGTGCATTGGTGATTATTTCCATGAAGTGATTATACCTTGCTTACTGATGGTTATTTGTGCTCCAAAATTATTTCCCCATTGTGAACCGAAGTCAGCTGCTAAACGCAAACCGAAATCCAAACCCCATGCTTGGTCAACATGTTTTTTTACCTCTAACATAAGGGCTGTGTTATCGCTCAGCATATCGCTATTAAAGTTGTCATTTCCGTAGTTACGCGCATAACTTGCTTTGAGACGGTATTGAAAACCGTAAATATCTCCTCGCATGCCCAAATGGTGTACGCGCACGCGACTATTGAGTGTGTGGGGAGTTCCGTCAGTATTATATAAAGGGGAGGTGAGGAATGGATTTCCCATGCTGCGATACCAATAGTTCCATCCATTCTTGAATATGCTATTCTGATAATATTGGTCATTTCCGGCATAACATAATCCATCTCTGTCGTGCCATGGACCTGATTGGTCGGTTGTGTTTAGAAATTCGTATGTAAATCCTTGTATAAAAGGCCATTTGGTCTGTTTTACGCTTATTCCCCATAGTCCGTCGCATAAGTTCTGACCATTACCGATGAGTGCGAAATTATCTTCAAAGAAATTCTGCCAATAGGCATTTACTTCCCATTGATTTCCCTTTGCAGTGAGCATCAGTTGCTGACTTCCTACATGATTGCCCTGTGCATTATTTTGGTCGTTTTTCATTACTCCGCCAGCTTTTGCTGTCAGTACATTCATGAAATCATTCCATCCGCTGCCTATATCGCCATGAACGGGACTGATTCCGCCCCATTGCGCGGCATGGTGAAACTCATAACTGATATTGATAGGCCATTTCCCACCTACTCGTACAGCCGCCCATTTATGATGCAAGAAACTGCCGCGCATATACACATTATCTACCATCCAAGCATGGGTGAGTCCGCCTTTGATCTCTAAATAACCATAGCATCCAGGAAATGGTGTGTATTTGTCAATACCGATTGTGATGCGTGGTAATGGTTGACTATTGCTAGAAAAAATCATACTACCCATACTTAAAATGCTGTCTTGTGTTTCGTATAGCATGGGTTTGATACCAGCGGTGATATCAAAGATGAATAACCGCACATGCGCGTATGCGAGATTGAAATAACCAGTCCCTATTTTCTGTTGTATTTCGAGTGGGCTATTGGTTATTGGTGATTGCAGTCGCCCGCTTATTTGCAATCCAAAGTCATAGTCAAACCATCGCGAATGGTTTGTATTGGTCTTGAATATACCTGCAGATAAATTGCCGCTAAAAGGATTGGCGCTAATATCACCATTTTGGTTGCTCTGCATCCAGAACGGCGCGTATTGCCCAGTAGAAGCTACACCAAATATACCTACAAAATAAGTAAGGCTATCACCATAAGTGGTATCCGTTTGTATGTTTGTAGGCCACCATTCCCAACTCAATTCGCGTGCGTTTATTATGCACGCGAAAGTCAATAATATGATGATTAGTTTATTCCGCAAAATAGTATAGTTGGTCGTTTATTTCCAAATCTTCGTTTTCTCCTAAACCTAAATAGATTGTATTGTCAATAGTGAAACAGTTGTGGTTCATTAGTTTTTTTGGCATAATAGCAATGTATTGCCATGTATCGTCATTAGGTTCGTAGCGCAATATATCTTGTAGCACATTGCCATGTGTGTTCATTCCTCCATAATGCATACCGCCGCATAGATAGATGTACTTACTACTTGCTGTGCTTGCAGCGATTGTTCTTGTCTTCCCAGGAACGGCTGCACGCTCTACCCAATAGCCTTCAGGCATAAATTCTGCCCACCAGTTTAAACTTTGTTTGTAGTATCCTGTCCCCATGAAATGTCTTCCTGCACAGGTACATCCAGTGCCGCCGAATGAACGAGTAGGGTAGCCATGAAAACTAACATTCACATCTATAGAATCCCATTGGTTTTGAGCAATATTATAGCGGAACATATCTCGTCTATAATTCCAGCAGAAGCCATAACCAACATATAATTCTCCATCGCCCACAAAACTTGTAGCGCAATCGGTGTATAGGTTGGGGTAGTCTGCTAATCGTTTCCACTCTTGTGTGGTGGGTGTGTATTCCCACCAATCACATAGGTAGGAGGTGTCACGGCTGTATTTCCCGCAAAACCCAAGTCCAATATACACTTTATCTCCTTGCACGCATGCAGTAGCGTTCACGCGTGGCGTAAGAGGTGTAGCGCCTAAATGTGTCCAACTATCGTCTTGTGGATTGTAACACCACAAGTCGTTGTGGTACTTTTCAGACTGATCTCTGCCAGCAAAGAAATATGCTTGTCCATCGTACACAAAGCATGTAGCGCAAGCTCGTCCGCCTTCAGGCATTGGTGCGCAGGAGTGGATAGTGATATCCATCTCAGGAGTCTGTTGACAGCTGACGAATAGCACGAATGCGAATAGGAATAATATGTATTTTTTATTCTTCAACTCTTGTCTTGCGTTTTAATTCAAAATCACGACCTAAATAGTTCTGTCTCACAATAGGGTTCGCTGCCAATTCTTCAGGTGTGCCATGGAAGAGTATCTTTCCCTCGAATAGTAAATAGGCACGATCGGTAATCATCAGCGTCTCGTCCACATTGTGGTCGGTAATCAAAATACCGATGTTCTTGTCTTTGAGTCGCCAAACAACATCTTGTATCTCTTGCACGGCAATAGGATCCACACCCGCGAATGGCTCGTCAAGCATCACAAACTTTGGTTCGATAGCCAAGCAGCGTGCTATTTCGGTACGCCTACGCTCACCACCACTCAGGCGATCGCCAAGGTTGTGGCGTACATGGGCAAGGTTAAATTCCTTGATTAATTGCTCCAATTTCTGCGCTTGATATTCCTTGCTAAAATCGGTCAACTCTAATACAGAGCGGATATTATCTTCCACTGTCATCTTACGAAATACGCTTGCCTCTTGTGGCAGATAACCAATACCCAACTTCGCGCGCTTATACATAGGAAACGAAGTGATATCTTGCTCATTGAGGAATATCTTTCCATTATTGGCAGCAACCAAACCCGTTGTCATGTAGAATGTGGTTGTCTTACCCGCTCCGTTAGGACCAAGCAAACCCACAATCTCTCCTTGCTCCAACTCAATAGAGACATCATTCACTACGGTGCGCTTGCCGTATTTCTTTATCAAATGTTCTGTTCTTAATCTATCCACAATAATTCTTAATTCAAAATTCTTAATTCAAAATTATCTCCACCGGACAATGGTCGCTGTGCACCACTTCTGGCATTATTTTAGCGTTTATCAATCGAGGGCGTAAACTCTCAGTTACCCAATGATAATCAATACGCCAACCTACATTGCGTGCGCGAGAACCAGCACGGAAACTCCACCAACTATATTTTTCTCCGCTTTGGTCAAATACGCGGAAGGTGTCAATCATGCCGCTTGCTTCCCAGCGGTCCAACCATTCGCGCTCTTCTGGTAAGAAACCCGATACGCCTTTTTGACGCTCTGGATGATTGATGTCAATAGGGTGGTGCGCTATATTATAATCGCCGCAGATAATGAGGTTTGGGCGTTCTTTGACTAACTCGTTCTTCCATTTCAGGAAATCCTCCAAGAAATCCATCTTGTACTCGTATTTAGGACCTTCTGCTTCACCGGAAGGAATATACACGCACACCACGGTTAGGTCTCCAAAATCTGCGCGGATAACTCGTCCCTGGCAATCGTACTTATGGTTGTCCATGCCGATAACCACTTTGTCCGGTTCTATGCGAGTGAAGATACAAACGCCTGAGTAACCTTTCTTTTCTGCCGAGTGGATATAACTGCGGTAACCTAATTCCTGCATAGCCATCACATCTATCTGCTCAGGTTGTGCTTTGCTTTCCTGAATGCAGAATACATCGGGCAACTCTGTACCCAACCAATCCAATAGACCTTTGCTGATAGCTGAGCGAATGCCATTGAGGTTGTAACTGATTATTCTCATGTTTTATTGTATTTGTATGCCTAAGGCATTATATCGTTTACCATTACGAATGATAACGATTTGTCCATTTTTGATTATTTTTATGCCTTGTGTATAATCGGTTTGTATATTCTCTACTCCTGTTCTGTCTGCTCCGCGGTAGCAGAAAGTGATAGCACCGCCTTGCTCTATCTGTATGTCGGTCACTTCGTGGTTTGCAAAACTGCGCCAATAGGTAGCTCCCGCAGGGAACGCATCAGATGCACGACCATAGGAAGCATTGTTGGTTCTGGCTTCAATAAGGTCCACACCCATGGCGTTAGGGTCGTTATTTACAGTGTTATAATCCCATGTGTTACTGCTATAGCGAATATGAGTAATGAGTAATCCTTTGCCAGGTAAATACTTGTCCCAACCTGTTTGTGTGCGGCATTCAAGCAGATAGAAATCAGTAGGGTTTGGGTCGTGCCCCACCAAATTGTGCGAATCCCCTTCGCAAAGCAGTAATGCTTCTCCGTTTTGAAAATTCAAAGGATTGAGCCATACAAATTCTGGTTTGGTAAGCACCCGTGGTGTGAGCCACCCCATAAAGAATCGCTCATAGGCGGAGTAAGCGGGAGGAGTATTGCCTTCGTTATTATAGGTTCCGTAATCTAATAAATCCCATTCGTACAAAGTGTGGTGTGTGCCATCGTCGGTTGGGTAGAGGTCTGGCAAACCGAGCACATGGCTAAATTCATGACAGAAAGTACCAATGCCGTCATATACTTTACTTGCATAATTGATTTCGTTTCCACAAGCATAGCGGTCAATCTGTTTGCCGTCAATCGAGAATCGAATATTGGCATATGTTAGGTTCCATTGGTGCGGCCAAACAGTATTCTCATCACCTCCATCCGCTTCTCCATTCCCTGCGTAGATGACATATACGAAATCTACATAACCATCTTTATCATTGTCGTATTGTGTGAAATCAATTCCATATTGCTTGTCGGCTAATTGGCAAGCTTCTTTGATCATATCTGTAGGGCGTTTGTCATTTCCCCAACGGTCATTCTCACCATAATAACTGATGTTGTTGCTGAGTGTGACAGGACCAATAACATCGAATGTAGGATTATACTGTCCATAACTCTGATCGTAGAAATATTTCCGCGCACTACCGCTTGATGAAATAGTGTATTGCCTTTTGTTATAGGTAAATGAATAATTGCGTGTGAAATGCTCTCCATTGAGCATATTATTAATGGTGTCGCGAGGTGTGACGAACGCTTGGTCTGCAAAATTGACCAAAATGAGCAATCCTCTTGGAGCAATGTTAGGTGCGTTGTTTGCTGTTTGCTGTTGCGCAATACGGCGTGCCTTACGCGCCAAACCCATCTCCATACGATCGCTTCTCTGCTCTGCCGTGAGTGGAACCAAGCTTTCCTCATCCAACCATTGTCCTGCTGTATTAGTCATATAATGGAAATGCTCGTCACCATGTAAGTAAATGGTTTGCTCTGTACCATCAACTGCAGTGCGGATAATAGGCCCACGATAAGCAGGTTTGCCCAAACAAGCAATAGTTATGCTTGCTAAACTTACTATAAATAACAATCGTCTCATTTGCGAACCTCCTTACGAATACCATGTTTGTCCAACCAGCGCTTCTCGCATTTGCTGCGCTCTTCTTCGTTATGCGCTTTGCGGCATGTGGGGCGAATAGTGCCCTTGCAATTTTGCTTTACATACACGAGCCATCCACATTTATTCTCCTTGATTTGCCACCCATCTTCGGTCATCAACCAATGCATACGCTCGTCCCCGCGAAGATAAGTACGAATGGTGTCACCATTAGGTTGTACGCGCTCAATCATACCTGGGTAGGCTGGCACTTTGGCTGCGCGAGGCGTCTGCGCACTCGCTATCGTAACTATCGTAGCCGCTGCGGCTACCAATAAAAAAAACTTCTTCATATATCTTTGTTCCTTGTTCCTTGTTCCTTATTCCTTGCTCCTTATTCCTTCTTCCCTCTTGATCATCTTAAACAACTCGCTTGCGAAAACAAAATCGTTGAGTGCTTCATTGTCGCTGTGCATAATCTCATCTTTGCTCCCTTGCCACTCTTTTTTGCCATTCTTGAGAAATAAGATATTATCGCCAATCTCCATGATGGAGTTCATGTCGTGACTATTCACTACGGTACAAATATGGTACTCGCGTGTAATATCTTGTATCAGCGCGTCAATAACAAGACTCGTCTTAGGGTCTAATCCAGAGTTGGGTTCGTCGCAGAAGAGGTATTTGGGTTCTAAGACGATAGCGCGGGCAATGGCTACACGCTTTTGCTGTCCTCCGCTTATCTCGCTTGGCATGGAGTTCCATACATGCTCGGGCATCTCTACGCGTCGCAGGCAGAACTCAGCGCGTGCGCGCATTTCTTCTTTGCTTAGGTGACTGAACATCTCCAAAGGAAAGAGTACATTCTCTATGACATTCATTGAATCAAAGAGTGCGGCTCCTTGAAATAATACGCCCACTTCGCGGTGCAACGCGCGAATCTCTTTTTCCGTCATCTGCGCTATATCCCTGCCGTCATAGAGTATCTGACCTTCGTCCACTGAATGCAAACCAATAAGGCTTTTTAGTAAGACAGTTTTTCCGCTACCAGACTGACCAATAATCATATTCACTTCTCCGTCGTGTAAGGTGGCGTTCACATGGTCTAATACTGTATTACTGTCAAAACGCTTTACTATGTTCGTGATTTCTATCATAACAGCAATTTGGATAAAATAAGGTCAAGAAATAATATCATTATATTGCTGTTCACTACAGCGTTGGTACTCGCACGACCTACCTCCAATGCACCGCCTTTAACAAAATATCCATAATAACTACTCATACTCGTTATCACAAATGCAAAAACAAGCGCTTTGATAATAGCGTACCACACAAAATATGGATTGAAAGCATACTGCACGCCTATCAAGTAATCATGGATAGTGATGATATCCGTGAAGGCTCCTACGGCCCAACCTCCTAATAAACCCGCTGCGGTAGAGATAACAAAGAGGAATGGAACCATCGTCATAAAAGCTAATATCTTGGGCAAAATGAGATAGTTCGCACTATTCACACCCATAATCTCCATGGCATCTATCTGCTCCGTGATACGCATAGTGCCTATCTCTGACGCAATATTACTACCCACTTTGCCAGCCAATATAAGGCATAAAATGGTACTCGAGAACTCCAATAGAAGTGTGTCACGAGTCAGCAGACCTACGATATAAGTCGGCAAAAAAGGATTCTCTGTGTTCGTCTTGGCTTGAATGGTCAAGATAGCACCGATAAAGACGGAGATGATGAGCACAATAGGCAACGATTGTAATCCTTGCTTCTCCAATTCGCGACTATATTGCCGCCAAAACATACGCCACCTATCGGGCTTACGAAGCACTTTGCCCATCAAGAGCATATATTCCCCTATGTGTTGCAAAATACGCATACGCATCCTAATCTATAATCGGCTGCAAAGGTAGTGAATTTTTTGCATATATGCAAATTTCGTGCTAAAAAAAACGACCCGCAGTCTTGCGAGTCGTTTCTATTTAAATAATCGCTTGTGTGTGCTTTTACTTCACTACAGCGCCTTGTGCATTATAAACAACACCATTCTTCTCAATCAATAACTGACCATTGTGGAAGAACTTAACACTCTTAGTAGCAGCGTTAATATCGTCCAAACCAACAGTTGGATCTTCTGGTACAACAGGAGACTCTGGAAGAACAACAGTTGCAATCGCTTCGTCAATCATAATTTGCTTAACCACAACAGTTTTTGCGCTTGTGGTGCTGAGCAGAACATAAGTGTCTTCGGTAGCAGTATAGGTAAGAGGAGTAGCCAATAAGTCTGCAGTCATTGTTTGAACTGCGCCATTGATGCTGATATTTACATCACCACCTACATTACCAAACTTCACATTGATAGTGCTACCTGCCTTAAGCCAGCAACCCATAGTAGCTGCTGCATTCTTTAGTTTCAAACCAAGGTATGGTTCGTTGCGACCAGTCTTAGCATCATTCAAACTATCCAAAGCGTCAATATTCTCAAAATCAATCTTAGCTGCAGCAAGAGCGGCTTTGATATCATACGCCATGCCGTTGTCTAAAATAAGTTGCTCAATATTGATAGATTTACCATACTCTTTCGCTAATGTAGCAGAGTAGTTAATTGCCACATTTTGAGTGAGAGTGTCAATCGTCAAACTGATATTTGCGCTTGCTGCAGCAACCTCTACTGCGCTCGTGTAAGAAATAGTAACTTCTGCATTCAATTTACCATCTTCTGCTACTACTACGGAAGCAGGAGTAACAGTCATTCCTTCTACGGTAGGAACAACCAAGTTATAGGTACCTGCAGTGAGGTTCTTGCCGCTGAAAGTAACGGTCTCAGAAACGCTTGGGTTAACGGCTGTTACATTCAAATCAACGCTCTCTACACTCGCTTTTAACATCGGGTCAGTGCTCAGTACACCTACGAATGCCACCTCATATAAAGTAGAGTTGCTACTACCATTGCTGGTGATTTGAATTTGATAGGTTTTAGTTTTGTCCAAGTTCTCTATTTTAGCAATACCAGCTGCTTTTTCTGCATATGTGGTACTTACTACTGTGTCTGTAGAAACAACACCATCAATAATTTCGTATGCCGCTATTGTAATGACACGGTCTCCCTTGTCGCTCTCTGAATTGCCATATAGCAAGAATGATACGCAGTTGGTAACATTGTAGTAATAAGTACGAGTGCTATTAACTGTAGCAGCTTTGGCGTCTGTGGTGTACATGTTTGAGCTACCAATGAAGCAATCTAATGGCTCCCATGTTTTGCTGGTGCTACCACCTTTTGTATTGCCGGTCCATGCTTGTTTGCCATCACCATTAGACTGGTACAAAATGTAAGGACTCATAACAATCGTGTCACCTACTTCAAAATAGTTGGCTACTTGATTTTTGCTCGCCCAGGTTGCACCTAATGTCTCGGCGTTACCTACGGTGTAAACGGCTGTCGGAACAAAATCGGCACCCATCATACTAATACTTGCCAATGCGGCAGTTACTAAAGTGAAAATTTTTTTCATACCTTAAGTGAATTTAATGATTGGTAAAATATGATTTGTAAAAAAGAGTTTGCAAATTCGACTACAAAGATACGCTTTTAAATGCGTATACGCAAATTTTCGAGTGAAATAAATGTATTTTTACACAAAAAGCGTCAATTTTTTGCTTATTTAAATATCTAAAAAAAGGAAAAGAACGCGCGCGTTTGCATAAGTAAAAAAAAAGTACTACCTTTGTGCCCGATTTAAATAATTATCATATGAGAAGGAAAATAGTTTACACATTGCTGCTGATTATAGTTGCAGTAGCAGCAAAGGCACAGCAGAAATACGAGTTGACATATCAGGGATTCCCATATGCCAAGACAACATGCGCCATCCCAAGCTATGTAGCGGGTGCGGAAGTCCAACTATCATTGGGCAAACCTACCAATACAGAAAAAACTTTCTTATATTGGCAATACAATGGAGTGAATTATTTGCCTGGTGCAACTTTTATCATGCCTGCACAAGATGTGGAACTTATTCCTGTTTACGAAGGAGATGCTACAGCTACGGAGCAAATAGAAATACACACCTCAGCCAATAAGATGATACGCAATGGTCAATTGCTCATCATACACAATGGCAAGATATATAACACTACTGGACAACAAATTCAATAAACGACGGACTATGAAAAAGATAATCGCTTCTATATTTATCCTCGCCATCGCTGTGATAACCTACGCCGTACCTGCTAAAAGAGGATGGACTACTTATACCCAGCCAGACGGCACCACTATTGAAATACAAACGATAGGCGATGAGTTTTATCATTATACCATCAATCGCGAAGGCAACGAAGTGCGCCTCAATACCAATGGATTTTACGAAATAGTAGGTCTCGCACCTCAGCCACAGCAAGCACAAGCACGCAGAACCGTTGCGAAACAAAGAAGGCAACCCGCTGCGTTTGGTACAACCCCTAATCTTGCACCGAAAGGAGTGGTTATTCTCGCTAATTTTGCAGACGCCCAAATGAATGATGCCAACACATTAGCAGTCTTTGATGAGTTATGCAACTCTACCAACTGCAAGGTGAATAAATATAAAGGTGTGAATTATCCATCTGCTGCGCAGTATTTTGCAGACCAGTCTAACGGCGCCTATCGTCCTCAGTTTGATATCTTTGGTCCTGTGAACCTCAGTAGAAACTGTGCGTACTATGGTGGAAACGACGCGAATGGAAATGATAAATATGCAACCGACGCGGTAGTGGAAGCATGCAAATTAGCTAACGACCAATACCCGCAATTGAATTTTGCAGATTACGATACCGATCAGGATGGGAAGATAGACTTTGTTTATATTATCTATGCAGGCAAAGGAGAAGCAGATGGAGGGGAAGAAAGCACCATTTGGCCGCATAACTGGGATATCTATTCTGCTAGTTATTATGGGAATTGCACCTATCCTAAATCCGAGTGGAAAGTGGATGGCAAAACACTAAATACTTATGCTATGTCCGCTGAATTAGAGGGAGCGGGCACACTTGGAGGTATAGGTACACTCTGCCATGAGTTCGGACATGTGATGGGCCTGCCAGACCTCTACGACACCGATTATAGTACTAATTATGAAGACTTCTTAACGCCCAATGAATGGGATATCATGGATGGAGGCGCTTATAACGGTGGAGGGCACTGTCCGCCAAACTATAATGTATGGGCGAAATACTTCTTCGGATGGGTTAAACCCGTTAATCTGCAGAAAACACCACAGAATATAACGCTTATTGCGAATGGTGAAACCAACTACAATGCCTATTATCTCAATTCACTTGGAGCAGATATGACAGCCACCACAGGAGGATGGTGCTATTATTTGGAAAACCGTCAGCAAAAAGGATGGGATAAGTTCCTTCCTGCCCATGGAATGGTCATCTGGCAAGTTAACTATAATAAGACTGCATGGGCAAACAATGTGCCGAATAATACCTCTACCACTGATTCACCATTGTTTACCATCATTTGCTCGTCGGGTAAGTATATAGGTAATAATAATGGCAAAGGAAATGTGTTTGGTGGAAGCAGTAAAGTCACTTCTTGGAAAGGATTTCCGGACCAACCATTGCTCAATATCAAGGAAACCAACGGCATTATCACAGCCACCTATATAGCGGAACCGATTATTGTCACTTGGATGGTAGATGGAGAGGTGATAGAGACGAAAGAATATGCGCCTGACGGCTCACAAGACTTAGTGCTCCCTACTGCAACAGTCACACCTTGCGAAGCAACAACATTCGTTGGTTGGACTATTGAAGCCAACTGGGCAGACCCATTCATTCTACCAACGGACTTATTTACTACACCCAACGGCAAAGTAACGAAGAGTATTACATACCATGCACTCTTCCAATAATAGACTAATAATGAGCAAGAAACGCTATTATATATCACTCATCTGCCTGCTAATGCTTTGCACCACTATACATGGTGTAGAGATAGTAACCACTACGCATGTGTTTGACGAAATGTATAAGCAAGACAAACTTGAATTGTCAAAAGATTATACTATTGCGACAATTGATTCAAAGGTGTACTATACATGTTTTGGTGGAGCTTATTTTTATACGGACTTGTATAAAACTAATGGAAAGATATCTATTTTTATGACTGAACCGGGTGTAACAGTTACAACCACGCAAATTGAGAATCTAAAAGAAATAGATATTTATCATTATCCACAAGAAGATTTATCCTCAAGAATAGTCGTTTCTATTTCTACAGATGGAGAAAATTGGGAAAAACTACAAGTGAAAAATCAGTTATCCGTTTATGTGCGCGCAACGATGCCTGCTACGGGTGATTATTATGTGCGCATAGAACGCAGTGGACAAAACTTCTATATCCATCAAATAGAATACACCACAGAGAAATGTGCTTGTTTTCCATATATAAAACCAGAATAAATGCGAATAGCAAATGACATATTGATTCCAGAGTTGGCGCGCTTATTAAAAGATGAAAAAGAAGTGCGTTTTACTCCCTCGGGGAATAGTATGCGCCCATTTATTGAAGGAGAGAAAGATAGTGTGGTGCTATCACCTCTAAATAATCCTCCTCGTAAAGGCGATATTCTGCTCGCAAGAGTACAAGTAGCGGATAGAAAGACATTTGTCTTGCATCGTGTACTGCGAATAGAGAAAAACGAACAGGAAACGATATTCGTTCTGCAAGGTGATGGTAATCTGCAAGGAGAAGAGCGATGTACAATAGATGAAATAATAGGTATCGTCAAGCACATTGAATATCCGTCAGGAAGAAAAAAAATGCGTACTTCTGCATGCTTGTGGCAATGCTTACTCCCCATCCGCACTTATCTCCTGAAAATATACCGCCATACCTGGCTCAAATGGTGTTATTAACATCGCAGCGGTCTAACAATAAAATGGTCTTAATGTGAAATTTTATTTATGTTTATGGCTGGCGGAGGATAAAAGGTAATTAAGCAGCATTGCCGTTTTTGAAGTGAACAAAGTGAACGCTTTTTTGTGAGCGTAAGCGTGTTTTTGTGAGAACCTAGCAGCGATTTGTTAAATCGTCTGCGACGAGAGTAAAAATTAAGGCGCATTTATGCTCGCATAAGATGCGGATTAGCTGTTTACGCTCGAAGCCGCGTGGGCTGAAAGCATAGCGGTGGTGGGTTCGTCGTTTTTGGTTAACTAATAAAAAAATGTTTTTCTATTTTTATCCTATTTTTAATATTTTTGTTTCAAAATTAAAATATATAATGGCTACTGATATTATGAAAACAATTCAAGGATTTAAATTACGCAAGTTAGGAAACGAGTATATCTTAGTGGGTGAGTCGCTCGAACTCATCAATTTCAATAAGATGATCACGCTCAACGAGACAGCCGCTTTCTTATGGCAAGAAGCAGAGAAAGGCGAGTTCACTGTCGCTTCTTTAACCGAAGCTTTATTGGCTGAATACGAAGTCTCTGCACAGCAAGCGCAAGCAGATGTAGAATCCACGGTCAATCAATGGCTCCAAGCCGAGGTAATTTCCGAATAATCAGCCAATTAAGAATCTGCAAATCTCACAACACTTCCTGCACGAAATGTGAATAAGAACCTATCTTCGCCCTTATAATCTTTAGTTGTTCTTTAGTTGTTATTTGGTTCTTATTTAGTTCTTCACGGTACCATCCTGGCACCACATAGAACTATCACTGGTGGGTTTGTAGTTTCTAGTTCTTCTAGTTCTTCTAGTTTGGATAGTTAGACTAGTTTATCTAGAAATCTAAAAATCTAGAACTCTAGATCTCTATCAGCAGTAATAGCATTGCTGTTTTTGAAGCGAATGTAATGAGCGCATTTTTGTGAGTGTAAGCGAGTTTTTGTGAGAACCCGTGAATATGTTTTTAATATTTTCGCTGTCGCAAAGGCATTTACATCCTGCGGATGTGGAGAACCGTCCTAACGGACTAACGATAAATATATTTATAGGTAGGCAGGTAGGGACGGGTGTCCATAAGAGCGATTAGCTATTATGCCTTTGAGGCAGTATTTTTAT
>JAXJUN010000015.1:0-6562 GCA_036309065.1 Paludibacteraceae bacterium | reverse complement strand
TCTGTACTCACTACTCACTACACAAAAAATCGCTCTTCGGGGCGATTTTTTTGCATATATCAGAAAAAGTTGTACTTCTTATTTCGCTTCGCTCAAACGATTAATTTTGCAATAAATTGCGAAATTTCTTGCATATGTGCAGTTTTTGTTGTACCTTTGCGGTCGCAAAGGATGCCTATGGGCACTTTGAAATAAATTGACATACAAGCGCAAGCGTGCGCTATAACATATTTTAATAATAAGCATTACTATTATTTCATCGTTCGACGAAGTCTACCAAACAAAATTGAACTACCGAAATAATAATGTTGAGGTGTATACACATCTCTACTCCTATAATGATAGTATGCATTCACCGTTGGTGAGTTCATTTATCAGGAGTAGGGGTTTGGTAGACACCTGTCGAACGGATAAGTGGGCTCGCCTTTTTTTTATTCGTTGGTGGATTGATAGTTTTGCACGAAACAACTATCAATCTATGGCAAAGGCAGATTTAGCAGCTGCACGAAAGGCAAAAAATGATGAGTTCTACACCAAATTAGATGACATTTCTAAAGAACTCAAATACTACGCGCAATACTTTCAAGGGAAAGTTGTGTTGTGTAATTGTGACGATCCGTACGAAAGTAATTTCTTCAAGTATTTCGCACTCAACTTTAACCGATTAGGTCTCAAGAAACTAATCGCCACCTGTTACGATGGTTCACCTGTTGCAGGGGAAGAACTGCCTTTGCTATTCGAAATAGAGGAAACGGAACCAAAGAAAATAGCCTACAAAGTAGAAATTACGGAAGTACAAGACTACAATAATGACGGAGCAGTAAACCTTGCTGATGTTCAGTGGCTCATCCAAAACGACAAAAATGCACTCTCCTTACTCAAAGGAAACGGCTCTTTTGATAGTTCCGAGTGTATCGAATTGCTCAAAGAAGCCGATATTGTAGTGACTAATCCGCCCTTTTCTTTATTTCGCGAATACCTTGCCCTATTAGATAAATATAACAAACAATTTATCATTATTGGCAATACGAATGCGCTAACATTCAAAGAAACATTCCGTATGTTTCAGCAAGATAAAATTCGAACTGGATACACTAATTTTAATGTAGGAATGTTCTTCCAAGTTCCTGATAGTTGGGAGAAGTTTCATCACATAGAGAACGGCAAAAAGATAGCACGCGTATCCACATCTTGTTGGTTTACGAATATGCCTGTTGCAAAACATAACGAGGACTTGATTTTGTATAAGCACTACACGCCAGAAGAATATCCTAAATACGATAATTATGATGCTATTAATATTAACACTTACACAGACATCCCATGTGATTACGAGGGAGTAATGGGTGTTCCCATTACATTTTTGGACAAATATAATCCAGACCAATTTGAAATAATAGATATTAATCCTCACTTTTTTACAATAGTAGAACAGGGGCTGCCAAAACCAAAGCAACTGACATTGCATAGTGTTGGACAAAAAGATCCTTACGCCCGCATTTTAATTCGCAATAAAAAACCACAAAATCCATGACAATAGATTTACACGAAATTAGCATACGCGAGCTGTGTGCGGACTACAATGATTTGAGTATTCAAGAAGAAGGAATTGTTGGTTATGGCGGACGGTTGAACATCCGCCCCAAATACCAGCGTGAGTTCGTCTATGATGATAAACAACGCAGTGCCGTTATGGACACCGTTTGGCAGAATTTTCCGCTGAATGTCATGTATTGGGTCAAAACAGATGGTACAGATGGTATTGAATACGAACTGCTTGATGGTCAGCAACGCACCATTTCTATTTGTTCGTTTATTGCAGGTGAGTATATGATGCTTTTTGATGGCAACTTGTTGGGATTCAACAATATGACTATTGAGCAGCAAAACCGCATTCTTGACTACAAACTACAAATATACATTTGCGAGGGAACGGATGAGGAGAAACTAAAGTGGTTTAAGACCATCAATATAGCTGGAGAAAAACTCAAAGAACAAGAAATTCGCAATGCTATCTATTCGGGAGCGTGGGTAACGCAAGCTAAACGCCGTTTCTCCAAGACAGGCTGTGTGGCTTATCGCATCGGTTCGGACTTCATGAACGGCTCGCCTATCCGTCAAGATTATTTTGAGACAGCACTCAAGTGGATAAGCGACAAACAGGGAATTACAATCGAACAATATATGGCACGCCATCAGCACGACACCGACGCGGATGAATTATGGCAGTATTTCCAGGATGTAATTCATTGGATAGAGAAACTCTTTGGGCGTAAATACAAAAAAGAAATGAAAGGTGTGGAATGGGGTTTGCTCTATAATCAACACAAAGACACTACGCTAACTGCAACAGCTATCGGTGAGCAACTCGCCAAACTGATGATAGACTCTGATGTACAAAAGAAAAGCGGCATATTCGCATATATCTTAGATGGCGATGTTCATCATTTAGGTATCCGTGCGTTTGATACGAATACTCGCCGCGAAGTGTATGAGCGCCAAGGTGGTAAGTGCGCAATATGTGGCAAACATTTTGAAATTGAGCAAATGGAAGCCGACCATATTACTCCTTGGGTGGAAGGCGGACGCACGATAGCTGCTAACTGCCAAATGCTTTGCCGCGATTGTAATCGCAGAAAATCAGCCAAATAGAAATTTTTATAACCATCTCACTACTACAAGAAGGGGGCACCTCGGTGCTCCTTTCGTTGTATAGTCGGTTATGTGCTATAGTTAAGTCTGTGCGGTGGTACTTCGGCACGCCCCTTCCCCTACGGGGTGGGTTCCCTCCGAGAATACATTCGCGTCCCGCGGTGCATACGCAAAGGATGCCTATGGGCACTTTTGAAATAAATTGACATACAAGCGCAAAGCGTTGCGCCGATAGCAATACTATTAACCTTTAATTTATATCATTATGAAAAACAAGATTCTTTTTAGTGTAATGCTCTGTCTTGCATGCACTTTTTCTATAAATGTAAATGCACAACAAGATTATTATTGGTACGATGGTGCAAAAATTCTATTGGAAAGGGGAAATCAGGAATATATCATATATGACGATGCATTGCTCTTGCAATCAGACAAAGAAAAAATAGTAGAAACAGGAGATGTCTCCTATCCGGAAATGGCTAATTTGAAATGGGGAATTACCAAACCCAATGCTATTATTAAAGATTTAGAACATGTGTTCTATAGGACACCTTCCTATAAAGATACTGAAGGTGGCAACATATATGTAACACATTGTTTCTATGTTAAATTAAAACAGGAAGAAGACATCGTCTTGTTGCAAAATATGACAAAACAATACAATGTTGATTTTGAACAAGATGTCGATTTACCATTATGGTATATTTTAACATGTGGGTTACCATCTGTATTCAATGCACTCGAATTAGCTAATATCTTTTACGAAACTAAATTATTTGCCGCTTCGGAGCCAGAATTTATAGGATGTATATATCCTGACAACGATGTTGATGCTATCGATCAAGCAACCAATCATGGATTTGAACCTTTTGCTGGTGCTCATAAAATAATTAAAGACGGTCAAGTGCTCATCCTCCGCAATGGTAAGACCTATACCATGCAAGGACAAGAAGTGAAGTGACTAAAATTGCAAAATCCCAAGTTTTTTCCCAAGTCAAAAATTTGCGTGTATCATACAAAAGCCGTACCTTTGCACCGAAATTTTAAATCGTAGGATTAAAATCTATAGTGTTGTTTATTAATAAATTTTACAATTATGAAAAACAAGATTCTTTTTAGTGTAATGATGACTACTCTAGTGTTAGTGAGTTGTGAAAAACCAGTTGTCTCTCCACAAGATGAAACTCAGAGAAAAGAAATATTAGCAAATGAAGAGTGTGTAATTGAGACAGACTTACCAACTTATATAGATGACTATACAGAGCGTGCTAATCCTTATGCAGTTCATTATATGGAGGAGGCTCTAGAATTTATAAGGACAGAAATCTCGCATCCTTGCGGCTTGCCAAATACTATTAATATCTCTGATATAGCTTTCTCCATTACGATTCAACCAACAGACTATTATATTGCTCTATATCCAAACAATGCTGTTGACTATGAATCATGGGCTGATACTAGTCTTGTTGCAACAATGCCCTATCCACTTCTTTTAGATAATATAGATGGTTTATACGGGAATTATACGGTCTATTTATCTGATATAGAGCAGGAAGCTCCTGTTCTATATGGGGTCTGTTCGGCAGATTCACTTGAACAACTTGATCTTAGTGGTGTTGATTATCAGATAATAGAAGAATTATTTATTCCAGAAAATTCTAATCAATTATTAGAATATATGCAATGGTATAACGATCCAGATTCTCCAGAATTAATAGAAATGGATGAATTTATACGAGAACAGAGAGACTTTGCTGAAGCAATCACACATATGGCATTTAGATTAGCTGGGTACGAAACACAAGAGATAGGTCCTGTGGAAGAAACAGAATGTGAAGTGAAATATTTTTTGTGGTGGAGTTGGACTGATTGCGACACATACCATCATCCAACAGGACAAATAAAAATAGAAACACCTAATGGCATGACTGGTGTTTCTGGAACAAAAGTGCGATTGTTCAGGTGGTTTGTTACACATGATGTGTACACTGATGGGAATGGGCAATATTATGATAGGGGGAGATGGAAGAAACTATTGCTAACAGATGAAATCTGTTATACTATAAAAACAGAAGGCAGAAGGAATGTAACACAAGTTAATGAATGGAATATCAAAACAAGTATGATTCAAGGAGCAGTTCCTTTGTGGACATATGGCTATAACTGTGGTTTTCATAGTTCTACTGGTTACTCGGTAGATATTTACCATTCTGCAAGTACGCTATGGGGGCGATGTGTAATAAACAATGCTATTTATGATTATTGTGTTTATGCAGAAAACGAAAACCTCTCTTTACCGCCCGTTAGATTAAATATCGCAAGTTCTAGCGTAGAAGAAGATAATGGTTGGGTCTCCTCTTGCCCATTATTACAAAATCATTTAAACTTAAGCCTATTAGATATATCATATGTAGGGTTCTATTTGGAAATGTTATATATTGGAATGACACCTATTTTATATCCAATATTACCAGATCTTATTTTAAAATTTGAAGCAGATCTATCTTGTTACAATAAAACTATTAGTATTGTATGGCATGAATTGACTCACTCCTCGCATTTTATGCGGACAGTTGCAGAATATGGTTATACTAGAGCATCCATCCATTGGAGTGATGTTATTGCTTACGAAGTGAATCATACTATTAATGATGATGGTAGGACATATGGAACAATAGGGGATGATAATTGGGAACTAATTGCTCTTACAGAAGGATGGGCATATTACAGAGAGTGGTATATGGGGAATGCGTATTTAGGATATAACAATCGTACTATACACTTTGAAAACACTCAAAGTGTGGCTTATTGCTATGCGCAATATTATAGAACACTATACAATAATGGAATAGATATGCATGAAATGGAACAAGCATTGGCGTATGCATATACACTAGCAGAGTTTAAGAGCAACTTGCAATATATCTGTCCTCATAAAAATAATATAATTAATATATGTTTGCCATGAAAAATTATTTTGTAAAAATCACATGTCTGGTTATTTTAGGATTGTTATTTTTCTCTTGTGTGAAACAGAGGAAAATAACAGTAACACAAACATTTGTTCTATCAAATAGAACGGAATATGTTTGGGATATGAAATTATATGTTTGTTGGGATGGGAAAAATCGGATGGATTCAGCAGAAATACATGTTGATAAAACGCAAACAGATTCTGTTGTTTTAGATTTTGTTTTGCGTGAAAAAGAAGCAGTTGGTCCTCTATGGATGCCTACTTCGAATGCAGAAAATTATTATAATTGGGGGTGTTTTATCAAAACAAAATTAATAAATAAAACAACGCAACAAATATATGAATGGGAGCAGCAACTATATCCAAATTCATATGTAATGGACAATTACATAAAGGAATATAATGTAAATCCTTATTATTGGGAATTTGTATCCAATAGTGGTAGTGTTGTTAATCAAAAAGATGTATTTCGGTGTATCATAGATCCTTACTAAAACATATAAAGTGTTATGAAAACAAAAGTATTTTTATCCTTCGCAATGGCACAAAATACACTCTCACCGGACAAGAAGTGAAGTAAATACTCACTACTCTGTACTCACTACTCAAGAAAGGGGCACCTCGGTGCTCCTTTCGTTGTATTAATACCACTGCGTTGTTAGATTAGCATTGTGTTTTTGAAGCGTAGCGCTTTTTTGTTAGTGAGTAAAACGAACGCGTTTTTGTGAGATGTGTGTGATCTAATTGACTCGACAATGTAAATTTTATCTGTGTTTATGGCTGGCGGTTGAGAGTTCGTAATTAAGCAGCTAATCGCTGCGCGGAAAAGGGATTTAGCACGCGCAGGGAGCTCGCTCACGAGCGCGTGATAAAGAACTTTACGCTCAAGGCCGCGTAGGCCGATAATTACGAATTATCAAACGGCAGTATTTATCT
>JAXJUN010000014.1:0-59373 GCA_036309065.1 Paludibacteraceae bacterium | reverse complement strand
TCTGTACTCACTACTCACTACACAAAAAATCGCTCTTCGGGGCGATTTTTTTGCATATATCAGAAAAAGTTGTACTTCTTATTTCGCTTCGCTCAAACGATTAATTTTGCAATAAATTGCGAAATTTCTTGCATATGTGCATTTTTTGTAGTACCTTTGCAATCGCAAAGAATAAGTGAAAGGCATGCAACACGCCAATTTATAATAATGTCAAGATACCTGCTCTTTTAGTCGCTAAAAAAAGTGAATTATTAGGTAAAGTTGAATTGATAGAAGAAGAAATGTGGAATTTATTAATTGAAAAGATATGAGTACAAAAGAATTAGAATCCAAGGTTAACCAAGGATTGAAAATGGCACATCGCCGTATAGTGGAGCAACACCGTCGTGATAATCAACCGCTCGTTTTTGGTGAAAATGGTGAGGTTTTGTTTGTAGACCCGTTCACAGTAGAATTGTAATAGCTAACGGAGTATTCGTGATTGTATGTTACAACGAATGGTTGACCATCCAAGTAACATGAATGCGTGTTGAAATCTTAGAATCATCTGCCATTTATGCAAAATCCGCATAAATGGCATTTTTCTTTTGGTACTTTCAAAATAATTTACTATCTTTGCAGCCGAAAGAATGTTTTATGATGTGTTTAGTTGCAAATTGACGAGTAGGTGCAAAATTGCGCCGCTAAATAAAAGTATTAACCTCTAAATCCCTTTTCGTTATGAAAAACAAGGTTCTTTTTACAGCAATTTTACTCATCGCATGTGTAATTTCGTTAACAACGCATGCACAACATGGTTAAGGACAGGGGAACAAAAGTATTATAATGCTTTGAGGAATGGAAGTCGTTGGGTGCAAATACAAAAATATAATTTAATGGGTGATCCAACATTCCATGTTTTTGGAAGAGAAAGTGACGGTACTCTTGCTCCTTTCCATGTATCGCAAAAAAGAACTGATGTCGATACTGATTCTGAAATAGAGTCTGTGGATGTATATAACATTTATGGTCAGTTGGTAAAATCTTGTAAATCATTGGATTTTACGATTGATAAAAACAACTCACTATATATCTATAAAGTAACTTATACTAATGGTTCAACTAAAACATATAAAGTATTATGAAAAAGTTCTTATTTTTACTGATTACTGTATTAGCCGTTTGTTTTGCTTCTTGTGAGCCTAATGGTGTTTCTCCAAAAAATAATTATAAAGAAGCTTGGGATGTAATGCAAATGTATCTTTCTAAAAATTACACAGAGGGTGATACTATTCTTTTTACTACAGAATCTCAAATGATAGATACATTTATTATCTCATATAGTGATGGAATGGGTATGATTATTCCTAGAGATACTAACAATACAGACAATGAAGAATTGGGATATATTATTAGGGATACGATTGCGATTAGCTGTGGCGTTCATTTTAACAATGATAGTTACTCAATAGAAGTCGGATTTTCTCAGAGCGAGATTACTGGAGAATTAGCGTCGGGGGCATTTTTTGAAATTTATCAGGATAAGCGACATGAAGAACGATTGTGGGCGGATTTGGATTTAACGCAACTCAAAAACAAGAATGATTACACGATTACCAATTCTATAGGTCAATCATGTTACTTACACAAGAACGAGGGAATTATCAGTTTCTCAGACGAAAAAGGCAATACATGGACTAAGAAATAAATGTATTCTTCCTCACTACTCACAACTCTGTACTCATTACTCATTACTAAAAAATCGCTCTTCGGGGCGATTTTTTTTGCATATATCAAAAAAAATCACTACCTTTGCACTCGATTTATAGAAAACTAAAAAATAAATACAATGAGAAACACTCTTCTAATCATTTTGGCGTGCCTGCTCATCGGTTGCGCCACCAAGCCAAACAAACTGGAAAACGAGTGCGTATATACGCCCGAGAAAACAATCTTCACCTTCTGGTCTTCCATCGCTGAAAAGATGGAAGTGCGTCTGTACAACACCTATGACGCTGCCGAATTTGAAGTGATTGCACTCCAAGAACAAGAAGGCGACTTCTGGACTGCCACCGTTAAGGGAGACCAGGTGGGTAAGTTCTACACCGTATGCTCATACCAAAACGGCGAATGGGGACAGGAGAGCCCTGGTATCTTCGCCAAAGCCGTGAGCGTTAACGGACAACGCGCTGCTATCATCGACATGCAAGCCACTAACCCAGAGGGGTGGGAGAACGACCAACGCCCTGCTATGGCAGACCCAACCGAAGTGGTGGTGTATGAGACACATATGCGTGATTTTACTATTGACGCTACTTCGGGCATTGCCAACAAAGGTAAGTTCATCGCCTTCACCGAACAAGGTACACAGACCGCTGAGGGACTGGCATCGGGTATCGACCACCTCAAGGAATTGGGTATCACACATATCCAAATACTACCAATGTACGATTACGGTTCAATAGACGAGACCACCTTGGACCTCAATAAATACAACTGGGGGTATGACCCGGTGAACTACAATGTGCCAGAGGGCGGTTACTCCACTAATCCATACGACCCAGCTACGCGTATTCGCGAAGCGAAGACGATGATTCAAGCGCTCCATGCAGCTGGCATACGCGTCATCATGGATGTGGTCTATAACCATACCTACAGCGTAGAAGGATGCGCGTTGGGTAGAGTAGTGCCACAGTATTTCTATCGCATGAACGAGGACGGCACCTATGCCAATGGTTCGGGTTGCGGCAACGAGACCGCCAGCGATAAACAGATGATGCGTCAGTTCATGGTGGAGTCGGTATGCTACTGGGCACGCGAGTACCATATAGATGGTTTCCGCTTTGACCTCATGGGTATCCACGACCAAGAGACAATGCGTCAGATACGCGCTGCCTTGGATGAGATAGACCCATCTATCATCACCTATGGTGAGGGTTGGGCGGCTTCTTCTCCTGCTTACCCATACGAGCAATTAGCGATGAAGCAATGGACCTACACCATGCCACGCGTAGGCGCTTTCAGCGATGATATACGCAATGCGCTCATCGGTTCACCCTTCGACCACCATAGAGGTTTCGCATCGGGCAACACCGCTTCACGCGACGCCGTGCGCTACGGATTAGTGGCTTGCCCTGACTGGAGCGGCGAACCCATGCAACATGTGTCGTACATCACTTGCCATGACAACTACTGTCTCCGTGACCGTATTGAAGTGGCGGCTGCAGAAGAGACAGAAGCAACCAAGTTGCGCATGAATAAGTTGGCACAGACTGCAGTGATGGTTTCGCAAGGTATGACATTCTTCTACGGCGGTGAGGAACTCTTCCGCACGAAGCAAGGCGTAGAGAATAGTTATCAAAGTCCTGACTCTATCAATGTGATTGAATGGGCGAATAAGCAAACCTATAATGACTTATACACATACTACCGCGAGATTATCAAAATCCGCCGCCAGCATAAAGGTTTCCGCTTAGGCACAGCAGAATTAGTGAAGAACCATGTAGAGTTCCCAGAGACTACACAAGAGGGACTGATTATCTATCGCATCAAAGACCTACAAGGTATTGACACCTCTGCGTCACTCGTAGTGCTGCTCAATGGTACGCCTGAACCAATGGAGGTGGAAATCCCACAAGCCACCTACACCGTGCTCGCACAAGACGCACAAGCGAACGCAAACGGAATGGGTACAATAGAGGTAGGAAAAGTGCAAGTAGCACCTTATTCGGCAACTATTTTGGCAGAAATAAACTAAAAAGTGCCGCAAAAAGCAAAAAACTTTATAAAAAGTTTGCATATTCCAATAAATTGTGCTATCTTTGCACCGTGAAATGAACGAGGGGACCCGAAAAGGTTCCCTCGCTCGCATATGAAAACGCATTATGATAACACAACAAGACATACAAAATTGGATTAACGAGTACCTCAACGGTACCGATTATGAGTTAATCACACTCACTATCTCAGCAGATAACGAGATACTCGTGGAGGTGGACCGCCTCGCCGGCGTGGATGTGGAGTTCTGCGCAGCACTCAACCATTTCCTTGTAGAGAAACTTGGCGACGAAGACTACTCACTCGAAGTGGGAAGCGTTAGCCTTACCGACCCATTCAAAACCAAGATGCAATTTGAGAAAAACCTTGGACACGATGTGGAAGTGATGGCGAAAGGCGACAAGGGACAAGGAGTGAAGTATAGAGGTCAGTTGGTGGCCGTGGACGAAGATACATTCTCTATCGAAGTGGAAGAGAAAGTGGTAGTGGAAGGAAAGAAGAAGAAACAACTCCAAATGGTGACCTATACCTGGCGCTATGACGAACCAGAGTATGTGAAATACGACCTGAAATTCTAAATTTTGCAATCTAAAATATAAAATACAAACATATGGCAACAAAACAAGACTCAACAATCAATTTGAGTAGTATCTTTAAAGAATTTAAAGAGTCAAAAAGTATCGACAAACAGACTCTTATCAATGTATTGGAAGACTCATTCCGTAATGTAATCGCTAAGATGTATGGTTCGGATTCGAACTACGACGTGATTGTTAACCCTGACACGGGCGACTTGGAGATCTATCGCAACCGCCTCGTGATGGAAGATGACGATGTGGCTAATCCAGAAACACAAATAGCATTGAGCGAAGCACGTCAGTTCGACGATGAAATAGAAATAGATGAGGAGTTTACCGATAAGGTGGACCTCGACTCTTTCGGCCGTCGTATGATTCTTAATCTTCGCCAAACATTGGCATCAAAAATCTTAGAGCTCCAAAAGGAAAACCTCTACCTCAAATACTCATCCATGATTGGACAAGTAGTGACAGGTGAGTTGTATCAGGTTTGGAAGAAAGAAATGCTTCTCCTTGACGAGGAAGGCAATGAACTCTATCTGCCTAAGCAGAACCAAATTCCATCGGATTTCTACCGCAAAGGAGAAATCGTACGCGCGGTGGTTGTGCAGGTAGATAATAAAAACCAAAACCCTAAAATCGTTCTCTCTCGTACCAGCCCTCTCTTCTTACAACGCCTTTTTGAACAAGAAGTACCAGAGGTGAAGGAAGGACTGATTGCTATCAAAAAAATCGCTCGTATCCCTGGAGAGCGCGCTAAAGTGGCCGTAGAGTCATTCGATGATCGTATCGACCCAGTAGGCGCATGCGTGGGTATTAAAGGAGCACGTATACACGGCATCGTACGCGAGTTACGCAATGAGAATATAGATGTAATCAACTATACACCGAATGTTAATCTGTATATCCAACGCACACTCTCTCCTGCTAAGATTTCTTCTATGGAGATTGACGAGGAGAACAAGACAGCTAAGGTATATCTGCAGCCAGAAGAAGTATCACTCGCTATCGGTAAGGGTGGATTTAATATCAAATTGGCAAGCATGCTTACAGGATACCAAATAGATGTTTATCGTGAGATAAACGAGCAAGATATGGACGATATCTATCTGGATGAATTCAATGACGAAATCGATCAATGGGTTCTTGACGCACTCAAAGCTATCGGATTGGATACCGCTAAAGATGTGCTCGGCATGAGCAAGGAACAATTGCTCAAGCAAACAGACTTGGAAGAGGAGACCATAGACGAAGTATTGGAGATCCTCGCTGCCGAGTTTGCAAACGATTAACAAACCCTTATCCCCTCTCAAGTGGCTTAGAGGGCACCTCCAAATAACGAGGACTGCTAGCGCAAGCGATAGTCCGAGTTAAGAGCGGGTGCATCCGAGTACTCCCTACCAAAATGCAGTTTTGGTACATGTACGAGGATAGCCACACGCGATATTATGGCAATTAAATTAATCAAAGCATGTAGAGAACTTAATATAGGAATGGCAACCCTGACAGCTTTCTGTCAGAAGAATGGCTATTCCATTGAGTCCGACCCCAATGCAAAGATAGATGATGATTTGTACCTTATCCTCGCCAAAGAATTCAACAAGGATATGGTTACCAAATTAGAAGCAGCGCGCCAAGCAGCCGAGAGGCAAGAACGCATCGCTGCTCCTACTATCGTGGCACAGGAGGAACCAACGCATATAGAAACAACCGTGCCACAACCTAAGATAGTAGGTAAAATAGAACTCGAGGCAGAGAAGAAAGCCAAAGAGGAAGCGGCACGCATCGCAGCAGAAGAGGCTGCTAAGGCAGCGGAAACAGCACGCATCGCAGCCGAAGAAGCAGCAAAAGCAGCGCAGGAGGCTGAGAGGTTGCGCGCAGAAAAAGCGGCAGCAGAAAAAGCAGCAGCCGAAGAAGCAGCAAGAAAAGAAGCTGAGAAACAAGCGCAGAAAACCTCCGCAAGCGAGAAAGAACAAGGAGCAAAGAGTCAGGAGAAGAAACCTGAGATCTTTACCCTTGGTAAGCACGAAGTGAAAAACCAACCCAAAGTGGTGGGTAAGATAGACCTCGACTCTATCGATACTTCAACACGCCCTGCGAAGAAATCCAAAGAGGAGAAACGCAAAGAACGCGAAGCACGCCAAGAGGCAGTCAAAGCACAGCAACAAGCTGCCGCTGAGAAACGCAAACGCGAACGCATCAAGAGCGGTGCTGCTAAAGTGGATCCAGAGGACAAGCGTAACCAAACGAATAAATATAACAAGAATAAGAAAAACCAACCAAGAGAGGCTACGCAAGAAGAGGTTGAAAAGGCATTGAAAGAGACACTCAGCCGTCTCCAACAACCTAAAGGTAAGAATAACTCTTCTAAGTATAAACGCGAACGCCGTGAGTTAGAGCGCGAGAAACATGAACTCGAACTCATGGAAGCACAAGAGCAGTCTAAGATACTCAAACTCACTGAGTTTGTGACCGCTAATGACCTCGCTAACATGATGAATGTACCAGTAAATAAGATCATCGGTACATGTATGTCACTCGGTCTATTCGTTTCTATCAACCAACGACTCGATGCCGAAACTATCAACCTCGTAGCAGAGGAGTTTGGATTCCAAACAGAGTATGTTTCTGCTAAGGTGGTAGAGGAAATCAATGCCGACGAGGTGATTAACGAAGAGGATGTAGAGCCACGCTGCCCGATCATCACCGTCATGGGTCATGTGGACCACGGTAAGACTTCATTGCTCGACCACATCCGTAATGCCAATGTGATTGCTGGAGAGGCAGGAGGTATCACACAGCACATCGGTGCATACAATGTGAAACTCAAAAACGGACAACACATCACTTTCTTGGATACTCCTGGACACGCGGCCTTTACCGCAATGCGTGCCCGTGGTGCCAAAGTGACGGATATAGCTATCATCATCATCGCTGCCGATGACGCGGTCATGCCACAGACTATTGAGGCTATCAACCACGCACAGGCTGCTGGCGTACCGATGGTTTTCGCTATCAATAAAGTGGATAAACAAGGTGCTAACCCTGATAAGATTCGTGAACAGTTATCCAATATGAATATCCTCGTAGAGGACTGGGGAGGCAGTTACCAATGCCAAGAGATCTCTGCTAAGAAAGGTGAGGGTGTATTCGAGTTATTGGAGAAAGTGCTGCTCGAGGCTGAGTTGCTCGAACTCAAAGCTAATCCTAAACGCCGTGCCAAAGGTTCGGTCATTGAGTCTTCATTGGATAAAGGACGCGGATATGTGGCTACACTACTCGTACAAGATGGTACACTCCGCATGGGGGATATAGTGCTGGCTGGTACCTTCCACGGGCGTATTAAAGCAATGTTCAACGAGCGTGGACAACGCATCAAGGAGGTTAAACCAGGTGAACCATGTTCTATCCTCGGTCTCAACGGCGCACCACAAGCTGGTGACGAATTCAATGTATTGCCTACAGAACAAGAAGCACGCGAGATCGCTAATAAGCGCGAACAACTACAGCGTGAGCAGTCAATTCGTACCAAGAAACATATTGGTTTGGAGGAGATCGGTCGCCGCATGGCTATCGGAGACTTCAAGGAACTCAATGTGATTGTAAAAGCCGATGTGGATGGTTCTGTAGAGGCACTCAAAGACTCACTCATCAAACTATCTACCGAGAATATACAAGTCAATGTTATCCACGGTGCCGTGGGTGCTATCAGCGATTCAGATATCATGCTCGCTGCGGCTTCCGACGCGATGATCGTCGGCTTCAATGTGCGCCCAACAGGTACAGCACGCAAGATGGCAGAGACAGAAGAAGTGGATATCCGTATCTACTCTATCATCTACGATGCTATCAACGAACTCAAGGCCGCTATGGAAGGTATGCTCGCACCAGAAGTGAAAGAGGAAGTGACCGCTACACTCGAGGTGCTACAAACATTCCATATCTCCAAAGTGGGTACCATTGCCGGTTGTATCGTGCGTGAAGGTAAGATCAAGCGCGGTAATAAGGTACGCGTCATCCGCGATGGTATCGTAATCAAGACTGCTGACTTATCATCCCTCAAGCATGTGAAGGACGATATTAAAGAGGCTGGATTGAATATGGAATGCGGATTGAGCCTCAAAGCATTCGATGATATACAAGTGGGCGATATGCTCGAGTCATTCGAAGAAATAGAGGTGGCTAAGACACTTTAATATAAACCAAATACGCAATGCTATGAGTCAGATGAGGTCTTTATGGTTGCTATGCATACCACTGATGTTAACGAGTTGTTTCACGCGTATATGGACCGTGGCGCCTACTGTAGAAACAGTAGTGCCCGTCAAAACGGTCTATACCACGCATGTCACCACTCAGGTACCTAAACACACAACGGCGCAGACAGTAACCGTCACTAACTACAATACAGATATGAGTTTTTATCTCGATCTGCATGCGGTGGCGGCAGCATACTCCGAAGCAAGAAGCACAAGGGAATTTGAGCAAATACTGAACTCCAGTAAGTATATGATCAATAACCTTGACCTCAATAGAGATGGATATGTGGATTATCTGCGTGTCATAGAGACTCGAAAAGGGCAATACTATGCCTATCTGATTCAAGCATGCTTAGCGCCTTCTGTCTTCCAAGATGTGGCTACCTTAGTGGCAGAACGCAGAGCTTCAACACTCTATGTGGAAGTGGTGGGAGATAGTTATCTTTACGGATATAACTATGTTGTACGACCTACTTTCGTCAAACGACCACTTATGTGGGATGTGTATGGATATGCCAACTACACGGTGTGGGTGTCTCCTTATTACTACGGAGCATGGCCAAGTTATTACACCCGTCCCAAAACAGTGTATATCACCCATTACCAAGCGTATGTGAAGACTTATGTTACCCATCACCATTATTGCCATGCGTGTGATTATCCAACGCATTGCTTCTATAATGATTATACGCATATGACGCGTCCGCATAACCGCCATGACTATCATCAGCAACACCCAGAGTATGCATTTGATAGACGCGTGTCTGCTAATGGTTCAGGCGTGACAATACGCAACGCGGGCGAACTGCGCACGCAGACCAGTAGGGGAACAAGCACTACTACCCAACCATCATCTACACAAAGTGGTACCTCTACACGCCAACCTGCAACCACAACCACTACCTCAAGTGCAACGCGCAAACCCGCTACTACGACTACAACGAAGCCTACTACGAGTACGAGTACCAGCACTACGCGCAAACCCACCGTGCAGACGACTATAGATAGTCGTGTGAAGAAAGATGGAACTACGCGCACTACTATCAAGCAAACAGATAACACGGGTAGAACCACTACGGTGCAGCGCACAACTACTACACGCAAACCCGCTGCAACGACTACAGGTACGAGCACTACACGCAAACCCGCTGCAACAACTACAAGTACGAGCACTTCGCGCAAACCCGCAGCAACGACTACAAGTACGAGCACTGCGCGCAAACCCGCTACAACGACTACAAGTACGAGGCGATAAGCATTCAGTAACGCATAAAAAATAAGCAGGGCAATCGCTCTGCTTATTTTGTATGTATGCTTGGATATTAGATGCGCTCTAAATTACGCAGTTCAATCCATCCTTCATACTGCGCTACGCGTATGTTTGCCCATTCGCCAATCGTTTCGCGTATTGTGATTTTTGTTCCTTCATGAACGGTGAAAAGGTCCGTACCCGAGCGGTCTGGTGAGGATTTGGCATTAACAATACCTTGTGTGATAATGGCTTCGTTACGCAATGTATCGCGCTGGTGTAATGAGCGCGCGTTGAGACCCGCGCAAAGCGAGATGAACAATGCCAATAGGGCAATATAGAAGGCTGATTTGCGCAACCATAAGATAGGCGAGAGTAGGAAAAGCAGAATACCTACCAATCCTAATACGAATAAGCCTACGGAAACCCATCGCCACACTTCTTCACTCGCGCTATTACGCACCGCTTTGGTCCAAGACGAAAGGAAGAAATCATTATCTTTAATATCATCTGTTATGCGGCTTTGTGCAAAGCGAAGATTATGCTTCACATCTTCATTGCGCGGGTCTAAACGTAGTGCGCGCTCGTAGGCTAAGATAGCTTGTGCTAATTCACCTTGCTTGAACTGTGCATTACCTAAATTATAATACACACGCGCCATGTCCGACGCTTTGGTGTTGGGTTGCTCCGCAATGATTGTTTGGTAGAGAGCCACTGCGTCACGGTAACGACCATCTGCATAGGCCGTGTTGGCTGACTCGAAAGTGGCAAGCGATGCCCATATAGGGGCGCATAGCGAGATGAAAAGTGCCATCACTGCAGTGATACGCATTGTGTGAAAGGTATTATGTGTCATAGTTTTTGTTGTTCTAATTGGTTAATCAATTGTGTGGTGCTGTTGAATAAATCATCCATTGCGTGATCTGAGGTAGGCGCGTAGCGCGCAAACTCAGCAGTGCTGAGGACATCTTTGACTGCAGTGATAAGACTTGTCTCTATGCCTTTTTGCGTCAGGATAGCCGTTATATTGTCTTTATTCAACTCTGCTGTAGGAATAGATAAACGGTCGCTCAAATAGGTCCAAGCCGCTTTCTCTATCTCAGCATAGAAATGCTCCTTATCATTCTCTTTCAATGCTTTCTCTGCGGCGCGTAAGCGCTTTTGTGCCACTTTATTAGCATGCTTGTAGCGCACCTTGCGTATATCGGCATTCTCGCGAATCTGCTTGCGTAGAATCACTAAAACACCCATCGCGATGAGTAATGGAGAAAGGTAGGCGTATGCAATGCCGGTGCCGAGAGATGAAAGGCGGAATTTCTTACCTCCTTGTGCCACCATGAAGGGTTTGGTGTCTATATAGCGGATATCAGTTCCTAACTGCTTAATCTCTTCTTGAGGCGTGTAAACAGGTGTGGTGCTTGCATCGCTTCCCTCATTCCCAGTTACGCTCTCATTGCCGTTACGCTTCACGCGTATGGTGTATTCAGGCGTGCTGAGTGTGCGGTATTGCTTGCTGTCGATGTCGAAATAACTGAATGCTACTGGAGGAATGGTGTATTCGCCTGCATTACGAGGAATAGCCAAGTATTCAATCGATTTCGTACCGCTCACGCCCGCTGTGGTGGTGGAGAAATTATTGGTTACCTTAGGATCATAGGGTTCAAATCCTTCAGGCCAATCTATCGCGGGAGTCTTGAGCAGTTTCATATTACCCGAACCGCTGATATCCAAGCGAATAGTGATCGCTTCATTGGCAAGCACTTCTGTCTGCGAGATAGTTGGTGTGAGGTTGAAAGTACCCACGCCGCCTGAGAAAGAGGCAGGTTTGCCCGATGGCAGACTGCTCACATGAATAGTGGTTCCAGGCGCCGTGATGCCTTTGGTTACATTGGTATAGGAGGCGAAGAAATCATCGAATATGCTACGTACTTGTTGTCTGGTTTGCACACGAATGACTGCCTCAAAATTAGCAGGACCAATCTTGATGTCTCCTGCATGCTGTGGATAGAGAATAGTTTGGTATAATACAGCCGTTTGGTAGTTACGACCATTATAGTGCTCTAACTCGGTCTGAATATTCTCAATATTAAGTTCTTGCTTTAGAAAACCTGTGAACTCAGGCAGTTTGGTATTATTGGTCAACTGCGCCACATCCACATTGGCAAAATAGAGTTTGTAGGTAAGGAGCAATGCTTCTTGCTCATGTACGCGCGTCTTAGAAACGATAGTACGCACGAATAGGTTATTATTGCCCACCTGCGCATCGCCACTGTTTTGGGTCGGTTGGCGTTGCGAAGAAGCAGATGATGCGGCATTATCTGCCGTCGTTGGCTCATCTTCGGGCAATACCTGAATGCGCACACCATTGGATTGGTAATTCTCTCCATCCACTTTGATGGTAGCAGGACCAATGGTGAATGTGCCTGGGTGCTGTGCAATCAGCGTGTAGGTGTATGTTTGACTAAAACTGGAAGTGCGATGACCATTCACAAAGGAGGTACTACTGCTCGTAGATGTGTATGGACCTGCCAGCACATCAAAATCGGTGAACTCAGGCGCACGCAGGTCTTTACCGCGATGGTTGACCGAAAAAGTGAGTTGGAAAGGTCTTCCAACAATCACTTGGTTAGGCGCTTGACTCTTAAATGTTACTTCCTCAGCCAAACAACAGACTGCGAAGCAGATAGATAAACATATAAATAGAATTTTTTTCATATCGTAGTAGTTATATGTGGATTACCATTCTTTTTCTACACGGCGTTTCTTACCTTGCTGACGTTCCATCTTTTCTTGCGTGTCTTGCTCATCTTGCTCCAATGCCTGCAGAATACGCTCTGCTGTCTCTTGGTCCATCTGCTGCTCTTGTTGTTCTTGCTGCTGCTGTTGCTGCTCTTGCTGCTCTTGTTGTTCTTGCTCTTGTTGCTGCTGTTGCTGCTGTTGTTCTTGTTGCTGCTGTTGTTGGTTTTGGTTTTGCTGTTGTTGCTGTTGTTGCTGCTGCAGCATTTCCATGGCTTTTACAAGGTTGTAGCGTGTATCGTTATCTTTCGGATTGGCACGCAATGACTCTTGAAAAGCAGCAACTGCCTTGTCGTACTGCTGTTGGGCAAACTGGCAATTACCTATATTATGCATCACTTTAGCCATTTGCTCTTTGTCTTTATTCTTATCCAGCATACGCGCAGCGCTCTCGTAGGCTGCTAACGCTTCTGGATATTTATCTTGTTTGAAGAGTGCCTCGCCTAAGTTGTATTGCGCAGCATAACTCTCTTTATTGGTGTCCAAGGCTCTGCGGTAACTGATTTCAGCGGCGCTGTAATCTTGCTTATTATATTGCTTATTGCCTTTGCGTACATCACTCGCCTCGCGTTGACCGAAGACTAAGGAGCATGGAACAAGGAATAAGGATAGGAATGTTATTAAAATATGTTTTTTCATTGCTTGTCCTCCCTGAAGATATCCATTCGTGTGATGGATTTATTTTTGCGATTGAAGATAAAGAAATCCACCAAGATGATGAGTAATGCGATCAGAGCAAAACTTTGGAATTGCTCATTGTAATCGGTAAATACTTGTGTCTCAATTTCTTGTGTGGCTATTTTGTCTATTTCTTTTTCAATAGTTTTCATGGCGGTATTGGTGTTGTCGCAGCGTACATATATACCATTACCCGCGTTTGCTATCTCACGGCACATTTGTTCGTTGAGTTTACTTACCACCACGCGACCTTCGCGGTCTTTTCTGAAATCATTTGTGCCAGGCATAGGAATAGGACTGCCTTCGGGTTTACCTATACCCACCACAATAATCTTTATTCCTAATTCGCTGGCGCGCTGCGCAACCGCTATAGCATCGTCTTCATGGTTTTCACCATCTGTGATTAAGATGATGGCACGGTTGGCGTTAGCAATGGTTTTTTCGTCCTCGGGGTTGAGCGTACCAAAGCAACGAATAGAGGTGTTAAGGGCTTGCCCAATGGCAGTTCCCTGGGTTTTTATCAATTCGGGCTTGATAGTGTTGAGAAACATTTTGGCCGATACATAATCGCAAGTGATAGGTAATTGGATGAATGCATCGCCAGCAAAAACCACTACGCCTATCTTATCTTCCACCATTTGGTCAATAAGTTTGCTCATCATCTGTTTCGCACGATCTAAACGATTAGGAGCCACATCCTCAGCCAACATGGAATTAGAGATATCCAATGTGACTACAGCTTCAATACCTTGCCTTTTTTCTGTGCGCTCTGACTGGCCAAATTGTGGGCGAGCAGAGGAGATGATGAGGAGGGATAACGCCAGTAGGAGTAAACCAAACTTCACATGTCCACGCACATGACTTGCGTTGGGCATTAATTGCTCCATTAATTCAAGGTCGCCAAAAGCAAGTAATTGCTTATGTTTGCGGCGTGTGAAATAGATATAAACGGTTATAGCTACGGGAATAACCAATAACCACCACAGCATTTCTATATTTGCAAATCGAAACATATTATATTCGTTTTCAATAGTCAATCATTATTGTGTAATCGTACGCAGCACAAAATAGCGAAGTAGTATTTCGCCCAATAAGCAGAGTAGGGCAGCATATAAGAATGGCGCGAAATTCTCGGTATGCTTGGCATATTCGCGTACACGCAGTTTAGTCTTCTCTAATTGATCTATCTGCTCGTAGATCTTTTTTAAACTGCTATTGTCAGTAGCACGGAAGTATTGTCCTCCAGTGGTTTGCGCGATGCGTTGCAGTGTAGTCTCGTCAAACTCTGAATCCATCGTTATATATTGTGTTCCGATAGGTGTTTGTACGGGAACGCGTGCCTGACCATAACTACCTACGCCCACTGTGTAAACGCGAATACCAAAGGTCTTGGCTATCTCAGCTGCTGTTTGTGGATCAATGTCTCCGCGGTTGTTACTACCATCGGTAAGTAAGATCACTACTTTCGATTTTGTTTGTGAGTCTTTCATACGGTTTACTGCGTTGGCTAATCCCAAACCGATAGCAGTGCCGTCTTCTATCATTCCGTATTCAACGGATTGGAATAGATTAACCAATACGGCGTGGTCGATAGTTAAGGGGCATTGTGTAAAACTCTCTCCAGCAAAAACTACCAATCCTATTTGGTCGTTGGGGCGTGCGAGTACGAAATCCGATGCCACTTGTTTGGCTGCCTCCAGACGGTTGGGCTTCAGGTCCTCGGCTAACATCGTACCTGAAATATCCAATGCCATCATGATGTCTATTCCTTCTGTGGACTCGGATGACCATCGGTTTGTCAACTGCGGGCGCGCGAGTGCGAGTGATAATAAGGTGATAGCAGCGACGCGAAGAATAAAAGGTAGGTGTAGTAGGCGTACGCGTAATGATTTGGGTTGCTTTTGTATTACACGCGTGTCACCAATTTGAATACTGGCGTCCGCTTTGCGCAATTCGTATATATACCACCCGATAACGGGGATAAGTAGAAATAATAGGAATAAGTATCCTGGATTAGCAAATGTCATACCTCTTCCTCCTTTCCTTCTTCTTCGGTGATAATCTCTTTTGTCTCATTCACGAAATCATAGGCAGTCTGCAACCCTTGTTCGTTCTCATCAGGCGTTGTGTGCCATTTGGCAAACTTAACTAAATCAGCCACTTGTAGCATTTTCTCTAATCGATGGAATAACTCTCGTTGGTCTCTAAGCATCGGTTTGAGTGCGCGTAGTGTTTCGTCAGAGGTTTTTTCTGTACTATTGATTTCGTATCGGCGGCTCACGTACTCGCGTATCACATCCGTCAATTGGGTATGGTACTCTTTATGCTTGCCTTCTTTCCAAATCTTTTGCTCTTTGATGGCATTTAGTTTTTCTATTGCCACTTCATCGGCAGGACGCAATAATTCGGGGTTGATAACCTCTTTTTCTTGTTCTTTGCTCTTTAACCATCTAACGAGATAGTACACTCCTATTCCTGCGCCAATGAGGACGATGGCCAATACTATCCAACGGAAAATGCCCCACCACCAAATGGGTGCTTTCTCGATGTCCTTAATATCCGTGATAGCCAATGAACTATCTACTTCAAAGGGTTGAATCACATTGAGTGCGAGCGATTCGCTCCAGAAAGTATCATTGCCACTCACGAATGGAATAGGGTGTATTGTGTAGAGTGAGTCCGTAAAACTGGTGATGGTCAAGTACTGATTGAGTTGCTTGCGCCCATCATCCAAAGTGATGGTATCCACAATTGTTCTATCAATAATCTCTATCTCATCCTGTAATAAGTGGTCAAAAGTAGGAAATGATAGTTGTTCTTGCGCATCTATTGTGGCTTGTAAATGCATGTCTGTCTGATCGCCCAACATGAGGGTGGTTGAGTCGATAGAGGCACTTACAATAATTGCTAATAACAAGTTATTCAACATAGTGATAAATCTTAATTCTTAAATAGTCGCATCAAGGCTTTTACGAAATCTTCGTCCGTGCGCAGCGATACATGGTTAATACCTGTCTTTTGGAATAATGCTATTAAGTTCTGCTGCTGTTTATTCCAATGGGCTGCGTATGCTTCTCGTGTGCTACGGAGCGAGGTGTCTGTCCATACACGCACGCCGCTCTCTGCATCTTTCATTTTAATCAGCCCCACATCGGGCAATTTGGCATCGCGGCGGTCGTATATCTGGATGATATTCATATCATGCTTGCGCGAAGCAATGACGATAGGTGTCACACCGCTTTTTGTACGCGTCTCGGTAACGGCAAACTGCGGATCTTGTAAGTCGCTGATCAAGAAGGCAGTACAACGGCGTTTCTGCGCATTCGTTAGGTACTGCAGCGCTTGATTAATATCTGTACCGCTACTCGTTGGCTCGAAGGAAATCAACTCGCGAATGATATGCAATACATGGCTCTTGCCTTTCTTGGGAGGGATAAATTTCTCTATCTTATCCGAGAAGAAGATTACGCCCACTTTGTCGTTGTTCTCTATTGTGGAGAATGCGAGTGTGGCGGCTATCTCCGCCATAGAGTCGCGCTTGAACTGACTGATAGTACCGAAATTACGGCTGCCACTCACATCCACAAGCAGCATGACGGTCAATTCGCGTTCTTCTTCATACACCTTGATATAAGGTTTATTGAGGCGGGCCGTTACATTCCAATCGATAGAACGCACATCATCACCTGGTTGATATTCGCGTACCTCCGAGAAAGCCATACCACGACCTTTGAATTGGCTGTGGTACTCGCCTGCGAAGATGTTACGACTCAAACCATGAGTCTTTATCTCTATCTTCCTGACTTTTTGTAAAAGTTCTTCACTGGTCATGTTATGGTACCTGTACGGCGTTGAGTACTTCGGTGATGATATCTTCTGTGGTAATATTGTTGGCTTCGGCTTCGTAAGTCAATCCAATACGGTGGCGGAGCACATCATAGCATACGGCGCGCACATCCTCTGGAGTGACATATCCACGGCGGTGCAAGAAAGCGTAAGCGCGAGCAGCGCGAGCCATATTGATGCTTGCACGAGGACTACCGCCGAAAGCAATCATCTGCTTCATGTCTTTCAATCCATACTCCTCTGGCTGACGAGTAGCAAACACGATGTCCACAATATATTTCTCAATCTTCTCGTCCAAATAGATTTCATTTACAATCTGGCGTGCCTTTAAAATGTCATCAGTAGAAAGGATAGGCAATACTTGCTTCTTTTCGTTGCTAATATTTTGGCGGATGATAAGTTGTTCCTCTTCTTTCTTAGGATAACCAATTACTACCTTAAGCATAAAACGGTCAGTTTGTGCCTCTGGAAGAGGGTAGGTACCTTCTTGCTCAATAGGGTTCTGGGTTGCCAATACAAGGAATGGTTTGCCTAATGGGAAGGTCTCGTCGCCAATTGTGATCTGGCGCTCTTGCATTGCTTCAAGTAATGCAGATTGCACCTTTGCAGGAGCACGGTTAATCTCGTCAGCTAATACAAAATTAGCGAAGATTGGACCGCGTTTGATGCGGAATTCTTCGCTCTTTTGACTATAAATCTGCGTACCGATTACATCGGCTGGTAATAAATCTGGTGTGAACTGAATACGACTGAAGTCTGCTTTGATGAGTTCGCTTAATGTCTTGATTGCTAATGTTTTTGCCAAACCAGGAACACCCTCCAAAAGGATATGCCCATCACTCAATAAACCAATTAATAAACTCTCCACAAGGTGCTTCTGACCTACGATAACTTGGTTAATACCTAATGTGAGAGCTTCTACGAACGAACTCTCACGCTCTACGCGCTCTTGTAACTCGCGAATGTCAATAGGGTTTTGCATAATGTTATTTCGTTTTATAATGTTATTTTCTATCTAAAGGACCGTGTTACAACCCCACGGTGTATAATACCTTATATAAATAACAAATATCATGCCAGAATACGCAGTTTCAAATAATCACCTGCTATTAAGCATTCAAGTAAAGCGATATAAATACTTTGTGAATGTAACGATAAATCTTAAAAATAATGTACTTTGTCAACTCGATTTTGCAGTTTTTGAAAAGAGTATGCTTAATAAATGTAACTTTTTTCGTAATTGTTGGTATTGTGGACTTGAAAAAAAAGCAGTAATTTTGCACTCGATAAAATTTGTGCTCTTTTGAGCCATAAAATCGTAATAAATTTAATTAAAATATTAACATGAGTAAATTTTTACAATTTTTATTAGTCATTTTGATGGCTGTATGCACATCAAATGTTTCTGCGCAGCAATTCTCCGACCCAGGTTTTGAAGATTGGAGCGGTTCAAAGTTCGCAGATAAGGAGCAACCAAAGTATTGGAATTTCTCCAATGTGTCGCAAATGGGTATTGATAAGAACTTTGCGCACAAGACTACAGGTCGTTCGGGATCTGCTTTGAAAATTCAAGATCAATGGGTAGGCGCTATGGGTATAGGCGCCACTTCGCCTGGTTATGTAGCACTTGGAAAACCATGGGCGTATGTGTCAAGTATTACCGCTATTGATGACGCTACCGCTGGTACATATGGTGGTATTCAATGGAAATACCGCCCAGACTCGATGGTTGTCTGGATCAAGCGTTACTATGATAGTGGCGCAGAGGGAGCCGATGGTGATCATGTGATGGAGGAGGATTTTAATATCTTATATTATGCGTGGTCAGGTACATCACAAGGTACTTCGTACAAAGCCAAGAATGGTTCCTGCACGAATATCTATAAGAGCAAACCTGAGTATTGCATAGACGAGGAATCTGATATCCGTCAAGCACTCAATGGTAACGAGTGTGAAACCAAAACATATGCTAAGCAGATAGCTGAGGGATGGATTTGCGATAGAAAAGTGTATTCTAATTGGACGCGAATAGTCATTCCTATCTATTACCTCAATGACGATGTGCCGCAGAAATGTAATGTTATCCTTTCGGCAGGTCGCTATCCTGATTTCCGAGCTAATACGGGTCAGTATGCGGGTAGCACAATGGATGTGGATGATATCTCACTCGTATATTCGAGCAAGATTCAAAAACTATATATCAATGGTCGTGAGTGGAAAGCCTTTGACCCAAATAGCACAGAAGAACAAATTTATTCATTGGGTCAAGGAGTAACTACTATTCCTGATATGTATGCTGTGCGTGGCGCGGGTTCGCTGACGAATAACAGGAAGGCAAAAGTTACCTTCCCTGGTCGCCGCCTCACTGATACAGAGTGCAAGATCACAAAAGGACAAGTGGATGGCGAACCAACTACGATCACCGTTACATCTGAGGATGGCAAGTCAAGCACTACCTATAAGATTAAATTTGTATCACGCGCAAGCAATAATGCGAAACTCGCTGACTTGCAGGTGAATGGTGCAACAGTTAATGGCTTTAATGCTTATTTGGGTTCTTATAATGTGGCATTGCCTTACGGCACTACCACTATTCCTACCGTAACCGCAACAGCGCAAGATGCGAACGCAGCTGTTACTATCACCCAAGCCAATAGCGTGACAGGAAAAGCAACAGTGCTCGTCACTGCAGCCGATGGTACTACACAAACATATACCATCACTTTCTCTGTGGCTGCGCTCACAGATGTAACACTTCAAGCTATCTATGTGGATGGTAATCTATTACCTGGATATGCAGCTACTAAATCAAACTATACTATCTCCCTTCCTTTGGGAACAAGCACCTTACCTGTCATTACTTGGGAGTCTGCGTACGAACAAGGAGCACAGAAAATAGAATTGCTGCAAAACTCACTCGACCAAGGCGCACAAATTAGGGTTTCTATCCCTGGCACTTCGCTCAGCAAGGTGTATAAGATTACCTACAAGATTGAGGCATCGTCTTATTCTTATTTGGCTGGTATTCAGTTGGATGGCCAGGAGTTGAATGGTTTTGCTGCAGATAAATTTGTATATACAATTTCATTACCAGTAGGTACTACGCAGTTACCTAAAATCACTTGGACAGCAGGTGACCAATACCAAACAATCAAACTCATTGAGGGTGGTTTGGATGGCACCACACGCATTGAAGTAACTGCAGCAAGTGGCGCTACTTCAACGTATCGTCTCAACTTCCGTTTGGAGAAGTCAAATAATAATGCACTGCAGGCCATCGCAGTGAATGGAGAGAAATTATCTACTTTCCATGCTGATTCATTGGCCTACACCATAGTGCTTCCTATCGGTACTGCTCAAATGCCAACAATCACATGGACAGTTGGTGACCAATACCAAACCGTTAAGCAGTCCATCAATCAAACAGCAATGACAGTTCGTCTCACCGTTACTGCTGGTGATGGTACAACACGCCTGTATGTCATCGCTTTCGAAGTGGAGAAATCAGCGAATGCTTTCCTGAAGATGATCTACCTCAATGGCGATTCATTAGTGGGTTTTGTGCCAGAAGATTTGGATTATGCTATCGAATGGAAGAATACAACTATGCCTGTGGTGACGGTAGATGCAAATGCAGGTCAATCCGTAGCGATTGCAATGCCTTCTACTTACGGCACAGCGCGTATTGTGGTTACACCACAAGAAGGAGCACCAAATACCTATACCATTCGATTTAACGAACCAGATAATGTACAAATGCCTGCTTTCCCAATGGATGCTTTCCCAGCCTCCAAAGATGCTAACTTAGCAGGATTGTATATCGATGGCGAACCATATGCTGCTTTCAATGCCAATACCACTTCATATACTTATCCATTGGCTCCACGCACCAAACAAGTGCCTGCAGTTGTTCCTGTCGCAGCAAACGCAGGACAAACAATTATGGTGGAGCACGGCGCAGTAGATAGAAATACTATCATCCGTGTGATGGCAGAAGATGGCAAGACGCAGAAAGTATATACTATCGCTTTCCCTGTGGAGAAATCAAGCAATACACAATTGTTGTCTATCGAATTGGATGGAGTACACACTGGTTATGCTTTCGATCCTACGCAATACACCTATAATATAGCATTGCCTTATGGTATTACAACCACACCTCTCTTCCATGTGGAGCGTGCAGAGGCTGAGCAAGCACTCGTTATCACCGAAGCACCAATAGGCAAGACTTCTTCTGTAGAAGTAACAGCCGAAGATGGCACTAAGAAAACATACACCTTTGATTTTACAATCACACCTCCTGCTATCCCTAATGAGTTAGCAAGTATTGTAGTGGATGGTATTGGCGCATTGGATATGAATCAAGGACCTAACTTCACAGTTGATTTCCCATATGGTACTACAGAATTGAATGTTTCCGTGGTGAAGAACTATGAGGACCAAGTGGTAACTATCCTCAATAATGGAATAAACGAACCGACGACCATCATCGTTAAGTCCATCAATCCAGCAGAGGCTGATAAGGTGTACACGATTACACCAAAGGTGGCAGATTATCCTGTTTATTCACTTATCAATGTAACTGTAGATGGAGCCGCATTAGCTAACTTTAATCCGAATGTACTTACCTATGTTATTCCAGTGACTGCAAAGCCTGCTTTGACCTATGCGCACACAGGAGCGGCGGGTGTAACAGCAACCAAACTGCAGGATAATCATAAATACACCCAAGTGGAAGTAATCGATGAGTATGATAATACTCGCCACTACACCTTCTATTATTATTATAAGAACGATGTGATTCCAAATGGTGATTTCACAGACTATCGTACAGGTTTGAAGAATACTAATCACAAACAAATGCCTGTAGGTTGGTATGGTTATGCAGACCAATACAAGAATTTTTCAGCTGTATTATGGAAAGTGGATAATCCAGGTCGAGAAATATTCAAACTCAAGGATGGCGTGTTAGGTATAAGTTGGGGCTATTGGGCAGGGCTTGAGAGTTCTTCTCCATTGGTGCTAACATTAGGAAACACAGACGGTTTTGTATATAAAGTAAACAAGGGCTCTTCTGCTTCTTTCTCAGGTGGTATTCCTTTCCGTAATACTCCTGATGCAGCGGATATAACTTATCAGTATGTGAACGATGATGGACTGAAGTCTAAATTCTCATTCGTCTTTACAGATGAGCAAGGTACACAAACATATGATTATATTGCTTCAGAACTAACCTCTAATTACACTACTCATCGCTTGCCATTAGCTACTGCCAATATGGTTATTGACACCCTTAACATCAATATTGATGCATCTAATGGGTATAAAAAAGAAACAGATGCAAGTTGTTGGTTCCTTACTGACTATTGTGATTACGGCGATGTGATTTATATTGATCGTATAGGTTTCGTATATAGCAGTGCACTCACTGCATTGATAGTGGATGGTCAAGCTGCTACTCTAACGGATAAAAACTTCGCAGCAGATTTCTCTAATTCAGAAATGGTGTTACCAGCACTCACTTTCAAAGGAGAAGTGCCAGACCAGATGCCTGTAGTAACATGGAGCAATGCATGGACTAAATCGGGTGCAAAAGCAACACGCACGGCTACAATTGTCAACTACGCAGAGGACCTCTCTTCTACTACTTACACACTCACCGTGACCCGTCCTACTTCTGCGAATACGAACTGCACCTATACACTCAGTGGCAAAGACCTGACCGTAGTGAAAGGTTCTCCTTATCAAACGATAGCTGTCACCACGAATGACACTGCGTATGTCATCACAGTGACGGCAGAGAATGGTGATAAGAAAACCTATTATGCAGCATGGGAGAAGGGTGCAAGCCAAGAGACGAAAGTAACTAATGTGCCTGCAGATAACCTTATCACAGGTGTATCAACAGCATTGCTGAAGAACTTAGAGACGGAACCCGTTCTTGATTACGACCGTGAGTACCCACTCGATAGCGTAGTGATGAAAACAACGCCTAAGCAATATGTGATCACTGTATATGGCACTACTAAGGATACAACATATATCATCAATCGCAATGCTTCGTCAAATGCACTCTTGGAGTCGATGGAAATCAATAAGCAGTCAGTGCAAGATTTCTATCCAGAGACTTACGATTATGTTGTATCACTTTCTTCTTTGGACGAGTTCAGCGCTACCGCGCAAGATGAGAATGCCACTGTGGAATATACGCAAGTTAAGATTGATAACACACACACTGCTATCTTTGTGCTCGTAACAGCCGCAGATGGCGAGACTACCAAGAAATACTCTGTATTGGCTAAAGTGCGTGCGTTAGCTACAGACGCATACCTCACTTCTATCATCGCCAATGGTACACAGATAGCAGGATTTGCTTCTACCAAGTATGACTACACACTGGCTTTGCCTTCGGGTTCTACTATCCCACAAGTGTCTGCTATCGCTTGCCAAGGTGCAATAGTAGAAATGAACTCCGAAAAACAAACTGCAGGTGAGAAAGTAACCTTCGTGGTTACTTCTGAAGATGGATTGACAAGCCATACCTACACGCTCACAATCACTATCTTACCTTCTGATATATGCACATTGGAGAATATTTTCGTAGGTGGAGTGGCATTGGATGGCTTTGCTCCAACTAAGTACAACTACACAGTAGAACTGCCATATGGCACTACCCAAATGCCTGAAGTGGATTACATCCTGACAGATATTAAGAGTAAAGCTACAAAGACAGCAAATGGTAATATGGTTACCATTGTGGTGACAGCAGAAAATGGAGTGGCAAGCAATACATATACACTCACCTTCACTATTGCGAAGTCCACTAATGCATACCTCAAATCCATTGCATTGGATGGTGTGGATATGAGTAATTTCTATGCTGACCAGTTGAATTACGATGTGCTCTTGCCATATGGATCTTCTATTCCTACCATCACAGCAGTACCAGCTGATACAACAGCCACAATGGTTGTCAATGGCAATCAAATCATTGTGACAGCAGAAGATGGAGTGACAAGCAATACATATATACTCACCTTCACTATTGCGAAGTCCAATAATGCCTATCTCAAGTCACTCTTGTTAGATGGCACTGAGATACATGGTTTTGCGGCGGATAAGTTCAACTATCAGGATACAGTTCCTTATGGAGCTACCATGCCTATCGTAACATGGGTTGTAGGCGATGAGCAACAACAAGTGGATACCACATGGAATGGCGATACACAACTCACACTCACTGTCACAGCAGGTGACGGCATGGAGGTTGAAGAATATACAATCGTCTTTATGCATCTACTCTCTTCTAATAGCCAGTTGATTGACTTGCAAATCAATGGAGTGACTGTAGATGGTTTCTCTCCTGATACTATCGAATATACGATTACCTATCCAATTGGAACAGACCCATCCGAACTCTTTGACGCGACAGCTATCACTGCAGTGCCAGAAGATCCAAATGCTACATATAATGTGGTTATGGACGGCACAACAGCGCAGATATTTGTCACCGCAGCGGATGGCACAATGAGCGTATATGTTATCCACCAAGAGATATTACTTTCTAACGAAGCACACTTGCGTATGATCTGGTTAGACGGTACAGAGGTGCGTGGTTATAACATGGATACCTTGGTTTATACCATTCAATTAGTACCAGGTGCAGTATTGCCTACCATCACTGCAGAACCACTTGATACGCTCGCTACTTGGGAACTCGGAATGGAAACCGAAGTGGAGAATGGTAAGGATGTAGAAGTGTTCTGTACCGCACAAGATGGAACCACCATGGTCTATGTGCTGCAATTCCGCTATGCTAACTGGAATGCAAGCGCCGAAACAGATACAGATGATTACCTCTTCTTCTATGCTGGCGATGGACAATACAAAGCAGTTACTATCAGTATTGGAGTTCAAATAGGTATCTACGATGTGAATGGTCGTCTGCTGAAGATTGAAACCTTACCAACCGCGCATCCTGAAGATGTGGTTGTAGCAGTAGATGAGGTTGGAAATCAGAAACTCGTTTCTGCTCTTTCTTCTGCCGCAGGTGTCTATTTTGCACCACCTACCAACCAAGTTCTCTTCTATGTATTCTTCGATTCGAAGACCAAGAAAGTGGCTAAGGGCGGTAAGTTCCAATTAGCACGATAATGAATTAAAAACGATAAAAAAGTCCCACATATTTGCGTATGTGGGATTTTTTTCGTACCTTTGCCGCCCAATAATCTTCGAAAAGTAAATAATCGAAGGATAAAAAGAGTAGTCATGATAGGCATATTTAACGATAATTTCCCTCCAGTAATGGATGGGGTTGGGGTAACAGCACAGAACTACGCATATTGGTTGCATACGAAGGGGCATGAGGTATCTGTTGTTACACCTTATGCGCCTAATTCGCAGGCAGTTATTGATGGGGCTCCGTATCCTATTCATCGATATATGTCTGTGCCTATTCCTTTCCGTGCTCCCTATCGTTATGGCTTGCCGTACTTGGATTGTTCTTTCATGTATCAATGGCGAAAAATGCAGTTTGACCTTGTTCATACCCATTGCCCATTTACATCCGGCCATTTGGCATATAGAGCCGCGAGAAGGCAGCATATACCGATGGTAGCCACATTCCATAGTAAATACCGTCAAGATTTTGAGCATAATGTGCGCTGTAAACCTATCGTGGATGGTATGGTCAAGTATATCATCAATCTTTTTGAAAAAGCAGATGAATTATGGATTCCTCTGCCTGCTGTAGAAGAAACATTGCGTGAATATGGCTATAAAGGGCATGTAGAAGTAGTGGAGAATGGTAGTGATTTCTCTGCTCCTATCCGCAAGATTGAAAGCATGCGCGCACAAATGCGTGAGGAATTGGGATTGATGCCAAACGAAACAATGTTATTATATGTGGGGCAACACATATGGGAAAAGAATATTGGCTTTATTCTGGATTCCTTGGCGCTCATCAAGGAACAACCATTCCAATTATATATGGTGGGAATGGGGTATGCCGTGCGGGAAATAAAGCAAAAGATTAAGGAATTAGGTTTGTCGCATAAAGTCACCCTCTTAGGTCAAATACACGACCGCGAGCGATTGAAGCATATTTATGCAGCAGCGGACCTCTTCGTTTTTCCTTCTCTCTATGATACATGTGGATTAGTAATACGCGAAGCTGCAGCTATGCACACTCCTTCGCTTTTGCTAACGGACTCTACTGCGGCCACAGCCATAACGGATGGAGTAAATGGTTTTGTCTCTCCGCATTCTACACAAGAATATGCGCAGTTGATATCCAAACTAATGGAGAGCCCGGAATTGGTAAGCAGAGTAGGAAAAAAAGCCTCCGCAACTATCTCGCGCTCATGGGAGAATGTGATAGAGGAGGTTATCTTACGATACAAGGATATTCAAACATCGTATAAATTAAAGCACGGTATTATAAAACCATAAACGAATAGTCATATGAAAGCATTATATTTATTACTCTTTATGCTTGTGCAGCAAGCTATGTCTGTGGTAGGGCAGTTATTACTCAAGATGGGAATGGCAGCGGAGAGCCCATTTACATGGACATGGCGTAATGTGGGGCATTTATTTGTGAATATATATCTGCAGTCCGGCTTGTGGCTACTTGTCGCAGCTAATGTCTTCTGGCTTTGGTTACTCAATAGATATGCTTTCTCTTTAGTCTATCCGCTTACCAGTCTCGGATTTATCTTCAGTGTGATATCGGGTATGATCATCTTCCACGAACATGTATCTCCCGTACATTGGATAGGAGTGGTATTCATTATGATTGGATGCTTCTTGATAGGCGGAGGATTAGAGTTGTTTAAAGCCTAATAATCCTTATCTCTATGCAATCTTCCACATCGCTCAAACGCTCAAGAACATGGTTGTCTGATAATCAGAAACACGCCAATTGGATTGTCTTTGGCCTCTTCACACTGATGGTATTTGGCAAAACATTGCTCTTTGAGCATTTTGCCTTTCGCGAACTTGCGTTACATCCTTCCATAACGCTGTATATATCGCAATGGATTACCAAGATTGCTGCTGCTTTATTCTTCGCTTCTTTCACTTTCTTGCTCCGTGATAAACGCTGGTTGATACTGCTTTCGTTTATCATAGATACATGGTTTATTGCCAACCTTATCTATATGCGCAATAACCATATTCTATTGGATGCAGAGGCATTCAATATGTCGAGCAACTTACATGGGTATTTCTGGTCTGTACTCATTTATATAGAGTGGGGAATAGACCTTCTCTTCTATGCATTGACAGCCTTGTTCTGTGTCCTTTATTGCTTTGTTACCAAAACGGAAAGGTATTGGAAATCATGGCTATTAGTACTCGTTCTATCCGTAGGACTACGCCTGACGGGTGAGGCGCTCTATGTGGCAGAGAACAAAACCGCCTTTGACATATGGCCTTTCATCCGAGAGAGACGAGAACCAGTATATGGCATGCATTTCCCTACTACTGTAGCAAATACCAGCGTGCTATATTCGCCTATGTATATCCTTGCGGACTATTATTTGATGATTAATACTATTCAACCGCTACGACCGATAACAAATCAAGATATACAGCAAATGCGAGTGTTGGATTATGGGCAAAAACTAGACACACTCCAATCGCCATTAATCATTATCTTGTTAGAGAGTCTGGAGAATTGGGTGCTCACACCGCAAATAATGCCAAATCTATATCGACTCACGCAGAATGAACATGTTTTCTATGCCAATCGAATTCATACGCAGATAGTAGGAGCTCCTTCAGCAGACGGACAGATGATAGTCAATACGGGCTTGCTGCCTATCAATGCGGGAGGCACTTGTCTGTACTATGGAGCGAATCAATACCCCGCTATTATGAATTTAGCGCCAGATTCTACAGTCTGCTTACTGCCTCATGACCTGCCTGTATGGAATCAAACACAGATGTCACCGGCATATGGCTATGACACCACGATTTGTTATTGTGATATAGATACCATCTTATTCCAGAAATTAGATACTCTTGTGTCGCAAGGATGGCAGTATATACAATGTATCACGCAATCCACCCATGCACCTTTTGTGAATGAGAAATATTCCAATCTGGAGTTGCCAGAAGATATGCCATGGGTGATGTATAATTTTATTCGTGGATTCAATGCATTAGATGATGGAGTGGGTTATTTCGTTCGTAAGTTAGAGACAGATACCACTTTGCAGAAATATACCATAGTTATCACTGCTGACCATCGCATTTTGCACTACGAGAAACGCCAACAGATGCAAGCATATGCGGATGAGAATGGTATGAATCTCTGCCCTATGGACGATTGTCTTCCGCTAATCATCTATTCCCCTGCAATAACACAGAATACACGCTACACGAAAGATGCGTATCAAATGGATATCTATCCTACCTATCAGTCACTTCTTGGGGTGGATGAATATCATTGGAAAGGCTTTGGAATTAATCTATTAAGCGATACAACCGGGAATGAACAAAAACGCCTCATCACAGAGGATGAAGCGTTTGTATTGTCGGATAAACTAATTCGTAATAACTATTTCGCTCGTTGAAATAAATCCGAGAAGATTTCTGTAGAATGATAATTGTCCGTTTTGCATTAGAGTGCGAAGCGGACAGTTAATTTTACACCATTTCGTCCCCATGCACCTATCTTACGGCGCGCATTGATCATTACAGGTTCACCATTCTCATCTAATACTGCATTACCCGCTCCGTCTAACTGAGGCACCTTGTAGGGCAATTCGTAATCGTTGTAGGTGATTCGACGAATGTAATCAATGCGGATAAACTTGAAGATATTCTCAAATCCTGCAGTCACTTCCATATAGGGGAGTTGTCCCATAGGAGAAGAGGTGCGGAAACCATCTTGGATATAAGGTACACCATCTATATAATCTACATTACCTTGTGCATTCACGCCATTCTCAAAGGCGGTGTGAGGGAATTCATATAAACCAGAGTTGCGCTCGGATGCATGGTATGGGTTGTTCTTATTTGTCAATCCGCCATATATACCTGAAAAACTAACTACTCCGCGTAACTTCAGTTTGTTGATGCCCGGAATACGGTTAAGTATCCAACCTTTGAAATAATAGGTAGCATGGAGTCCTACATAATAATCCATCAGAAACTCCATGGGTTTCATCTGGTTAAAGGCGCGTTGTGCAAGGAAAATACTCGTACTCGTCTGCGGAATATATAGTTTGGTGAATGGTACTTGTTGCCAGATATATCCTCCTTGTAATCGCAAGTCGAGGTGACCAAAAGCAGAGAACCAAAAACGCTTGTCAAACATCGCTTCTGTGCGGTTATATACAAATCCTTTGCCACCATTATGCCTATCGTCTAAATAACCTACATAATGCGTCAGTTTGATAGTTGGTGCATCTTTGTCAATAGCAAAGGGACTCTCAATTCCCATACGGTCAATATATAAGCGACTACCAGGCGAGTACTGGAATTCTAACATCGCTTCATAGTTACGGTACTGACCGATAGGCGAAAAGGACGAAGAGAAAGTGGTGTCCAAACCATTGATATGCTGCGTGTAGTTCATACGGTTGTATTGAAGCATACCAGCAGCTTCGTTATTGCTGAAATCAAAGGCTGTTTTGATGGAGAACTTATTCTGCCATTCTTTCATATATTCCAACTTCGCATGGAAGACATATTGATCAAAACCAAGAGTGGGCTTGCTCGTCGGAATAGACATCAAAATATGGTCGCGACGAATCACATCGGTCACTTGTCCCGGCTCTTCTACATCGTATTGCGCACTCAATTGAATATGGTGACGAAGTTTATCATATGGTTGACTCTTATGCTTATCAAAGGTATATACGAGCGTAGCATTGTATTTAGGACGCAAATCTGTTGTTCCAAAGGCAGCATACCCGCGGAAGAATACTTGGTTGTGCAGTTTGGCAGTAGAGGCACCACCTACACGAAGGCGAACACCCTCAAGCATATTCCAACTTACGAAATTATAAATAGGACCAAAGTCAAACTTACTATCGTCTAAGTCTCTGGCAGGTGTTGTGGCTACAAACTCGGTAGTGATAGCGTTCACTGCAGCAATCATACTGGCAAACTTAGGATTAGAAGTCACCTCTTTTACCAAATCATAAACCGAACTCTCATATTTGGTCAATGGTTCAGGGCGAAGTGTATCCCACGCGGCGGCACCAAAGCGCTGGGCTGTGGAGTCGTTCATGGAAATCTCGTCGGCTGTCATGCCAGAGAAAATATTATGAGGAATAGCATTCTCCAAGTCCCACTTGGTGTATAACTTCGTTTGACGAGCAATCATACCTTTCTTCTTATTGAAGATATAGAACTTAGCAAAAGTGCTTGTACGGTCAGGAGCCCAGAGACCATTCTCTAATTGCTTGTAATCATGCTCAATAGAGTATTCACTCACGAAATTGAGATTGATATCGGGCGGAATATTAATAGCGTACTTCTTAATGCGGAAAGTGGAGTCATTCACGATATATAAGTGTCCCGTGAAACCATAACTCTCAGAGTTGACAGGCACAAAAGCGAGGTCGATACATGGATAACCATCCACCATGATGGTGTCCATAATATAATATTGATAGAAGGACACAGCAAGGGTGGAGGAGAGCGGAGATACGAAACGGTTGTATAGTAGGTTCATACTATTGTCGTTAATCTCTACATCCTTAAAGAGCGAGTTGATATTCTCTTGGAATGAACCGGATGAGAGCAAATCTTCCACACCGAAGATACGCTTTTTCTGTACTATCTTCTTCTCGCGGTGTGGCTTGCGTTGGTAGTATTCATCGGTTAGGTGCTCGCGGATACTAACTGTCACACTGGGATAGACACCTGTGGTGTCAATGTATTTCTGCACGAAAGCGAAGTTCTTCCAGAATGGTTTCTCCCAATTCACATTGATGTTATCCAATGCAAACGACATACGCGAGTATGTTTTGGCAGTGTAATGGTCAGCCGCGAGTACGCAGTGCTCATTCTTATTGGCTATCACATTCTTTATCAGTTCCACAGCAGGGTTGCCGCGGCGGCGATAGTCGCGCTTCTTATTCTTGGGCGTAACGATAACATCTTGCAAACCATATGCCTCGGGCTTGAGTTTGATGGTCGTGTTGGTTTTTTGTTGCCCTTTGCGCAATACTACCACTTCTGTCTTGTATCCGATCATCTGGAAATGCACTGTGGTATAGCCATGCGTGTTGCTAATGGAGAAATTACCATCTATATCCGAGGTGGTACCTACTTCAGACGCCACCATTCCTTTGCTGGGGGTGGACTTAAGGAAATATATCTGTGCAAAAGGTAGTGTCTCGCCTGTCTCGGCGTCCACTACAATACCGCTTATACTTGTGCGCTGCGGTGCTTCTTGTGCCCCGATATTCACCATCGGAAGGCAAAGAAATAATATATATAAAATGCTTTTTTTCAAAATATAAATCGTAAATAGTCTTATTTTTGTTTTTTTAAACTCTCTTGATGTATAGCGTCAAATAAGTTTTGTACCAGTTCTTCGCTCAGTCCTTTCTGCTCTGCCCACTCTTTACGCTGTGCTATTATCTCCGCATAGCGTTGTGGTTGTAGGGCTTGTACACCATGCTCTTTCTTCCATTCACCGATACGCTCACTCACTTCCATTCGCCGTGCTATCGTCTCCCATAACTGATCATCCAATTCGTCTATCTCCGCCCGCAACCAAGCCAACTCTTGATTCTCCACTGACCGCTGACCACTGACCACTGACCACTTCCCAACCTCCTCTGGTTTTATCTGCTGCCGTGCATCGGATAGCGCTTCTTGTGGGCTGTGGTGCACTTCTATCATCGCGCCATCCAACTGCAACTCGTCAATCTTCTTCATCAGCGCAGGTATCTTCGTGGCATCTCCGCTCATGTGACTTGGATCGAGTAGGATAGGTATGTCTGGTCTCTGTGTGCGTATGTAGTGCGCCATTGCCCAACAGGGTTTATGTGCGCATCCGCGGTGAATAGCCATGACGGGGATACCAGTCTGCTCTAATCGCTCTATATTACCCAACCACAATGCAGCGTCTTCATTCACGGGGTTCTTAATAAATATCCCCTTCAATTGCTCTCTCCTGTAGGTCTCCGACCGTCCTGTAGGCGTTTGCGCCGTCCTGTAGGTCTTCGACCGTCCTGTAGGGCTCTGCCCGTCCTGTAGCGCGTCTGCAATCTCCTGCACGGCGATAGGGTTAGCACTCGTGCGTGCGCCTATCCATAGGTAGTCTATTCCCGCTTGCAGCGCTTCGGTAACATGCGCTGGCGTTGCCACTTCAGTAGCAATTTCTATACCAAATTGCTGCTTCACTTCTTGCAACCATTGGAGTGCTTCTGAACCTACTCCTTGGAAAGTACTTGGGCTCGTGCGCGGCTTCCACACGCCTGCGCGAAAAATAAAATCAAAGTCGCATACTTCTTTCAGCATGCGCGCAGTGACCAAAACCTGTTCGCGGCTCTCTGCCGAACAAGGTCCTAAAATATGTATGATTTTAGATTTTATATTTTAGATTTTTCTAATAAATCAATTGCAAGCGGAAGAGCATGTTCTCTGGTTTCTCTTGCCCGTAGAAATAGTCAGAGTTGGTCAATTGTATCTCTACATACCCGATACCCACGCGGTAGTCGATATGCTGCGTGTAGTATGCAATCGAACCATCAGAAAGAGTTTCGGTCATGTAAACGCTCTGTGGAAGTGCCACTTGGTATGCGTCTTTAGTGCCGCTGTTGTATTCGCGACTAATACTCCAATTGCCGTAGTTATAGACGAATGGCGTTATTTCAGGCACATCGAAATGGTAGTAGTACTGTAATGTATTGTCATCAAACTGCCAATCGGCTTGCATCACGCGCAAGTCTAATGTCTGCGTGTGGTAGTAACATGGATCATCCTCGCAACCTGTAAATCCAATAGCAACTGCTATAATGGATAGGATAAGAAGTACTTTTTTCATAACTTTTTGTTTCTAATCGATTTTGCGTGCAAAATTACTGCTTTTTTTTGACATATGCAAATGATTGCATGATTTCTTCAAAAAAGATTTTTTTTATTATCAAGGCTAAATAAAGCCTAGTTAAACAGCACACCCCTTTATGTTTTACGAGTCAATCACGAGTCAATTACGGGTCTGTTACGTATCCTACCACAGCTTATATATACTTAAGTATATATCCCGTGATTTTGACTTTTTGTATGCTCCGCGTCCTATTGGTACTTGATCCGTTCTGTGTTTCTACAAAAAAAAACGCACGCGCTTGCGTATGTCGAAAAAAAACATTATCTTTGCAGCCGCAAAGACTTGTATAAAAAATATGAATATGAAAGAAATACAAAAAGGATTGTTATTATTGATGGCTTGCATGCCTGCACTCATGTTCGCGCAGAAACAAAATGAAACCTATCTCTCTTACATAGAGACATGGAAAGGCGTGGCTATACAGCAGCAGGCTGAGTACGGAATACCTGCCTCTATTACGATGGCGCAGGGATTATTGGAATCAGCCGCAGGGCAGAGTGAGTTGGCAGTGAATGCCAAGAATCACTTCGGTATTAAGTGTACCAGTGACTGGTTTGGTGGTGTATATTACTACGACGATGATGCGAAAGATGAGTGCTTTCGTCAATACTATGATGCGATGGAGTCGTTTAAGGACCACTCACTCTTTTTGCGTCGCCCTCGTTATGCTACCTGTTTTGAGATAGCCATAGAGGATTATGAGGGTTGGGCACATCGCCTCAAGCAATGTGGTTATGCTACCGACCCAATGTACCCTCAGAAGTTAATCAGATTGATAGAGACTTATCGTTTAGATACATTCACGCTCATGTCCCCTGCCGATATGAGTGCGTTGTCTGCACCCGCCGTGCGTGCTCCGCAAGTGACAAAGCAAGAGCCAGTGAGAGTGGAGAAGGGTTCGGATAAGAAGGCTGCAGTAAAAGTGGAGAGTGCTGCGATAGAGATTAAGAATACAGCGCCAGAAGAACCTTATGTAGAGCCCCTTTCTGCATACGAGGAGAAACAACAGTTTCTGCTTGCGCACCCTATGAAAAAATGCCGTGGTATAGATTACGTAGAGGCGAGGGAAGGAGATACCTATGCCAATGTGGCTTTTCGTCTAAATATGCGTGAGCGTGTATTGCGCGAATATAATGACGCTTTGGGACGCGAATTAAAAGTAGGTGATCGACTTTATCTGGCACCAAAGAAAATATACGCTCCGCAGGAGAAAGCGCTCATGTGGGTACATCCAGGTGAATCCTTATGGGAAATTAGTCAGCGAGAGTGTATTCAAATCAGTACAATATACAAACTCAATGGGTTTGAACCCTCGCTGCGCGTCTTCAAGACACGTCAGCAGATCTATTTGGCGAAAGTAAAAGAGTAATATGGCTGGAAATAAGTCCGTTTCTATTGGTGAGGTGTTGGCAATCTATCTGCGAGAGATGGGTTTGGAGAAGTCCGTGTATGAAACGCGGATAGAGGAAGCATGGCCGCAAGTGATGGGCGAGATGATTGCTCGCATGACACGTAGTGTGGAAGTAAAAGACGGCATGCTCGTCGTGCGCGTAACGAGTGCTGCGCTCAAAGCACAGTTATTCGAGAATAGATTTGAATTGGTGCGCAAACTGAATGCGCATGTGGGAGTGGAAGTGATTAAAGATTGTAGAATTTTAGGTTAATGAGTTGTTACCCATCTAATATAGAGAATAAGATTGATTTCGTAGTAATCCGCGAAGACTTACGCGCGCGTTGTGCATCCGATTTGGGGCGTGAACGCGTGGATGAGATGAGTTTTCATACGGATTACGCAACGGTGAGTCATCTGCTCGCGATGACCCATCAGATGTATGTGGCACTATCCGATGCGTCGCTCTCTTTCCCACGTGGCGATATACACGATATGCGTGAGGCAATAAGTCGTATCCGTGTGGAGGGACTTTTCTTAGATGAAACGGAGTTGGATGCTTTGCGCCATTCCTTATCGTATGCGTATGAGTTGGAAACATTCTTCTTGCAATTAGATGAACAACTCTATCCATTGCTGCGCACGCTTCCTGCTTTTGAAGATATAGAGGGTTCACTCCATGCAATGGTTCGCTCGATAGATAGTATATTGGATAAGTATGGTCGTTTGGCGGACAATGCATCGCCTGAGTTGGCGCGCATACGCCGCGAGCTGAGTAGCCTGCAGGGTAGTGTGGGTCGCACGCTCGCATCTATCTTACGACAAGCCAAAGCAGCAGGGTTTGTAGAGGGTGATGTGACGCCTACGCTGCGTGAGGGACGATTAGTGATTCCTGTCTCTCCTGCCTACAAGCGTAAGATAGGAGGTATCGTGCATGATGAGTCGGCGACAGGAAAGACTGTTTATATAGAGCCACAACAAGTAGTGGAGGCGAATAATCATATTCGTGAGTTAGAGAGCGAGGAACGCCGAGAGCGTATTCGTATCTTACAAACCATCACGGAAAACCTACGCCCGCAAGTACCCCTTATCCTACGGAGCCAAGAAATGTTGGCAGAGGTGGATTTCCTGCGCGCCAAGGTGTCATTGGCACAAGCATTACATGCTATCTATCCCGAGGTGGTGAACCAACCCATGTTAGAGTGGTATCAAGCTTATCATCCTGTATTACGATTGCATTACGAACCGCAAGGAAAGAAGGTAATCCCTCTTAATATCCGTTTGCGTGAGGAAGAAAATAGAGTACTGGTCATCTCAGGTCCCAACGCAGGAGGTAAGTCTGTATGCCTCAAGACGGTAGCACTCTTGCAGTATATGCTGCAATGTGGCCTGCTTGTGCCATGTGCAGAGCAGAGCAAAGCAGGGTTATTCTCCCAACTGATGATAGATATAGGCGATGAGCAGTCTATTCAAGATGAGTTATCTACCTATTCATCTCACTTGCGTAATATGAAGCATTTCGTGCGCAATGCCGACGCGCGCACGCTCTTCCTAATAGATGAGATGGGTACAGGTACAGAACCTCTCATTGGTGGCGCCATTGCCGAGGCGGTATTGCGTGAGTTGGTGGATAAAGAAGCATTAGGTATTGTCACAACCCACTATACTAATCTGAAACATTTTGCAGAACAGACGCCCAAAGTGGTGAATGGTGCTATGCTATACGACCGCCATGAGATGCGTCCGCTCTTCCAATTGTCCATCGGACAAGCAGGTAGCAGTTTTGCCGTAGAGATAGCACGGCAGACAGGACTGAGCGAATCAATCATCCAATACGCCACAGAATTAGTGGGAGAGGAACATATCGATTATGATAAGCATTTGCAAGATATCGCCCGCGACAAGCGTTACTGGGAGAATAAACGTCAGCAGATACGACAAAAAGAGAAAACATTAGAGGAGCGCATCGCGCAGTATGAAGAGCAGATGAGTGGTATCAAGCAGAAGAAACGCGAGTTGTTAGAAGAAGCACGCCAGCAAGCCGCTGACCTGCTACAACAAAGTAACGCTACCATCGAGCGCACTATACGAGAGATCAAAGAAGCCAAAGCAGATAAAGAGCGTACCAAAGCAGCCCGCAAGAAAGTGGAGGCTATGAAGGAGAAGGTGAAGAACCAAGAGTCGAAAGATGAGAGTCAAGAGTCAAGAGCCAAGAGTCAAGAGTCGAAAGTTAAGAGCACAAAGACGAAAGTGGAAATGAATGGTAAACGAGTGCTGAAGGATTTCAGTGAGTTGCGCGCAATAGGAAAACAGATGGCAAAAGAAGCACCGCAAACACCCTCTAGACCCATCTCTAATACTACCGTTCGCAATACAGTGCGACAACGAACACTCGCTTTCGAACGCACACTTGACCTACGAGGCATGCGCATAGACGAAGCTACGGAACGACTCATTGCCTATATGGATGATGCACTCATGGTGGGTGCTGGAGAGGTAACAATACTACATGGCACGGGCACTGGTGCACTCAAGCAACTCACACGCGATTACCTCAGCGATATAAACCGCCAGCGCCACAAAAGAGGACAAGTACCTCTTGAATACGGAGATGGAGATGTCAACCACGGCGGAGCAGGACTGACAATAGTGAATTTATAAAAGCATATGAAAAAGAGTTTTTTAATTCTCCTATTCGCTGTATGTGCGAATATGTTATGGGCTGGTAGTCCAGGATTTGGAGACCGCCGTTACAGCCTAACCGTGATAGGCGAATATGCCTACAACGAAGCATGGCAGCACCATGGTAATTTAGATGTGCAGGCACTCTTGCCTATCAATCCGCATTTTGAGATGGAAACCAAAATGCAGCTATCCACTGCGAATGTCTATACGGGCGTGGTGCAGTTGCGTCCGAAATTTGAGTTACCTGTGGGAGAAATGTTCGTAGAGACGGATGTGATGTATAGAGCTATTGCCCGCAATCAGATGGGTGATATCACAGCTGCATTAGGTGTCGGTTACCGCATGGATTATGTGTCGGTCACAATAGGACTTTTTGGGCGTGTATTAGATAACTGGAATAGAGTCTTACATTCAAATGAGACTTTCGTCGTAGAACCATTTAACTTACTCTATCGTGTAGAGGTGTTCTGCCGTCCGCAAAGCAACCCATGGAACTTATCATTCTGTATCAGCAATGTGGATGATTATCAGATGGAGCGTATGTGGCAACCGCTCTTCATGGTGGGGGCACACTACGATGTGGATGAGCATTGGAGATGGCTTATTGGGGCAGAATGCAAACCGACGGGTATGTTCCACCTCGATGCTACCTTCTACGGCGCAAATATACGAACAGGTTTTACTTATAAATTCTAAGAACGATGAAAAAGATATACATCTATTTGGCAATATGTGCTGCTTTTTGTGCCTGTGGGGATAATCCTACCTTGGATATGGCGGGTATGTTCTCTCCGCAAGGTCCTACCATCAAGACGCGTTTTGACCATTCAATGGCGTATAATGATAAGGTGGGTGAAATACACCTCGATATGCAGCAAGATGACTATGTTGTTTATACCTGCGCTGATAGTCATATCAATAAAGCACATCGTAACTTGGCATATTTTATTCATCAATACGAAGCAGAGACTTCTCCAAAGGTGGCCATCCATTTAGGCGACTTGATAGATGCACAGTATAATTACGCAGAGGCGGATAGTGTGCTCCAATTAGGTGGACGAAGCATTAAGGATACACTTTTTATCACACCTGGTAACCACGATATTTATTTCTATCAATGGGATATATACCGCAGTTATTACAAAACTTCAGTCTATTGGTTTGATACCAATAATGGGTCAAAGAAATTAGACCTATTTATTTGTCTGGATTCTGCGGATGGTGAATTGGGTAATAAGCAAGTCAAGTGGTTGAAGGATCTATTGGCAGAGAAAGCAGATGATGGTTACCGCCATATTATAGTCTTCACACATACCCACTTGTGGAAATTAGATATGTCGCAAGGTCATACCAGTAACTTTGCCTTAGAGAGCACTTATGAGCTCACTTCTATCTTAGGGCAATATGGTGTGGATTATGTATGGAGTGGTCACCAACATGTTCGACAGTCGGTGGAGTATAATGGTGTTACCTATATGGCAATAGACGCTACGAAGGACCAAGAGACAAATCAATCCTTTATGATAGCCAATATAGGTGAGAAAATTACCTATGACTACCCTGATTATCCAAAAGTGAGTGAATAGCAGCTATTCACTCACTTTTATTATTTTCTTGTACCTTTGAATGCGTTCTTACCTATTTGTATCTGAGGAGGGAAGAGTGGCTGCTTGAGGCTCTCACAGTTTTGGAAAGCACTCACACCAATACGCTTGATAGTGATAGGGAATGACACTTTGCGTAGGTTCTTACACTCTGCAAACGCTTCGTCTCCAATGACTTGAATAGAGTCATTGAAGGTTAGTTCGCGTATGTTTCGGCAGTTATAGAAAGCACCATTACCTATCTCTTTAAGTTTCTGATTGAATTTAATCGTCTTGAGACTGATACATTGTGCGAAGACAGCATTGCTTAGCACTTTGAGTTTCTCGGGCAATTCGATATCCATAAGCATCTTACATTCTTGGAATGCTCCTTCCTCTATCATATGTATATTAGTAGGTGTAAGTGCAATGCTTTCCAGTTGTTGGCAGTTATGGAATGCGCGTACACCAATACGGAAAGTGCTCTTCGGTATATTCACTTTCTCTAATAGTAAACAACCTGCGAATGCTTCGTCTCCTACGGCGTATAGTCCGTCTGGTAAGTTGGCACGGTAGAGACGTGTACATCCCTGACACATTTGCTTAGGAAGCGATGTAACTCCTTCTGGAATAGTGATGGTACGCAGTACGGCACAACCCGCAAAGGCCATATTCCCAATGAACTCCAAGGTGGAAGGTAGTTTGATTTCTTCTAATGACGAGCAACCTGCAAAAACGCCATGGTCTATGCGTTTGAGTTGCGCAGGGAGTGTGATTTGTTTAATCGTATGGCATTTATAGAATGCACCTTGTTCTAATATCTCAATGCTATCACTTAATACCTGTTCGCGTAAGTTCTCACATTCGTAGAAAACACCCATGCCTAAGTATTTTAGGTGGGTTGGCAATGTGGCTTGCTTAAGCAGCTTACAGCCATAGAAAGCAAACTTATGTACATGGCTTACTGTGGCTGGTATGGTAACATTCGTTAGGTTCTCACATTGATAAAAAGCCGCCGCAGGGATGGCTGTGATGGTATTTGGGATGACTATCGTCTTTAATTGTTCGCGTTCGGCAAACGCTCGCTCTGCAATGAGGTGGATAGGTTTCTTGGACTTGAATACATACTTAGCAGGCAATGATTTATTTGTCGCTACCAAGCAGCCATCAATGATAAGTGCTCCTTTGCGCCATTTCTTCTCGTTTTGGTAGATACCGCAATTGAGGAAAGCATCTTCTCCGATAGAAGTGATGGTGGTAGGGATGACAACTTTCTGTAGGTTTTTGCAATCGCGGAAGGTCTCATGGTCAATACGGTTGATACAAGTAGGTAGTTCGACTCGCACAACGGTTTTATTGCCTTGGAACGCTCCAGCAGCTATGAGTCGTGTTCCTTCCGGTACAACGAAACGAGGTTTGATAGTCTTATCTGTTGCGATGAGGATACTATCAATCCATAAACATCCTTCTTGCCAATTGTCCTTATTGAGCATAATACCTGTACCATCAAAAGCCGAACGGTAGATGCGCTCGATAGATTGAGGTAATACGATTGTTTGTAGGTTTTTACATCCTTTGAAGGCTCTGTCTGCAATAGAAGTTACGGTGTAGGTGTTCTGCCCCACGATAATCTTCTCTGGAATTATTATCTCTCCCGCCGCGCGTGGGTTAAGCGTCACTTCAGCAGTAAGGTGATTTTCATCTAATGTGTAGCGAAGGTCTTGATATGTTGCTTCCTCTGCATGGAGAGGAAGTGCAGCAATGAGAATAGAAAGGATGGTAAAAAGTGTAGTGCGTTTCATATTATTGTATTTTTTGACCAGTAATCGTGTATAGCTGTTGATTGATGCGAATGTATATTTGTCCATTGTGTATGTATTTGCTTGCTATGGGTTTCGTCGCGCTGATATGCTCAGTATGGGTAGGAATGGCCATACCCAATAGGTAGCAAATAGCATTTTCTATGAGTCGCTTTCCTGCATGTGTAAGGTGGGCTGTTGAGTATTCAGAAACACCAATCATGAGCATTTTCTGTGGCAGTATAGTGCCATTACAATCGGTTCCAACTGGCAGTTCTGCAATGGTGGTATAAGTATTATTAGAAGTAGGTGTTGCCAATAGAGTGTAACCCTCGGTGTTGGTCCAAGTGCTGATGGCTGTGACGGCATTCGTATTACATTGCTCGAATAGTTGCAACTCACCATTTATGATGGGCAGGTTGAGAAAAATAGGGTGGGTGCTGTTTGTGATGCTTACACTCAGGTCAGAGGTGTTTACGGCTGTTCCCCATGACCATACTCCGCTTTTAAATAAGAAAGGTTTGAGAATCAACATGGGTTTATCATACCCTTTGAGCGCTGTGTAACCCGCTGCGCTACTCTTGGGCTTGCTTCCTAAAACAATGACATCATAGTCGCTATAATCGGTGGTGTTATCACCTGCATTCGTTTCCTCAATAAGCAGCGAATCATTACAGCGTAAGTGCGCTAATAGCGCTTGGTCTTCTGTGGAACCAGGAAGTGTGACGAAGGCTACTCGTCGCGCACTGGCTGACTGTACATGTATCGTTGCGCTCATAGATGGATTGTTTAATTCAGAGATGGTAGTAACCGTGAAAGTATATGTGCCAGCTGCAGCAGGGATACCTTGAATAATGAGCGTCTGCTCCTCTGTGTTGAGAGTCTGTGTCAGCCCGTTAGGAAGAGCAGTGCATGTGAGTCCTGTTGCAGCGCCGCCCCATTGGAAGACGATAGGTTCAATAGCCTCGTGTTCTACGATCCATTGCTCAGTATTCTCCGAAAGGCACTTAACGAAAGGGCGTATGATGCCATCTGTCTCATAACAACCCAAGTCAGGCGCGTCGCCCATGAAAGACAAACCCACTTCTACTCCCGCGTCTATCAGTTTAGAACCATCAACGAGGCGCATGAAAGTGCCTTCTTGGAGTGAACCATCTGCTTGGCGAACGGCTAAAATCTCTGTGGTATCAAGTGATTGGAAGTCACTCACGGCACAAGTGAATCCACTATTCCAACTATTATGGTCGTTAACTGCAAGATTCTTCGATTTGTAACTATCGCCATTGATACTATTGAGACTGATATTATTTTGCAGGGTATTGGTTCCGTAAGCGGTGGTAAATCCATAATTAACAGTATTGGCATATGCAGAGTTATTGTATAGCCACATAGTGCCGTCGTTGTTGTTCTGGTCAAAACCACGGGTGTTATTTGCTACAGCTAAGCAATGATGAACAGTCACTAAATGGTTGGTATATTGTCCACCCATCTTAAATCCATTACCATTGCCTTGGCACGGATACTTGTCTAATGTCACTTTGATGGTATTGCCATAGCGGTCGGTCATGGTGGTCCCTATCTTGCTGTCAAACCATGCTTTATCTGTCTCGTAGCGCGGGTTATTGGTCATATCATAAGTAGCAGGTCCATTTTGGTAGCAAACGCAATATTCCATGATAGTTTGGGTATTGCTCACTCGCTGGAAGAAGTCCCATCCGTCATCGCTATTGCACCATGCACGGCAACCGATATAATGGTTACCATTACCAGTAAACTGCTTATCGGCAAAACCATCTGCGTTACCACCAAAGTTGGCCGTATTACCACTCATCGTTTGGTAGTCAAAATTATGGTGACTATCCACATTCTTGATGATGTTATCTCCGCCATTCTTCATTTGGCATCCTGTGTCTCCACTACCGTAGATATCTAAATTCTCAAATAAGCAGAAACTGCCTTCATTATAAAGATTGTTCTTGCCTGAATAGCGCAAGGTAAGGTTCTTGATGTGCAAGTAGGTACAGTTGTTCTTTATCTGCAATCCGCGTGTGCCATAAGGTGTAGTGCGGAAATCCAGAATAGCGTCATACGAACCTTTACTGTTCATAGGGTCATAACCAGCAATAACAATGCGCTTTTGTTTTGTACCATTCAAGTTTTGTACTGTGGTCTTGTCTAAATCATATTGTCCTGCGAGGAGGTACAATGTATCACCAGGACTCTTTAGTAGCAATAATCCATTGGAAAAAGTAGTGGGTGTCTCATACGAGAATCCATCTCCAGCACCTTTTGGTGAAGCGTAATAAGTGGCTGCGAACGAACTAAGTGCCAAGGTACATAGTACAAATAAGATCAATCTTTTTTTCATAATATAAAATGTATTTTGAGTCGTAGTATAGTGAATGTAACTATGAGTTTGTTTCTACATGTTTGTCCTTCGCGTAGTTGGCGCAGTTCGCGCATGATGCGTTGCTCTGCTTCCTTGTGTCGTTTGGAGGTGGTACTGGTTGGGTTGGTGGTGTAATAATAACCTGCATAAGGTATTTGACGGCAAGTAGCATTAGTGCACCATAGTTGTGCGGAGAAAAGCACATCCTCGTAAATCATTCCCTCAGGGAAAGACAATCCTTGTAGTGCCTCACGCCTATACAAGCGCAGGCACGCTGAAGTAAACTGATAGGCATGCTTTGCAATAACTGTTTTGTTCTCTTTTATATAACCACTCTGCACATAATCAACCCCTTGGATAGCCTCTATATGCTGTTGACACCAATCGGGTGCCAAATAATCATCTGCATCCACAAAAGCAATATATTCACCTTTTGCATGGTGCAACCCAAGGTTTCGGGCTGCCGACTGACCAGCATGCGCCTGGGTAAGCACAATGACACGACTGTCTTTACCAGCATAGGCCTGAGCAATCGCAAGACTATTATCCGTACTCTCATCATCAATGAGAATAATCTCATACTCATGAGTTTCGCGTTGTGCAATGATAGATTCTATGCATTGCACAAGGTATTGTTCTGCATTATATATCGGAATAATGAAACTAATCATATGCTTATCAGTTGTGCCAATTTGTTACATTGTGTTTCGCGCGAGAACTCCTCTCTGTGTTCTGTTTGCTGCAGTGTATAACCAGTGGTTTGCCACTCTTGGTATTTGCTCAATATGAATGCTTTTATTTGCTCTATATCATCAGTAGCCACGCCCGCATGAGTGTATTGGATAAGTGTTGCTAATGCTCCTTTGTCTGACGGCACACATAGGATAGGTTTAGCGCAACCTAAGGCTTCGTAGAATTTCGTGGTGAGCATGCCATGCGTGTTGGGAGAAGTGAGTACCAGCATGATACTACTTCGACGGATAGCATGGCCCAATTGGTCATGTGGAATAGGGTTGCTCTGCGGTGTATGGATGTCCAATACGATATGCGGATTATTCAGTTCGTCAATGGCTTGCTTCACTTTTTCTAATGCCTCTTGTTGCCATTCAAAGAGTGAACCGATATAACTGATACGGAATATATCGGTATTCTCAGTGCCTGGATAGAACTGCTTGGGATCATAACCATTATAGACGATATGCGTATTGGGATTGAAGGTTCTGATGAAATCAGCATGCCACGGAGAAACAGTGGTAATCGTATTGGCTTGCTTCAATACTTTGTTCCTGCGGCGTATATGCACCTTACGATACCATTGGCGGAATGGTTTAGTCCACCATGCTTGGTGCTTATGTGCATAGCATGATCCCTCTACCTGTTCGTCCAAGTCCCGTATGTCGCATAGCAATGGGGCATTGTAGTAAGCGGCAATGCGTTGTGCGGCTCCTAAAGGAAAATCAGAGAAAGCAGTGCAGAGAATATATTGAGGACGATAAGAACCTATATTCTGTATGACGCGTTTTGCAAATACACGGTTGTGCCAATCAGTAAGGAGTGTCCAGAGCGTCTTGAATGCCCAATCCATGTTTGAACCACTATACATCGGTATGGTGAGAATAGGGTAGTCGTACGCAAAAGCGAGCTGTTGGTATTGTTCTGTCACCACTTTAATCTCATATCCATTCCGCTGCAGATACTCGCATATATAGCGCAAGCGCGGCAGGAAACCAGGCGCAGCAGGCGGGTCAGACAAAATGAGAATATGTGGCTTGGAACGCTTATCCATGGAGCAATTGTAGTATTTTAGGGTATAGCGAAGCGTGGTATGTATGCGAACCAAAATTGCTATTATGCCATAGCAGACATGCGTCTCCGTTGTGCATGCGCACTTTGGCTATCAGTCGTTCGCATAAGAAATACGCTTCGTCTTCTGTTAGATTCATATAGTTTTCACCGCTCAGTGTGGTATCCATAATCAAGAGTGGATGCAGAGTGAGTGAGGTGAGTTGCATCGTCTGCGGATTGATCCATCGCACGGCACGGCTGGTTTGTAGTCTAAATCCCGCCTGATCCGCAAATCCCATAGTGAAATCATCGGTGTAGCCCTCATCCACTATGCGTTGCATCTGTTCGATGGAGCAACGCAAGTAATGGCTGCGGTGTAATGTGCTGATGGCTTTCTTGGGTAATATGCCATAATAACTACTATGCACACCTAATTGCGCGCCGCTATTAAGTAGAAATTGTTTGAGTTGGTTCCAATCACGCCCGCGCAAGCAGTATTGCGGGTAGTCATACCCTTTGCCTTGGGTCTGTTTGACAAAATAAATCGTTTGCGCATCTGTCACTCGTTTATCCTCTTCTATCATCGATGGGAAAGTGTAGATAGGGTCATGATGAATGTCCTGTATTGCTTTCCATACCTGTTTTGTTTCGCCGCGCAGTATGCCTCCTATTGCACCGCGTAGATGTCTGTATTGCGCAATAGAGTCAATGTCATGCGTGAGATAGATATGCTCAAAACCGCTATTGGGGAGTGGCGCTTCTAATAGCTTGAGTAGCAAGCGCGCATATTCGTCCAATAAGGGAATCTGTAGTCGGTTGTTCTTGCCCAGAATAGAGTACTCTGCTAAGAATCTGCCGTGCTTGTCACGGTGAGGATTGAGCACTTCTTCTGCGCGTGAGATAAAGAAGAAAGTAGTATAGATAATGTCCGTGCGGATGATATATTTCCCTTTTGTGGGGTTCTCTATTACAGGCCTGCTCATATCGGGCAGCACGATATTTGTGCCCAATTGTCCGTTAGGCACAATAATAATGTCGTACTGCGCTAATGCCTGTTCATCAGCAGTGTAAGCCACGCGTGCTGCGGCTTCGGTAGTGCCGTAGCATAGCCATTGAATAATATACTGAATAATGTCGGTCATCTCTCTGTCTTATTCACTCAGCAGTTCCCATTCATACATCTTTTGCTCAATCGTATGTTTGATAGTTTCGTATTTCTGGAAGTTCTCCGCAGTTTGATTATCCGCCTGCGCTAATAACTGCTCTATCTCTGCTTGTTGCTGCTCTAACTGAGCAATAGCCGCTTCCACTTCTGCAATCTGTTTCTCTTTCTTGCGTCTGGCTGCCGCCTCGGCTTTCTGTGCTGCGTAGTCTAATTTAGCAGTAGTGGGTGGCGTATTGGTTGGCGTATTGCTAACTTGCACACTGCGCTCTAAATCTTGCAGGCTGCTTATCTTCTTTGCCCGTAAGAAATCATATATACCGCCTAAATGTTCTTTTACATGTCCGCCTCCAAACTCATACACTTTGTCCACTAAACCATTCAAGAAGTCACGGTCGTGACTGACGCATATAACTGTTCCGCCAAAGTCCTGCAAGGCAGCCTTGAGCACATCTTTGGATTGCATGTCGAGGTGGTTGGTGGGCTCGTCCAAGATAAGCAAGTTGCATGGTTCTAATAATAAGCGTATCATAGCCAAACGACTGCGTTCACCACCACTTAGTACTTTCACTTTTTTCTCACTCGCCTCGCCGCCGAACATAAAGGCACCGAGTATATCGCGTATCTTGGTGCGTATATCTCCCACCGCTACATAGTCAATCGTATCAAAAACAGTCTTGTCCTCATCCAAGAGTGCGGCTTGGTTCTGCGCGAAATAACCAATCTTAACATTATGCCCCACTTTGAGTGTACCCAAATAATCCAACTGCCCCATGATACATTTCACGAGTGTTGATTTACCTTCGCCATTCTTGCCCACAAACGCCACTTTCTCTCCTCTGCGGATAGTGAAGGTCACATCGTGAAATACATTGTGCGCTCCAAAATCCTTGCGTACATCTTCTATGATAATAGGGAAATCTCCACTACGTGGCGCAGGCGGGAAGCGTAGATTCAAACGAGAAGTGTCCTCTAAATCCACTTCTAATCGCTCTAATTTATCTAATTGCTTGATACGGCTCTGTACTTGTACGGCTTTGGTGGCTTTGTAGCGGAAACGCTCAATAAACGCTTCTGTATCTTGAATCATCTTTTGTTGATTCTGATAGGCGCGTACTTGTTGCTCATGACGCTCTTTGCGCAACTCCACAAAACGACTATAGTTTACATCATAATCATATATCCGTCCCAGGGTAATCTCTACCGTTCTATTGCATACATTGTCCAGAAAAGCTCTATCATGACTAACCAGCAAGACAGCGCTTGGACTACTCTTGAGAAATTCTTCCAACCACTGAATAGATTCGATATCCAAATGATTAGTGGGCTCGTCCAAGAGCAGTAAATCAGGGTGTTGCAGCAAAATCTTTGCCAACTCGATACGCATGCGCCATCCACCAGAGAACTCGCTACATGGACGGTCAAAATCTTTGCGCTCAAAACCCAAACCAATGATTGTGCGGTCCATCTCTGCTACAAAACGGGCTTGTTCACTCTCGTCACTACCCGCGTAGATAGAGAGCACTTCTTCGCGTAGCGTCTTGCCATCCACATGGAGCATCACTTGAGGCAAATAGCCAATCGTCATGTTGCTCTCTTTGGAAATCCGTCCGCCTGTAGGTTCATACTCACCAGCTATCAAACGCAAGAGCGTGGATTTACCTGCTCCGTTCTTACCCACCAATGCAATGCGCTCCTTGCGATTGATGAGGAAAGTGATATCATCCAATACAGGTTTGGATGAAAACTCCATACATATATGATCAATGGTGAGCATCTTTTCCGTATAATCTAGTGTTAATGACTCGCCATAGAATCAAGGTCAAAACTGTAGCTAAAGCGAAATCAACGATTAGTAATAACCATAAATTCCAGTTGCGTCCTACTATTCCTAAAGCAATAAAGAGCAGACTCACAAAGAGCAGAATACATGTCGTTTGTATATGGCTTAATCCTGTGCGCAGCAATAAATGATGAATATGGTTCTTGTCAGGTTGGAATGGTGAACGACCTTTCTTGATACGCGTGATACTAACGCGAATAGTATCGAAAATAGGTACTGTCAGCACGCATATGGCTACAGCAGGAGAAGCGCTCATGTGGAATTGCGCTGGAATAGACCCCAAGGCGTTAATCTCGCAGAAACGGAAGACAAATGCCGTCAATAAATAACCCAATAGCAAACTGCCTGAGTCGCCCATAAAAATCTTATCACGATTGCCAAATACATTATAGATGAAGAATACTGCCAAAGAACCAATCATACCAATACCGATGAAAGACCAACCTGCTTCGCCAACCAATCCAAAATAAATAGCGAAGAAGAGGCAGTAGAGTATTCCCAATCCACTCGCCAGACCGTCAATACCGTCAATGAGATTCACGGCATTGATAATAGCAATCAAGATAAAGAGCGAAATGAGATAACTGGGAATAATACCTATCTCATTGATTCCAAATATACCATGTAGATGAGTAATGCGAATGTCAGCAAAACCAATCAATGCAATACCTGCGAGTGTCTCACCTAAGAGTTTGGATAATGGAGTAAGTACCAATATGTCGTCAATAAAACCTATCACCATGATGGCAAATAAGCCAATCATAAAAAACTGGTTATGGTTCATCTGGTCAAACTCAAAAAAGAGATAAGTCAAGATAAAACTAAAGCATATATTCAGTCCACCAATATTGGGCACTTCACCAGTATGACTCATGCGTTTATTAGGACGAACGACAAATCCTTTGGCTTTAGCGATGCGTATCACAACCGGCATGGCAATCCATCCGAATAGGAAACTGACTAAACCAATCAGGTAACTATGTGCTGCAAAAAAAGTTTGTATCATCGTATGTCGAGTTGTTCGTATATAGAGTTATTGCTAATATATTCGGGTACTAATTGCTTCATCTGCTTCACAATAGTGAATGGCTTGTTGGAATAACTGGTTTCAATCAGCGTGTCAATCTGCTTGCTTACTACATCGAAATCAAACTCCCGCACGCGGGCTATCATAATCTTCTTGTTATTCGTAGGTAATGTGGTCTCTTTCTGATTGAGCAACTCTTCGTATAATTTCTCTCCTGGACGCAGACCAGTGAATACGATAGGAATGTCTTTTTCTGGTGCATATCCCGCCAAGCGAATCATATTACGCGCCAAATCTAATATCTTCACTGGCTGCCCCATGTCAAAGATGAAAATCTCCCCACCATTGCCTAATGTACTCGCTTCCATCACCAAACAGCATGCCTCAGGTATGGTCATGAAATAGCGGATAATATTAGGATGTGTCACCGTCACGGGTCCGCCCGCTGCAATCTGCTTTTGGAAATAAGGGATGACAGAACCGTTACTGCCCAATACATTACCAAAACGAGTCGTGATGAACTTGGTACAATTGGAATTCTCCATCTGCAGTTTGCGGAAGAGTGATTGCACATATATTTCCGCAATACGCTTACTTGCACCCATGATATTGGTTGGGTTGACAGCCTTGTCTGTGGAAATCATCACAAAGCGCTCCACTTTATATTTAACGGCTATATCTGCCATGTTTTTGGTGCCTAATACATTCGCTTGTATGGCTTCTCCAGGATAATTTTCCATCAAAGGAACATGCTTGTATGCGGCAGCGTGATAAACTACATCCGGACGAGTCTCGTTGAAAATTGACTCTATTCGGTCCCTATTGCGCACATCGGCAATGATAGGGATGAAACGCGTGTTAGGATATTGCTGTTGTAAATCTAATGATAAATCATGCAAAGGCGACTCGGCAATATCTACCAATACGATGGCACGAGGTGCGTAATGCTGCACTTGGCGTACCAACTCACTACCAATACTACCCGCAGCGCCGCTGATAAGCACAACTTTATCTTGTAGTATCTGCTGCACATTATCCGTGTTAATCTCAATCTTAGGACGCTCTAATAAGTCCTCAATACGAATAGAGTCAATACGACCAATACGCTGAATATCCACATCCTCCGCATTATCAAACTGGGTGAAATAAGGAGTGGTCAAAATACGAATGTTATGGTCAATAAAAATCTGCAAATCTTTAGCAGGGTTAATCTCACGCATCTTCAATGGCGAAACAATCACATGGTGAATATTCGCCTTCTCCATCCATGCAAAGAGTCGGTCATTGATTGGACGAACAGGCAATCCTGCTATCTCGTACCCATAGCGCTGGTCTTCTGTGCAGATAAAAGCAATAGGACGATAAGGTGTGTTACCTGCCGAACGAAGCATCTTCGCAATAGCCAAACCCGCGGTTTGAGTGCCGTAAATAACCACCTTTGGACTACTCTGAGTCTGCTGAAGCGTCTCGTAAATTGTTTTCACCCCCACGCGCAAGCAGAAAAGAAGCACGAACGAGATAGGTACATAAATCACTAATACCGTGTTTAGAATAGGATGGTATCCCGTTAAACGCTGCATGAGCAAGTTGAATAATACCAATACAAAACCCGTAGATAAATTCGATAATAATGACTTTAGCGTATCAACAAATGTTGAATAACGCAGCATACCAGCATAGGTGTGGAAGATGATAAAGAAGATAATCTGGACACCCATCACTAATCCATATTGACTCTCGATTGGCCATGCACCGCCATCTGATGGGTTGTAATCAAAAATAGCACTACCAATCCACACGCTGAGCCAAAAGCCAATCGTGCAGAGTAGCACATCTATCAATAAAACACCCCAACGAGGGAGATAATTAAATGCTTTCTTGTCTTTCATGTCTATTCAAAATCTGGGCAAGATACTTGCCTGTGTAACTTTCTTTGCACTCCGCAATCTGCTCTGGAGTACCTGTACAAACAATCTGTCCGCCATCTTTACCACCTTCTGGACCAAGGTCAATCACGTGGTCAGCAGCCAGAATAACAGCAGGGTTATGCTCAATAATAATGACGGTATGCCCCTTGCTAATCAGTCGATTGAGAGCAATAAGCAGCACATCTATATCCTTGCGGTGCAAACCTGTCGTAGGTTCGTCGAAAACGAATATCGTGGGTTTGCTATCTTCTTGAGCAATAAAGGATGCCAACTTCACACGCTGACTCTCACCGCCCGAAAGGGTACTACTACTTTGACCCAATTGGATATAACCAATACCCACATCCTGCAATGGTTTGAGGCGCTTTACAATCTTTTTACATTCATCATATTGCGAGAAAAAGTCAATCGCCTGGTTCACCGTCATACAAAGCACATCGTAAATCGATTTACCATGGAAATGAACATCCAATATGTCTTGTTTAAATCGCTTACCATGACATTGCTCGCACTCCAAAATAAGGTCTGCCATGAATTGCATCTCAATCGTAATCGTACCTTCGCCTTGGCATTGCTCGCATCTACCACCTTGCGTGTTAAATGAGAAATGCGCGGGCGTTAGTCCTAACTGATTACTGAGCGCTTGCTCGGCATATAAGCGGCGAATCTCATCGTATGCCTTCAAATAAGTAACAGGATTGCTACGACTGGAATGACTAAGTGGGTTTTGGTTGACAAACTCAATGTCTTGCATCAAGTGAGTACTACCTCGCAAATGACCGAAATCGCCTGTGTGCTCGGCAAATGTGCCCCCATAATGCTTCTTGAGAGCAGGGTAGAATACATCGCGCACCAAACTGGATTTACCGCTACCGCTCACGCCAGTCACTACTGTCATTACATGAAGTGGAAAACGCACTGTGAGATTCTTCAAATTATTCTCGCATGCACCTTCAATCTCAATATAGTTGTTCCACTTGCGGCGTTGAATAGGAATAGTATAATCAAAGAGGTCGGTCTGAGGTTTGCCTTGATACACAATCTCACCACCATGCCGTCCTGCTTTGGGCCCAATCTCTATCGTGTGATCTCCTGCAGCGATAATATCCTCATCATGCTCCACCACCACGATAGTATTTTGCAAATCACGCAATTCGCGTAGCACATGAATCAAACGCTCTGTGTCGCGAGGATGTAATCCAATAGAAGGCTCATCCAGCACATACAATGACCCTACTAAACTACTTCCAAGAGACTTTGCTAAGTTGATGCGCTGACTCTCACCACCCGAAAGAGTACTACTCATGCGGTTGAGGGTGAGATAACCAAGCCCCACATCTTGCATGAACTGAAGACGATTACGAATCTCCACCAGTAATAGTTCGGCAGTCTGCTGCTCCGTTTCGCTAAGGTGGATGTGTGCAAACCAATCGGCTAACTCAGTAATCGGCATAGCGCACAATTGCTCAATGGAACGACCATTGATGAGTATATAATTCGCCTCGCGGCGTAAACGATAACCATTACATGTGGGACATAAGGTCTTACCGCGATAGCGCGTAAGCATCACACGGTATTGAATCTTCGAATATTGATGAGTCTCTAATTCATGGAAGAAATCATTCAACCCACGGAAGAACTCGTTTCCTGTCCATAAGAGTTGTTTTTGCTCAGGCGTCAATGCGTAGAAAGGCGTATGAATAGGAAAATCAAATTGGGCGGCATTATAAATCAAGGCTTCGTACCACGAACGCATCTTATCACCATGCCAACAAGCAATAGCTTCCTCGTAGATAGACTTAGACTTGTCAGGGATAACCAAATCAGGGTCTATACCATTCACACTACCAATACCATTACATGTAGGGCAAGCGCCAATAGGGTTGTTGAAATCAAACAAGTGTTCGCTCGGCTCAATAAACTGAATACCATCGGCCTCAAAGCGCTCAGAGAATACTTGCACACCATGCTCTGTGTGAATGCGACACTCGCCTTTGCCTTCAAAGAAAGCCGTCTGCACCGAATCCGCAAAGCGATTGCTCGTCGCTTGCTCATGGTCCACTACAATTCGGTCAATCAGCAGATATGCATCGCAGTCCACAATCTCTTCCCATGCACTTGGCGACATACGCACCACCTGACTATCCACCAGTAATCGGCTAAAACCTTGACCCATCCATAGGTAAAGTTGCTCCTCTAAACTGCGGCCCTCAGGCAATACGATAGGACTGATGAGATAAACGCGCGTACCAATAGGCAAACTCTCCATATAACTAACCACATCGCCTATCGTATTGCGTTTAACTTCACACCCGCTCACGGGCGAGTAGGTGCGACCCACGCGCGCGAAAAAAAGTTTAAGATAGTCGTATATCTCCGTCACAGTACCTACTGTAGAACGAGGATTACGACTACTCACTTTTTGTTGAATAGCAATAGCAGGAGGAATACCTTCTATCTTATCAACCTCGGGTTTTTGCATGCGCCCCATGAATTGACGTGCATACGCGCTGAGGCTCTCTACATAGCGGCGTTGACCTTCTGCATAGAGCGTGTCAAACGCCAGTGAACTTTTTCCACTGCCGCTTACACCTGTCACAATAACCAATTGATTGCGAGGTATATCTACCGTCACATGTTTAAGGTTATGTGTGTCAGCACCTTCTATGCGAATATATTCTTGGTCCATCAGTTGCGATGCGATGCTTCAATCGCTTGCTCGCGTAAATATTGGAGAGTATTAATAGTCGATTGTAATGTAGTATCTAATTGCGCTTCTGTCAATCGCGGCACGCGAATAGGAGTGCCCACTTCAATATCATTAGGATTATTTATGCAGTCTTTATTTGCATCATATAAATAAGGCCAGTAAATCTTAGCACCATAATAACGCATAGCCATCCATGCTAAACGACTATTTCTATGCATCGGTTCAATAGTGATCAGTTCTTCATAAATAGGCACTTCAATAGTGCATGTGTCTGCATTAGGAATAATCTCTTCTGCTATAGTATCTGTTACTACAACCTCCTGAATGGAACTAATCGTATCCGTCACAACGCATGTCGTCTCTGTAGGAGGAATCAATGCTTTGGCCCAATCCACACATTTTGCTATGTATTGAGGGAAGAAATAATATCCCACACCGCCAGCAATCAATAAGCAAAGCAAAATAGCGATGCATATATTCCGCCCTACATGACTCTTCTTCTCTTTTACTTCTTCCACTTTCACCTCTTCCACTTTCACCTCTTCCACTTTCACCTCTTCCACTTTCACTTTCACCTCTCCACTTTCTTCTCCCTTCCCTTCAGGGTGGAGGATTGCCTCGGCTTGGCAATCCGAACGGAAGGAGCAGCGGGGAGCGTCGCTCCGACCATAGACAGGCTGGGGGTAGGCTTCCTCTTTTACTGCCTGACCTAAATCTGCAAGGAGGTCTACTATCTCTGCTGCCTGTTCTCCTAATTTCTGTAGCGGGTCGATAGTTTCCGTTGTAGGAGAGACTGTAGGTGACTGATCAGCGCCAAGACTGGTCTTTTCCACCAATTCTTTCACTCCCACTTCTGGTGTGAAGGCAATCTTATTGTATCCCTCGATAATAATCTCTTCACCCGTCGTTACATTCACGCTCTTGCGGGGTGCAACGGCTTGCAGTTTGAAGGTGCCTAATCCATTGATCTTAACCTGCTTATCTTGTTTGAGTGCTTCCACAATCTGCGCATTAAAAGCATTGAGAAAGAGGTTTGCTTCTTTCTCACTCACACCTGCGCGATTAGCTAATAAGCGACGTAATTCGGTCCAACTGAGTTTATCTGCCATCACTTAAATCTTTTTGAGTTCATCTTTAATAGTACTAACGGGTCTAAATACCAGTTGATTTTTGCGTGGCACTACGGTGCGCTCTCCTGTACGAGGGTGAACGATCACGCGCTCGTTCTTCTCTTTGAGTTCAAGCGTACCTAATCCTTGCAATTGAATAGCCTTGCCTGCCATCAAATTCTCGCGAATGACAGCATTGTTAGTGTTGAGCAAAAGTTCCACTTTTTTCTTGCTCAACCCCGATGCACTTGCTACAAGGCCAATAAAATCTTTTGTGAGCATAAATATCTTATTTTTTTGCTATAGTTGCGTATAAATCAAATTCTTCGGCGCGGGTAATACATACGGAGTAGAACGAACCTACGCATAGTTCTTCTCCTTGTGCCTCTATCAGCACTTCACAATCCACTTCAGGACTGTCATATTCCGTACGACCGATGTAATAATCTCCATCGTATCGATCAATAATAACGGGTAGCGTCTTACCCACAAATCCTTGCATCAATTCCCCACTTATCTCTTGCTGAATAGCCATCAACTCAGCCACGCGTCTTTCTTTCACTTCTTGAGCAATACTATCCTCGTAATGACGATGAGCATAAGTACCTTCTTCGTCCGAATATGCAAAGCATCCCATGCGCTCAAAACGCATCTCACGAACCCATTCCTTCAACTGCTCAAAATCTTCTTCCGTCTCACCAGGGTGTCCTACCAATAGAGTGGTGCGAATACAGATGCCGGGCACACGCTCACGGATTGTGCGGATAAGCGCGTCTTGTTCCTCGCGGTTAATATGACGACGCATCAACCCCAACATATGGTCCGTGCAATGCTGCAATGCTATATCCATGTACTTACATATATTGCTGTGACGAGCCATCACATCCAATAATTCCATTGGAAAATCAGTAGGGTAGGTATAATGCAAACGAATCCATGCTACACCATCAATACCAGCCATCGCGTCTATCAATTCTGGCAGCATATGGCGACGCTCAAGGTCCAATCCGTAACTACTCAAATCTTGTGCTATCACATTGAATTCTTTCACACCCTGCGCTACCAACCACCGTACTTCGTCTAAAATCTCCTCCATCGGACGACTCGTGTGACGACCCGTGATAAGCGGAATAGCGCAGTAGGAACACATACGGTTGCATCCCTCTGAGATTTTTAAATAGGCATAGTGCGAAGGAGTGGTCAGTTTGCGCTCGTAGGAACAACTATCGCTCGTTTGTGCATGCGCAGAGTACTTGCCCAACCATTCCACCACATCCATATAGTCGAATTTGCCAAAATAAGCATCCACCTCAGGTATCTCTGCTTCCAAATCGGCACGGTAGCGCTCGCTTAAGCAACCCATCACAATCAGTTTGCGTAATTGCTTACGCTCTTTGCGAGATACTAATTGCAAAATGGTGTTAATACTCTCTTCTTTAGCATCGCCGATAAAACCACATGTGTTCACTACGGCAATCTCGCCATTCGGTTCTGCTGCGTCATGCACACAGCACCAACCTGCCGCCTCTAACTGCCGCATTAGTCGCTCTGCATCCACTAAGTTCTTGGAGCAACCCAATGTGATAAAATCAACAACACCCTTTTTCATTAAAATCCTAAAATCTAAATTCTAAAACCTAAAATCTAAAATCTAAAATCAAAAATCTTAGTTCCCTAATTCGCAATGGAATTTGATGCGTACCAAACGCACATGGATAATATCATAGTAATCCTCGCCTAACTCTTCCATCGCATCTTTGATGGAGTCGTTGTCCGCTTCTTTGAAATATTCGTATATCTCTTCCTCCTCGTCAGGATCAACCACTTCCTGGATGAAATAATTGATATTTATCTTGGTACCAGAGAATACGATTGCCTCCAATTCGTCCAACATTTCCTCCATAGACATACCATTCGACTCTGCCAAGTCATCCAAATCTACGCGGCGGTCAATAGCCTGTATAATCTGTTTCTTGCGAGTAGAACGCTTAGCCACTGTACGAATACGCATATCGTCAGGACGGATAATCTCATTCTCCTCTACATACTCCTTTATTACGCGCAAGAATTCATCTCCATAGCGTTTGGCTTTTGCTACACCTACACCAGGTATAGTCAATAACTCGTCCATGTTAATTGGATAAGTGGTTGCCATCGCCTCTAATGATGGGTCTTGGAAGATTACGAAAGGAGGTACATCGCATTTCTTAGATAACTTACGACGAATATCTTTCAAGATAGAGAAAAGCACCTCATCCGCAGCAGCGCAAGTGGCTGTAATACCAGCCATCGCGTCTTCTTCGTCATCATGAACCTCAATAGGTACCTCAAACTTACCAGCCTTGCGAATAAACTTCTTTCCATCGCTTTGCAACTTCAAATCACCGTACGAATCGACATCCTTTTTAATCATTCCTACTAATAGCGCCTGGCGAAGAATAGCATGCAGTGTCGATTCATCTTCGTCACTTGCCGCACCGAAATTCTCTAATTCGTCATGGTGATAACTCAATACTTCTGAAGTACTATTGCCGTGCAAGATATCTACAATATGCTCTGCCTTGTGATTCTCATTCACCTGTTGAATAGTTTCTAATGCCAATTGAAGCAACTCACTCGCATCAACCATCTTGTAAGTCTTCTTACAGTTATCGCAATTGCCACAGTTATCTACATTGTATTCCTCACCAAAATAATGCAAGAGCAATTTACGGCGGCAAATAGTGGACTCTGCATAACTCTGAGTCTCAAAGAGCAATTGATTGCCGATACCAATCTCCTTAGGAGTTTTGCCTTGCTGGAACTTACGCAAGCGCTCTATATCATCGGGCGAATAATAACAAATACACTGACCTTCTCCACCATCACGACCGGCACGACCCGTCTCCTGATAATAACCCTCCAATGACTTCGGAATATCATAGTGCACCACAAAACGCACATCGGGCTTGTCAATGCCCATTCCAAACGCTATAGTGGCTACAATCACTTGGCACTCCTCCATCAAGAACGCATCCTGATTGGCACTACGAGTAGCGGCGTCCATACCCGCGTGGTAGGCGCGCGCTGCAATACCATTTACTTGTAGCACCTGAGCCAAATCCTCTACCTCCTTGCGAGCCAAACAGTAAACAATACCAGACTTACCCTCCATCGAACGGATATAACGAACCAAATCCTTATCTACATCAGAATTCTTTGGACGCACCTCGTAATACAAATTAGAACGGTTAAAACTGGACTTGAATACAGTAGCGTCTAACATACCCAGGTTCTTTTGAATATCTTTCTGCACCTTAGGCGTAGCAGTAGCCGTCAAGGCAATAATAGGCGCCTTGCCTATACGCTGCACCATTGAGCGAATTTGACTATACTCGGGACGGAAATCATGACCCCATTCGGAAATACAATGCGCCTCATCTACTGCGTAGAAAGATATTTTTACACCCTGCAAGAAATCCACATTCTCATTCTTCTGCAAACTCTCAGGCGCTAAATAGAGCAGTTTGGTGCGACCGTTCAGCACATCGTCCTTCACGGCATTGATCTCTCCGCGACTCAATGAAGAGTTGATAAAATGAGCCACGCCAGGCTCCTCGGAGTAATTACGCATCGCATCTACTTGGTTCTTCATTAGCGCAATAAGCGGAGAGATAACAATCGCCACACCGTCCATAATAAGAGATGGCAATTGGTAACATAAACTCTTACCACCGCCTGTTGGCATCAATACAAAGGTGTCATTCCCCTCAATAACATTGCGGATGATAGCTTCTTGCTCGCCCTTAAATGTGTCAAAACCAAAATGTGTCTGCAAAGCAGATACTAATTCTTCGTGTTTTATCATATATAAATAGTAAAGCTTATAATATTTCTATAATTATTAAAAGGAAGTCTTATTCAATAGGAAATATATGAATAAAACCATTGTGTTTCTCAAATCGGGTACAAAGATACAACAAAAACTGCATATACGCAAGTTTTCGGGTGTTTTTTTTGCAAATAGAATAAAATTCTATGTTTTGAGGACGGCAATATGCCGCTTATGCTCGCATAAAATGGTATATAGACGGACTCTAAACAAGGTGCGCAGTACCAGCAAAAAAGACACCTAACTTTGCGTATAGGCTGCAGCATGCGAAAGTGTTTTCGAAGGGGTCCCTTTAGGGGGAGTTGGTCGAAGATACAAGGCGAAAAAAGCCTATTATGCCCGCATAAATAGGATTGTTTAGCCACTATTCCCTTCCCTTTTTCGAGGTGGGCGAGCATAGCGAGGTCGGTGCCCTCGAAAAACTGCACCCGCGAAAGTGTTTTCGAAGGGGCCCCTTTAGGGGGAGCAGGTCGAAGTACAACAAAAACGGCCCCTCTCACCCTATCTTTGTCCTTCTAATCTTTAGTTGTTCTTTAGTTGTTATTTGGTCGTTCTTTAGTTCTTCACGGTATCATATAGGACTGTCTTAGGTGGCTTTGTAGTTTCTAGTTCTTCTATTTTGGCTAGTTAGACTAGTTTATCTAGAACTCTAAAAATCTATCCCCAGTAATTTGCTGTTTTTGAAGTGAACAAAGTGAACGCTTTTTTGTAAGCGTAAGCGAGTTTTTGTGAGAACCCAGCAGCGATTTGTTAAATCGTCTGCGACGAGAGTAAAAATTAAGGCGCATTTATGCTCGCATAAAATGCGGATTAGTTGTTTACGCTCGAAGCCGCGTGGGCTGAAAGCATAGC